>PETN01000021.1 GCA_002781365.1 Sulfurimonas sp. CG01_land_8_20_14_3_00_36_23
AAAAACTTGGTTGCATAATATTTCTCACTCTTTTTTTAGTTCTTTTATTTTATCTAATTGGCTCTGAAATTTTGTTGTTTAATCAGAGGGTTCAATTGATATAGCACTGGTTAAAAAATCAAGAGGCTTAGGGATTGGAAGCGGATTGATTCAGCAGTTTCTAACATATTCACAAAATCATAAAAAAACATTAAAGCTAAGTGTTGCACAAGATAATTTTAAAGCCTTACGTTTGTATCAAAGGTTAGGATTACAAGTTCTTAAACAAGAAAATCATTATCTCATGATGCAGTCAGTATAAAAACAATTGAGTACTTATTTAGTATTGAATTGTTTTTATGTATGTAGTTGTTATATAGATAAAGACGAAAACAAATTTAAAGGAGTACTTATGGAACCTTATATAGGTGAAATTAGAATGCATGCAGGTAGTTACGCACCAAGAGACTGGGCTTTTTGTCAGGGGCAATTACTTCCAATTGCTCAGAATCAAGCACTTGCATCTTTATTAGGAACGACATATGGTGGTGATGGTCGAACAACTTTTGGGTTGCCCGATATGCGGGGACGTGTGCCTATCCATATGGGACAAGGAAATGGTTTAAACAATCACATCTTAGGTCAAAGACTTGGTACTGAAACAGTGACACTCGTAACAGAGAATATGCCAAGCCATAATCATACGCTCATGGCAACATCAAATGGCGCTACCTCTCAAAATCCTGCTAACCAAGTTTTGGGTACAAGTAGCAAGCCTTTTTATGATGATGGTAGCTCAGTAGGAAAGATAACAAATTTAGCCGACACTGCAATATCTGATGCAGGTGGTGATCAACCTCATAGCAACATGGCACCTTATATGGCCTTAAATTTTATTATATCCCTCAAAGGGGTATTTCCTAGTCAAAACTAAAGGAGTTTACTATGGCAGATGCATTTTTTGGAGAGGTAAGAATATTACCTTATTCATTTCCACCAAGAGGGTGGACCCCTTGTAACGGTCAGTTACTTCCCATCGCTCAGAATCAAGCACTTTATGCAATAATTGGTTCTATATATGGTGGTGATGGTAGAACAACAATGGCTGTACCCAATTTAATGGGACGTGCGCCAATGGGTGTAGGGGCTGGACCAGGCTTAACACCTAGATACCTAGGAAAGATAGGTGGTACCTCTGGCGTAGAGTTGAATGTTCAACAAATACCGATACATAAACATAGTATTGTTAATGTGCATTGGGATTCTGCAGAGGCAACAACTGCTGAACGTAGCTTCTTAGGAAGAATGAATGGCTCAGCATTTTATAAAGCAGATGCTACTACTACAGTCGCAATGAGTCAAAGTAGTTTATCGGTGAGTGGAAGTAGTCAGCAACATGAAAACAGACAGCCTTTTTTGGCTATGCAGTTTTGTTTATGTCTTGATGGAACATTTCCATCTAGAAATTAAAGGAGTATATTATGGCAGAACCATTTCTTGGAGAGATTAGAATATTTGGATGCAATTGTGCTCCAAAAGGGTGGGCAATGTGTGATGGTACAACTATGGAAATTAGTAAAAACCAAGCATTATATGCTCTCTTAAGTACACAGTTTGGGGGAAATGGGATAACCACTTTTAATCTTCCAGACCTAAGAGGAAGAGTGCCAGTACACATTGGAAATGGATACTTTTCAGGGCAGTATGGAGGAGTAGAAGAAGTCACTTTAGATGCTTCTGAATTGGCATCACACACCCATCTTCTTGAAGCAAGTGCTGAAGATGGCACAAGCGCCATTGCACGTGGGGGTGAATCATTATTAGCCAATGATCCTGATGGAAATAAACTTTTTGGAGCCGCATCAAGCCTTGTTGCAACTAATGAGGCTAATGTATCATCTAGTAGTAATGGTGGGCCCATTGCACATAATAATATGCAACCAAGCAGTGTGATGAACTTCTGTATTGCACTTGAGGGATTGTTTCCATCAAGAAATTGATATAGATAATTTTGACTAGTTTGAGAGTTCTCAAGGAAACATCGACAAATCGATTGTCATACTTGTTTGCTCTTCAATTAACATTTGCAATTGAGTGGCAAAAAACTCTTAGAGTTTGCTAAAAAGTTTAATGTAAAAATTTATAAAAGAGGGAAGAATGGATAGTTACTATCAACAAGCAATGGATTACTATAGTAATAAAAATCTCTTTAAAGCAAAAGAGATTTTTAAACAAATTATTGTTGAGTATCCAACACATCACCAATCAATGAATATGCTGGGTTTAATTGCTAATAGTGAGGGTGATACAATCTTGTCAACTCAATATATTAACAAGGCTGTGGAGTTGGACCAAAATAATGGTTTTTATAGAAATAATTTAGGTGTTGTTTACTTAATGCGAAATGAGTATGATGCTGCATTAAATGAGTTTTTAAAAGCCATTGAACTTACCCCCTCAAATTCAGATGCATATAGTAATGCAGGATATATCTATTATAGAGAAGGAAATTTTGATACGTCTAAAAAAATGTTAGAAAAAGCTTTAGAATACAATCCTCAAAATGTACAAGCCTATTTGTATGGGGCAAATGTATGTAGAGAGATGAATGATTATACACAAGCATTAGGACACTATACTACTGTTGTTCATTTAGATCCAACAAATGTAGAGAGTTATCTAAAAAGGGCAGAAATCTATTATGGAATGGGTGTGCATAATGAAGCTTTGGAAAATTATTTACAAGCCATTGAAATTGATTCGACTCTTTTACATAACAACTTCATTACAGGAACAATCAATCAAATTTATACTAAGTTATTTCCAAGTTATCGATATGAATTTTATAATAATAAAAAAACATTAGATATTTATGAGCAGTGGATAGCAAAACATATCCATCAAAATAGCCGAGTTTTAGAGTATTCTGATGCTGAAGGACTTTTATCGATAAAAAGTGCCAAAGAGGGTACACAGGAGGTGGTGGTGTGTATAGTTGAACCATTTTTAGCGATAAAAGCCACACAATTAGCTAAGATAAATGGTGTAGAATCTAGAGTTAAAGTAATTAATAAAGAGCCTAGTGACTTGACATTTGGTCAAGATATAGAAAAAAAGATGGATTTTTTGTTGATTGATATTTTTAGACACACTTTTCCCACATATAAAAATTTATTGATGATTAAAAATTTAAAGGAGAAGTTTTTAGAGAGTCAGAGTACTGTCTTTCCAAGCTCAATAAGTATGATGGCTGCACCCATACATAGTCAAGAGCTATGGAATTATGGGAGTGCAACAGATACAATGGGTGTTGATATTCAAATTTTACACAGTTTTAAACCCTATTATATGTTTGAAAGATTAAGGGGGATAGAATACGAGCTTTTAAGTCAACCTGTTCAAATTTACAATTTTAAGTTGGGTGCTATGCCATCTCAGTCGTGGAATAAAACATTTGAAACGATACTCAAATCAAATAAAAACTTGCATGGTATGGTTATATGGTTTGTCTATCATCTTGATGAAAATCTTAAAATAGATTATTCGCCACTTATAGATGACAAAAGATACTATTTTATCCATTTATTTGATAAGCCTATTGTAAGTCAAAATGAGAGTAGCATTAAGTTTACCATACACTATTCAGATTTTCCTATCATATCTGATATTACAACTGCTCGATAGAAGAGATAAAGGTATAGAAGTGTTGAAGTTTATATTTTTGATATTAATAAATTTATTGATGTTATCTTCATTGTTTTCAAAAGAAGTATGCATCACAAACTTCAACAAACAAGTTTGCAATGACTTTAACCTCTTAAATAGCGTCATAGTAAAATCATCCCTCTCAAAACAAGAGCTCAAAGAAAAACTAAATAAAGATATAAAACAGATAGCATTTTTAGAAAACTCAAATCTTTATTTAATAGATTCAAACAACTCATTAGAGTACTCAAAAGAGTTAGCAAAAAAAGAATTTATCTCTTACGCCCAGCCAAATATATCTCAAACAAGAAATCTAAACTTTAAACCATCTCAAAACATCACTAAAAAATATAACCTAGAAAAAATCTGGCAAACCACACAAGGTGAGGGTGTAAATATAGCCATCATTGATGATGGATTTAACCTAGAACATGAAGATTTAAAAGGGGTGCATGTTCTGTTTTCTTACGATGCAGATAACAAAAATCTTGATGCCTCCAAAAAACTAAACATCGACACTCACGGTACACAAGTAGCGGGAATTATCTTTGCACAACATAACGGTATCGGTATAGACGGCATAGTTCCACATGCCAACTTTATAGCCGTAAGACAAACTACAAATATCACATCAGATACGGTTGTGGCTTTTACAGTGGCTCAAAAAGCAAAAGCAAATATCATCAACTGCTCTTGGAACTCTCCAATACTTTTAGAACCTGTTTATGATGTTATTAAATATCTTTCAAAAGATACGGCAATTGTATTTGCAGCTGGAAACTCTCATAAAGAGATAAAACCTTTAAGCACAGAAGCTTCTATCCCTGAAGTAATAACGGTAGGTGCAACACAAAAATACAGTAATTATGGTAATATATTGGATTTTAAAATACCAAGTGGTATAATCACAACAAACTCAAACGGAACTTACGGAAGCTTTGGTGGCACTTCAGCTACAGCACCGCTTATTACAGGACTTTTAGCATTAAAGATGAGCCAAAATCCACATGCCAAATATACAAAACTAGTCGCAGATTTAAAAAAGGTGTTATATGGAAACTGAAAAATCAGAAGAATCAACCGAACCAGAGTTTGATTTTTCAAGTACAGCAACTGATAACTTTGCCAAAATATTAAAAGCACTCAATATCTCGCTAGCAGTGACAAGTTACCAAAGTGCAAGACTGATACTTGTACGAAGTGATGGGGAGACAATCGATACTAACCTAAAAGCATTTCCTCGCCCTATGGGAATCTATGCAGATGAAAACCATATCACTCTAGGTACTTTTAACCAAGTGTTAGAGTTTAAAAGAGCTGATGATATTTTAGAGAGTATTAAAAATGGCTCACTAGACAACACCGGAAACTTCTCAACAAAAGTACTTGAAAAAGATAAAGAGAAGATGCAGGAGTTAAAAGAACAAAGAGATGAGGAGATAGCAGAAGTTAGAAAAGCAGATGCTCTTTATCTTCCCCGTGCTTCTTTAACAACAGGGATGATAAATATCCATGACATAGCATGGGGAGATGAGGGACTTTGGGTTGTTAACTCCACTTTTTCATGTCTCTCAACCCTCTCACCAGATAACTCATTTGTAGCTAGATGGAAACCAAAATTTATAAGCAAACTTGTTCCAGAAGATAGATGCCACCTAAACGGTATGGCAATGTTAAATGGCAAACCAAAATATGTAACCACCTTTAATATGGAAGATTCACGAGATTCATGGAGTGAGGGACGCATAGACTATGGCACGCTTATAGATATAGACACCGATGAGATACTTATAGAGGGGATGATAATGCCACACTCTCCAAAAGTATATAAAGGTGAAGTGTATGTTTGTGAATCGGGTTTAGGTGTAGTTTGGAGATACAACCCAATCACGAAAGAGAAGGCTCAAGTTGTCAAACTCCAAGGTTTCACAAGAGGACTTTACTTTTACGGCGGAGTGATGTTCGTAGGACTCTCGCAAGTAAGAGCCAGTGAGATAAAAACCCCCTCACCGATATCTACTATGTACGATGAAACCTATGCAGGTGTGTGGATGATAAATTTAGAAGATAATACAGAGATAGGACACATTAAGTTTGATGGAGATGTGGATCAGATATATGACATAGCCATCATACCAGATAGCACAATGCCTGAACTTTTAAATGTAAATAGTTCACTTACAAGACATATATTTGATTTTAGGGATGAGATATAATGAAAAATAGCATAGTTTATAGTAATGGAGAAATTGAACTAGAAGTCTCTATTGAAAAAGAGAGCGTTTGGTTAAGTGCAAAAGATATAGCTATGATTTTTGATGTTAATCGTCCTGCCATTGTAAAACATATAGGAAATATATATAAAACAGATGAACTTTTAGAAAAATCAACTTGTTCCATTCTGGAACAGGTTGCATCTGACGGTAAAAAAAGAAGAATGAATTTCTATAACTTAGAGATGATAATATCTGTAGGTTATAGAGTAAATTCTCTAAAAGCCACTAAATTTAGACAATGGGCAACATCAGTACTAAAAAACTATATCCAAGATGGTTATGTTATAAATGGAAATAAAATTACCAATGAAAGATTTGTATCACTTGAAAATGATGTAAACAGTTTAAAAAAAGAGATAAATAATATATCTAAAATGATTAAAAATGATAATCTTGACATTAAACAAGGCATCTTCTACAATGGACAAATATTTGATGCTTACAGTTTCATATCAGATCTCATAAGAGAAGCAAAGAAAAATATCATCCTCATAGACAACTTCGTTGACGATAGTGTCTTAATACTCTTTAGTAAAAATCAAAATATAGATGTAACTATTTACACCAACTCCATATCTAAACAACTAAAACTAGATGTAGAAAAATACAACGCTCAATACAGAGCCATAAACATAAAAAACTTCAAAGATTCTCACGATAGATTTTTGATAATCGATGATGAACAAATCTACCACATAGGAGCAAGTTTGAAAGATCTAGGCAAAAAATGGTTTGCATTTTCTAAGATGGATATGCAAAATATAACTATAGTTGAAAAATTAAAAGAGGAGAAAAAATGAAAAAGATAAAAGTAGCAAAAGCACTACTCCCATTTATGCTTTTAGGCAGTCCTGCACTGGCAGGGGGAAGTTCTGTTCGTTCAGGCTCACGCACAAGAGTAAAGAAAGCAGTTGTACAACATAGTGTGAAAGCTGAAACTAAGATAGAGGAGAAAAAAGAGTTTAAAAACCCTTTTGGAGTGTTTGGTAGTTCAAAAACCACTATGAAGAAAACTAAAGATTCTCAAAATAATGTATTGGCATTTTTAAAAGAGGAAAATCTTCTTTTAAGTGATTCTACTCAAATGGTAACTCTTACAGGTGATATTGCATCTCGTAAAGAATTTCTAGGATGTTCTACTTCTGGTTGGACAACTACACTCTATTTACACAGATGCGGAGGTGATACCACCCCACCAACTCTCTCAGCCGTTGGTTCCAACACGATAGCAATAACAACAGCAAATATAGTCGCAACATCCAATGAGACTGGAACCATGTACTATGTTGTAACAACAAGTGCAGTGGCTCCAACAAATGCACAAGTAGTAGCAGGACAAGACAACACAGGCGCAGCTGCTTTTAAATCAGCAAATAGTGCAGTAACAGCAGCTACTGCTAAAACATTTAATGTAACTGGATTAAGTGGAAGTACGCAATACTACTACTATTTCGCAGCTAAAGATGCGGCAGCTAATGTAAGTACTGTTTCTAGCGGAACCTTTACAACATTAGCAGCCAACACGGCTCCAACATTAGGCGGAACATTTACAACCGCAGGAGCAGTAAATGACAACGCTACAACAACCCCATTTAGCGGTGTCACAGTAGCAGATGTAGATAGCAATCCCGTAAGTATTGCCATTACCTACACAGCTGCAAACGGTACATTAACAGGTACAGGTATTACAGGAAGTGCAGGAAGTTACACCATGACTTCCGCTGCCTTAGCTACAGTCCAAGCAAACCTACAAGGTTTGGTATTTCACCCAACAGCCAACCAAGTAGCACCAGCAAGTACAGTAATTTCAACATTTACACTTACTCCAAATGATGGAACAGTAGATGGAACTGCAAACGCAACTACTCAAATCACAGCAACAAGTGTGAACGACATCCCAACAGACATAGCCCTAAGTAGTGCAAGTGTAAACCAAAGCGGTGGAGTTAATGCTATAGTAGGTACACTCTCAAACACTGATGCAGATACAGGTCAAACCTATACCTATACACTCGTAGCAGGAACAGGAAGTACAGATAACGCAAGCTTTAACATAAGTGGAACAAACTTCAGAGCTAATGACGCATCTTTATTGGCAGGGGGAACTTATGCTGTTCGTCTCAATGTTAACGATGGTATAGCCAATTTTGAAAAACAGTTTACTATTACAGTAGTAGATAATGTAACTCCAACACTCTCAACTCTAAGCCCAACAGACAATGCGACCAATATAGCAGTAGACTCAAATCTAGTA
>PETN01000075.1 GCA_002781365.1 Sulfurimonas sp. CG01_land_8_20_14_3_00_36_23
ATCACTTCTCTCTTTTTTATATTTATTTTACTGAAATCTTGGTTTTAACAAAATTAAGGGTGGTTTTTAGAGGTGCCCACACTTGAAAATGATATTAGAAGTAATAGAATTTTAAAATATTTCATTTTTTGACCTTTGTTTTTTTGTTCTCAAAAGCCGAAAGGCTAATGAGATTTTGAAATGATGATGGCTTTGTTAATACCCCAAAACACCGATAAAGAAGCAATTACAACACCGAATAATTCAGAAATTACAATTAAGTCTAATATCGGGAGTGGCATTATTTAGCCATTGACATAGCTTTTTTGATAGCCCAGATTAAAGCTAAACCACCAAGTACAGCAGTACCCACAGTAATAGCATCCGCACTATCAAAAGTAGGAGCAACGATTGCAGCTGAAACGTTAGAAGAAAAAGCAGTTACAGTAACTAGACCAAGAGCGAGTTTTTGTTTGAAAGTCATTTTAGACCCCTTTGAGAAAATTTTGCTAGAGTTCGTGATAACTCTGCAATAAAGAAATCACGCTCTTTAATGCAAGGTTACTTTTTATCTCTTGAGTGTTTTTGTCAAAAACTTAGCAGTTGCTCGGCAAGTGTCGGGTAACTGTTAAGGCTTTGTTCTTTTCTTTGGCAATTTTGTATATAGGCGAGGATAAATCCTCATATAGCTAGTTTGAAGAGTAAATATATAAATCGTGTCTATGTATCTAATCTTCTATAGCAATTTGGGCGGAGCCATAACGCCTACGGCTCTATCTGCGATGCTTAGTTGTTAAACCTTTTTAAGTGCTGGTACAGGTTCTGTTTTTATCATATTTGCGAACGAATCTTTTAGTTCAAACATAGGTGTGTTTTTGTCGGGGTACCACTTTTGACCTTTGGCACTAGAATCCATTACGTATGGAACAGCAACGTACTTATGCTCTAATTCTTTATACTTTTTGTACTCTGAACTCTCTAAAATCTGTTTATCCATAGAGTAGTTAATATCTCCGTTATCGTCAGGGATTTCACTCTCAATCGTTACCTCAATTTTAGGAATATTTTCAGTCCACTTACTATCTACAAAACCATCTAATTCGATTCTACGAACTGCTTTCACTTTACCAATCATTAATACATTTACCATTGTCACTCCTCAGTGAATAAAATTTTTAAACTTAATCAACTGTCAATTAAGTTTTTAGAACATAAAAGATATTTATTGTTTCGTAGGAAAAAAATAAACCTACTGTGGAAATTTCTCTTTTATGCTCTAAAAACCTAAATTTGTCACTTAATTTTTTTAACCCCTTAGAAGTGACTGAAAGGGGGAGAGTTAGATAAAGCATACGCTATTTAACGACTTCATTCTCAAATGGTCGTGAATTCAACCGACTTACACAAAACTCAATGCATTGTTACGTTGTTGCGGATTTTACTTTGAGCATTTTTAAACAGATTTCTAACTGCATGTAACTCAGAAATATCATTGGGACTAGCAATTTTTAATGATTTTTGAAATAATCTTCTATTTTTTAGTGTGAGTCTCAATAAACTTATGTTATGCTTTATGGTGGTTTTTGCAGATTTGCAAATACTAGAAGTGACAATATGATTATTTGTAGGTATGTACTCTAAATAATCGCTATTCCAAATCATTTGTTCAGTGAAGAACGGAACGTATAAAGTCGGTCTTTGAATATCTTTTTGATTTACTTGCATTTTGTCACTCCTAAATTTTACGATAATCATAAATTTTATGAATACCGTTTAAACATACCAATATTATACACGAATACCGTAAAGATGTCAAGTAAAATAATGCTATATTCGTAAAAATAGGAAAAGAAAATGGATAATCGTAAAGAATCAGAAATAATTGACCGAATATCGGAACTTACAGGCAAGCCAAAATCAACTTTATACGATTGGAAGAAAAGTGAAAAAAATATTAAAGTATACGAAGCTTTAGCAGAATATGTAGAATTGAAAGATAGTAATATAAACAAAGATATAAGTAACCCTGATTATTTAAAAAAAGAAATAATAAAAGCTATTAATACACTTCCAAATGCCAAGGTTAGAAAATTCTACCATTTAATGATGGCAGAACTAGCAGAGATGGGACACTAATAAAATGAATACACCTACAATAATAATTGAACCCTCTGAACAAGTCCATTTACAGAACTTTGTTTGAAAAGTTAGTAGTTTTTAATATTTGACTTTTTCTTTTTAGCAGTTTTTACT
>PETN01000058.1:0-21145 GCA_002781365.1 Sulfurimonas sp. CG01_land_8_20_14_3_00_36_23
ATCCCTACAAAATAGGGGTAGTGTTACTTTATTACACACATTTCCTCTCTTCTTATCAAATTACATATTTCAACTATCTTTTAAATAAAGAATCTTAAATAATATTAATAGCTTTTTTTATATGCTAAACTCTCAAGAAGGAAAACAGATGAATAGATGGCTAGAACTTTTAAAAAAAAATGATTATTTAAATATTAAAAAGTACATAAAAGAGGGTGCCGATGTAAATGCTTCCGATGAAAATGGCGAATCTGTTTTGGCATGTGGAATTAGAAACAGATGTGATTTTGATTTGTTGATGCTGCTCATAGAGAGTGGTGCAGATATTTTTGATTTTGATGAGAATGGTGTAAGTATCTTTGATATGTCCATTACCTATAACAATATTGAAATGGTTCAATACCTTATAGAACAAAGCATAGATGTCAATAAAACAACTAGAAAAAGTGCTTTCACCCCCCTTATGGCTGCTGCATGTTATGGACGAGTTGAAATTGCAAAAATACTTTTAAAAGAGGGTGCAAATCAAAATGCGGTTGATATAAAGGGGTTTACAGCACTAGACTTTGCTAGAAAAATGAATAAAAAAACTATTTTAGAGTTATTAGAATATGATGAAAACAGTCCAGCGAACAGGGCATATGCAAGATAGAATTAAACTTTTACAGTTTATTTATATGAGTTAGATTCAAGTTATATGATCTAGATTCAAGAAAATTGATGCTTTTCTTCTATATAATCTTACTAAAAAGAGAGAGGGAGTTTTAATGAATACGCATATGTATGTTCTAAGACAACCTATTTTAGACGCTAACAGAGAGACTTTTGCTTATGAACTGCTTTATAGCGATGCAAGTTTAGGTTCCTTCATAAAGCAAGAAAGCCACAAAACGGCAGAGCTCCTAAAGAGTGCCTTAACTAAATTTGGAGTCAAAACTCTTCTAGGTGCGCATAAAGCATTTATAAAAATAGATAAAAAATTTCTGATGCATGAAACAATTTATACTATTCCCATAGGTAGATTTATATTCTCCATAGAAGCGAATATAGAGATAGATGACTCCGTAGTGCAAAGAGTGGTTGATTTACATAAAAAAGGGTATGTCTTAGCCATAAATGATACCTACATAAACCATGACGTCCTTCAGAATATCTCCACAATTTTAAGATATATCTCTTATATTAAAATTGATATAAAAACGGAAGAAAATAATTTGATTCTCCTAGAACCCTATAAAATCAAAAAGATTTTTACGGAAGTAGAGTCTTGTAGAATGTATGAAAAAGCAAAAAGTTTTAACTATACCTATCTTCAGGGATATTTTTTCTCTAAACCAAAAATTTCAGAACAAAAGAGTTTGAATCCAATCTATATGGAAGCTGTTGGACTTTGTAATCTGCTCATGAGTAATGCAAAAATTGATAAAGTAGTTGCTGCCTTTGAAAATGTACCCAAAATCTCTTTACAAGTTTTGAAATTTATTAACTCTAGCTACTTTACTTTTCATTATCATATCTCCTCAATCAAGCAAGTTTTAACACTCATGGGAAGAGAACACCTTGCACAGCTCTTAATGCTCTTGCTCTATTCAAGTAGTTTTGAGAAGAGGTCAGAGAGTGGTTCGCCTTTGATGCGTCTAGTGAAAAGCAGAAGTGAATTGATGGTTGAAGTAGCAAAGAAAATTACACAAGAAGAGAGTGAAGCGCTCGCAGGCAAAGCTCATTTTGTCGCGCTCATATCACTGATGGACGCACTCCTTAACCTCTCTATGGAAACGATTCTCAATCAGCTTAGTGTTGAAGAGGAGATTAAAGAGGCACTTCTACAAAACAGAGGTCTTTTAGGTGAAATATATATATTTGCAAAGAACATGGAACACTTTGATGTAAAAGCTATCGAGAGTTTTTCAAATAAATATCACTTCAATTTAGAAGATTTGGAAAAGTTAACCATTCAGGTACTTGAAAATACAAATAAATTGGATGAAATTTAACTTTTATAACAATATTGTTTAGATAAAATAAAAAACTTATAAAACTAATATATATTTGGGGTTCATAGAATGATGATAGATAAGAGAATATTAAATTTTTTAGTAATAATAGTTCTGAGTTTTGCTACTTTTAATTGGACCTTTTTTATTTTCCACATGCCATTTGAGTTTAACTTAGTTGCAAGTGTTATCGTTATTCGTGTACTCGCCTCATTTTTCATATTTAAAGACTATTCGCTCTCTTGGTCCAAAGCTTCTCAAAAAACTTTTCTAATTAAGAGTTCTGTTTACATCGTAGCATTTTGGGTCTACTTTCCTATTTTTTATGGTCATGTGAGATTTTCTTTCTTAATCTCTGAACTCTTTTTATATATATTTTGTATCAATTTTTCAATGTATCTCTATTACTTTTTAATCAATAGAAGTAAAGTGGTGAAAACAAAGTCAGTAGTCATTTACGGTGCAGGAAAAGCTGGTATTAAGATTGAATCTGAGTTTGCAAATAGTGCGTACAAGGTGAAATATTTTGTAGATGATGAAAAGATAATACAAAATAGATCTATAGATTCCATTAAGGTTATTTCCAAAGAGAAACTCAAATCTATTCTTGGAAAAAACAAATTTGACCTCCTTGTTATTGCAATGCCATCTGCTCACAATAGTAGAGTTAAAGAGATCTATGATAGCCTCAGTGGACACTTTCGTGAAATTCAAGTTTTACCCTCTATAGATGATATCTTACGTGACAAAGATTTTGCATCACAACTCAAAGATATCTCTGTTGAAGATTTACTCGCCCGTCATCCTAAAGATTTGGACAAAAATAAAATATCCTCTTTTATAAAAGATAAAACTATTTTGGTGACTGGTGCTGGGGGAAGCATAGGGAGTGAGATATGCCGTCAGTGTGAAAAATTTGGAGCAAAAAAGCTTATACTTTTAGACCATAGCGAGTACAACCTTTATGCGATAATCGAAGAGTTGAAAAAAGTTAAAACAGTTCCTGTTATGCAGAGTGTCGTAAATAAAAACTTTTTAGATGAGACCTTTAAGAGTCACTTGCCAGATATTGTGATTCATGCCGCAGCCTATAAGCATGTTCCTCTTGTTGAATCAAATATAGATGAAGCTATATTGAATAATATCATAGGTACTAAAAATGTTATAGACCTCTCTATAAAATATGGTGTTGAAAAGTTTATTATGATATCAACAGACAAGGCTGTAAGACCTACAAATGTGATGGGAACAACCAAACGTATCTGTGAGCTTTATGCACAAAATTCTAATGGCAATGGCACAGATATAGTGGCGGTAAGATTTGGTAATGTACTTGGAAGTAGTGGAAGTGTGATACCTAAGTTTAAAGCACAGATAGCAAAGGGTGAAGATATTACAGTTACGCATCCTGACATTACAAGGTATTTTATGCTGATTCCAGAAGCTTGTGAACTTGTTCTTCAAGCAGGAGCTATAGGCACAGGTGGTGAAATTTTTATCCTTGATATGGGAGAGCCTATAAGAATAGTAGACTTGGCTCAAAAGATGATAAATTTAAGCGGCAGAGAAGAGATTAAAATTCGCTTTACAGGTCTTCGTCCAGGTGAAAAACTCTATGAAGAGCTTTTAATAGATGATAGTGACTGCAAAACAGACTATGAGTCTATTACTGTGGCCGCACCATCGCCTTATGACATAGTTAGATTAAATAAAGATATAGAAGAACTTTTGGCATGTGGAAATAAACTCGAAATACTCAAAAAAATAGTTCCTGAGTTTAACCACCAGTTGAATTCCAACTAGAGTAAATGGCAATATCTTAGCATGTGGAAACATCCATCACTCTTTTGCTAATTAGTTTGCTATAATAAGCCAAATTTTTATATTAAGGATTTTTTATGGAATGTGAATTTCCTTCTGTAAACTCAAATAAAGAGCAAATCAAAGAAATTTTTGAGACAACTAAAGTAATTGCCATTATTGGTCTCTCTCCAAATGAAGAAAAAGATAGTCATAGAGTAGCAAAGTATCTGCAAGAAGCTGGATTTACAATAGTCCCTATTTACCCTAAAGAGGAGACGATTCTCGGTGAGAAGGTCTATCGTTCTCTTAGCGAGATACCCTTTGCCATCGATATGGTAAATATCTTTAGAAAAGCAAAAGAACTAGACTCCATCGCAGATGTATCTATTGCTAGAGGCGATGTAAAAGTATTCTGGTCTCAAAAGGGTATCGTCAATAACACTGCTGCGCAAAAAGCGGTAGATGCAGGTATAAAAGTTGTACAAAACATGTGTAGCATGGTTGAACACCGCTCACACTATAAAGGGTAACATTGATAGATATAAAAAAAATTTACGAGGCCAAAGAGAGAATCAAAGAGGTTGTTGTAGATACTCCATTCTCCTATGCTCCATATTTAAGCCAGATAGCAGAGTGCGATGTCTATTTGAAAAAAGAGAACTTACAGGTTACAGGTGCTTTTAAGATTAGGGGTGCTTATAATAAAATAGCCTCTTTAAGCCAAGCACAGATGCTCTCTGGAGTTGTTGCGGCAAGTGCAGGAAATCATGCACAGGGCGTTGCACTCTCAGCTTCAAAGTTCAATATTCGTGCTGTCATTGTGATGCCAGAGTCCACACCTCTCACGAAGATAAATGGTGTTAAACATTTTGGTGCAGAGGTAATTCTTTGTGGTTCCAATTATGATGAAGCCTATGCCTACGCTTTAAAATATGGCAAAGAGAACTCTTTAACTTTTATTCATCCCTTTGAAGATGAAGACGTTATTGCAGGGCAGGGAACAGTTGCTTTAGATATTTTAGAGAAGTGCGAAGATTTAGATGCTGTGATTATCCCCGTTGGTGGTGGTGGACTTATCTCTGGCATGGCAAGTGCATTTAAAAGTATTAACCCACAAATAGAAGTCATTGGTGTGAGTGCTTGTGGTGCACCTGCACTTAAAAACTCCTATGATTTAGGTAAAGCTATTGACTCAACAAGTGTGAGAACTATCGCGGATGGAATCGCTGTGCGTGATACTTCAGAAATTACATTAAAACATATTCTAGGAACGGTTGACACCTTTATCAGCGTAGATGATGCTGAGATTGCAAGTGCAATTTTATTTCTACTAGAGAAGCAAAAACTTGTAGTCGAAGGAGCTGGCTCCGTTGGTGTTGCAGCACTTTTACATCATAAACTAGATCACTTAAAGGGTAAAAAAGTAGCCGTTGTTTTAAGTGGTGGAAACATGGATGTTACACTTTTATCTGTGATTATTGAAAAAGGTCTCTTAAAGTCTGGTCGTAAAATGAATATTACTGTGACTTTGATTGACAAACCAGGTTCCTTAATGCGATTTACCCAAATTTTACAAGAGCTCAATGCCAACATTGTACATATCTCTTATGACCGAACATCTATCTCCCTTGATTATGGTGATGCGAATGTAACAGTGCATATGGAAACGAAAGGTGAAGATCATCAAGCACAGATAAGAGAGATATTAAAAAAAGAGGGTTATTTAAGAGGCTAGGTATGAAACCACTAAGAATAAAAAAATTTTCAAATCCAATCATTCTCATCAAAATTTTAGAGAATGGTACACTTTTGCTTGTTGATAGCAAAACAACTATTATGTATCTCAATAAAGAGACTCTAGAGATGATAAGTGGATTTAAAGCAAACATAGAGCATCTTAGATATGTTACAAATGTTCTCGCTTTTAGTAGTGATGGTAAATATTTTGCAACCCTAAGTTCTCCTACGGATGAGTCTAGACTCTATAATGCAATAACAAAAAAAGCTATAGGCAAGGTAAATAGACATCAAGGTCTTGTAGCATGTGTTGGAATTGACCCTAAAGGTAACTATATGTTCTCCTGTGGCGAAGATGGAAAAACCTTTGCCTTGGATATTAAAAGTGGAAAATTAGCCTTCACACTTCCTATGCATATTGATTCTATATCCGATATTGCCTTTAGTGACAATGGAGCTTTTCTTGCTACTACAGGGTATGATAAAAGGGTTTCCCTTTTCAACCTCTCTACTATGTCGCCTGTTTGTAAGTTAAAAGGACATACTGCACCCGTTCTTAAGCTCCAGTTCTTAAGTAATCAAAGACTCTTTAGTGTAGATAAAAGCAGTGACGGAATTATTTGGGATTTGAAGAGTGCTAAAGTGATTGCCAGACTGGACTCTATTCATGATGATGTCGTGCAGGTAACAAAAAGCAGTGATGATAAATTTCTTTTTTTAGCTACTAAATTAGGTTATATTTTAGTTTATGAACTTGAAAAATATACACTTTTATCTAAAAAATATATCAAACTTACATCCACAATCACATCGTTTGCATTTGATGCAAGCACACAACAGCTTCTCATCGCAACAGAAGATTCTCAACTCTATTTTTACAATATTTATGAGGGTGAAGTACAGATAAATGAGCTCACCAAGAATCAACAATATGCTGAGATACGAAAATATGCGATAAAAAATCCTCTCCTAGACTATACTAAAGCTGCTCACACAGTAGCTCTTCATTGGGATATGGCAGTCCAAAAGGCAAAAGTTCTCCTTGAATCTGGAGAAAAAAAGAAGCTTCCAGAACTCTTTAAACATTTTCAAGCCATTCCAGAAAAAAATGGCTTCATACAAAAACTGATTCAAGAGTATGCTGATTTTGAAAAACTTGTCCTCTTTGTCAAGCAGGGGAAAATTTCCTTGGCCTATGCCTTAGCAAGTGCCCATCCAGTCTATAAAGAGTCCAATCTCTACAAATCTTTAGAAGAGACATGGAAAAAGAGATTTGCCATGGCACAAAAATACTCTTTAGATCCAAAGGGGATGGATAAAGCAAAAGAGATACTTCTTCCATATAGAGGAATTAGTGATAAAACAAAACTGATTCAGGAACTCTTTTTACAAGGCGATGTCTATAGGAGACTGAAGATTTCTATTGGACAAAAAGATTTTAAAGGTGCATTTGAACTTATAAAGTTACATCCTTATTTGAAAGAGTTTCCTGAGTATGATGCTCTCTCAAAGTATGCAGATTCACTCTATATCAAGTCTCAAAAATTCATCGAAGAGGATGATACACACTCGGCTATAAAAATTTTAAGAGTGTTGGTAGATTTTAATGATTTTGAAGAGATAGCAAAAGAGTTACTTGAAGAAGTTGCTGCGAAACAGAAGTTTTTTAATGCATTAAAAGATGAAGATATGATTTTGGCATATAATCTTTTAGCAACTTCTGAAGAGTTACAAGCTTCCCAAGAGGGAAAAGTTTTACAAAAACAGTGGAACGATGCAATTGCAAAAGCAAATATATATGCGGTTGAGGGAAATGTTTCAGGTATACAAGAGACATTAAACGACTACATGAAAATAAGCTCAAAATATATGTCCTTGGCTACAGTTTTTGGTTGGGCCTATATGATTCAATTAGAGCAGGCTGTAAAACAGAAAAAAGAGCAATATGCTATAGAAAATGGAATCAAAAACTATATTTTATGTTTTGGTTTACAAGACCAAATAGAGAGTTTTTATAGTATTTTTAAAAAGTATTATCCAGAGACAAAACTCACCCTAGAACTCCAGACTAAGGGCTCTTTGCAGATGTGGAGACCCTCAATGATTGTAAACTCAATCTTAGATTAAGTTTTTTGCTAATGCGTTACATCTGCTCTTAACCTCAAATATAGTTATATTTTCCTATAATAATCAAATTTTTAAAATAACTATTATTATCGAGGAGACTTTTCATGCAAATGAGTGGCGCACAAATGGTCATTGAAGCTTTTATAGCTGAGGGTGTGGATACCGTATTTGGTTACCCTGGCGGAGCAATTATGAATGTGTATGATGAAATATACAAGCAAGATAAATTTCATCATATTTTAAACCGACACGAACAGGCATCTATACATGCCGCAGAAGGCTATGCCAAAGCGAGTGGAAAAGTCGGTGTCGCAATGATTACAAGTGGTCCTGGTTTTACAAATGCTGTTACTGGACTCGCCGATGCCTATATGGATTCTGTTCCTATGGTTGTTGTCTCTGGGCAGGTTCCTATGAGCCTTATCGGCACAGATGGGTTTCAAGAGATTGATGCGATAGGCATCTCTCGCCCATGTACAAAGCATAACTACCTTGTAACGGACGCGGCAGATTTACCTCGTGTACTTAAAGAGGCTTTTTATATTGCAAAAAGTGGTCGTCCAGGTCCTGTCCATGTAGATATTCCAAAAGATGTTACAGCACAGATTGCAGAATTTAATTACGATGTTGAGCTAAACCTAGAGACTTATAAGCCTCATACAAAAGGGAATCCTCGTCAAATTAAAAAAGCACTTGAAGCGATAGCAAAGGCAAAAAGACCACTATTCTATCTTGGTGGCGGTATTATAAACTCAAATGCTGCGTATGAAGTAAGAGAGTTAGTTCATAAAACAGGGATTCCTGCGGTTGAGACATTAATGGCACGCGGTGTTTTATCATTTGATGATGAACTCCTTATCTCTATGCTTGGTATGCATGGCTCTTATGCCGCAAATATGGCTATGAGCGAAACAGATTTAGTTATAGGACTTGGAGTTCGATTTGATGACCGCGTTACAGGTAAGCTCTCTGAGTTTGCTAAAAATGCAGATGTTATTCATGTTGATATTGATCCAGCGAGTATCTCTAAGCTTGTAAATGCTGATTTTCCAATTGTTGGAGATGTTAAAAATGTTGTTATTGAAATGCTAGAGCAGTGCGAACATATTTATCCAGACAATTATGCATCTTGGAGAGAGACGATTAACAATTTTGATGCATTGCATCCTTTGACATTTCATGAAGATAGCGAGAGACTAAAACCTCAGTGGGTTGTAAAACGTGTTGGTGAGCTTCTTGGCGATTCTGCTAATATCTCTACAGATGTTGGTCAGCACCAAATGTGGGCTGCTCAGTTTTACCCTTTTACACGTCCAAACCAATGGATTACTTCTGGCGGACTTGGGACAATGGGCTTTGGCTTTCCAGCGGCAATCGGCGTAAAAGTTGCAGTACCTGAGAAAACAAGTATCAACTTTACGGGGGATGGTTCTATCCTTATGAATGTTCAAGAACTTATGACAGCGGTTGAGAAAAAGATTCCTGTTATAAATATTATTCTTAATAATAATTTTCTTGGAATGGTGCGTCAGTGGCAAACACTCTTTTATGACAAACGTCACAGTCAAACAGATTTATCTGTTCAACCTGACTTTGTAAAGCTTGCAGAAGCTTTTGGTGGAATCGGTTACAGAGTAACTACAAAAGAGGAGTTTGATGCAGCTCTTAAAGATGCTGTTGAGAAAAATATCGTTGCTTTTATTGAAGTAATTGTTGAAAGATTTGAAAATGTTATGCCGATGGTTCCATCAGGTGGGAGTCTGTTTAACATGATGTTGTTAGAGAAAAAGGAGACAAAATAATGACTGAAAATAGTGAAAGAAGAGTAATTTCAGTTATCGTTGTTAATGAGGCAAGTGTTCTCTCTAGAATCACAAACCTCTTCTCTGGACGCGGATATAACATCACATCTTTAACTGTAGCTCCAATCCCTGAGAGTAACTATTCACGACTTACAATCGTTACGTCTGGTTCAGTGAGAGTGATAGAGCAGATTACGAAGCAACTTCATAAGCTTATTCCCGTTCTTAAAGTATACGAACATGCGGATTTGGTTGAAAAAGAGATGGCGATGGTCAAGTTCCCACTCAGCGAAAATCTAAGTGATATAGATGTTCTCTGCCGTGCTTACAATGGAAAGATAGTCAATGTTGGTGAAAATGTAGTTATCGTAATGGTCGCAGATGAACCAAAGAGAGTAGATAATTTTCTAGCTGTTATTAAAAAATATAACCCTAAAGAGATTGTACGAAGTGGTGCTGTTGCACTTGAGCGATAATCAATGACTTTAAGTAAAATAGCAGAACTTTTAAATACAGAGTTCAACGCGCAAGAGAGAGAAATCAGTGGTATGAACGCTCTCAAAGATGCGACACCCTCTGAAGTCTCTTTTGTAGCAAACTCAAAGTATATAAAAGATATTGAAGAAACCAAAGCTGCGGCAGTGATTGTGCCTGCTTCTTTAGTGGAGCATGTTCCAGAGAACTGCGTTGCTTTAGTTGTTGAAAACTCCTACTGGTCTATGGCAATTCTCTCTAAATATTTTGCTCCTGTAATAGAGGATGACACACTTCCACATGCTGAGATAGGTGAGGGGAGCAGAGTCTCTCCTAAGGCTGAAATAGCCAATGGAGCGAAGATAGGAAAAAACTGTACTATTCTTGCACATGTCTATATTGGTGCAGAAGCAGTTGTGGGTGACAACACGATTATCTATCCAAATGTAACTATCTATAGAGATTGTAAAGTGGGGAGTGATTGTATTATTCACTCAAACAGTGCAATTGGTGCAGATGGTTTTGGTTTTGCTACAAACAACTTAGGCGAACATAAAAAGATTTATCAAAATGGAAATGTTGTTATAGAAGATGATGTTGAAATTGGCTCAAATGTAAGTGTGGATCGTGCTGTTTTTGGAACAACACTTATAAAAAGAGGGGTTCGTATTGATAACCTTGTACAAATTGGACACAATTGTGAGATTGGAGAGTACTCTGTTTTTGTTGCCCAATCTGGCTGTGCAGGCTCCACAAAACTTGGACGTAATGTTGTTGTAGGCGGACAATCTGCCTTTGCAGGACATCTTACAATTGCACCATTCTCTACCTTTGCTGCAAGAAGTGGTATTACAAATGACATCAAAGAGAGCGGCAAGACTTATGGTGGTTTTCCACTCTTGGAACAAAGAACATGGTTGAAACTTCAGGTGAAAATCGCTAGACTACTTAAATAAGTAAGAAGGAGGGACAAAATAATGTCGAAAATAATTGCATTAAGTGGAACGAAAAAAGGTGTTATCTCTATAACGAAATTAGTTGATCCTTATGGAGAGGGAAGTGGCACTGTTGCGAGTATCGGAATCTCTTTATCAGGGGATGCAGATGAGCCAGGATGGAAAGTCCATCTTCCACTCGCAAATTTAGAAGAGGTTATAGAAGCCTTGCAAGAACTCAAAGAGAGCTCAAAGTAACAGTTCTCAAATCTTTGGCATGTGGAAATTTCCACATGCCAAAAGAGTCTAAGCTTTTAAATCTTTTACAAACTCTTCGATTCTTTGAATCCCAACACGAATACTCTCAATATCAGTAGCAAAACTAAATCTGAAATAACCTTCACTTCCAAAACCAACACCTGGCACTACAGCCACGCCTGTTTTTGCTAAAAGCTCTTTACAGAACTCCATAGAATCACTGCTTACTTCTTTAATGTTTACAAATAGGTAAAATGCACCATCTGGTTTGACTACACTGAGTCCATCAACATTGTTAAAAAGTTTTACAGCTTCATCACGACGCTCTTTAAATGCATTGCGCATTTTCTCTATATCCGCATCCGCAGAGCCATCAAGACCTGGAATAGCTGCTTTTTGAGTGATAGAGTTTATATTAGAAGTACTTTGGCTTTGAAGCTTTTTCGTTGCTTGAATAAGTTCAGTATTATGTGCCGCCATATAACCAAATCTCCATCCAGTCATAGCAACTGATTTGCTAAGACCATTGATAGTTACCGTTCTTTTATACATATCTTCACTCACTGCAGCTGCAGATGTAAAAGTTCCCTCATAGACAAGTTTCTCATACATCTCATCACTTGCAACAATCACATCTGTACCTTCTAAGACTTTACCTAGTGCAGTGAGTTCCTCTTTTGAATAGACAGAACCTGTAGGGTTGGATGGTGTAGTTATAATCAACATCTTAGTCTTTGGTGTCAAGGCTTTTTTTAATTGCTCTGGAGTTATTTTAAATGCACTCTCATCAAGTGTTTCAATCTCAACAACCGTTCCACCGCAGTATAAAACTAATTCAGGGTAAGTAACCCAATAAGGTGCAGGGATGATAACTTCATCCCCTTTTTGTATCGTTGCTGCAAAGAGGTTGAAAAGAGAGTGCTTTGCACCATTGTTTGTAATGATTTGATTTGGAGCATAGGTAAGTCCATTGTCTCTTTTGAGCTTGTTCGCAATTGCAACTTTAAGAGTAGGGATACCATCGACTGCAGTATATTTTGTAAAGCCTTCGTTTATAGCTTTGATTGCCGCATCTTTTATAACTTGAGGAGTATCAAAATCAGGTTCTCCAGCTGAAAAGCTGAGGATATCTTTTCCCTCAGCTTTCAACTCTTGTGCCAGAGTTGAAATTGCAATTGTAATCGATTCAGATAGTGTGTTAATGCGGTCTGTTAGCATGTGTACCCTTTAGGTGAAATAATGGGCGTATTATACTAAAATTATTTTATATATAAGTTGAGAAAATCTTTTTTTTTCTTAGTTTTTCATCGCTTTTATGAAGGATTCGTAAATATTTTCTAGCTCTAAATCCTCTTCTAAAAGTCCCTTGTTATCTTCCACTAAAATATGTTCTAAAACAGCGACTCTTTTTAAAAGATATTCAAACATCTCTTTGTTAATATCTGGAAGCATATTGTGCATAAATGGATCTTGACATCTCCCTTTTGCAATCACATGCGCAGGAATACCGATGGCAGTAGAGTTGTCAGGAACTTCTTTAACAACAACAGAGTTAGCCCCGATTTTAGCATTTTCACCCACTCTTATATTTCCAAGAATTTTTGCTCCTGCACCAATAACAGCACCTTTACAGATAGTAGGGTGACGTTTTCCTTGAACAAGTGAAACACCGCCAAGTGTCACGCCCTGATATATGAGCACATCATCTTCAATTATCGAAGTTTGTCCTATGACAACACCAGTTCCATGATCTATAAAGACTCTTTTTCCAATAATAGCTGCTGGATGAATATCAATATTTGTAAGTATTTGGGTTAACCCCATAATAGTTCGTGCAATACGTTTAAAATTTGAATTATGAAGTCTATGCGCTATTCTATACCATGCTATCGCCCAAACACCAGGGTAGTTAAAGATAAAATCTACTCTAGAGTTGAGGGCAGGGTCATTCTTATAAGCATTTGAAAAGTCTTCTTTTATATCAGAGTAAAGTCCCACGATTAACCTTTAATTTGTAGTTCTAAGATAGCCATTTTGTTCTAAAAATGTTTCAAGTTTCGCAAGTGTATCATCTTTTTCTTGTTCTGTAATAAAATCGCTTTTGAGCAAATCACTTTTAAGATTATTTAAAATTTCACTTTTGCTATAACCGATGGATTCTAAAATATCTAAAATATTCTTGGACTCTATTGCATTTTTTATTTCATACGAGGTGTCGTTTATATGGACCGTATATTCACTTGGATGTGTAAAGAGGTTATGGTTCATCCCTAAAGTCTCTTGATAGGCTCCAACATTGAAAAAGCCTAAGAAGTACTCCTCTTCATCAAGGTTTACATCGTGCAGGTACAAAGGTCTGTCAGGTTTGAAGCCTATCTCTCCATCACTATCACAGGTTATATCCCAAAGAGAAGCCGCTCTTATAGGTGTAGAGTTTAGGTGATGCAGTGGCATAACTGGAAAGTTTTGATCTAAGCCCCAATAATCAGGTAAACTTTGAAAAATTGAGGCATTAATAAGGTAACGCTCTTGTAATCGTACATGAAGCTGGTCAAGCTCATCTGTAGGGTTTAGATAGAGTGCTTTTTTTATAATGTTATGCACTAAAATTTCAGCGTTTGAGCGGTCTTGTAAATCAATATACCCTAAATCAAAAAGCGTTAAAATAGACTCCATGTGGTCAAGCGCATCATGCAGATACTCAGTACAGTTTTTATTGTTTAAAAGTTTATTTAAATCGATGAGCTCTTCAATAAGAGGAGGATTCACCTCTTTAAAGTCTAGTAAATGCTCTTGATAATCATGTGTAAACAGCTCTAAAACAGGAGTGATTAAAACAGCATGTGAAGCTACAATAAATCTTCCTGACTCTGTAAAGATATCAGGATGTTTAACATTCTTTGCATTCATAATCTCTTTAAGTGCAAAAACAACACTGTTTGAAAACTCTTCAATCGAGTAGTTACGCGCTTTAGATTGTGTATGTTGGTCATACTCAACTGCCAAACCACCACCGATGTTGATACTATCAAGCGCTGAAGCTCCCATTCTTTTAAGTTCCGCATAGATATTTCCAGCTTCTCTGAGTGCGCGTTTGAGAGGGGCAATATCAGACATTTGAGAGCCTATATGAAAGTGAACCATTCTTAAATGTTGGAGTAAATCTTGCTCTCTTAAGAGTCTGATAGTCTCAATAATCTCTGTAGAAGTAAGACCAAACTTTGCATCCATTCCTCCACTCTTCGCCCAAATACCGCTTCCAGCACTGTGAAGTCTTACTCGAATCCCTATGTTTGGAACTTTTAAATTACACTCCTGAGCCACTTCTATGATAGTCTCTAGCTCTCCAATACCCTCAATCGTGATGGTAATGTTATGCCCACTTTGCGCCGCGATAAAACCAAGCGTTATCATCTCTTTATCTTTAAAGCCATTGACTGTGATGTTCGCCCCATAAGGAGTTTTACTCATTGCCAAGATAAGCTCTGCCTTGGAACCTGCTTCTAGTCCATAGTTAAAATCTTTTCCCTGCGAAGTAACAGCTTCTACGGCATGTGGAAATTGATTTACTTTTAAAGGGAAGACGGCATTGAAAGAGCCTTCATAAAGATTCTCTTTCATCGCTTTATCAAAGTAGGAGTAAAGGCTTGTGATTTGTCTTTTGATAAGATGTGGAAATCTCAGTAAAATAGGACCTCGAACATCATCAGCACGAATCTCTTCTACAATTTCCAAAAGAGAGGGCATACTTTTATAGTTTAATTTTAATTGCCCATCTTCTATAATAAAATTTTTATTTGACCAGATATCTAAACCAAAGTTTTTCATTTATGTAACCTTTTATATGTGTAGTTTATGATGAAAGTATTCATCGAGGTTGAAGTAGATTTCTCCATTTCTGTTCTTAAAAGTCAACAAAGATTTGTTTAAACCTTTGATATTTTTAATTCCCATAACGCTTAGAACGACTTTCATACTTTTTACTAAGTTTTTATGATAGTTTCCTATCTCTATTCCTTTTTTAACTACAAGGTAAGAAGCTCGTTTCTTAGGGTCTTGTGTTGCGAGTCCAACAGGGCAGACATGCGATTCAAACCCTGAACACATACGCGCACGAATACAGCCGCCACTCATCATAAAACCTCTTGCGATACCGATGGCATCTGCACCCATGCACATCGTGATAACCGCATCATCTGGTGTTAAGATTTTACCACTTGCGATAATCTTGACCTCTTCTCTTAAGTCATACTTTTTAAGCATTGTATCCATAACATAAAGTGCATTGTTGATTGTTAACCCTACAGACTCCATCAACTCTAATGGTGCAGTCGCACTTCCTCCTTCTCCACTATCTATAGTGATAAAATCAGGCAGACTGAATCCTTCGGCTTTTCTATGTGCCATTTCAGAGACAAGCTCTTCTACAGCTTTAGCATCCGAGATAACTATTTTAAAACCAACTGGCTTTTTGGAGAGTTTTTGCAGTCTCTCTACAAAATCAAGCAGATGTGGAATCGTGTCAGCAAAAGGAAAACGGTTCGGTGAAAATACATTTTTTCCCTCAGGAACACCTCTATAGTAGGCAACGTCTGCAGTTACTTTTACTGCAGCGAGTTTTCCACCCGTCTGTTTCGCCCCTTGTGCGATTTTAACCTCTGTCATGCGGCAAAACTTCATCACTTTTTGATATTTGAGTTCATCAAACTCGCCAACATCGTCACGAACTCCATAGAGACCCGAACTCATCTGAAAAATCATATTTGGAATATCTTTTGGAACCTCTTGCGGAAAAGTCTCCAGATTTGCTGACCAATTGACACGAAACAGAACATGAGAAATCGTATCATAGATGTAGGTATTTTGCGTCTTTTTGTTCAAAAGGATACTTCTATACCATTTGAGTGCAACTGGACGGCTAAAGATGAAATCCCCAAGCTTGAACACAAACTCAGCAAAAGGTGTACTTTTGACTATCTCAAGGTATTCACAACTTTTCATGTTTGGTCTATGTGTGAAGAGATGATTCGAAGTAAGTGAGCCTTCTCCTGTGTTTATCGTTAAGTTTGTATCTCTTCCTGCTATTGCAAAAGCACGAACAGCTTCAGGACTGAGTGCACCATCGCTCATAGCAGAGCGGATAATAGGAGTAGAAGATGTAAATGGATTCTCTCTTGCTTGCCCAAACACGACACTTGTATCTTCATCCATCTCGTTTTCGTTGAGTACATTCATCGCGTGTTTGATGATAAAGCGAGAGCCTGAAAATGGTTGTGATACAGAAAAAGATTTATAGTTTGGCTTATCTTTAGCTGCTTTGTAAACCCAATCGACCTTATCTTTGGACTCATAAAATTTCTCTTCTGCAAAATATTGACGTAGAGGCTCTCTTAAAGCTTCAAAGAGATAGCGAAAACGACCTATTACAGGGTAGTTTATAAGTAAGGAGTGTGATCTTTGTATGTATTTGTCATAAACAAACAGTAGCACTAAGGCAACGAAACCTATAAGAATGAAAAATTCAATAAAATCTAAAAAAAGGCTCCACAAATAGTGCAGTATTTCCATTAAAATTCCTCAAAAAGCAGACTATACTCTGTTTTTTCTTGTAAATCTTTTACCCAAACTGTAGAGCTTTTCATCTCATTTTCACCGATGACACAGCAAAATCTTGCATTTGCTTTATCTGCAGCTTTGAGATGGTTTTTAAGATTTTTTGCTTTGTAGTCGCAAGTCACTTTATCTGTTTTTCGTTTTTTCTGTGTGAGCTGAAGAACCATATCTACAGCCTCATCATCCATCGCACCAATATAATAACCCTCACGCTCAACCTCTGGCATCTTGATTAACTCCATGAGTCTCTCAATCCCCATAGCAAAACCAACCGCAGGAGTAGGGCGACCATCTAAAAACTCTACAAGTCTGTCATAACGACCACCACCTGCAATCGCACTTTGACTTCCGATGTCATCACTTACAAACTCAAAAGCAGTTTTAGAGTAGTAGTCAAGCCCGCGCACTAGGTTTGTATCTATCTCGTACGCGATACTGTTTTTATCAAGGAGTGATTTGAGTTTCTCAAAATCCTCTTGGCAATCACCGCAGAGTTGATTGATAAGTTTTGGAGCCTTTACATACAAACTTTGGCATGTGGAATTTTTACAATCAAGCACACGGATAGGATTTGTATTTTTTCTTCTTAAACAATCTTCACATATCTGATCCTCTACAGAATCAATAAAAGAGACAAGATTATCGCGGTACTGAGGCATACAGTTAGAATCACCAAGGGAGTTGAGTTGAAGTCTGTAGCCGATTCCACATGCCGAGAGAATATCTGCAACCATCATAATCATTGTCGCATCTTCATAGACGCTATCCACACCAAAACTCTCCACACCAAACTGGTGGAACTGTCTTAGACGACCTTTTTGCGGACGCTCATAACGAAACATAGCTCCATGATAAAAGTAACGGTGAATCCCACCCGCTTTATCAAGCTTTTTTTGAACAAAGGCACGCACAACTCCAGCCGTTCCCTCAGGACGAAGGCAGACATCATTCTCACCTTTGTCTACAAACTGATACATCTCTTTTCCGACAATATCACTCGACTCACCCACTGAGCGTTTAAAAAGAGCTGTCTCTTCTAAAAGAGGAGTCTCAATAAAGTGAAAACCATACTTCTGTGCTATCTTTGTAGCTGTGTTTATAAAGTATGTAAATCTCTCATAATCTTCGCTTAAAATATCGTTCATACCCCTGAGTGAGCTAATCATTTGTATCCTTGTTTTGCCTAAAAAGTATAAGCTTTAATTTGTATGGAAGAATACCATTTTTTATCTTTTATTTGTTTGATTAAAACAGTTTTTATACTCTAAATATGCGTTTTAAAAATGAAGCACAACATGCTACAATGGCACTTATGATAACAACACTTATAAATATAGTCCAAGATTGTCGTGAACTCTTTTTGAAAGGGTACCACGCGGACAAAAATATCAGGTATAAAGGTACGGTTGATCTCGTCACAGAGTATGACGTGGCTGTAGAAAAACGTCTCACAGAGAGTCTGCAAAAAGCGTTTCCAGATTTTACGGTCATAGGCGAAGAGAGCACAACAGTGATGACGCATCCAAACAAAGCGATTTATGTTGACCCAATCGATGGAACGACTAACTTTGTACACGGTCTGCCGTTTTGTGCCATCTCAGTTGGCATGTACAAAGATGGGAAGCCGATAGCGGGAGTAGTTTATAACCCTGTACTAGAGGAGTGTTTCAGTGCTGAGTTTGGAAAAGGGGCATTTTTAAATGGGACAAAAATCAGCGTCTCCAAGCAAACAGATTTTCAGCAATCTCTCATCGCCACAGGATTTCCTTACACAAAAGTACAAAAGGGCAAAGATTACGAATGGGTACTTCGCACCATGGCAAACATCCTTCCTATCACCCGTGATGTCAGACGAGGCGGTTCTGCTGCGATTGATCTGTGTTATGTGGCATGTGGAAAGTTTGAAGCCTACTACGAATGCAACCTCAAACCGTGGGATGTAGCCGCAGGCATACTCATACTCCAAGAAGCAGGCGGAAAAATCTCCAATGAAAATGGGGATGCGTACAGCTTAGATGACCACATCATCGCAAGTAGCAATAGTTTTGTGCATGGTGATTTAGTAGAGCAGATAGGTTAAATAGAGAACGCAAAAAGTAGTCTCAAAGCAGCTTCTCAATATCTGCTTCTAGCTCTTTTGGCGTAGTCGATGGTGCGTAGCGTTGTAGAACATGCCCCTCTTTATCAACGAGGAATTTTGTAAAATTCCATTTTATAAGTTCTGAGCCTAGCAAGCCAGTTGCGCTCTCTTTGAGGAGTTTATAGAGAGGGTGTGTCTCTTCTCCATTGACATCGATTTTAGAGAACATATCAAAAGTCACACCAAAACTACTCATACAAAAGTTCTTTATCTCCTCTTCGGTTCCTGGCTCTTGAGAAAGGAACTGGTTACATGGAAAACCAAGTACACTTAAACCCTTCGCACTATACTTCTCATGAAGCGCTTGAAGCCCCTCATACTGACCTGTATAACCGCATTTGCTCGCAACATTGACGATAAGCATCACTCTGCCTCTATACTTCTCTAGCTTGAAACTCTCTTTGTCGATACTCTTGACCTCTATATCATAAATACTCACGCGCTCACCTCCAAAAAGTGGACTCAACAGCAGCAAGGCAACGATTAAAAAATATCTCATATTTTACCTTTTTTGATTTCTGATTTTGTAAATTTTAGCATAATGAGCTTGCGTTAGTGGTAGAAGATAATTTTAGTTTCCACATGCCAAGAGATATTTCTTTTTTAGTATCTAAAGCAGAGTAGTACAGTTCTAAAATCAAGTAGTAAGTGTTAATTCACTATAATCGGTGTCAATAGAATGTAATATATAAAAGGACAACGCTATGAATGAACATGAAAAAATCAATTATATAGAACTGCCAGCTAAAGACCTTCAATTAACAAAAAGTTTCTTTACTAAAGTCTTTAACTGGTCTTTTGTGGATTATGGCACTGAATATATCGCATTTTCAAATGAGGGAATTGATGGAGGATTTTACAAATCTGATTTATCTCTATCTACAGCAAATGGAAGTGCTTTAATTATTTTTTATAGTAATGATTTAGAAGCTACGCAATCAAAAATAGAAAAGGCTAGTGGTGCTATTGTAAAACCGATATTTGGTTTTCCCGGTGGTCGCAGATTTCACTTTAGTGACCCTAATGGCAATGAGTTTGCAGTTTGGTCAGATAAAAAGCGTATAACAACTACTAGAGAGTTATAAGAAATATCTATTCAAAAAAATTCAGCCTGCAACTGGGGCTTCAGAGGCATGCATGGTGACGAAGTAAAATTGAACTATAAAATCAATGTGTAAAATAAAAAAGAGATAATAAAACTTTGTAACCACTATATCCACCCAAAACTAAAATCATTGAATGTATTGGCATGAGACGGCTGAAATAAGGTGAATGAGTTCACGCTATTTTAGACTATGACATATTGGCATGTGGAAACATATCGGCTCGTTAATAATCTTTGCAAGATTATTTCTCAAGCTTCTCGCTTAAGGAACATTATGTCCTTTTAATGGATTATTTAACAAATCAACGAACACTTTGTCCAAATAACGCCTATTTCGGTATTAAATACACACTCTTTCTTTAAGTTTAAATCGCTATTTATCGCTAAAAGCTTATATTTTGTCACTTTTCTTTAATATACTGCCAATTAACAGAACATTTCTAGTGTCGTTTAATTTGATGATTTAAGGCTATTATGCATATAATGTTCGTTGAATAAATAGTTAGTCTTACAATAAACTTGTATTTTAATTATTTACTAACTACAGAGGAAGGAAAAAGATATGAAAGTCAAAAGTATTTTATTGTTAAGCATAGTAATTGTGCTCATAAATGGGTGTGGAGTACCAGAAGAAAAGTATAATAAGTTAAAATTAGAATATAATAAGCTTGTCTCTGAAAATACAAAACTAATAAAAGATTTAGATGAATGCAGAAATGGGGCAGTAAAACTTATTGCTAAAATTGAAAAGGCGAATAAGGATAAAAAATATACTGACGCTGTAAAAAATATTAATATTCTGTATGAAAAATTTCCTGAATCATCTCAAAATAAACAATATCAAAAATTATTGAAAGAATTAGAAAAGAAAATATTAGAAGAACAGCAAGAATTGAAAAAAAGAAGTTAGCAGAAAAGAAAAAACAAGAAGAAGAAGCTGAAGAAAAACTAAGACTTGCAAATCTAAACAATACAGGAATTTGGAGTGTCAAATTCTACGTTGATGATTTTGGAGAACCAACGAAAAAAGGTTATATTATTAATACTAAAAAAATAAGAGGTACATTTAGCAATACGGCTACACAAGATTCAAAATTAGATGTTGAATTTGTTATAAGTGGTCATCCCAAGAGGGTTAGTGTAGAAATATATTTATA
>PETN01000058.1:21188-21461 GCA_002781365.1 Sulfurimonas sp. CG01_land_8_20_14_3_00_36_23
AGGAAGCATTATATTTAAAAAACCAAATATTGTTTTGTCGCACGACAATTCTGCAAGCATTGCTAGCACCTTTAAAAAAATGAATGGTGAAAAGGTCGCTTTTCCTGACCAAGTTTTAATTGTGCTTGACCACAATGCACCACCCACCAACGAAAAGCTCGCAAATGATTATCAAAAGATAAGAGAAATTGTAAAAAAACAGGGTATTAAAAAATTTCATGATGTAGGTAAAGGAATTTGCCATCAATTGGTTGCTTTGTACGCCAAACCCAA
>PETN01000054.1 GCA_002781365.1 Sulfurimonas sp. CG01_land_8_20_14_3_00_36_23
AGAAAAAATGGACTATGCCGATACACAACTGGAGCCTCACAATCTCTCAACTCAACATATTTTTCAAGGAGAGATTAAAAGACGCTTTAGGATTATGATACAATTTTAAGAGAAATTAGGTGTTGACACAGAATTTATTACACTCCCCGAGTTATACAAAATTAATTTTAAAACCTCTCGACAATTCAGGTAATGTTCTGACAACTCATCGGCTTTCGTACGCTGGACAAAGTATTCTTGATGAGATAACTCTTCAATGGGATGTTTCTCTTCAAAACGTTTTAGGTGGCAGTTTTTCTTATCCATTTGGACAGCCATAAAGCTCGAAAGTAGTATTTTAAAACAAGGTTCATCATGAGATTAATTTCAATATTGCTATTCTTGTCAATTTCAACAAGTGCAAACAACACTTTTATTTCTATGAGTATTTTGCCTTCAACGACTTCTAAACAAGTCATGGTTTATGAAGATGCATATAATTACCAGCGCTCCGAAGGAGATTTGATGTCAATTATATTTTCATTAGGATATAGAAGTCATCTCTATAGCGATTTATATCTTGAATCCATTATAAGTCTACGTGTTGGGTATGCAGATATTTATGAACATACTTCGTACAGTATGGAATTTCCTGTTGTATATGTTTTTAACATTTTTGATCAAAAAATGAGTATAGGAGCTGGACCAAAAGTACTTTATAACGCTAATATTAATCAACCATATGGGGAGCTATATGAATTAACTTCCCCTCTATTTAATTACGGTGGGGCAATTAATTATATTATAGAAGGCAAGTATTTAGACTTTTTTATTACCTATGAACATTTATTTGATGATGTCAAATTTCGAGGTAGAGAGAGACAAGAAGTAAAAGGAATTATAAAGACAAAAGGCGATTATCTTGGATATGGAGTGAGATTCAAGTTTTGAATTTTTTTTTTCTTAGTATATTGATTTTATTATTTATAACATCTTCATTTTACTATAAGACTAATACGGATCAAAGTAATAATAATTTTTATGAAACAAATATAAGTTTAGTATTTCCAAATAAAAATGTATTAGAAAATGCAGATATAGTTTTTAGGCGAGGATATGGTGTTGATTCGAATATTGCTGTAAATTTTTCAGAAGGTGAAAAGAGATTCTCACATGCAGGTATCCTATTTAAAGAAAAAACAGATTATTTTGTTATCCATGTGATAGATGACCAAGATTTAAAAATTGATGGAATCATTAAAACACCATTATCAGAATATTTAAGTGATATTCAAACATGGGCAATTTATAGATATGATTTATCGGAACAACAAAGAATAGAAATAGTTTTTCAAGCTTTGAAGTTGATGAAAATAAACCATATTAAATTTGATCATAAATTTGATTTAAATACAGATAATGAAATGTACTGTAGTGAGTTTATTTATAAAGTTGTGAATCAGAATCTTTCTTACAAAATTATTAATGCTGGTAAAACTTTTTTAGGTAAGAAGTTTGTTACAATATCAGATTTATATCAAAGTACTTCAGCTCAATTAATTCAATCTAGTCATAAAAATTTAACAATAAAAAAATAAGTATTAAATTCTTGTGCATAGCAAACACAATAAAAAATAGCTGTTTTATAATTATTTAAAATGTAAAGTCTAAAAAATAAGTGCAATTTTTTGGAAGGCTTACAGTAATAATCGCTTATTCTGATAGATTAAATATACGGTTGATGAGAATTGGGATACAATTTGAAAAATTCATATTAGGGGAATCACTTTTATGTCAAACATTACGCCAAAAGATCAAGAAGCACTTGATTATCACCAGTTTCCAAGACCTGGAAAAATCTCAGTTGAAATCACAAAACCCATATCAACGCAAAAAGATTTGAGTTTAGCGTATACTCCTGGAGTTGCTGTTCCCTGTTTAGCAATCGAGAAAAATCCCGAAGATGCTTATAAATATACTGCAAAAAGTAACCTTGTGGCTGTAATCTCCAATGGAACTGCAGTTTTAGGACTTGGAAATATCGGGGCTTTGGCATCGAAGCCAGTTATGGAAGGCAAGGGTGTTCTCTTTAAAGCATTCTCAGGACTTGATAGTTTTGATATAGAAGTAGATAGTGAAGATGTCGATAGATTCTGCTCGGTTGTATCTGCGATAGCACCTACTTTTGGTGGAATCAACTTAGAGGACATTAAAGCGCCTGAGTGTTTTGAGATTGAGAGACGCTTAGTCGAAGCCTTAGATATTCCAGTCATGCATGATGACCAACATGGAACGGCAGTTATCTCTACTGCGGCGATTATCAATGCTTGTCTCATCACAGAGAAAAAACTAGAAGATTTAAAAATAGTCGTTGTCGGTGCGGGTGCGGCGGCAATCTCATGTGCAAGACTCTACAAACATGCAGGTGCTAAGAGTATCTATATGATGGATTCAAAAGGTATTATCCATGATGGTAGAGATGATTTAAATGAGTATAAAAGAGAGTTTTCTGCGAAAGGTGATATGAGTAATGCTGAGATTTTTCAAGATGCGGATGTTGTGGTTGGACTCTCTAAACCAGGTTCATTTGGCATAGAAGACATCAAACTGATGGCGGCGAAACCGATTATTTTCACTTTGGCAAATCCAACGCCTGAGATTGCTCCTGATGATGTGCGAGCGGCAAGACCTGATGCGATTATAGCAACGGGAAGAAGTGATTTTGCAAATCAGGTAAACAATGTTTTAGGCTTTCCATTTATCTTCAGAGGGGCGATGGACGTACGCGCTAAAAAGATAAATATCGAGATGAAAGTAGCCGCGGCAAACGCTTTGGCAAAGCTTGCTCAAGAGGAAGTTCCTTCGTATATCCATACTATTTATGGCAAAGAACTCTCTTTTGGTGAGGGGTATATCATTCCCTCTCCGTTTGATAAAAGACTTGTCGTGGAGGTCTCAAGTGCAGTTGCACAAGCTGCTATCGACACAGGCTCTTCAACGATGAAAGATTTCGATATGCAAGCCTATAGAGCAGAGTTAGCTACTAGAATCAAGTAGCGCTTTGGCTCTTTGCGCCTCTTTTAAAACCTATACGTCAAATCAAACCACGGTAAAAGTGGAAGCTGTTTGACGTACCCCTCTTTGTTATAGTTGTCATCATATTTGATAGATGAGACATTTTCATTGTTTGTAACATTCATAATCTCAAAAGACCACTCTAGTGAGCTGTTATTTGCGAATTTCACCTCTTGGGCTATTTTAAGGTTGAGTGAAAAATAGTTAGGGAGTCTTGAGCCAAAGAGTTCCCCATAGATTGGTCTAGTGCGACCTGTTCCAGTTTCCGCGTATGTTCCAACCACATCTGTGTAGGGTGCGCCACTATGATAGTTCAACCTTGTAGAAAATGCCCAGTTATCCCAAAACTTTACTCCCGTGATACACTGCACAGTATGTGGAATCTCTCCATAAAATCTATAGAGCGTGTCGTTTGCCGTATTGAGATTTCTTTTGGAGTTTAAAAAAGTGTAGGAGAGAAAGGCGTAGTAGTTGTCGTTACGATATTTGAGGTTCGTATCGACTCCATAGGCATATCCATTTCCTGCATTTTCAAAGTTGTTTGTGGCATCTTCAACAAGCAAAGAGAGATATTTCTTATAGTAGCCATCTATGTTAAAAGTGATATGCTCTAGAGCAGTTGTATCATAGTGCGCGACATAGTGATAGGCTTTTTCATAGGTGCTGTTAGGATTTCCTATATCTTTGATGGTCTTGTAGCCACTTGGAAGCTGTGTGTAGATACCACTTGCAAACGAAAGATTGTTTTGGTTGTCGAGCGCATATAAAAGTGAGACTCTTGGGTCTATGTTGCTTTGGAGATTTAGATAATCACTGTAGCTAAAACGACCTCCAACACGCAGTTTTAGAGCATCGCTAATGCTGTAAATATCTTCTAAAAAGAGTGCGAGTGAATTTACATTGATATCCTCTTTGATGTAGTAAGCCTGCTGTGTGGTGAAATCATAGTCTGGTTTATCTGGGCTTGGTATGCGTGTGATATTCATCTCCATAGGCATATAAAAATTGGAGAGTTCTGCTCCAGCTACGATTTTATGTCTGTCAAAATCTAAGGTACTTTGATGGTAAAGCCCTGTCTCCGAACTTTGTAAATCAAGATAGTAGTTTGTGAAGAGTTCTACTTGCTGGCTACTGTTTTTGTTATAAAGGAGGGTGTTGCTTGTGTAGTTGTTATAAAATCCCTGATGTCTCGCTCCTATAGTCGTAAACCCATATTTCGCCTGAATCTTGCCGATGGCTTTAGGGTCTTTTACTTTGTTCTTCTCTGATGCGATATTTAAGGAGTCGCCTGCGCTAATAAGCTCTAGCGAATAGAGGTTGTTGCTATCTGGCTGGTACTTCATTAAAAAAGTGATGTCATAGTAGTTTGGAAACTCGGTATAGGTTGTGTTTGTATCGGCATCAAGAGTTCCTGTCGCTTTTCCCATAGCACCTAATAAAAGGTCAAAATAGCTTCTCCTCGCTCCTAGAAAAAAGCTAATATCATCGTTTATAGGAACATTTATACCAGCGGAGGAGTCATAAATCCCTAGATGTCCATAGCCGCTAAGTTCATCGTTTGGGTATTTGGGTGTTACGTTGATGACTCCACCCATTGCATTTCCATAGGTGACATCAAACCCAGCCATGTAGGCATCAATCTGCTCCACTGCTTCGGGCGCAATCACCGAGTGAAGTCCACCCATGTGAAAGAGGTACCCTATTGGGAGGTGGTTAATGGTAGTGAGCGACTCTTCGGGTTTGGAACCGTAAATAAAAAGCTCTCCCGTTGTGTCGCCCATGGAAGTGACTCCACTTAAACTTTGCATCGCTTTGATTGGGTCGCCTTGAACTCCTGGAATAAACATCGCCTCTTTTGTAGTGATACGCTTTTGCGAAGGCATTGCCTCGATATGTTCACTGCTTTGTAGATATTCTGGCTCCGCAAAGACATCTGAAAAACTGTTCTCCGCAGCTTCCTCTTTTTGCGTATTCGCTGTAACATCAATCACACCCAAATCAACAGCTCCTACAATTCCACATGCCAATAAAAGTAGAATCAAAGACTTTAACATTACTGCTCCTTTAGTTTTGTTAGGATAGATATATTTTCAATCCCACTCTCTTTGAGCAAATCCAGAACCTCTATAAAACAGTGATGGGGTGAATCTTGGTGTGCGGCGATTTGAAAAAGAGATTTTTGGTTGTTTTGAAATTTGGTTTGTATCTCTAAACCCAAAGCATCCATAGCCACTGCTTTATCATCTAAAAAGAGAGAACAATCCTCTTTGATGTTAATAACATAGGTTAAATCTTTGAGATACTCTGTCTCACTGTTTTTCGCATCTGGAAGATTCAGTTCAACTACTTTTAACTGCAAAAAAGTAGTAGTTGTTACAAAAAATATAAGCAGCACCAAAAGCAAATCTATAAGATTTACAGGGGCAATATCAAGATGAAACTGCGCTCTTTTTTTTCCTCTACGCATCTTGTCCTCTTAGTAGTTTATAGAGTTTTTCTTCAAATTTTGTAACGCTTTTGGCACCGATAAACTCAAAAGTTTTATAAAAAATCATGGCTATCACAGCGACAACGAGCCCCGCCATAGTGTCAATGATGACCTCTTTGATTCCCTTGGCTATGACTGCAGGGTCATTAAGCCCGATATTGCCAACACCCTCAAATACATGCCAAACCCCGATAAAAGTACCGATGAGTCCAAGCATAGGAGATAAAATGGCAACGACACCGATGATGGTAACATAACGCATCATGTAGTGCTCATACAGATCAAGTTTAACGCCTACAAAAGAGTTGAAGAGGGCTTCGGAAGAGCCACTGAAGTTTTTTATTTCTAAAAGTGTCTCTTTGATAAAACTCTCATCCATTGTATCGAGTTCATTGAGCGTGTTCATATTTTGGAGTTGTTGCATACTCTTATAGTTAAGAAAGTAGTGGTAGAGTTTTTCAAAAACCATGACCAAAACAACGCCTAGAACCAACAATAAAACCTTTATAACCCAATCGCTATGTGACCAAAACTCCATAATACTCATCCTCTACCCTTTATATTAAATTTAATTGTAACAGTGACTTCAAGCGGAGTCTCTATCTCGCTTGGAGGTTTACTAAACGCTCTTATTTTTTTAAAAACTCTCTGTATCTCTCTGTTTAAACTCTCAAACTCTGCTTTTTGTAAAATCTTAAAACCTGTGACACTTCCATCGGCTAAAATGACAAAAGATATTGTAACCTCTCCCTCTTGTCTTAACCTGAGTGCTCTTTTTGGGTATCTCTTTTGTGAATCAATTTGGCTGTATATATTTTGGTAATAGCTCTCTTTAAGAGCTTGGTAGGCACTCTCTTGTGAGACTAAAGGCTCTTGTAGCACCTCTTTTTGCTTGATTTCAGGTTCGACAATCGGTTCTGGCTCAACCTTGGGTTCGATTTTTGGAGTAGGCGCTGGCTCTTTAGTTTTCTTGATTATTTTTTTTGGCTTTGGTTTGGGTTTAATAGGTGGCTTTTTTTGGAGAGACTCAGGCTTTTTAACCTCTACTTTTGGTTTTGGCTCCACTAAACTCACCTTGATGGAGTGCGATTTATAGAGCTGTATCGGCTCCACTTTTTTAGCTACGAAATCGAATGGGGTAAAGATAAGGATAGCAAAAAAGATAAGATAAGCTACGAGCCTGAGCATCAAAATCCTTTTCTTTTTGCTAACTGCACCTCTTTGTAAAAAGTACGGAGACCTTTTTTAGACTTCGCATCAAGCTTATAGCTTATATGCTCCAAATATTCTAAGATACTTTTCTCTGCTATCCCTGTTCTTTTTGAGGCCTCTTTTAAAATATATTGAGGAATCTTTACTCTCTGTTTGGAGAACTTTTTCTCAATTGTTTTGTAGAGCGCTTTATCTTTGTGGTAGCAGAGTACTCCAAAGACAAAGGGAGTTTTAAATCTCTCTTGCCACGCTTTTGCTAAGTCGATACGTGGTTGGTCTGTAAGGTAGTATCGAAGCGCTTTATCGCCTATGAGAACTTCACCTTTTAGGTTGAGTAGATTGGCTAAAAGATTGGAAGTTGCTGATTCAGCGTCCTCTTTAGAGTTGGCATGTGGAATGAGCAAAACACTCAGAACCTCTTTTTTTGCGATGATTCCTAAATCCACATGCCGTTGCCCTTTTGCTTTTATGCTTGAGATAAAAGCGGCATCGACTCTTCTTGCGTGAAACTCTCTGTTTATTTTTGCAGGCACACCTTTTTTATGGTTCATACTCATCGCTTGCCCAGAACTCTTCGTAAAGCGTTTCATAAAAACATGAAAAGGGAGGAGATTGAGATACTCTATTTTTCCAAAAATCAAAGCCTGCTCCAAAAATTATATAGGTGAAATTATACATTGATTAGCTTATTTTGATATAATCGTCCCCAAAATATATGCTGGAGTATGCTCGTATGGTAAGAGTAGAGTTTTTGGGTCCGATACAAAAAGCACCCTTGCAATTAGAGATTACAAATCTGAGTGAACTTGCAGAGATTTTGCAAGAGGATGAGGCTATGCGTGCGTGGCTAGAAAACTGTGCCGTTGCGGTGAACGACATGCTTGTGAGCTCTTTAGATGTCGAACTTAAAGATGGAGATAGAGTTGCCCTTCTTCCTCCAGTTTGTGGCGGTTGAGTGATGCTTCATCTCTATGATGGCGCCTTAGATGTGCCAAAGATTTTAAAAGCTTGGTATGAAGAGGAGTCTCAAAGTAACTATGGGGCGTATATCCCTTTTGTGGGAACTGTACGAAGTGAAGATGGGATTGATGGGCTTAGTTTTGACATCTATGAGCCTATCTTAGAGAGCTGGTTTTTAGGCTGGCAAGAAAAAGCCAAAGCCAAAGGTGCGATTATAAAAATGGCGCACTCCCGTGGAGATGTGATGTTGCATGAGTCTTCTTATATCGCCGCGGTTTTTTCACCTAAAAGAAGAGTTGCCTTGGAGTTTATTGACGCGTTTGTAGAGGATTTTAAAGCCTCTGCTCCTATCTGGAAATATGATTTAAAAGAGGGGAAGAGACTCTATGCGCTTGAGCGCTCGACTGCGATAGCTGGGAGTGGTCTTTTATCTCAAAGATAAAACAGAGAACAATTAAGGATTGAAAAAGTGAGTTTATTATCTTTCGAAACAAGTCAAAATATGTTGGATTTGCTTCATGTCAATAGTGCAAGAGTTGAAAATGTTACGCTGAGTGCCTCTCTTGGGCGTATCTTGGCAGAAGATATTGTCGCAACCTATAACGACCCTCAGTTTCCAACAGCTTCTATGGATGGCTATGCACTCAAGCATGCAGATTTGGAGTTGAAAAAATTAAAGATACTCGGTGACAATCCTGCGGGAAGCGATGAGCAAAGAGTTCTGGGCAGTGGCGAGTGTATTAAAACATTTACAGGTTCTAAGATGCCTCAGGGGAGTGACACACTTCTTCAGATTGAAAATGTGAGTGTAGAAGATGGTTTTATCCTTATCAATGAACCAGTTCCACATGCCAGTTCTGTACGTGCTATCGGGGAGACATACAAGGCAGGTGAGGTGCTTATCAAGAGAGGAACGAAGATAGGTTTCGCTCAGATAGGCGTGATGGCAGGACTTAACTGCGTTATGGTCAAAGTTATGCTTCGTCCTCGTGTGGCAGTGGTCTCTACAGGAAGTGAGATTTTGGACTTGGGTGCGAACAGTGAAAATCCTGCGCAAGTGAGAAGTTCAAACAACTATACACTTGCGGCACTTTTTGAATCAGCAGGCGCGGAAGTACTACAACTCGGAACGCTAAAAGATGATAAAAACTCTATAAGCAAAACTTTTGAAAATGCTCTTGAGAGTGCCGATATTTTGGTCAGTACGGGTGGCGTGAGTGTCGGGGATTATGATTTTGTAAAAGATATAGTTCCTCGTCTTGGTGCGGAGGTGCTCTATCAGGGTGTCGCAATAAAACCAGGCAAACATGTCATGGTCGCACAGAGAAAAAATAGTTTTATCTTTGCACTTCCAGGTTTTGCCTACTCTTCAACTGTCGTCGCCATTTTGTATGTTCTTCCGCTGATAGCGAAAATGTTAGGCAGAGAAAAAGCCTACACAACGGTAGAAGCAAAGTTGAGTGAGGATTTTAAAAAGAGAAGTACGCTTACAGAGTTCACACCTTGTAATGTTGTTGTAGAAGATGGTGAATACTTTGTAAATTTTGCAAACAAAAAAGTAGGAAGTTCCGCAATCCTTACAAATCTACTCAATGAAAGTGGCTTAATGATAAGTGGCGAAGAAGATAAGGAACTCACAAAGGGCACCTTTGTAAATGTCATTTTGCTGGAGAACTTTTAACGTTTAGCATGTGGAAATATTTGGCATGTGGATTTCCACATGCCAAAGCACTTTAAAACTTTTGTATATAACTCACAAAATAGTTTCTTCCCTCTCTCTTGATACCACCCTCTAACTGATAGTAATAACTCGGCTGATAAACATCTACATCGAGTATATTTTTTATGCCAAATTTCGCCTCACTCAAAGATGAAAATCTATAGGTAATCGTCTCATCAAAAATGTGTACAGCTGGTACAGTTGTATCAGAATCTATCCAATCAAGTTTTGTCTGCGTAGTTGGAGAGTAGTAGTGCCAAGTGGTACCAAAAGAGAGCTGCTTTATAGGAGTATAGTTATACAACGCTTTAATCATGAGCTTGGAGATGTCGGGCATCGATTGGGTTACTGAGACAGAGTCCTCTTCAGGCGGCGTTATATAGTCCGTATCGATATAGGTTGCATTGAGGTAAAGAAAATGCTCTTTTTTTGTATTGAAAGTGTACTCAAACTCGACACCTTTGCTTCTTCTATTGTCGTAGTTTTGATACCCTGGAATTGTGGCAAATGCCTCCTCTAAGTCAATCACATTGGTTAACTCTGAATAAAAAACATTTAAAGAGAACTTATTGTAAAAATCTGGTGCGTATATTGCCACAGCTTCGTAGGTGTCGGTCTCTTCAGGTTTAAGATTTTCATCCCCTGCACGGTAATTGATGTGCCCATTTGCGTAAGCTTCGGTGAGTGTTGGCGCACGAAAAGCCGAGCCATAGAGGAGTTTAAAAATAGTCTCATCCGTAGCTCTATAAACAAGAGCGGCTCTTTTGCTTAGCTGCATACCAAAATCGGAGTAGTTGTCCGCTCGAAGTCCAAGCGTGAGGTCAATATCTTCTCCGAGTGCTATTAAGTCTTCAAAGTAGCCATAGCTTATGGTACGATTGACACCAGCTTTTATAAAGTTAGTTGTTGGATTTGCCCAAAATGCAGGCTCCTCTGCTTCTCTATATCGAAAAGAGTTATAATTCACATGTCCAATAATCGCATCTCTGTTTTGCGTAATAGCATTTTCAACACTATTAAAATAGTCATCTTTTGTTATTTCCACATGCCGAGCCCCAATACCAACTACAATGCTGTTGGAGATTATCTCTGGGAGCGAGAGGGTTGCTTCTGCTTCAAAGTTTTGCTCTTGTTGTTTTTGCTGATAAAAAAAGCCATCTTGCATATTTATCCCTACTACAGCAAAGATATCTGAAATGCCAGTAGTATCTACAATATTTGCATCCTCATTCAACTCTCTATGAGAGAAGTTTGCCTTTGCTTCAAGTTTGTAATCATGGATGGAAGTTTTATAGGAGAGTTGCGATAAAAAGTAGGAGTTTTTATGCTCCTTTGCTCTCTCTGGCATCGGGTCGCCTGTGCCCTCGAAACTATAAAAGTTCCCAGAGAGATTCTCTTTGAAGCGTGTTAAAAACTCAAACCCACCATTTACAGCTTTAAAACCAAGAGAAAAATCTTTCATTTTTTCATCTGTATCCACAGACTTCCCCTCTATTGGAAGTGCCTTGTTGTTTTTTTGATAGTAGCCATCCGCAAATAGTTTCCAATTTTCAGAGAGAGTGTAAAGATTAGACCCAGCATGTAGAGCGTCATAACTTCCAGCCCCTAAAAAGAGTTGGTTTTCTTTTGTGGAATTGCCAAGTTTTGTAATAATGTTTACAGCTCCATAAAAAGCACCAGAGCCATAGGTAGTAGAGTTTGGTCCACGAAGCACCTCGATTCTGCTAACAAGTTGCATAGGAAAATCCATATAGATGTTGCTAGAACCTGAGACTTCATTATTGATTGCAACGCCATCTACAAAGATTTTTATCTTGTCTGAGAGATAGGCATTAGGATTTTTTAATCCTCGCACCGTCGTCATAGTGTAGCCCATAGGAGAGAGTTGTATCTGAAACCCTGGGAGCATTCCAAGTGCTTGAGCAACATTTCCAATACCAGCATCGAGATATGTTTGCGCATCTATAATGGTTACAACAGAGGGGAGATAATCAACATTTAAAGACTTTTTTGTTGCAATGCTACTTAAATCTTCCATAAGAGACTCAAACTCATTGACAAGAGGTTCGTTCGCTTGCGCAAACGTTACTGCTAGGAGCGTAACGGCGGAGAATAAAAAATGATTACGCATAAAAACCCCTAACTTATTTATATAAGCATCATGTTACCATAAACGGACTAGAATACATAAAGTTTAACGAAAAGGGGGGAGAGTAGCACGATGAAGATGTTTCGTATAGAGTTTATTCTTTTGTTTGTACTCTCCCACACACTCCTTTTAAATGCGGGAAACTACAATGAAGATGTTTTAACGATTTACTCCAAAATGATACCAAGATTTGTAGTCATGAGTAGCCAGAAAGAGAAGATAAAAACCGATATTGAGATATGCATACTGCGCGATAAACTTGATGAAGTAGATGCACATCTACTTATTGAAAAAATAGAAAGTAACTACCCCTCAGGTCTTCTAAACCACCCTATAAAACTGATACAAACTAACTATACAAATATCCAAAAGTGTAAAAGTTCGCAACTTGCTTTTATGTTCAACGCAGATGATAATCATCTGCATCATGCGATCTCCTTTTTACAAAAGCACCGTATTTTATCTCTCTCCTACGATATGGCTCTTCTTGAAAAAGGTGCCGATGCCTCTTTGTTTATTGGAAGAAATGTTATGCCCTATCTCAATATAAAAGCAACAAGTAGTAAAAATATCTTTTTTGATACGCTCCTCCTTCGTGTCTCAAAAATTTATAAAGAGGATGAAAAATGATTCGTAAACTCATAGAACTGCATCAAAGCATAAGTCTTCAAGTTAAAGCTGTTGTTGGAATCATTATTTTTACATTCTTAATTATTGGTATAGAGAGGTACCAAATTTCTCAAAATATTATCAATCAATTTATAGAAGCGAAAAAATCAAAAAATCTCTTATTAATCAATACAATCGCTCCTGTGATAGGAGTCAATATCTCTCTTGGGCTAGAGGATGCAAATAGGGAGTATTTAGATTATATTTCTAAACAAAATTCAGATGTAATTTTTATTGAACTCAAAGGGAGCGAGAAGCAGACTATTTATGAAAATGGTAATCCTAAAGCGAAGGATGGTAATAATCAAGAGTATATGGATTTCTGTGACAAAGAGATAATTGATCCAGTTTCCAAGAGTGTAATAGGGAGCCTCCATCTCCATTTTTCAAGAGAAGATTTTGATAAATTACAATCCGACAACAATCGATTGACTCTAAAACTCCTCTTTATGACTTTTATTTTATTGGGTCTATTTCTACTTTTGATTCAACGAGAGCTCCGTCCATTAAAAAAACTTAGTGAAAGTGTTTGCTCTTATGACCCAAGACTCAATAACTTTGCATTAACTCCAACAATAGGAACAGATGAGGTTGGACTCATACAAAATGCAATCATCACTATGGTTGAGAAAATCGCTCTTCATACGCATATGTTAGATGAGATAAATCACTCCTTGGAAGATAAAATAAAAGAGAGAACAAAAGAGCTAGAAGAGGCGAACAGACAGTTAAAAACTTTAGCTATCACAGATATGTTGACACAACTTCCAAATAGAAGATACTTTGAGGAGTATTATGCGAAAAGCTGGGAACTTGCAAAGAGAACGGGAGTTAATCTCTCTATCGTAATGTGTGATATTGACCATTTTAAAAAGGTCAATCGGACATCAAATTGGAGATGAAGTTTTAATAAGAGTTGCTGCTACCCTAAAACTAACGCTCAAAAGAGAGACGGACTTAATAGCAAGATATGGTGGTGAGGAGTTCATTCTCATTTTGTATGATACAGACCTCAATGATGCAGAAAAAATATGTAACAAGATGCAAGAAAATCTCAAAATAGCACAAGAGAAGAGCTATACTAAAGAAGCAGTAGCCCCTGTAACAATGAGTTTTGGAATTAGTTGCACGAAGCCAGGTAGAGATGAAGAGTCTGAGAGCTTAATTAAAAAGGCTGATGATGCACTCTACAAAGCCAAAGAGAGTGGCAGGAACTGTGTCTCAATCAAATAGAGTCGCTTCGAGTGCTTTAAGTCTGAAACTTTTTCTGTGAATCTCACAATATCCAAACTCTTTTATCAATTCCACATGCCGAGCTGTTCCATACCCTTTATGCTTTTCAAACTCATAGTGCGGATACTTTTGTGCCGCTTGAAGTATATTTCTATCATGGGTTACCTTCGCTAAAATGGAGGCAGCACTCACTTCAGGGACTTTACCATCGGCTTTTATCATCGTCTCTATCGATGTAACGCCAAAGTTTGTATTTCCATCATAAAGATAGTTTCCACATGCCAAGTTTTTCTGAATCTCTAAGAGCCCTTTTTTTAAGCAGGCTGAGAGTCCATTCTCATCTATCTCCTGTGGTGAGAAGGTCATGATAAAGTAAGAGGCGTCTTGAATAATCAGCTCATAAAGAGCTTCTCTCTTTTTCTCTGTTAATTTTTTTGAATCATTTAAGCCCTCTATGGGCGTGTTTAAAATACATCCTGCAATAACCAAATCCCCCGCTAAAGGACCACGCCCTGCTTCATCTATGCCACATAACATTACGCGTCTCCTAAAGCCCAGATATCAAAGGGTATCATCACTACTTTTGAAAAAGGGTGGGTAAAACTCCCCTCCTGATTCATCGTAATGGCAGTGACTCTTTTTATCTGGTAAGTAAAGATAAAAGCTTCTATGCTCTCAAGCTTTTTAAAGAGTGTTCTCTCATCGGCAAAGGGCATTCCAAGGAGAACTTCATCTCTCTTTGGAAGATAAAAATCAATCCCATCTTCATAAAAACACGCAGTATCAGACTTTAAAAGTTCTAGAAATATCATGTTCTCAAAAAGTCTTCCAAAGTGTTTATCCGTGGTGAGCGCTGATTTTAAAGAGATGTCGCAAAGATAGATTTTCTTCGTCGCTTTGGGGTGCTCTACTTTGGCAAGTTGATGGATATAATTTTTTGCGATGAGACTTTCATAGGATTTGTAAAGTTTATCTTTTGAGATTTTTCGACTGTTTTTAAGTCGCTCATAGATGTTAAAAGCGGAAATCTTTTGCGCCATTACTTTTGCACAGAAACAGAGAATGTCAAACTCCATCTCACTCAGAGTATATTTGAGTGTTTTTTGAATGTATATATTTCTCTCATCTGCATTTATCTTCTGCATGGAAGGGTAGCCACCGAGTTGAAAAAAGTGGTTCAGAGCACTTGAGTCATACTTATGCTCATACGCTAAAAACTCCTCATAATCAAGGGGATAGAGCCAAAGTGTCTCTAAAAAATCTATCTCGTAATGGATTTGAGAAGAGATGAGGAGTTGCGAGACATTGACAAACTCTATCTCAGGCGTGTAGTTATCTAAAACGAGCACATCTATCTTGTTGTGATTGCAAAACTTGGCGAGATGGAGGTTGAGCTCTGTTGGCTGGACTCGAATGTCCGCACAATCGATATAGAGGTAACTGCTTTTTTTAAGAGAGAGGAGGTACTTTTTGAGTAGTTTTGTTTTGCCCGATTGCGAGATACCGTTCATCTGATAGCTCTTCTCATCTATAAAAACTTTTCGATAGTGAAACTTTTCAATTATCAAATCCGTTTTATAAAACTCCTCTAGTAAAATCTCCATCAACAGCCTCTTTTAATCCATCCACTTTGAAGCGTCATAGCCATCACTTGGTCTTTGCACCTCTTGGCGTATGAGTTTTTTTACCATTGTAATAACTTTACTCCCATCTACAGGACTCAGAGTTTCAGAGCCTTCGAGCTTCAAAAAGCCAAACTTTTCATAAAAGCCAACCGCTTTGGAGTCATGCACGACACTCACACTTATCTGCTCAAAGAGTGCCGCCGCTTCTAATAACAGCTGCTCCATCATCGCACTTCCAAAGCCTTGCGCGCGAAACTCAGGTTTGACCGCCATAGTAAGAACAGCTGTTCTCTCATCAATAAAAGCTTTTGCACCACTCTCCTTGTAGAGAAGACGTAGCCAAATCGCACCTACAATACTCTGCGCACTTAGGGCATACAAACCAAGGTCTCTACTACTGAGTCCATAACGTTTGTGGTAAATATCTAACTCTGGAAATGCTTCGAGTTTTTGCCCCAGCGTATCGAGACGATAGGCAAAAGGGAGCATATCTGTTGTAATCTTTTGCTCGGATGATCTTAAGAAATAGAGTGTCGGGCTCATATTTATCCTTCGAGTGCGAGTGATTTTTTCTCGTACTCTTCGTTTATATCATCGAGTTCACTCTGTGCATGTTCAAGTGTTTCAAAGAGCTCTTCGACTTTTGCTTCTTGGGAGGAGACAAGTTTTGAGAGCTCTATCAAAGCTGCACTCTCTCCGCAGTTCGAGACCTCTACAAGCTCTTTGTGATGTGCCTCAAGTGACTCTTCTAGTTTTATGATTTCACTCTCAAGTTTTTGCACTTTTTTCTTTAGCGGTGCAGTAACATTGTTTCTCTCACGCACAAGTCCCGCTTTGAGTTTTTTGTTCTCTTTGTTGTTTGCTTTTGGAGCCTGTTTTACTTTCTCAACACTCTCATCCTCTTCCCAACCGATTTTTTCTAAGAACAGATCATAGCCGCCATCAAAATACTCTGCACCATCTTTGGCAAAGATAATGAGTCTGTCACAGACACGGCGAAGCATCTCTTCGGAGTGGGTAACAATAATGACTGAACCCTTAAAGTTCTCAATCGCTTTGGTTAAAGCTTCGATGGAGTCTATATCAAGGTGATTGGTTGGTTCATCAAGAAAGAGAAGATTGACATGACGCGCCAAGATTTGCCCCAGCATAACACGGCTCTTCTCTCCACCTGAGAGCAGAGAGATTTTCTTTTTTGCACTCTCTCCGCTAAACATCATACCACCGCAGATACTACGTACATTGGACTCTGAGAGTTGAGAATTTCCTACATAAATCTCATCCATCACGGTGCTGTTTGGATTTAAGTGTGCAATATTGGTTTGACCAAAGTGAGCGAAAGAGGTGCTGCTGTGAAAGTTTACCTCTCCGCTTAAATGTTTTAGCTCCCCTGCAATGGTATTTAGGAGTGTTGATTTTCCCTTTCCATTTTTCCCGATAATCCCAAGACACTCTCCCTTCTCAAGCGTGAAAGAGATTTTTTCAAAGAGAATATTCTCAGGGGTATAACCAAAGCTCAAATCTTTGACATCTAAGAGCACTTTTGCAGGTGTCTCTTTGAAGTTAAAATCAAACTTGAGTGTGTTGTCAAACCCTAAATCATCTAAAATATCCATCTTCTCTAACTGTTTGACTTTTGATTGTGCAAGAGATGCTGTCGAAGCACGTGCTTTGTTTCTTGCTATAAAATCTTCAAGCTCTTTTACTTTTTTATCTTGGGAGATTTTCTGTTTTGCATGAAGCTCTTCGTTGGCCTGAAGCTGTTCATAAAACTTGTGTGTATCTCCAGGAACAAGAAAGAGAGATTTACGGACAATCCCCATGGTATGCGTGACGATACTATCCATAAAGTCTCGGTTGTGGGTGATTAAAATCACCTCGCCCTCAAAGGCTCGCAAAAAAGATTTAAGCCATCTAAGGGAGACAATATCGAGGTAGTTTGTTGGCTCATCTAAAAGAAGCAGGTTGGGTTGTGTCACAAGCAGTTTCGCAAGGTTGATACGAATCTGGTATCCGCCAGAAAAAGAGAGTGGGTCTTTTTCTAAATCCTCTAGTGTAAATCCAAGACCAAAAAGAATCTTCTCTACTCTGTAAACATCATACTTCATCTCCTCTTCAAGTGCTAAAGCCGCCTCTTCACGAAGTGTGCTCTCACTGAAAGTAAGGTGCTGTTTGAGCGTGCCAATTTTATACCCTTTAGGAATGATAACATCCCCGCTATCAGGACTCTCTTCACCTAAAATGATTTTAAAAAGGGTAGATTTTCCGCTTCCGTTTCTCCCTACAAGACCGATACGGTTCCCAGAGTTTAGCTTGAAGTTGAGGTTAGAAAAAAGCTCCTGCGAAGAGAAACTTTTTGAGATATTGAGTAGTTGAATCATGAGGCTCTTTTATAACTGTTTTTATGAGTGTGAATTATAGCAAACTCAGGCTGACTTTGCCTTTTTCCTTATCTACCGCTATCACTTCGATGCGTGGGAGATACTGGTTGAGGGAGAGAACTTCGAGTGGATGGGAGACTCTTTGCGCACTCATTTTTGAGATATGAATCATGCCATCATTTTTAAGTCCTATATCTACAAAAGCACCGAAGTCTGCGATGTTTCTTACGATTCCTGAGACAAAACTTCCCTCTTTGAGCATCTTGATGTCGGTTAGACCTTTTGAAAATGGAATGGGAGGAAGCTCTTCTCTTGGGTCAAAACCAGGTTTTTTTAGCTCAGTGATAATATCTCTTAAAGTCTCAACTCCCACATGCCAAAGTGTCGCTTTTTGAGCAACATCGAGCGTTGTCAAATCTAAACCCTCTAACTTTTTTGCAATAGCATAACTCTCAGGATGAATCCCGCTGTTATCAAAAACACTCTGCCCATCTTTGATGCGGATAAATCCAGCCGCCTGCTCATAGGCTTTTTTTCCTAAACCTTTGACTTTAAGAAGTTCTGCTTTGCTTGTAAAATTTCCCTCTTTTTCGCGATACTCTAAGATGTTTTTTGCAATTTTAGAACCGATGCCTGCAACATGAGAGAGGAGAGAAGCGGAAGCGGAGTTAATATCTACACCGACGCGATTGACTAAATCGCAGGTTACGTCTCCGAGTTTTTTCTCTAAAAGCTTCTGGTCAACATCATGCTGATACTGTCCAATGCCTAAAGATTTCGGGTCGATTTTTACAAGTGCCGCCATCGGGTCACGCAGCCTTCCTGCTATGGAGATAGCTCCGCGAATCGTTACATCGAGGTTTGGATACTCCTCTTGGGCAATCTTTGAAGCACTATAAACAGAAGCTCCCGCTTCACTCACAACGGTATAGCTAAGAGAGGTATTCTCCTCCGCATTGAGTTTTGAGAAAAATTCTTGTGTCTCTCTTGAACCTGTGCCATTTCCTATGGCGACACCCGTGATGTTATATTTTTTTGTGAGTTCTAAGACTTTTCTTTTTGAGTTAGCGTAGTCATTTTTTGGCTCTGTAGGGTAGATAACAGCGGACTCTAAATAGTTTCCGTTTTCATCGATAACTGCGAGTTTACAGCCACTCACAAAGGCAGGGTCAACACCTAAAATGACACGCTTTGTCACAGGCGGCGTCATAAGAAGCTGGTTAAGATTTTTACCAAAAACAGAGATAGCGCTGAGGTCGGCTCGCTCTTTTAACTCTGCTTGTACCTCTCTCTCGATGGAGGGGAGAAGAAGCCTTTTGAGCCCATCTTTATAGGCTTCAAAAAGGAGTTCCTTAGAACTTTGCGCATGACGAGGTATCTTGTATTCTCGGATGTTCTGCTCTATGCGGTTAAGGTCAAGAGCGATTTTAGCGGAGAGCTCTTTTTGCGCAACTCCACGCATGATTGCAAGGTAGCGATGGGATGGAATGTAGGCAACTTTCTCACTTTTGTCGGCTAGATTTTTAAAGCTTCCCTCTGCTTGAAAGTTTTTTGTTTTTTTTGTCTCCAACAAACCAAAACGGAGCATGCTGTTTCGGATAGCATCTCGTTGGCGAGGCTCTTCTGCATAGCGCTCTGCTAAAATATCCTGCGCACCTTTGATAGCCTCTTCGACTGAGGTTACATCCCCTTTAACAAATCTTTTGGCATCTATAAGAAACTCTTGATGTGTCAGTTTTGCACTTTGAAGCGTGTTTGCAAGGTGTGTCAAACCATTTGCGATGGCAACGCTTGCACGCGAACTTTTTTTCTCTTTGTAGGGTCTGTAAATATCCTCTAAAACCCGTAAACTCTCCGCCTCATCAATACTTTTTTGAAGTGCCTCACTCAGAACCGCACGCTCACTAATGAGGCGGGAAATTTCCTCTTTACGCTCTAAAAGCTTTTTACTGCTGAGATAAATCATCTCAAAATCACGAAGCGTCTCATCGCTTGCTCCGCCTGTCATCTCTTTTCTGTAACGGGCGATAAAAGGGATGGTAGAGCCCTCATCAAGAAGTTTTAAAATATTGGAAATAGACTCTCTTTTCAAGTCTGTTTTTTGCATAAGCAGGGAGATTAAATTTGTCATTTGTTTTCTTTTTTGGAGTTTAGGTAGATTTGGGCGGCAAAGCCCAAATAGTTAGAGATAGAGTAGTGAGAGTGTTATTTAGGCATAGAGGTCTAAACTGTTTTGAGAAGAGACGGTAGGTTTAACATCTGTAACCTGTGTTGCCTGAAAGTCTTGTGCTTTTTGTAGCGTCTCATTTGTCGAACGCGTCAACAAATCTGTGTTGTTTTGTTCAGTGTTCTCTTGAGGCTTTTCACTCTCTTTTACGCTATTTGGATCAAGTCTGCCAACTTGTATTGGAGTTGTTGATGGTGATTGGTATGTATAGCTAGCTACATTCATAATATCTCCTTTAAATATCGTTTATATTGAATTATAACACACAATAAGTAATTTTCTAAATAGCGTTTTGAACTACTTTTTTAACTCGTTTAACATCCACTCCCACGCTCCATAACCACTCTGGGCATTAATATGTCCTGCATTTTGTAGTACTTTCATCTCAACACCAAGTGCTTTTTGTAAATCTTTTGCCTCAGCTTCATTCATATAGGGGTCATTTGTCGAGGTGATGAGCAAGACCTCTTTGGCATGTGGATTTGTTGGAACTTTGACTGGAAAAAAGCTTTGAAGCTCCTCTATCTGACAATCGATTCTTGGAGGAGCAACAAGATAAAGTTTTTTTACTTCGTCCAAACTCTCCTCATTACAAAGATGAAACCAGAGTATATTTGCAAGGGAATGGCAGAGGACTATATCGGGTTTGAACTCTGCTAAATGCTCTTTTAACTCTTGTTTCCACATGCCAAGGTCTGGCATGTCGCAGTTGCTCAATCGTAAAAAACTCACAGTGCCATAATCTTTCGCTAACTCGCCTGCAAGCCAGCTTTGCCAATGTGGGAAATGACTTCCGCCCCACCCATGTAAAAGTAAAACCTTCTCTTTCATACGCGCTCTTTTGAAATTTTCTATGATTATATCAATAAATCTCTCTTATATATTTAAGCATTCTATTATAAAGCAATAAGAAGAGTGGAAAATAGGATTAAATTCAAATGAAAAATGAAGTTCCAAGGCGATTGCCTAATAACATTTTTAGGGATAATACGGTTTTGTTTTCTATATCAACATGTGACCGTTTCATGACTTATTGAATGCTATAATCTTTAAATATACTTGAACTTAACTAAGGATAAGAAGAGGAGGATAAAAAGAGGAGGTGTAAAATTGGTTGCCAATCTTTTATT
>PETN01000009.1 GCA_002781365.1 Sulfurimonas sp. CG01_land_8_20_14_3_00_36_23
CTCATATGTAAATCCTTATAAATAATTCACTTGATTATGATATCAAATGAATCTCATTTTTTAAGGTTTACACAGTTAGATTTACACTCTCTCAAAAGTTTGTATCTGTATCATTTGAAGTATCATTATTAGGTAATTCTTCTGCATTTTTCATTGCTCTTTCTTCAATCTCTTTATTAATCATAGCCACAGTCTCAGCGTCTCTAATATCCTTTCAAGCAATAAAATTATTTACTATATTATCAAAATCTGATTTACTTAAATCAGCTGTTCCCGTTTTTACTCATTCTATGACTTTAACACTTTCATCTTTTCTTAAATCTATAATTTTAGTTTTGTCTTCATCATTTTTATAAACTTCAACTTCTCATTCTATTACAATTATTTCAGTAGCAGTAGAATCTTTTTTCACTCAAAAGATTGTACCTCTAACCGCTGCCGTACTATCTGTCGTATAAACCTCAAAGTTAGAGCTATCATTTAAATGAGTTGCTTTTGTCCAGATAGTACCTGTAGTTAGAGTTAGTTTTATGAAAGTTGTTAAGTTATTGTCTAGTGGGAAAGAAAGCTTTGTAAGTGTTAGTTCTCATCCATTTTCTAAAACAGAAACTGAACCATCAGAAAAATATATTTCAAGGTCTCAAGAAGTTGCTTTTATGGTGTCATTTTCTCTGTAAACAATTCAGCTAGCTGTAGCTATTAAAATTAACTCTTCGGGATTATATGGTAGATTAGTTTTTGATTTATCATATACAAAATTACTTCCGTTATATTCTCTTATTAGATTATATGGTCAAGCCTCAGCAGTATAATTTCAACTTACTTTAGCTTGATACTCTCAATCTATCAATTGAACAGAAGCTAACTCAAATTGATTAGCTACTATTTTTTCAGTACCTTTAGTTTTTCAGTAAGAATAATATGAATTTGTTCTTGGATCAAGTGGAAGAACATCTAAATATTTTTTAGGCAAAGTATCTTCTGTAATACTCCCATAAACTCAGAATGTTAAAGTGTCGTCGTATGAGTGAGAATAACTTGAGTCTACCTTGAAAAAGTTTGTATTCCCTCACGGCATAGGAAGTGAACTATTGTCTTGTGCGTAAGACTCTAAAGCGTTGTTTATAGTCTCAATATCTGATACTATTTTTGTGTTGTCTGTTTTGTCTTTGTAGCCTTGATTAGCTGAAAGTCATATAACAGCAAGGAGTGTAATAATTGCGATAGCAATTATTATTTCCACTAGTGAAAATGCGGATTTTTTGTTTTGCATAAAATGAGGTTTATGTATTAAAAGTTTAGGAGTGATTTTAGTTTAATGTTTTTTTGAGATTTTGGAAGAGGAAGTTTTATAAAAGTAGGTATTCATAAAATTGTCATTTTTCTAAATTAGTGTTACAATAATTTAAATACATTTTAATAAAAAAAATATGCAATATAAAGAATTGTGAATGTTTCAAAATGATAACATACTTAAAGATAAAATAAAAAGAGATTTCGAATATATAGAATGATTGATTGTTTGAGTATCAGCTTTTATGGAAGAAGAAAAATACTATGAAAAATGAGAAAAAAAAGCTCTTTATGAGAACTTATCAGATGTTAAAATAAATTTAAATAGTGATGAATGACTTAACTTATCTTTAGTTTACAATAGATTAACAAATATTCTAAATATAATAATTCCCTATATTGACACAACAAATTATAATGAATGGTTAAATCAATCATGACATTTTATAAAATTACAAAATTATATTGGAGAAATATTAAAATCATCATGAATTAATATTGATGTTTTAGATACACATATCAACGATACTAAAAATGCGATTAATAAAATTATTTTTTCTAAATAATGTTTAGGAATAAATCAGAATTAAATCTTTGTGTACTGCAATAGTAGGATATATACAAAATTCATTTATTATGTATTTTATTTAATTGCAATACCTTTAAACATAACCTGACCTGAACCAGTATTAAGTTTAATAGCTGATAACTGTGTGCTATCAGTTGGAAAATTATTTACTGTAAAATGTGCCGACATTGGTACTTTAGATATAAAATCAGATGTACTACTAGCACGTTTATCTAAGATAAAAGCTGATGAAATTTTAAACTTTTGCCCTTTTTCATCATATACATAGCTATCAATAATGCTACTTCCTGAGTCTTTACCCATATTAACAATTCGTAACTTACAAGTAACACTAGATGATTCTCTAGAACAGCCTAATAAGTTATATTCATAATTCCCCACCATAATAGTTTTTTCAATAGTTGGTTTTGGAAGTCCATCTATTGCATTAACTGTAACAGTCCTAGAAGATTTTAATGTATTAATCTCTTTTTGAAAACACTCTAATACTGTTTTAATGTTCTCTTGATTATCCAAGCTAGTTGATGGATTGATACAATCAGCATATAAAAATGTAGTGGTAAATAATACAAGTATTGAGAATATTTTCATGTGAACACCTTTGAAATTTTAAGTTAAAAATTATAGCTAAATAAAAACGACTTTTTAAAAGCTGATATAGTTGGTGGTCTTGGATGGAAGTATAATAAAATTATTGAAAATTTAAGTAAAACTTCTTAAAAATACAAGTTTTACTATTTTTTTGGATTTTGAAAGAAAAAGTTTGAAATAAAATATAAATTATTTTACCGCGGACTCAACGCGGACTCAGTCCTCTTTCATAAAAAAAGAATCCACTGAAATGTTCTTAAATGCCGCATTTAGCGAGGTAAACAGGGATGGAAACTCTTTTTCCATCTTCGCTAACATCTCTTTAGTACTGGCTCTGGCATGTGGCATCTTAACATCAAATCTCATAGCAGGACACGCTTCATCACCAACCGTTGGCATACTATTCTCAACTGCAGCAGCTGCAAGCTGTCTCTCTCTCATTTGGATGAGTGGACGGATCACGATCAAACCATTCCCTGCCTTATATTTTGGAGCTAAAGAGCGCATTTGACCATTGTATATAAAATTCATAAAGAAGCTCTCTACTGCATCATCTAGATGATGACCAAGAGCCAACTTATTACATCCAAGTTTCTCTGCTAAACCATAAAGTGTTCCTCTTCTCATTCTTGAAAAAAAGCTACAAAAAGAGGAGTTCTTTCTTATCTTCTCTTCTGCTAAATCAAAAATTTGAGTGTCATGTATGATATGTGGAATTTCATGCTCTTTACAATGTTCTATAAGACGATCAAAATTTTCACCCATTCCATAGCCAACCGTCACAGCAATAAATTCAAACTTAAAAGCAGCACGTCGCTGTTGCTCTTTGAGCGCATGAACCATAGTTAAGGAGTCTTTTCCACCACTTAGTCCAACTAAAATTTTATCGCCCTCTTCTATGAGGTTGAATTCAGCATTTGTTTTACCAAGTTTTGACATTATCTTTTTTGAAAGTTTAATTTCCATATATACATCTTTTTACTAAAAAAATTTTACTCAATTCTCACTCTTCTCAAGAAGCTTGTCTACCATTTTTAAAACAAACTCAGCACTCTCAATGGCGCTCGTTTCAAGAAATGTATCAAAAGAGAAACTTGCGTCCATATCTGCAGCATCACTAATAGCACGAAGAATAAAGAAAGGAACGTTTAGCGCGTTACAAACAACTGCAACACTTCCACCTTCCATCTCTAAAGCATCTGCATTGAAAGTAGCTCCAATCCAATTTTTGCGCTCTTCATTTGCAACGAATTGGTCACCTGTTGCAATAATACCCTCTTGCACCACTTTTCCCATCTCTTTTGCTACCTCTTTTGAGAGTTCTATCATTCGCTTGTCCGCTTCAACAAATACAGAACCTTCTGGAACGAAACCATAAGGGTGACCAAAAGCTGTAATATCTAGATCATGTTGTGCTAACTTTGTAGCAACAATTAAATCTCCAACTTTGAGTGTAGGCGAGATAGCTCCAGCCACACCACTAAATAGAAGTACATCTGCACCAAAATGTTGTATCATAGTTGTTGCAGTCAATGTTGAAAAAACTTTACCAATTTTAGAATAAGCGATAACTAACTCAACACCTTTATATGTTGTCTCATAGAATTTATTGTTTGCATACTCAATAGTTTTATAATCACCAAGCTTTTCTAAAATTGGTGCTACTTCTTCAGGCATTGCTCCCATGATTGCTATTTTCATACGTTTATCCTTTTGTTCTTTTATATATCAAATGTTTCTACTAAAGTTTCATAATGTGCCAAGCGATGAATTATTTCTGCTTTTTCATTTACAATACAACTCCCACCCCAAAAACCAAGTCCATCTTCAAAACCGACACGATTGACAAAGAGAACTGTTGCATGACACTCTTTTGCCACTTTCTTGATTATAGTGTACCACTGCTTTTCAATTTCAAGTCCCTCATCACTAAAACCACGTGCAGGTGATGCTACTAAAGCTATGATGTAATCAGGGTTAGCTCTCTTTAACTCTTCATGAATCGATGTATGCCATAAATCTTCGCATACAAGCATAGAAATTTTACGATTATTATTTATAAAGGTATCAATCCTATTTCCAGCATTAAAATATCGAGCTTCTTCAAACATTCCATAATTTGGCAAATGAATTTTGTCATGTTTATTCAGCAGTTCACCCTTGCTAAAATAGAGTGCTGAATTTCTAAAGACATCTCCCTCTCTCATAGCTGCTCCAACAACAATATCCACATGTAAACTTGCTGTGAAGAGTTCTTGAAGTTCGTCAAGATACCACGCATCTTCAAAAAGCTTATCTTGTAACATATAGCCATTTAAAGAGAGTTCTGGAAATACAATTAAATCGCTACTCTCTTTCATCTCATTTACAATTTCTAGAACTGTTTTAAGATTTGAACGATTTAACTTAGGTGAAATTTGAGCTAAAGTAACTCTCATTTTAGATACAAACTTCCTCTACAACTTTAGCTAAGGATGCCATATCTGACACATTTAAAGTGCTTAAGTTCCCTGCAATTCTACGGTTTAAACCTTTTAAAACTGTTCCATTTCCAAACTCAATTGCTAAATCGACATCACTGGCAATTGCTTCTATCGATTGTTTGTACTTCACTGGTTTAATTAACTGCTCTTTTAAAAGTGACACAGCATCCTCTTTGTTACTATATGGCTTTGTCGTAACATTTGATATGATTGGAGCTTCAAAATTATTTTTTATCATCAGTTGCATCATCTCTTCTAGCGGTGCTTGTGCAGGAGCTAAAAGGTCACAATGAGAGGCTACAGACATATTTAAAAGAAGTGCTCTTTTGGCACCTGCATCTTTAAACGTTTGCTCTAAAGAGATTAAATCAGATTTCATACCAGCGACAACTAGCTGTCCATCTTGGTTGTAGTTAGCAGGCCAAACTTTTTTTCCTTGTTCTTGCGCATCACTACAAACTTTTTCAACACCTACATCATCTAAGCCAACAATAGCCATCATCCCAGCTTCAATAGATTCACATGCGGACTGCATAAAAGAGCCTCTTTTATGTACTAGTTCAATTGCATCTTCAAAATCAATTGCACCGCTTGCACATAAAGCAGAAAATTCTCCTAAAGAGTGTCCTAAAAAGAGTGTAGCTTTACTTTGTGGGCATGCTTCTTTAAAAAGACGATACGCAATCATTTGTACTAATAATATTGCAGGCTGTGTAAAAGCTGTTTGTGCCAATTGTTCATTGTCTTCAAAAATCAACGCTTTAAAATCAACACCAATTCTCTCAGAAGCTTTCTCAAACATCTCTCTTGCAAGTTCACTATTATCGTAAAAATCTTGTCCCATACCAACTGCTTGGCTACCTTGTCCAGAAAAAATCATAGCTATTTTTTTTGACATTATTCATCTCCAATATTGTGCAAATATTCTTTATTATCTGCAATTTTTTTTCTAAGTGTATTTCTATTTAAACCAAGCTTATCAGAGAGCTGAAGCTGCGATTTGTATTTTTTAAGTCCTGCTTTTATCAATGGAACTTCATAAAGATATAATAGATTTTTATAATCGTTGTTAGAGCCCATTTTTTCTAAGAAATAATTTTCCATAATAGCAATAAGCTCAACATCTTTTATATCTTGTAAAAGGCAGTTGACCATTACCTGACGTCTTAAAGAGTTTGAATTATCACTCAAATCATATTTGAAATCTTTAGTATTAAACTCTTCAGAAGTAGAAAATAAAACAGATGCCTCTTTTATGAACTTTTTAATCAATAAAGAAACATCTTCAAGTCTTTCTCGTAATGGAGGTATATCAAATTTAATACTAAACAAATCATCCACATACTCATTCACAAATAAGCTGTTTGCAGTTGCTATGACTCGAACGTCATTTAAACGGATACTCTCTACAATTCTTTTAATATTTGGTGAGTTCTCTAAATTGGTAATAATAATCTCTTTTGTACTTTCGAGTGTAGATAAAAGACGATTAAAATCAGATGCATCCAATAGGGGTGCATCTGGGAGTATATACATTGCAAGGCTTTTTTTGCCAACACCAGACTCTCCTGTTATAAGAGAGTTTACAGTAAGTGTTTTTAAAAGGTTAGCTGTCTTTAATGCTTTTTTTGAAGCCTCTGAAGCAGTTAAAAAATTAGTGACATCCACAACCGCTGCCACCGCCAGTACCACAGCATCCATCATCTTGTTTATTTTCTGCTGGAACACCAGTCATAGCTTCTTCAGCAGATGCATCTCTTATGTTATTTATAGTCACGTTAAACATTAAATCTTTACCAGCTAATGGGTGATTAAAATCTATAACTACTGTTTCTTCATTGATTTCCATAACTGTAACTTGAACCGTACCGCCATCTTCGCCTTGACCATAAAGAGTCATTCCAACTGCTAAGTCAATACCTGCAAATTGGTCTAGAGGAACTTCTTGCTTAGCATCTGGATTGTGTGTTCCGTAAGCATCTTCAGATTTAACTAAAATATCACCTTTTTCACCAATAGACATATTAACAATGCCATTTTCTAAGCCAGGAATAATTTGACCTTTACCAAACATAAATACTAAAGGTGCTCCGCCCACGTTACTATCTACAACTTTATCACCATCACGAACTTCATATTCGATTGATACAATTTGATTTGTTTCTATTGCCATTTTGTTAAGCCTTCTTATTTATTTTTTTGGATTCTATCATAATAACATATAATATGGCTGAAAAAATAATGCACTACTTCATAGAAGTAAGATATTTTTCAGCATCATTTGCATGTTTACTGTTTGGATATTTTGCAATTATTGCTTCATAAAAAGTTTTTGCGTTTGTTTTATCCCCAGTTTTATCCATAGAAAGAGCAGTATGAATCATCAAAGTTGGCATGTACGATGCCGTACTATGTAAAGATGCACTTTTTTTGAAATAGGCTATAGCATCTGCATAATTTTTTCTATAGTACTTCATCTCCCCGATCATATAGTTTGAAGTAGCCGGTTTATAATTTTTTTCGATGAGATAAGTATAATGTTCTATTGCTTTTGTATAATACTTTTTATCATAGTATGCTTTTGCCTTAGTTTCAATATCACTATTTTTCATACCCTCAAATTCTGATTTATTTTTTTTTGCCGCAGGGCTATGCTTGAACTCTTTGGCTAATAAATCTTTAAATTTGTTGATATCAGTAACTAAATTATTAAATTCACTTTTAGTTACATAGCTACTATTTATTGTATCAACTAAGCGTGAAATTTCACTCATAGCCATCTTTATTTCTTCAATATTCTGCGAATTTTTTTGACTTATTTCAGTTAATCTTTTTTCATATTCATTTGAACTTTCAAGTGCTTCACTACTCTTTTGATTCAAAACTTGCATACTCATTTTATTCTCTTGAGATTTTACTGCTAATCCTTCGAGTATAGCTTGTAAGCCATCAATTCTATCTCTAATTGAATCGACTTCGTTTGCTTGATTATTACTTTTGATTACTACTTTATGAAGATTATTTTTATTTTGGAGAATTACTTCTTCGCTTGAGGTTAAGCCATAAGGATTTGGATTATTGAGATTTCCAGCACCGAACGCTGAAGGTTCGCTACTGAATAATGGCACGACAATTGTTGCTAAGGCAACCAATAGAGTGCGCTTCATGAATTATGGAAGAAGTTTGAAATCTACGCGGCGATTTTTTGCCCAGCACTCTTTAGTTTTATCACTACATACTGCATTGCTCTCACCATAACTTACCATAGTAATACGGTTTGCATCAACACCTTCTGAAACTAAAGCATTTTTAACAGCATTTGCTCTTTTTAAACCAAGTGCAAAGTTATACTCATCACTACCCCACTCATCACAATTACCTTCGAGTTTAATCATAAAAGAGTTTGCAGATGTCTTTGCTAAAGTAGCATCATTTGCTATTTTAGTTTGCATTTGAGAAGTTATATTAAATTTATCAAAATCAAAATAAACTGACAACATCTCTTTTTCTAAATTTGCCATAGTCATTTCATTTGAATCTGCACCTGACATACCGTTTTCTGAAGTAACTGATGCATCATCTTTCCCAACTGTTTCAGTGTCTACTGACGCTACTTCTTGAGCTGGTTGAGCTACAACTTCCGTTGCTGATTCATCAACAATTGGATCTTTAGAACTACATCCACTAAAAACTAAAAGAGCTGTTACAACACTTGTAAGGACTATATTTTTCATACGAATTACCTTCTTATTTAAATTTAAAACATTGTACCAAAAAAGTACTGAGTTAGCATAACAAATAAATAAATTTATATATCATGCGTCTATCGATTACCAATCTAATGATTGAATTTTCCCATATTTAAGAGGAAAAAGATAGTTTTTGTTATGATTAAGTCTAATAATTCCTAAAGCACTCTGTTCTTTATAATTTTTTATAAAGAGTATTGCATCCCCATCTTTTGAGAATCTTGGAAACTCATTTACACCTGTTGCTGTAAGTCTTCTGATAAAGTTAGTTTTAGTAGATATAAGATGCAAGTTAAATGTATTTTCAGAAAAAGCATTGGAGCTTTCCCTTGCTTTATAAACAATATACTCACCATTAACACTACAAGCTGCATTACTTTTCCCATAGTAAACCATTTGTTCAACACTACTAGAACCAATTTTTTTAGAGAATACATTTGGATAACCAAGTCTTCCAGAGATAAACACAATATTCTCATCATCTAAGAATTGTCCATTTACATCAATTCCACCATAGGTTGTAACTCTTTTGTACTTCTTCGTATTTACATTGTAAATATAAATATCTGGTTGTCCATTTGGTGCCATAGTTAATAATAAGTTGTTAGCATCTACACTAACATCAGAGCATATCATCATACCATCAGAAGAGATAATTGTCTCTGTTACTCCAGTGCTAAGCTTAACGCGCTTTAAAGTAGGCTTGGTACTATTAAAAGACGTATAGTAAAAAGCATCTTGATTTTTATTAGCCCATTTTGGGAAGACATTAAATCCACCTTTCACAAGCACATGTTGGTAATTTAATGTGTAATCCGAAAGCACTATTTCGCTTAACTTTGCATCAATTACTCGAGAGAAAATCACTTTATTCTTCATCCAAGCAACAGAGGGAGCTCCCATAAATTCATTAATATCAAAAGCAATAGCATGTGCAACAAACATGTAAACATTCTTGCTACTAATTTTATAATTTTTAATAAAAACATTTGCAGAGTTACTAATAAGTTTAGTTTCAATATTTAATGCACCATCATCATCTTCAAACATCTTATATCGCAACACATAATTCATATCTTTATTGTCAGTAATAACATTTGTATCATTGAAATGTGTTTCTCGATAATGTCTGTCCACATTAAAAAGGGAAATTACATTCAAATCAGATACTAGTGTCTTAAAAAACTCTAGCTTAAATGTATCATCATAGCTAATAGACGAATCTTCAACCGCTAAAGTTGGCAATGATTCTACTTTTTTTATTACTTCTATTGTCGCATCGCTAGCAAAAGCATAGCTAAGCAGAAATAACCATATAAAAACTATTTTCAAAACTACTCCTCAGATTTTAAAATCACTATATAATTTCCAGATTTGTTATCTGGATTAATTGGAAAAACAACACTTTTCAACCTATCTTTAATCATACTACACTCTTTATTTAAATCGGCATTAGAAGAGGGAGTTAATATTCTGAAATCTAATACTTTTCCAATTGAATTCAATTGAATAACTGCTTTAACACTATATCCCTCTGAGTTTGCAGGAGGGTAAAAATATTTATATACTAGAGCTTGAATTTTAGCTAAATATTCATTTACCTCACTCGCTGTTGATACAGGACTATTTTGATCACTTTTTTTCATATTATTTATATTATTAATTTTTTCAGATATTGATTCAACTTCATTAAGCTCGCTAGTTTTGATTCTTTTATTGAGTTCTTGAATTCTTTTGTTATCTTGTTTATCTTCTTTTATTTTTTTTGTCCAGACCTTGCTAAAGAGATTATCAATGTCAACATTTTTTGATTGAGTTGGGATAGTTATATCAGGACTATTAATTGAAGTTGTGTTTTTACTTTTTAAACTTTCTATTGAGAGAGAAACTGTAATATAGTTATCTTTCTTTAATGCATAGGATTTGATATTGTTAGGTGAAAAAAGTATATAAAAAAAAGAAGCTAAGACAAATGTAAACAGTGAGAAGGATATCAAACCACTGAAGAAAAGATATGATCTTTGATTATCCATTTGTAGCTAAAGATACCTCAGAAAATCCAGATAATTTCACAGCAGCAAGAACTGACATTACAATTCCATAATCCAAACTTTTATCAGCACTAATCAACACCGTTGCTTTAAAATCTAAATTTCTAGAGTATTTATAAAAATTATCTTCAAAAGAGTTCAAATCAAAGTTATCTTTATTCACCATAATTTTTAATTCTTTATCAATTGTAATATGCACAGGAGGAATTTTTGATATTTGCTTACTTATTGAACCCTGAGGAAGCTTTATATTCTCTTCATAAATAATATTTGGAGCAATCACCATCAAAATTGCCAATAAAACGAGCATAACATCGACTAATGGCGTAATATTTAATTCTGGCTTATCTTCCCAATCATAAATCATTTCTTACTGCTTACGAGCTAAAATTGCATCACTTTGCATTTTCAAGAAACCAACTACTTCAAAAGATTTTCTTTTTAACATTTGATGGTATGTATATGCAAATATTGCAACAAAAATACCCGATGCAGTTGCTATAAGAGCATCAGACACACCGCTAGAAATAATAGACATACTGCCACTACTTTGACCAATATGAGTAAAAGTATCTAATATAGAAACAACTGTACCGAAAAGTCCAATGAAAGGAGTAGTAGATGCAAAGACAGAAAGAATTGAGAGACCTTTTGTAGCCTCTTTTGTGGCAGCGAGCATTCCTAAATCTAAAATTTCTTTAGAAACATTAGAACTACTTTTTATAAAATTATTTAAAAAAGATTGTTGATTGACGGTTTCAGCTCCTAAGAGCAGAGCTTCCAAAGAACTCTCTTCTTTTAGCAACCACTCATTAAGATAAAATAAACGATAAAAGAATACCCAGTTTAGAACTATGAAGTATACTGATAAAACTACCAGTACACCCAAAGTGACAGGATGACTTTTAAGATAAAAATCTACTATCTCGTTTATCATAAACTATAATAATCTTTGAGCAGCTGATTCTATTCTTGCAGTAACTGCAACTATTGCAGGGTTTGTATCTGCAATAGAGGAGATAAGTTCTTTAGCATCTTCTAAAGCAGTAGCAATAGAACTTTCACTATCGCCACGAATAGCAACAGCACCTTCTACTAATACAATTACCTTCTCTTCATCTATATTAACTACACCCCAGTTAATAAGAATTGATTCAATAGACTTATCTTTGTTTTCGATATCAATAACACCTGCTTCCAACAAAGTTGATAATGAAGCATGGTTCGCAAGAACACCGAACTCTCCCTCTTCACCAGGAAGAGTAACACTAATAACGTCATCGTTGTAGATTTCACCATTAGGAGTTAGGATTTCAAGTTTAAACGTATCCATTACAGTCCTTTTTGTTTTACGAATTACTTAGATTTTAGCTTTTCAGCTTTCTCTATTGCTTCATCCATTCCACCAACCATATAGAAAGCCATCTCTGGCATATGGTCATAATCTCCATTTAAGATTCCTTTGAAACCTTTAATAGTGTCTTCCAAACTAACATATTTACCAGGAGCTCCTGTAAATACCTCTGCAACGAAGAATGGTTGTGATAAAAATTTCTCAATTTTACGAGCACGTTCAACAACATTTTTATCTTCTTCAGAAAGTTCATCCATACCAAGAATTGCAATAATATCTTGCAAGTCTTTATATTTTTGAAGTGTTTGTTGAACACCACGAGCTACTGAATAGTGCTCTTCACCTAAAATTTGCGGATCAAGGAGTCTTGAAGTTGAATCCAATGGATCAACCGCAGGATAGATACCTTTTTCAGCAATTTTACGGTTAAGTACTGTAGTCGCATCTAAGTGAGCAAATACAGAAGCTGGAGCCGGGTCAGTTAAGTCATCCGCAGGTACATAAACAGCTTGAACAGAAGTAATTGAACCATTTTTAGTTGATGTAATACGATCTTGTAATGCACCCATTTCACGAGCTAGTGTCGGTTGGTAACCAACAGCTGATGGAATACGACCAAGAAGAGCAGACATTTCTGAACCTGATTGTGCAAAACGGAAAATATTATCGATGAACATAAGTACATCAAGTTTTTTCTCATCACGGAAATATTCAGCCATAGTAAGACCTGTTAACGCAATACGGTTACGTGCTCCTGGAGGCTCACTCATCTGTCCGTAGCACAGTGCAACTTTATCAAGAACATTCGATTCTTTCATCTCATAGTAAAGGTCATTCCCTTCACGTGTTCTTTCACCAACACCAGCAAATACTGATAAACCATCATGACCATGAGCAACATTGTGAATAAGCTCCATAATAATAACTGTTTTACCAACACCAGCACCACCGAAAAGACCAACTTTACCACCTTTCGCATATGGTGCTAAAAGGTCAACAACTTTGATACCTGTTTCAAACATCTCAGTTGTAGTTGACTGGTCAACCAATGGTGGTGGAGTACGGTGAATTGACCATGTTGGTGCATCAGTCACTTGATCACCACCATCGATAGTTTCACCAATTACATTGAAAATACGACCAAGTACTTTCTCTCCAACAGGAACTTTAATAGGTGCACCAGTAGCTGTTGCATCCATACCACGAACTAAACCTTCACTCATATCCATTGCAATCGTTCTAACACGACCATCACCTAAGTGTGCTGCAACTTCAAGTACTAAACGGTTTTCATTACCTTCTAAATTTACTTTAACTTCAATCGCTTCATTGATTACTGGAAGATAACCATCAAAATCAACGTCAACAATCGGGCCCATAACCTGGCTAATTTTACCAATCATATTTTTCTCCATTATTTCATCGACTCCACACCACTAATAATTTCTATTAGTTCTGTAGTAATAGCTGCTTGTCTTGCTTTATTATACGCAACATTTAAATCTTTAACCATCTCTTTTGCATTGTTCGTTGCAGTATCCATAGCTTGCATTCTAGCACTATGTTCTGCTGCAACAGAATCAATTAGAGAATAGTACATGTTATACTCAACATATCTACTTACCAAAGAATCTAGCATATGCTCTTCATCTTGTGCTTCAATCTCAAGCATTGAACTTGAAGCCTTATCACAATCATAATCTTCTGTATCTACAGGAAGTACTTTATTAACATGCAACTGCTGAGTTATTATGTTTAAGTACCCATTATAAACTATGTGTATAGCATCAATTTTTCCATCTTTATAATCTTCAATAGATGTTGATATAAAGCTATCAGATTTTTCTTTATCAGGTTTTGAACTTAAATTACTAACAGAGTCAAAGAGTTCAACTTCATTATATTTAAAAAATTCAATACCTTTTTTACCGATACCACGTAAACGTACTTTTACATTTTTTTCTTTATATTCAGCTAATAATTTATTAACAGCTTTAATAGTCTGAATATTAAAACCACCACATAAACCTTTATCTGCAGTTACAAAAATAATGTCAACCATTTTAGGATTTTCTATCTCTGTGAAACAGCGATTTTCAATTCCTCCAATTTTGCTACATTGAATACGTCCAGCTATTTCGGCAATCACCTGATTCATTTTGTCAGCATAAAGACGAGAACGCTTAGCTAATTCTTCTGCACGACGAAGCTTTGCAGTAGATACAAGTTTCATTGCGCGTGTCGTCTTTTGAGTGTTACTTACACTACTTATCTGTCTTTTAATATCTTTCAAGTTTGCCATAAAGTATTCCTTACGCTGCTATAAAGCTAGCTTTGAATTCTTCAAGTGCTTTTATCAATAATGCTTTAGTATCATCATCTAGTTTAGAAGTGCTTCTAATATTCTCAAAAATTTGAGGATAAGATGCTTCGATAAATGGATATAACTCAGCTTCAAAACGAACAACATTAGATGCGTCCATATCATCTAAGAAACCTTCATTACCAGCAAAAATAATAGCTACTTGTTTTTCAACTGAAAGTGGAGAAAATGGTCCTTGTTTTAGAACTTCTACCATTCTTTGTCCACGCTCTAGTTGATTACGAGAAACTTCATCAAGATCAGATGCAAATTGAGCAAACGCTTGAAGTTCACGATATTGAGCAAGGTCAAGTCTTAAAGTACCAGCAACTTGCTTAGTAGCTTTAATTTGAGCAGCACCACCAACACGAGAAACTGAAAGACCAACATTAATAGCTGGACGAACACCAGAGTTAAATAAATCTGTTTCTAGGAAGATTTGACCATCAGTAATTGAAATAACATTTGTTGGAATATATGCCGCAACATCACCAGCTTGTGTTTCAATAATAGGAAGAGCAGTTAAAGAACCAGCTCCCTGCTCATCACTCATTTTTGCAGCACGTTCAAGTAAACGAGAGTGTACATAGAACACATCACCTGGATATGCTTCACGACCTGGAGGACGACGAAGGATAAGAGACATTTCACGATATGCAACTGCATGTTTTGTTAAATCATCATATACAATGAGACCATGTCTAGCATTATCACGGAAGTATTCACCCATAGTAACACCAGTATATGGAGCTAAAAATTGAAGTGCAGCAGCTTCAGCAGCTGTCGAAGATACAATAATTGTATATTCCATTGCACCATGTTCTTCTAAACGACGAATAATCTGAGCTACTGTTGACTCTTTTTGACCTACTGCAACGTAAATACAAACAACACCATTACCCTTTTGATTGATAATCGCATCAATTGCAACAGTTGTTTTTCCAGTTTGTCTGTCACCAATAATAAGTTCTCTTTGACCTCTACCGATTGGAACAAGAGCATCAATAGCTTTAATCCCAGTAGCTAATGGTTCATGAACTGATTTTCTGTTCATAATTCCAGGCGCTTTTTCTTCAACGAAACGAGTTTCAGTTGTTTCAATCGGGCCTTTTCCATCAATTGGTTCACCAAGAGCATTTACAACACGACCTAAAAGTGCATCACCAACTGGAACACGAAGAAGTTTTCCTAGTCTTTTTACTGACATACCTTCACGAAGTTCCGCACCAGCACCAAGGATAACAACACCTACATTGCTCTCTTCAAGGTTCATAACTAAACCTCTAGTCCCTTCGTCAAATTCAACCATCTCTCCTGCCATAACATTGTTAAGTCCGTAAACTCTTGCAACGCCATCAGCATAAGAAACAATTTTACCTGTTTCATTGATATCAACACTTAATTCAAAGTTATCGATACGTTCTTTAATTATTGAGCTGATTTCATCAGCTTGAATTTTTGCTACCACTATTGTTCTCCTCTCTTTGAAAGTTAAATTGCTTTTACTATGTGTTCTATAATTTGACTGTTAATTCTTGCTTTGGAAAAATTAATGTCTATACCAAGATCCTCTACATCCACTTTAATACCGTTAAAATTATTTTTAACGAATGCAAGGGATATAGTAGAGTCAAGTTTTTTACTTAATCCACTACTCAACTCAGATATTAATTTATCATCAATATCACTATCACTATATATAATACCAGTAAAGTTTTTTGTAGATCTAGCAACATCTTTTCTTAACTCTTGCGCAATTGCAGGAATAATATTGATGCGTTTATTTTCTACGAGAAGCTTAATGAAGTTGCTTAACTTTATAGAATCAGCTGATTTTACAGCATCCAATAAAATTTTCGACATTTCATGCATACTTATATTTGGATTATCAATTATTTGAACAAATTTTTTGTTATTAAAAGATTCAGCTAAAGTAGAAAAAATGAGCATCATATTTTTCAATGATTCCACATCAGAGCCTTGTTTAAGAGCTTTGATATATCTTTTTGCAATTAATTCTTCCATACTATGCTACCTTCTTTAAAATAACATTTGCCATAGCTTCTTTATCAAAACTATCACTACTTTGAACTAGAACATCATTAAGAATCTCTTCAACAATGCCACGAACCATTTTTCTTTGCTCAAACTCTCTCAATGAAATACTTTGTTTACTCAAAGTCTCTAACTCTGCATCACACTGAGCCATAATGTTATCATTAATGATTTTATTCTCTTTTTTAGAAGCAACTCTCAACTCTGCTTTAAACTTTTCAGCATCTGATATCTTATCTAATGCCTCTTTTTTCTTAGCAATTGTCTCTTTTAACTTCTCTTGAACTTTTTGTAATTCATCAGAAATAGATTTACTTCTAGATGAGAAATAACTTTTTACAGGTTCAGCAATCAAGTACCAAACAAGACCAGCAAACAGTAAAAAGTTAACAGTTCTTTGAACAATATCAGTAGTTGATTGTTCACCATTAGACGCCAATGCATAAGTTGATATCATCAGCACAATTATTAAAATTTTACTCACATAATATCCTTATATTTGACTAAACTTAGCTTCAACAGCTGTTTTGAACAGTGGAATATGAGTCATCAAGTCCCCTTTGAGCTGTTCTTTAGACTCTGCTAGAGATTTTTCAAACTCTAGATATTCATTAGCTAATTCAGCACGTCTTGCCTCTAACTTACTTTCTGCCAACTCTCTAGCATCAGCAATAACTTTTTCCCTTAGGGCCGCAGCTTCCAATTTAGCGTCCATAACAATTGTCTGTGCTTTTAAATGTAAACTTTGAATCTCATCATCATTTGATGCTACTTTATGCAGCTCTTTTTTGATGTGTTCATCACGATTATTCATATATGCAAACAATGGATTATATAGCCAACTGTTCAGTACGGCGATTAGTGAAAGAAATACAACAAATGTAACCAAAAGTAGTATCGGGTTTATATCTAACATAGCGCCTCCTAAAAGTTGCGTGATTATACTATGTCAAAATTGAAAGGATAGTTAAAGTAGCAAAAAAATTAAAGAATTTTCTAATTTAGTGAAAAATAGCTTGTATTTTGTCTATTTATTTTTATTTAATTGGGAAAAAGTGAAGTAGTTCTTCTATTTGCATTTCATTTGCAAATTCAATTGTCAATCTATTTTTTGAAGTTTTAGCATCAAACCCTAAATTATTTAATCTCGCTTGAAGAGTTGAAAAATCATACTCAGCGAATGCAGTTTTTGGTTGAGCACTCTCTTTTACTTCTTTAATGTTCTTTATCATGGACTCTACATCTCGGACACTTAGCTTTTGTCCTACTATAGAGTTAACCATAAGTTGTTGCTGTTTCTCATCCAAGCCGATTAAAACTTTAGCATGCCCAGCAGTTATTTTTTTATCTATTAAAGATTTCTGGGTTTTTTGTGATAATTGAAGTAATCTGATTGTATTTGTAATATGCGTTCTACTTTTGTGAATCATATGAGAGAGTTCATCATGCGTTAAACTATGTAGTTTTAAAAGTTCATTGTATGCATCTGCAAGTTCCACAGAGTTTAACTCTTCTCTTTGAATATTTTCTATAAGAGCAAACTGTCGCATCTTTTGTTCATTAGTATGGATGACGATAACGCGAATTGTTTTTAATTTTGCTAACTTCGAAGCACGGAATCTTCTCTCCCCAGCAATTAAAATATATCCATCAATATCTTCTGTTACAACGATTGGCTGTAAAAGACCATCTTTTTTTATGGACTCAGACAACTCTGCTAAAGACTCTTCGTCAAAAGATTTTCTTGGCTGAAAAGGGTTAGGGCGTATATCTTTAAGTGAAACTTCTAATATAGAATCTTGTTTTGAACTCTCATTGATATAAGCTTCATCTATTTCACCAAAAAGGGCATCTAAGCCTCTACCTAATGCACGATTTTTCATTATCTCATAATCGCCTGTGCTAAATCTTGGTAAGCAATAGAACCACTTGATTTTACATCATATAAAATCGCAGGTTTCCCAAAAGATGGTGACTCTGCGAGTTTAACATTTCTTGGTACAACAATGTACTCATCTTTCATATCCTTAAAGAGTTTACCATTAAAGTGTTGCTTTAAATCTGCAAAAACTTGCTTAGAGAGATTATTTTGAGAGCTAAACATTGTTGGTAAGAATCCTTTAATGCTCAACTTTGGATTGATAGATTTTCTCACAAGTTTTACTGTATTTAAAAGTTGTGCCAAACCTTCAAGCGCAAAGAATTCACATTGAATAGGAATAATCACAGAATTAGATGCGGAGAGTGCATTGATAGTCATCGGTCCAAGCGCTGGAGGTGAGTCTATTATAATGTAGTCATAGTCTTTTCTTACATTTTCCAAAGCTCGTTTTAAAACAAGTTCACGCCCTTTAGTATTGTTCGCATCATAATACTCTTTTTCAATTCCAACAAGTCCAATATTAGATGGAGCCAAATGAAGCGTTGGCAAATCAGATTTTAAGATAATATCTTTAATGTTTTTTGTACCTATTAGTACATGATAAAGGTTAAACTCATAATCATTTCTGTGAAAACCTAAAGATGTAGTAGCGTTTGCCTGTGGATCTGAGTCAATTAGGAGAACTTTTTTTTCTGCAACGGCTAGAGATGCTGCAAGGTTTACGGCAGTGGTTGTTTTACCGACTCCACCTTTCTGATTTGCTATTACTATTACTTCGCTCATCTTAAACTAAATATCCTCTTGCCGTTGATTGTAACCGAGCCGTCACTTTCTAGCGAGGCACCTTCTAATGAAATTCTTAAATTATTTGTATGTGTAAAAAAGTTTTGATTCTTGTAAAATTCTAACTTATATTTACTAAAAACTTGCTTCCATAAAATCTTTTTTTCAATATTTAGAAAATACTTTTTTAATAGTTCTTCTCTTGAAATGCTAATGTCCAATGTAGAAAAGCCCTCAGGAGCAATAGCTAAATTTAATCCAACTCCACAAATTACAACATCTTTTACAATGTTTGTTATCATACCACCTATCTTAAATTTATCTAGATAAAAATCATTTGGCCACTTTAACCATACTTCTGAATTGAGCTCACGTAGAGTCTCTTTTAGAAGATATGCAAAATAGATTGAAGAGGATTCTATTTTTAAATCACTCGGTAAATCTTTAAGTGCAATGGCAAAAGATAAAAACAGATTTCCATCCAAACCCTGCCAAGCGTTGCCTCTACTCCCAATCCCATCGGTTTGAATATTTGAAACTACGGCATGTGGAAGTTGAATATTTGACGTTCTTACAAGCTCTTTTAAATAGTTTTGAGTTGAATCAACACTCTCAAGATAGAATAGCGTCAAGAGTGAGCCTTTTACCATTGATGTAAGAGAGTATATCGACCTCGTTTTTAGATTGCGCCTGAACACTAAAAATTCTAAGACTCCCCTCTTTACAGCCAACAACAATGCTATCACTCTGGATTTTTAAAATTTTTCCCATCTCATTGTGAGTGACGCTCTCTTCTAGTTCTATCTTTTTGAGTTTAAGCCCATTTTCTAAGAAGATTCCAGGCCAAGGGGTAAATGCACGGTATTTATTATAGATTTCAGTTGCATTGTCTAAGGTGATTTCACCGTGAGCTCTTGTTATTTTAGAGCAGTGTGTTGCTTTTTCTTCATCTTGTTTTATAGGAGTTAGCGAATCAAAGTTTTCTAAAACGTCTATAGTTAAATCTGCTGCAACTTGCGTAAGCCTCTCAAAAAGTGTTTCGACCATTTCATCAGCAGAGACTTCAATCGTGTTGATTTTCAAAATCGCACCCGTATCTAAACCCTCTTCCATGAGCATTGCAGTCACGCCTGTTTGTTTATCACCATTGAGAAGTGTTTGCTGAATTGGGCTTGCCCCACGGTACTGAGGTAAGATAGAAGCATGTAAATTAATACATGGCGCATGCTCTAAAATAGCACGAGGGAGAATCTGTCCGTATGCCGCCACTACGATATAGTCGCACTCAATTTGAAGAAGTTCTGCAACCACTTCAACATCACGAAGTCTACTCGGCTGATAGACAGGAATACTATTTCCACATGCCAAAGTTTTTACTTCTGGAGGGGTCATAATTTTTTTACGACCTACAGGTTTATCTGGCTGTGTATAGAGAGCCACGACTTCTATATCTTTGGTATCAATCACTCTTTGCAAAATTACTTTTGCATATTCTGGAGTACCCATAAAAATGATTTTCATCTATATACTCTCTTTAGTAAAAAGTGTTCCACCAAGATGTTTTTGCTCTATCATAAAACTTTTCACATCTTTTAAATTAAATCCGCTCGATAAAAACATACTCTTTCCACATGCCAAAAGATAAGAAGCTGCTTTAAGTTTTGTAACGATTCCACCTGTAGCAAAGAAGTTATTAGGTGTTGCGATTTTTTCTAATTCACTCTCTGGTATTGTCTCTACAACTTTTAATATCTTGGCATGTGGATTTACTCTTGGGTCACTCTCATAATAAGCATCAATATCTGACAAAATAACTAATATATCTGCATTCATATGATTTGTTATATAAGCTGAGAGTTGATCATTGTCTCCAAGAACAAGCTCTTCTGTAGCGGTTGCATCATTCTCATTGACTATAGGAATTACGCAATTTTTCAAAAGTGTATCTACAGTATTTTTGATTCTTTGAATATCATCTTTTTTACTAAAGTTTGCTGCGGTAACTAAAACTTGCGCTGTGAGTATAGTATGTTTCGCAAACTTTTTTGCATACTTGTCCATTAGAACTGGCTGACCTATAGATGCCAGAGCCTGCTTGTTTTCTAAAACAGTTCTATCTAACTGTAACTGCGTATATCCAGCGGCAACTGCACCAGAAGAGACCAAGATGACTTCATTCATCTCTTTTAATTCTGCAAGAAAATCCACCAGAGCCTGCATACGTTCTAATGCAATAGTACCGTTTTCTGTTAAAACAGCACTTCCAACCTTTACAACTACCCTACTCATAAATAGACTCTAGTAAGTTTTTCTATCTAAATGCACTAAATTAAAAAGCGCATATCTCAAAGGCTCTATATTTTTCGAGGTTGCTGAAGATATTGGAGCAACAAAATATGGAAGAGATTTGTCATATCCAAGGAGTTCATCTGCACTCTCTTGAATAAAATAAGGCATAGCCGCATCAAATTCAAACTCATTTTTTTCGCTTGCTTTGAGACCTAATAAATCTAAAAAGCCATTGATCAAATCAACAATCTCTTCTTGAGGAACTACGTCCACTCTTGTGAGTGCAATAGCAAATTTATTTTCACCCATTTTTTGAGAAAAAGATGAAATCTCATTTTTAAGAGTCTCATACTGCTCTTTTAAATCTCTGTATGAAGCTAAATCTACCATATAAAGAAGTGTTTTTGTTCTCTCAATATGTCTTAAAAATTTAATTCCAAGACCTTTGCCTTCATGCGCTCCACCAATAATACCTGGAATATCAGCCATGATAAAAGATTCAAAATCACCAATGTTTACCTGACCGAGCTTAGGTGTAAGTGTTGTAAACTCGTAGTTTGCTATCTCTGGACGTGCATTTGAAACTGTAGAGATAAGCGTAGATTTTCCAACATTTGGAAAACCAACAAGACCAACATCAGCAATAAGCTTTAAGTCTAACTTGATTTGTCTTGTGATACCTACTTCACCTGGTTGCGCATAAGTAGGTCTTTGGTTCGTTGATGATTTAAAGTGAAAATTTCCAAGACCACCGCGTCCACCTTTAATGAACTTCTCTTCTTGCCCATCTTTTAACATATCAAAAAGCACATCGCCTGTTTCCATGTCAACAATTTGTGTTCCTGGAGGAACAATAATTACTTTTGCACTCCCTGATTTTCCAGTCATTCTAGAACTTTCGCCCTGAACACCATTGTCAGCTTTTATATGCATTTTTCTTTGAAAGTGAGAAAGCGTATGGGTATTATTGTCGCATTTGAAAACAATATCCCCTCCTGCACCACCATCGCCACCATTAGGACCACCATTTAAAACAAACTTTTCACGGCGAAATGATACACAACCCTGCCCACCTTTTCCAGATGAAACTGTTAATTCGACACTATCTGTAAACATTTGTAATCCTAATATATTTATATAAACTTAACTTTCGCAGGAGAACCTGTATAGTAAATTCGAGCCTCTACGAGGCAGAGTTCATTTTAAAAACTTAAGAATTTACTGTTGACAATATGATAGTAAATTATTAAATATTTAATGTTTTAGGTGAAAACCTAGTTGAAGTAGAAATATTTGGGCTTACGCCCAAACATTAGTAGAATTATACTGCAGGAATGATTGAAACTTGTTGACGTTTTTTGTCTTTTCTTTCGAAACTAACAACACCATCTACAAGTGCATAAAGAGTATGGTCTTTTCCCATACCCATGTTTTTACCTGGGTGAACTTTAGTTCCTCTTTGACGAATAACAATGTTACCAGCAACTACAGCTTCTCCACCAAATTTCTTTACACCAAGTCTTCTACCAGCCGAGTCACGATTATTCTGTGTACTACCTTGACCTTTCTTATGTGCCATCTTTCTCTCCTCTTTTTAATTACGCAGCTATTTTCGTGATGCGAACACGAGTGAAGTCTCTTCTGAAACCTCTTTTAGTTTTACTATCTTTACGACGACGTTTTTTGAAAGTAATAACTTTCTTATCACGACCTTCATTGATAACTTCAGCAGTTACAATAGCGCCTTCAACAAAAGGAGCTCCCATTTTAAGCTCACCAGCGTTCACTGCTAAAACTTCTTTAATTTCGATGATAGTTTTAGGCTCAAGAGACATTTTATCAAAAGTTAAAATATCACCCTCTTGAACTTTATACTGTTTACCACCATTTTTAATAATTGCGTACATTTACGGTCCTTAAAATATATTATACATAACAAACTTTTGAATACGCCAAACATCCCATATTCAAAGGTTTATTTCTACAAAAAGTTCGGAATTATATCTTATCAAGCTTTAAGTTTTATTTAATGCTTCACATATATTTCAAGAAAATCAAAACTTTCAAGCTATAAATAGAACTTTTTTACTCAAGTTCGAGCTGCATTAGGTACATATCTTCGCCATCGATTACATCTAACTCTATACTTTGACACTCTGGGCAACAATATTCCAGCTTTTGAAGTGTTGTCTCTTTTGCACAATTATGACACTTTATAACAATAGGCTGAATATTTAATATAAACGCAGCATCTTCGCACATTGTCTTCTCTTTAAATGTATCGAATGCTGTTTTTAGAAGCTCTGGTTCCACTCCACTCATCACACCAATTTTGACTGTCACTTTAGTTACTTTGGTTGCACTGTTTGCCCTCGCATTCTCTTCGCAAGAGTCTAACAAAGATTGCACTATACTATATTCATGCATTAGCAAATCCTTGGAAGTAACTCACCATTTGGAGTTTCTAAAAATCTTGATGTTCCCCAGCTACTATTTAAGATAACTTTTTTCAGATGCTTCTGTGTAACCTTGGCAATTACAGTCGCTTGTGAACAATTTTTAAAAGTTTTCAATATTTCACATGCCTTTGGGGCATCCTCTTTTTTAATCGCTAAGACAAAAGTACCCTCATTGGCTAAAGCAGTTGCTTCAAAGCCAAGCATTTCACAAATACCGGCTACCTCATCGCTCACTGGTATTTTCTCTTCCTCGACCTCTATACAGATGTTGGACTGCTTGGCCCACTCATTTAAAACTGCACTCACCCCACCTCTAGTTGCATCTCGTAGAGCAGTTATGTTGATGCCCGCATCTAGGAGTGCCTTTACTTGTGGGTAGAGTGATTCACAATCACTTTGAAGATTGCTACTCATCTCTATTCCTTCTCGAGCCGCAAAGATAGTAGCACCGTGACAACCAATATCACGATTCACAAGGATAAGGTCCTCTGTTGTTATATTGTTTGAACTTATCCCTTTTTTTTGCACTTCACCTATGCCTGTAGTATTGATAAAAATCTTATCTACACTTCCACGAGGAACAACTTTTGTGTCGCCACTAACAACAATCGCTCCATTCTTTTCAAGCTCGCTCTTCATACTCGCCACAATTCGCTCAAGTTCAGAAGTTTCAAAACCCTCTTCTATGATTACACTACAAGTTAGGTATTTAGGTTTAGCACCCATCATCGCCAAATCATTACAAGTTCCACATATAGCAAGCTTCCCTATATCAGCACCTGCAAAAAAGAGAGGTGAAACTGTAAAACTATCCGTTGAAAATGCCAACTCCCCACCATGAATAATTGCAGCATCTTCGCTTTTTTCTAAAATATCATTTTTAAAAGCTTTGTAAAATACTTTAGAGATAAGTTCATTATTTTCCTCTCCACCATTTCCACATGCCAAACTAATTGTTTTATTCATTTGAAACTCTCCTGCTTTACTTAGTTTTTAAAATTTTTAGTGAAAAATTTATGTATCTGATTTGAAAACTGATGTGCATCTTTTTGATTAAAAGGAGATGGACCTCTTGTCATCTCTCCACTCTCACGGATAGTTTGCATCAGATTTCTCATTGCGAGATACTGTTTTATATTATCCACACTATAGAGCTCCCCACGATGATCGATGGCATGTGCATTTTTTGTTATGACACGATCCGCCAATGGAATATCTGCAGTAATGACTAAATCGCCCTCTTCTACCATCTCAACTATTTTATGGTCCGCTTCATCTGCTCCAGCTTCAACGATTATATAGGTAATAAACTCAGATTTACCTATATCTACTTTTTTATTTGAGACTACAAATGTTTTGAGATGAAGCTTCTCAATCCAACGCAGTAAAATAGGCTTTAAAAGATTTGGAAAAGCATCTGCGTCAACATAAAGATTAAGCATGGATGAGACTCAATTTTTCTTCTCTTGTAAGTTTTTTGATACTATGCTCTCTTTTAGAGGCACTGCTTCTATCTTCTAGTTTCTCTTTGTACATCAACTTCACAGGTCGTCTATGTTTCGTGTATTTTGCACCCTTTACAGAGTTATTATGTTCTTCAAGGCGTCTTTGTACATCTGTTGCTATGCCTGTGTATAAAGTTTTATCACTACACTCAACAATATAAACATAATAGGACATAAAAACATCTCCAAGCAGTTGAATAATTAATTTATTGTACTATAATATGCGCCTAAAAGGATTCATCTTGGCATTAAATTTAGAAAACACTTTAGTTATAGGTATCTCCGCTACAGCTCTTTTTAATCTCTCTCAAGCAGACAAACTTTTTAAAAAAGAGTACGAAAAGAATCCAGATAAAGCTATAGAAATCTATAGAAGCTATATGCTCGAAAATGAAAATATTGCTTTAAGTGAAGGCATTGGTTTTGACTTCATAAAAGCTCTGTTGGATTTAAATAGATTTCAAAAAGAGGGTGAAGCACCTTTAGTGGAAGTTGTAGTTATGTCTCGAAATTCTCCTGACACAGGAGTTCGTGTACTCAATACAATCAGAGAACTCTCCCTAGAGATAACCCGTTCTGCATTTACAGCAGGCGAATCAAGTGCTGACTATCTTGAAGCCTTTGATGTAGATCTTTTCCTCACAACCAATGAAGAGGATGCACAAAAAGTTATTGACAACAAAGTGTGTGCTTCAGCAGTTCTCTCAACACCACCTGAGTATAAATGCGACATACCTCAAGGACAGCTCAGAATTGCCTTTGATGGGGATGCTGTACTCTTTGATGAGTCGAGTGAATTGGTCTATAAAGAGCAAGGGATGAAAGCATTTCATGAGAACGAACATAAATCACAAAATATACCTATGAATGAAGGTCCTTTTGCTTCATTTTTAAAAAAACTTGCAAAACTGCAAAATAGACTTCCTATGAAGATGGAGTTTTCTCCTATTAGGATTGCTATTGTTACAGCTAGAAACAGTCCATCAGATTTGAGAGTTATAAAGACACTAAGATACTGGGGTGTTTATGTGGATGAGGCTTTTTTTCTTGGAGGAATCGAAAAGAGTAAAATATTGCAATCCTTTAAAGCCCATATCTTTTTTGATGACCAAGATGTTCATTTAAAAACTTCTTCTTTAGTCGTCCCTTCTGGCAAAGTTTTATATCCTTCTGACTCAAAGTTACATCAACATCTTAAAAAATAGAACCTTACATTATAAAATCTTATTTTACTATTGTAAATAACAAAAAGTTATATTATAATCCCAGCCAACATATCACAAATTAATTACTATTTTTTGATAAAGGGGAAGTTATTATGCTAAAAGAGAGAGTTATTATTGTTGAAGATGATGAGATTACAGCACTTAATCTCAAGCTTTCACTTGAAAAACATGGCTATAGAGTAGAAGCGATATCCACTAGTGTAGATGATGCAAAAAAGAGCATTAATAAATATAAACCAGAGATTATGATCATAGATATATCACTTCAAGAGACTAATGACGGCATTGAACTTGCCAAAGTTATTCGTAAAAAACACAATATCCCATTTATTTTTTTAACCTCTTATAGTGATAATGAGATAATTGCACAAGCCAAACTTACTGAACCTTATGGCTATATTGTAAAACCTTTTAACCCTAATTCTCTCCATGCAACGATTCAAATGGCTCTTTTTAAATATGCAGCTGAGAATGAGAGAAAAAATGACATTACAGCACTTAAAGTAGACAAACTAAACCTTGAAAAGTTACTTTTTTCAAAACGACCTTCTAATAAACCTATCGTACCTTTTGGAGAGGAGTACCACCTTGACATAAGTATCTGTGAAACTTTTTATAAAGGTAAAAAAATTAAACTCACAAAAAAAGAGAATGCTTTTTTACGACTTCTTGTAGCGCAACTTGGTATAGTTGTCACTTTTGAACAAGCAATGAATTATGTCTGGGAAGAGAATGGAACGACTGAGAACAGTGTGAGAACATTAGTTTGGAGATTGAGAAATAAACTTGAGACTGATATTATTAAAAATGCTTCAGGCATAGGTTATTACATAGAAGAGTAAGGAACAACCCCTCAAGCACATCAGGAGACATAGATTTCTTGGATTCTTGACTGAATAATCTCAAAAACACTTTCATAATCATAATCACTCTTTTTTTCTTTTGCCATCATCTCCATTTCACCCGCTTTATCTTGCAAAACTTCTATTCTAAAATTTCCACTCGAACCTTTTATACTGTGTGCCAATAATGCTATCTTTTTGTAGTTTTTACTCTCTATATATGCTTTTAACTCTGGCAATAAACTTAGCATTTTTTTAATATAAAGATTGATGAGCATTACTAAATCATCTTCATCTAACAAAAGTTCTTCAGTTAATTTTTTTGTATCTAGTCCAACAATCTTATGTCCTGAAGATGCTTGTACACTCTCTTCTAAAGTAGCGGAGCTATCCTCTTTTAAATATGTTTTAAAAACTCTTTCAAGCTCTTTTAAAACAATCGGTTTTCCTAAAAAGGAGTCAAAACCACTTTTTAGTCCTCTCTCTTTTGCTCCCTTTATTACATTTGCCGTTAAGGCAGATACAGGAGTGTGTCGTAACCCTTTTATCTTCTCATATTTTAAAATTTCAACTACAGCTTTGTTTCCATCCATGATTGGCATCTGCTCATCCATCAAAATTAAGTCATAGTGATTTAATTTATAGATTTCAACAGCTTCATATCCATTTTCAACGACATCAAAAGTAAGCCCATATTTTGCTAAAATGATTTTTATAAGTTCTTGATTTGCCTCATTATCCTCAGCGACAAGAATATGTCCTATAAATTTTATATTTTGCTTCTTTAAGTGAGGCAAGTAAGAATCAGGGTTTAAAAGTTCACTAAAGCTCGCTTTGATTTTTGAACAGTAAAGAGGAAAACACATCGTCGATATATGCTGATGTTTATCATAATAATCACTCTGCTTATTCATTAAAGCTATAAATTTTTTATCTGATTTTATGATTTTGTTTTTAAGTTCTTTAGTTAACTCTGCATCTACAAAGATTGCTATATCAAACGAAACATCCAATGAGTCAACAATCTCAATCTGCATTCCAAAGATATTTGCATATTTCAAAAAGGAGTCATGCTCAAAGAGTCTCTTCTTCTCTTTTGAGTAGATGACAATTTTTAGTGAGGTAAAGGCACTCATATCTTCTAGTAAAGGGCACATAGTATCAAGTATCTCTACAGGAATCTCTACCCAAAATTTACTTCCCTTGCCAAGGGTTGATTCTACTTTTATATGCCCATTCATATGCTTTGTTAATTGATGAGAGATAGAGAGTCCGAGTCCTGTACCATCAGAATCTTTGAGTCCATTATCTTGTGCTTGGGCAAATGCTACAAATATATTTTCTATATTTTCCTTAGATATACCTTTTCCGTTGTCCGTCACACTAATATAGAGTATATTCTCTTTACAGCGGACTTCTACACTGATGATTCCACCATAAGGAGTGAACTTAATTGCATTACTTAAAAAATTTGATAGTATCTGCTTGATTCTAAGTGCATCTGCATATATCTCTTTTGGGATTTCAGGATCCATAAATGATGTGATTGTAATATTTTTACTGCTTGCACTTGCAACAAAAAGCTCCATCGTATGACTTAACTCATCATGCACAGAAAAAGTTTTTGGCTCGATTGTGAACTCTCCGCTACGAAGCTTGGAAAAGTCTAAAATATCATTGATGATGGTTAATAGATTTTCACCACTATTTAAAATAATATCCAGATAACTTCTATGCTTTTTAGAGACACTCTCATCCAAAAGAAGAGTCACAAAACCTAAAATTGCATTAAGTGGTGTTCGAATCTCATGAGACATGTTAGATAAAAAATACTCTTTAGCCTGTGAAGCATGTAATGCTTTTGTCTTTGCATCCACTAAAGTAGTAATATCATAGGCGATAAACATATACTCTGCAACATTCTCTTGCGGGTCATGTATCTCAACAATAGTAGTGTCAACGTAAAAATAGTCTCCATTTTTTTTACGGTTTTTCAGTTTTCCCTTATAAAACTTTTTATTTTTCAACTCTATAAAAATATCGTCTATAGCATTTTTGGACATATCCTCATGTCGAAATATGTCATACTGTTTTCCTATCAGTTCACTCTCAGAGTATCCACAAAGTTCCACTAACTTATGGTTCACATAAATGAGAGTTCCATTTAAGTTAGTTTTAGCAATTAATGCACTCGCATCAAGTGCTTTTTTATATTCACTTAAAAGTTTTGTATTTCTATTTATCTCTTGCTCTTTTTGAAAAATAGTATCTGTATAGTATCTGAGAATACCTCTAAAATTTTTATCAAAAATATAGGAGATTTCATCAAAAAGTTCTTTAGAGTCTATCTTTATTTCATAACTGAAGTGAATCATGGAACGACGGAAATGACTGCAAATCTCAAACAGCTCATCTGCAGTGATTTTACTATGTTTAAAATAGCTCAAAAGAGTGTGCATGATAGGACAATCTCCTACTTCAGCTTCACAAGAGATTACATCCATAAAATAGTCAAAAACTCCGTCAGCATAATCATGTAAAAACTTATCTGCATCTATCTTATGCTGAAGTAAAATTTCCTTTGGGGAGGCATAGGACAACCAGTCATGCAGTATCTTCTCTTTTGAGAGTTCAAAAAGTTTTTGATTTTGCGTTAAATGTGGGGTTTTATATTTCATATTTATTCTTATAAAGGATTCACCAAAAAGTAGGATAGGAGCATAAGCAATGTTAACTTAACTAAAGCTAAAAAAGTGGTTCCAATGATATTTCCTATTTGACAACTTGTACATGAAGTATATTTTTTACCTTCATATTGCGCATAAAAAAAGTAGACTATATTGACTCCAACTACAGCGTAGGAAGTGTAAAGTTGATATTTCCACATGCCAAGAAGAGTCTCTTGCGTACTGATAAACAAAGAGACAACAAGTGTCAGAGCAATAGTTATCATTAAGATATTGGAGAGTTTTACCAGATAATCTCTTCTAAATGTAGTCGGACAGCTTTCAGGTATCGCTATATTAGAGCCATACTCTAATTTTTTCTCAAAAATTGCTTTTTCACTTTTAGATAATTTACTTAAAAAAGTAGCTCCAAAAGTATAATCTATCTTTCTTTGGAGTAAAACTGCAAATGCACCCTCTGCTTTTAAATATTGCTGTTTGGATTCTCTATCTTGATAGACGATACTAATATTGTCATATCTTGTCACTTCCGCTGTCAGTCCTGCAAAATAGGCTGTAGATTCTATTGTCGTGATTTTTCCATTTGTACTTATAAGTCTAGGGTTTATAAGTTCTAAAAAACTTCCATCCTCTTTTTTAATGACTACAACATTAAAATAGCTTCCTATCTGATATGCCGCAAGTCCATCCATGCCATTTTCATTGATACTCTCTTTTAAATCATCTATTAAAGAGAAAAGCTCTTCATTAAACAATCTAACATCAGTCGCATATTCAACACTTGGTGGCGTAGGATAGGTAATAACCTCTTTTATCATTGCAATACCTTTGTTAAAAAATAGGATGAGAGTCTTAAGAAAAGAAGGATCTGAGATATTCTTAGATCCTTGTCACGCGTGCGTTAGTGGCTTTTACTTACGACAACTAACATTTTAATATTGATTACAATAAATCTTATTGCTTGCCAAACAACACACGTTCTTATCCATTTTGCAAATGGACCAGGTGTCATTGTTGTAAAGTTTTGACTATACGCTTTGATGTTCGCTTCTTCTTTTTTTCCAGCCATTGTTTTTCCTTTATTTCTTTTTTTGTTTTTTACTATTCTGGGATTAATGTCCAGCCAGCTTTTAGCTTCGCTTTCCATATAAACAGGTGATGTAAAATATGTTTAATCCAGTGACCTGCAAGACCGATTTCACCAAAAGTGTAATCTGTATCACGACCAGTACCTGGATACTTCTCAAAGTCTGGGACAACAGGATAGATTGTCATTGCAGCAGCAGTACCATCAAATAAACCCTTTCCAGCAGAAGCAACACAAGCCGCACCCATATGCGCCATAGAAGCTTCATGTAATGGAGCCTCTGAACCCTTGAGGATTCTGTCACAAATGCTATGCGCAACAGCTTTACCGATGATTCCCGATGGCATACCAGTTCTTGGAGGAGTTGGACTGATTGGAGTACCATTTGGAGAACTCATTGGTTTAGAGATTGGATGTGGCGGTGCAAATGCGATTCCACATGCAAACATATTTGCATAGGTTGGATTTTGATATGTTGAAGGCCAGTCACTCGCTTTCCAGTTTTCATAACTGCCAGCCGCATAGTTGGCATCGACTTTCATAAAACCATTTGGAGCAAAAACAGTCGCTGTAATATCTTCACCAGCTTTGTCATACGCTTTTAAACCAACGCCAGCGAATGGAGGGATAAGCATAGAAAAGTCAAACTCCTCTTCACCCATAGTTCCATCAAGTAACTCATAGTGTGCTTTGCCTGACTCTACTTTGTTTACGTGCGCACCGATAATCCATTCAACACCACGCTCAGTAAAAAGAGACTCTGCAAAGATTTTAGAACTTACAGCGTAACCCATAGTTTTCATATGAAGTCCACCAACACCAAAGTCGCCAAGGAAGGATTCATTTGAAATCCACTTGATATCCGCCATATCACGAACACCCGCTTTTCTTACTTCATGCTCTATATTGAAAATATACTCAAATGCAGCACCTTGACAAGTACACATACCATGTCCAGTACCGATGAGGAATTTTTGACGTTCTCCAGCTTTCATCTTTTCAATAGCTTTTTCTAGCTCAGTTGCAGCATGCGAAGCGTGATCTGCTGTACAAACTGAAACAGTAAACTCACCTAAACCATTTGCATCCCCTAGACCTGGAGTCGCAGCAAAGTTCAGCTTTGGTCCTGTTGCGTTGATGAGATAATCGTACTCTATATTTTCACTTTGACCAAGTCTAGCTTCGTCTGTAAACTCGACTGTCACAAAAGGTTTTTCAATTGAATCGCTTCCTTCAGGATTGATAGAGACTGCTTTTGCTTGCTTATATGTGATACCTGCTTTAGCATAAACTGGAGCTAAATCAAAAGTAACCTCTTCTTTACTCATTTGACCAACACCAACCCATATATTCGATGGAATCCAATTCCACTTTGAGTTTGGAGTAACTACAACGACTTCGTGAGCTGAACCGAGCCATTCTGCCGCAAAAGTTGCTGCTGTATGACCTGAAACACCACCACCTAGAACAATTAATCTTGCCATATAATCTTCCTCTTTTTTAGTATTTAACAATCTTATCAAAAATATATCAAATTTCTATCATAAACTTATCTCAAGAAATTAGTTTTATTTTTCAAGAAAACTTAAGCAATAAAAAATGAAACTGCCTATTTTATGGAGTTTAATGGCGAATCAATCATCTATTTTAATAATCTTTTATTATTTTATTTATTATTTCGTAAACATTTTTAGAGAGAGAGTGTGTATTTTTTACACGTTCTAGCTCTTTTTTCATCACTATTTTATTCTCTTTGTTTAATTTTTCATATATTTTAAAAGATGAAGCAAGTCCCGAAGCCATTTGTGCATTGATTTTATCTATCTCAATTATCTTATCTGCTACAAAAGCATATCCCTTTGCATCTTTTGCATGAAAGTGTTTATAGTTTCTTGCAAAACCTCCGATAAGTGAGCGTACAAGATTAGGAACTTTCTCATCATACGCCTCATCTTTTTGCAGAGCGATAACTCTCTCTAGTGTTCCTTCTCTTGTTGAAGAGGAGAGAATTGCAAAATATTTATTCATCACTAAAGTATCATCTTTATAGCGATTATAAAAATCTTCTTGCGCTGACTTAGCAAACTCTGCGCTTCTATTTTCAAGTATTTCAAGAGCAACTACTCTATCTGTCATCGTTAAAGATTGCGCATACTGCTCTTTGACAAGTGCAATCACTTCTTCACTCTCCAAAGATGCTAAAAGCTTTAAACACGCATTTTTAACAGCTCTTCTGCCAATATTGAGACTATCAATAGCATCACACTTTGGCATGTGGAAATGTTTGTACATCTCTAAAAGCTTCTCTTTATGCACAGAGGCTAAATGTTTTTCAAGCTTCTCTTTCACCTCATAAAGTGGCTCAAAATCAATAACCTCTTCTCTTTGCATCAGTGTTGAGATAGATGGAAGTTCCAGCAACAAGGCTTTATACGAAAGGTCAATATCTAAGTCCAATATATGCCCATAAGAGTCCACAAATTCAGGGTCTATCTCAGCTCCACGCTTCATCGCTTCAAGTGTATGCACTGCAAAAGATTGCGCGGATTCATAACGTACAAAACTATTTTTATCATGCTTCATCAAAAATGGATAATCTGTCTGCTCTTGTTCTATGATAATTGGTGCGGAGAAATCTCTATTTATCGATAAAACTGGCTTGGATGTAAAACCATCAAAGCTAAAACGCTCCTCTTCCTCTTTTACTATCAGAACCTCAGAGACTAGCTCTTCACCCTTCTCATCTAAAAGAGCCATTTTGAGAGGATAATAGTAGGGCTTCTGTTCATCTCCATTTATGGCATGTGGAATTATCTGTTTAAGAGTTAGTGTATATGTGCCATTAGAGAAGTTCTCTTTGACATCTAACTTCGGAGTTGCATTTTGATGGTACCATCGCTCAAACTGGCTCAAATCCACGCCACTCGCCTCACTCATCGCCCATAAAAAATCTTTTGTAGTAACGGCTTGACCATCAAAAGTTTTAAAGTAAAGGTCTGTAGCTTTACGGTAGTTCTCTTCGCCCAAAAGAGTATGAATCATGCGAATCACTTCCGCACCCTTTTCATAGACTGTCGCTGTGTAGAAATTATTCATAGAGATATAAGACTCTGGTTGAATTGGGTGAGAAGTTGGGGAAGCATCTTCAACAAATTGTCGCTCTCTTAAAGATTTTACCTCTTCAATACGAATCACCTCTTTAGAGTTCAAATCCGCTGAAAAACATTGGTCACGAAAAACTGTCAAACCCTCTTTAAGTGTAAGCTGAAACCAGTCACGGCACGTAATACGGTTTCCTGTCCAGTTGTGAAAATACTCATGCGCGATAACACTCTGAATCCCCATAAAGTTTGCATCTGTCGCGACATCTTTATCTGCTAAAACATAGTGGGAGTTAAAAATATTCAGCCCCTTATTTTCCATTGCACCCATGTTAAAACTATCGACTGCAACGATATTATAAATCTCCAAGTCATACTCACGCCCATACTTCTCTTCATCCCAAGTCATGGACTCTTTAAGTGATTGCATAGCATGGAAACATTTAGACTCATTCCCTTTATCGCAGTAGATATTGAGCTCTACATGCGCACCGCTTGTAGTTGTAAATGTATCATTTACAGACCCTAAATCCCCAGCAACAAGCGCAAACAGATAAGATGGCTTTGGATGTGGATCTTCCCAAGTCACACTTATTCTGTTATCTTCTAGCTCTTTTGTCTCTTTTTTATTTCCATTACTCAACAAGATAGGATATTTTGTTTTATCGGCTACAACGACTGTTCTAAAGAGAGTCATCACATCTGGTCTATCTAGGTAAGGCGTGATTTTTCTAAAACCTTCAGGCTCATTTTGCGTACAAAAGATACTCCCAGATTTATAGAGTCCTTCTAACTCCGTATTGGCATGTGGAAATATTTTATTGACTATTTTAAGAGTAAAAGTGGAAGGCACATTGAAGATTTTCAGTTTCTCATCGCCATAGATATAGCGACCCTTTTTGAGTTGCAAGTCATTAATCCATAACTCTAAAAGCTCTAAATCTATTGCATCAAGTTCGATGTCACTCACGCTCGCATCTACTTTTTCAAATCTCATAACATTCGTTACAATGGTCTCTTCTTCGTATAAGTCAAAAAGGAGCGAAACATCTTTTATCGCAAACTCAGGCTTTTTGTAATCTTTTAGATAGATAGTTTTCATTTCACTCATAAAGCATCTCTTTTATTTTTTTGTAATCATAGCATAGTGGCAGAGAGATTAGCCAAAAGTGTAAAATGTAAAATGCTTCCTTAACCTGATTCTCATACTTTTAAAGATACTATTGAGATAACTAAGAGTTCAATAGAAAAAGGAGAAAAAATGCAAAAAAGTTTCAGAGTACTCAATGTAAAGTGTGGGGGATGTGCAAACACTATTAAAAAATCTTTGAAAGAGGAGTTTGGCGAAGTGGATGTGGATTTAAACTTTGAGCCTCGAATCGTTACGCTAGAGATAGAAGATGATGCCAAAGAGCTTCTCTTTCGCAAAAAGATGATGGCGCTTGGCTACCCTTTTGAAGATGAGAAGTTAGGCATGTTTACCAAAGGTGGTCTCAAAGCAAAAAGCTTTGTCTCATGTGCCATTGGCAAGATGGACTAAGCTCTATTTTCTATCCTCAAGATATAACTCTATAAATCCATCTATCAGAAAATTTATTGATTCAAGAGTCTCCACTAAAGGCTCTTGCGTATCTATCAAGTCATTGGAGAAGTAGGTAAAAGCGAGAGTCTCTATCTTCTCCTCTCTTTTACTCGTCACCTCTTCTGCTACTGCAACTTGAACATTGACCGCATAGCTTTTATCGACTTTTAGAGACTCTATCTTAATCATAAAAGTACTTGAATCTACTTTATCAAACACAATACCTACCGCTTTTAACTTCTTCATTGCCAAAGCTTTTATCTCGAGTTCTTGCTTCTTATCTATAAACTTAGTTTTATTGATAATATGGAGTCTCAGATTTTTAAGATTATCCGTTGTAAAAGGAGCCTGTGCAAAGAGTGAAGTACAAAACAGCAGCGTAAAAAGTATTTTTTTCATTATTGGAGCCTCTTGAATTTTGTCAGAGCTGTATCGAGTGTATCTCTGTATTCATCAATTTGAACATACCCTAAAGATTCAAAAATCTTACGCTCTTTGTTTGGCTCTATAAAATGAACAGTAGGAATTCTTGGGGAATAATAGAGTTTTGGATAGTTCTCTTTATCAAGATTTCTATCGACAATCACAGGGATAAAATTTTCTTGCACCTTGCGAGCGATTGATTCACGTTGGAGTGTCTTTCTCTCAAACTTTCTACACCAAGGGCAGTAGTCACCTACGAGGACAAGCATAATAGGTTTATTCTCTTTTTTTGCTTGGAGAAGTGCTGTGTCATAATCTCTGTAATAGGACATATTGGAGGCAAACTCATCTATTTGAGCGCAGAAGAGTGTAAGCGTGAGTGCGAAGAGTAAAACAAAAGATTTCATTCAATGACCTTAAATCTGAGATAGGGTTTGCATTATACCATTTTAGCTCCATGCCATTATGCTATAATCCTTACAAAAATTTACCTTAAAGATTTAAAGTTACCACAAGGGAGCAAAAGCATAGATGATTGGTATTGACCTTATAAAAACATCTCGTATGAGTCATTTGATGGAGAGGTTTGGAGAAAAAGCACTACAGAAATTTCTCTCATCGGATGAGATTGCACTTGTGAAAAACTATAAAACTGCTGCTGGATTTTGGGCTGTGAAAGAGGCAAGCTCAAAGGCATTGGGAGTTGGTATAGGCTCAGAGTGCAGTTTTCATGACATCATCATCACAAAAACTCCAAAAGGTGCACCTAAAGTAGAGTTTTCACCCTCAATACTCAAAACATTCAACATTGTAGCAACCAGTGCTTCCATCACACATGATGGAGAGTACGCTATCGCTGTGGTGGCGATTGAGCAATCACCCTCCACCGACAAAATCGAGTAGCTCTAAGCTATCTCCATCTTCGAGGACATGAGCCTCCCAAGCATCTTGTTTGACAATTTCCATATTTACAGCCGCAGCCATCACTTTACCAGTTAAAGACAACTCTTCAAGTGCCTCTGAGAGTGTTGCAGAAGCTTTAAACTCTCTTGTTTGACCATTTACTACTATTATCATTTTTTCTCTTTTTCATAGGATTTAAGTACATCTATTACAGATAAATTATTTTTAGCAACCGCAAAGTCAAAGGCTCTCGCACCCGACTTTGCTTTTAGGGTGTAGTCCGCCCCCATATTGAGTAGATACTCAACAATCTGAGGATTTCCGCTAAAGGCTGCTTGATGAAGAGGTGTAATCCCATCCTCATTTGCTAGATTTATATCTGCATTTGCAAGCAGTAAAAAAGTAATCAAACTTCTATTTTTCTTTTTTACCCCAAGAAGCAGAGGCGTATTGCCGTGGTTATCCTGCGCATTCACATCAGCACCACTCTCAAGAAGTAGCTGTGCCATCTTCAAGTCACGCTTTTTTATCGCAATATGAAGCGGTGTTAATCCCGCGGCATTTGCGACTTCTGTATCTGCTCCACTTTTGAGCAGTTTAGAAACTTCACTATACTTTTCATAATAGACTAAATCATGAAGAAGTGCTCTCCCATCTACTTCATCAGCAAATGAGTAGAGAGAGAAAAAGAGTAGAATAAAGAGTTTTAGCATACCAACCATCTTAAAATAAATTGAGCGTATTGTATCAATATTAGTTGAATAAACAAACTGAGATTTACTCCTCGTTTAAAACCTTTATTTTCATCAAAAGATTCTCCATACGCTTAAAATCAATATGAACGAGATAGAACTCTTTTGTTTTATCTAAGGATTTGTAGAGTCTAAAGCTATTGACTTCACCCAGATAATCAATATCAAACTCACTCTCTGCAGGCAGTTCATACGTTGAGATTTTTTTTAATGACTCGAGTCGATACAACTTCTTCTCTTTAACTATATATGTAACATAGGGGTTGTATCTTTTATGGATGGAGTGTGAACTTTGCAGAAAGACAAAATCCTCTTTTTTATCTCTGTTGTCTATTTTAGTTGTATTAAAAAGAGCTAGAGAAAAATCTAAATAGATAATTTTTTTTATGTTTTGAATATTGGTGATACTACTTAGCTCTCTTTTGAGCACTCTATTTGAGTCATTAAGCGCGGCATAACTCTTATACAAGAATAGCATCATAATAGATAAGATACTAATAGCGATAAGAAGTTCTATAAGCGTAAAGCCTTTTCTGCGAAGTCTCATTCTACTCTTAACCTAAGTAAAGAGGAGGAAGAGCCTTCTGCTTGTAAAATAGTTTTACCTATCTCCAAAACCATCTTTGAGTTTCCTTCAGCCTCTGTATCACCACTTTGCTCACTCAAATCTATCCGCTCTAGTTTTTGATAGAGCACTTTTGTTTTGCTATTTTTGAGCTCTCTTCTAAGCGTATCATCTAAATTAAAATCTCTTAGCAAATCATTCAGTGTTACATCTTTGTTTTGAAAACCATACTCTTTATTAGATATGAAAAAAGAGGTGTATTGCGTGATTGTCGTCTGTTTTTTAATATAAGAGAAGAGATGTGTATTATTTGAGAACATCTCTATGAGTGCCATAATAACGACTGAGATTATCATAACCGATACCATCACTTCTATCAGAGTAAAAGCTTCTTTGGCATGTGGAAATGTTTTTCTCATCTTATAAACCTATACGGATAGCTTCATCTAAGGATGTCTCTCCAGCAAGTAACATCTCTGAGAGTTGTGATGCTATTGTTTTTAGCCCCTCTTTTTGAAGAACTTCTAAAATACTATGTTCATCTGTAGAGGTTTTGAGTACATTTCTTAGAGCATCGTTCATAACCAACAACTCACCGATAGAGCGACGACCTGCATAGCCGCTATATCCACATGCTTTACATCCACATGCCTTATAGATTTTGGCACTGCTATCAAGGTTGTAATCCGTCGCAAACTCTTCTGCTATAGTATCCTCTTCTTTACACTCATCACAAATAACACGCACTAGTCTTTGCGCCAAAACACCCAAAAGGGAAGAGGAGATAAGAAATGGTTCTATCCCCATGTCTGCAAGTCTTGAGATTGTTGCTGCTGCTGAGTTTGTATGGAGTGTTGAAAAAACCAAGTGTCCTGTGAGTGCAGCACGAACAGCAATATTTGCTGTCTCCTCATCACGGATCTCCCCTATCATAATGACATCTGGATCTTGACGTAAAATAGAGCGAAGTGCGGAGGCAAAGGTAAGCCCTACTTTCTCATTGACTTGAATCTGGGAGATACTCTCAGACTTATACTCCACTGGGTCTTCAACGGTGAGTAGGTTTTTATGAGGCTCTTCTACCTCTCTTAAAAAAGAGTGAAGCGATGTTGTTTTACCACTTCCTGTTGGTCCTGTAACAAGAATAATTCCATGCGATGAACGCAGAAGTTTTTTCACATCACCGATAAGAGAGCTGTTAAATCCGAGTTCACTTATCTGAGGTATCTGAGAGCTCTGCATAAGAAGTCTCATAACCACTCTCTCTCCATAAAAAGTAGGTAAAACCGAGACACGAATATCTAAAGTTTCTCCAGCGATTTTAATCTGCGTTCTCCCATCTTGAGGGATTCTCTTTTCAGAGATGTCAAGGTTAGAGATAACTTTGATACGACTTACAATGAGGTTAACGATTTTCTTATCTAAGTCTGCATTTTTGATAAGCATCCCATCGATTCTAAAGCGTACCTCCCCACGTTTTTCTTGAACTTCTATATGAATATCTGAGGCTCTTTTTTTAACAGCCTGATAAAAGAGTGCATTCACAAACTTGATAATCGGAGCAGACTCCTCAGAAGTTAAAATGTCAGAAGAGGTTCTTAAAAAGTCTGTTAAAGAGATATCCTCTTCACTCTCCTCAGCAGAATCTTCTTGCATACTCTCCATTGTTTTATCTGTGCGGAGTTCTAAAAACCTGTTATAGAGCATGTCATAAGAGTCTTCATCAAGCATCTTAAGTGGATATTTATCATCGAGTTTGCTATAGTAGTTTAACGCTTGCCCTAAATATCTCTCACAAATAAATGCACACACTTCACCCTCAAGTTCACTAAAGAGAAGAAAGTTTTTAACACTAATCTCTGTAGTTATATCCGAAGGTTCATAAACTTCGAGTTTTGTATTATGGATGGGTTCAAGGTTTAGCATTTTAGTTATTCTCTAGAGTTGTATCACTGCTGTTTGTCTTGATAACTTCACTCTTTTTAGAGTTTATAACAGTACCATCTCTCTCGATTTTCTCAAAAGTCTCTTTGTTATATGCGGCTTGGAGTTTTGAGAGTTCACCCAAATCTTTTTGAAGCTGTGAAAGTTTTTCACTCTTATCCATGATGTAGGGAGTTAAAATGAGAACTAAATTGTCCTGCTCATCTGTTGTTGAAGTAGATGAAAATAACCACTCTCCCAACCATGGAATGTCTCCTAAAAGAGGTACTTTATTCACAGAATCAAGCGTATAGCTTTTGACAAGTCCACCAATAATAATACTCTCACCATGACGAAGAATTGCTTGTGTTTTCACCTCTTGTTTAGAGGTTACAGGTTGACCTGTTGCATTATTGCTTCCATCATCCAAGATATTCTCTAGGATAGTTTCAACATCGAGCGTCACTTTATCACTTGAAGAGACACGAGGCTTTATCTTCAGAGTCAGACCAACATCTTCTCTCTTATAGCTGCTTGTAAGTCCTGAACCGACGGTTGTATTTGAGACAGTTCCTGTAGAGACAGAGATAGTCTTACCCACATAGATGGAGGACTCTTTGTTGTTGACACAGAGAATCGAAGGGTTAGAGATTGAAGTAGATGCCCCTTTTGTCTCTAAAAAATCTATAGCTGCTCCAAGTGCAAATCCTTGTGTTACACCTGTACCAATGATAGAGTTTTGCAGGGCAGACCCAACAATTCCCTGAACAGGAGTTCCTCCAAAATTTGAAGCAAAAGAGTAGAGTCCTTCAGAAGTTAAGCCAGCCCCGTCAAAGCCATACTTTACACCTATATCAGAAGAGTTATTTTTATTTATTTGAATGATTCTCGCTTGAACATAGACCTGATACTTCTCTTTGTCAAGTTCATCGATGATAAGTTTCATACCATTTACAACAGAGGGTTCTCCTATGACAATAATCGCATTAATCTCTTCACTTGCTGAGACATTTGGCTTCATTGCAGGATCTGTAAAAACTTGCTTTGAAATAATCTCATTTAAACTTGCTAAGACTGCTTTAGCATCCGAGTTTTTAAGTTCAAAAATATGCACGGTGTTATTAATACTCGACTCCACATCTAATTTACTCACAAGAAACTCTATCTTTTCAACATTCTCTTTTGTACCAACCACAATAAGTCCATTGATATTTTCATCGAAAATTATCTTTACAACCTGAGAAGCAACATTTACATTAAAGAGGGATTTCGCAATATCGGTCAATTTTATCTGTAATTTTTTGGCTTCTGTATGTTTGATTGGCAAAATTTTCACTATGGAGAAGTTGATTGTATCTATATCTTTAATCACCTTTTTGATAGTCTCTATGTTTTTTGGATAATCTGTAATCAACATAGAGTTACTCTCTTTCATCGTCATCAGTTTTGCAGTTTTAGAGATAAGATAGCGGATTTTCGCAGCTACAATATCTACATTTTCACCACTTACTTCTATCACCTGCGTCACCATCAAAGAGCCGTTAAGTTTTTTACCCTGTGTTGCTACTTTTACATTATATTTTGATGCATCTACAGAACGAACAATCTCATAGAGAGAATCATTTTGTATAAGTGTATACCCTTTTGACTCCAAAACAGAGACTAAAATACTTAGAAGTTCATCGTCATAAACGGGAGTTGTACTTATAAAGTTCACAGTTCCTACAATCTTATCGTTCATCAAAATATTTTTATTTGTAATCTTTGATGTTAGCTTGATAAAGTCATTTATCTCTAAATTGGAAAAGTTCACATTCACTTGCTCTCTTGCAGACAATACAAAAACAAAACTGCCAACTAAAAATAGTAATCTAATTAATCTCATATATCAACTCCATCTCGATGTTATTTCTAAGTATGACTATCTGCACACTCTTTAAATTATTTATATCTTTATATATATCTAAAGCGTCTTTATAGGACTTAATTCTGACATTATTAGCTCCAATAATCAAGTCCCCCTTTTTCAGTCCAAGATCATACATTTTAGATTTCTCATTGATTCGAATGACCCTAAACCCTTTAATCTCATTTCCATCTTTAACCTCATTAATCGCAATATCTTTCCATATCTGCTTAGGATTTTGAGCATAAAACTCTATGTCCTTGCGTGCAACATCTTTCTGCTTTTCTACCTGCGAGATATTTCCATAGAGTGCACTCTTAGGCAAATCAGGAACTTTAATGCTCTCCATTGCTAAAACATACTCTGCTCCAGCTTTGCTAAAAATAACTCTATCTACAAAAATCGTTTTTAAGATATAACCAGAAAAATTTTCGCCAACTGAGACTATGGATGTAGTTTGTGGAGAAGATTTCAAAGAGACTATAGCAAAACCTTTTGAATCTTTTCCATAAAGCCCTTTGAGTGTCATGTTTGTTATGCTTACACCACTTACTGATGCTTGTGCAGTGCTACTTCTATTTTGTGAATCATATAAAGCAGTGTTGAGCATATTTTTAAAATCAACTCTCTGATATTTTGGTTTATAATTATCTTGGACTTGAAGTTCTACTCCATCAGCTGGCAAGAACCACCAAAGAGCCAAAGAGAGAGTTTTGGCAATTGCTAAAAGTATCAAAAGCTTCGTAAAAACACTTAACATGATGGAGTTAGAAAGTTTTGACATATCTATACTCCCCATTTTGATCTCTTTGAAATGTTTGCAATGTGCTTTGATATTTTTGTAGCATCAAAGCTGAGGGCTTTAAAAGAAGTGTCACACTTCTCTCTAAAAGATTCACATCTGCATTCACTTCACCAAATGCACCAAGGGCATCCCCTGAGATTTTCAGAGGGTTGAATATAGTATATTTAATATCTGCACTCTCTATATGCAGAGGGACAAAAGAAGCAGCCATACTTGATAACTCAATATTTTGAATATGAAGTGCATTGTAAAGTAAGAAAACTTTTACATCTATCTCTTCAACTGAAGCACTCTCTATAGAGTCAAACGTAACTTCTGCATGTTTCACTTTTAGAGAAAAACCACTATCAACAACTTCCTCTTTAGAGAGAATAAGCCTCTTTTTTTGCAACTCTTGTTCTGCATAAAAATAGAGAGCTGCTTTAGGTAAGAAGTAGATAAGTGCTAATACAAAAAAGAGCATATAAGCGAAAAATTTCAATAGTTTTACCATTTTATCTCCATCTCTAAGCTTGCACTCTTTTCACTCAATCTTTTGATTTTTAATGAAGAGATATTATAGGCTCCATTCAAAACTTTTCCAAGTAAGAAGTTAAGCGCTGTAGAGTCCAGACTAGCAGAACTTAAAAACATGTTTGAACTCTGCACTTTTTGAGTGATATTCGCTGATTTCAAAGAAGCATGACTCAATAAAAGATTCATAGACTTTCTTATTCTCTCTTTATCTGAGTAACTCTCATTGAGAGCTTTCAACTCTGTCGAGACACTCAATGTCTCTTGATAAAGCGCTTTAGTTTGGCTCAGTTCCTCTTTTGCTCCACTGAGTTTAAACATAAAAAAGAGTAAGAGCATAATGAGTAAAGCTGCTACGTGAAGGGGATTTATACGATTCATAGTTCTATTTCCACATGCCAAATATTATTTTTAAGGTGAGAGCTAAATTTCATATTTTTGCTCTTAAACATATCTTTCATTGCTACTGCTCGAGCATTTTGCATCCCACTAAACTCAGCCATTAGTCGCTTCCCCTTAACTCCAACAAAAGAGAGTGACTCCTCTTTTTGCAAACTTAAAGAGAGAAGCGTTGAGATAGTTTCCCTTAAGGTGCTTTGAGTAGAGTGTATCTCCTGCTGTTTTTTTAACATGGAGCGATTTTGCATCATCGTTGCTTTGAGACCATTTTTTTGAAAAAGTTCCTCTTTAAGTGCTGAAGTCGTCGCTATTTTTTGCAAGGTCATAAAGTACTCAGCCCCTACAATCCCTATGAGCAAAATCAGAAGCGTTGCTATGGTATAGAGAGCTTTATCATTTACAATATGTCCAAACTGCTTGAGTGTTATACTATTTTTTGAAAGAGAGATTGTACTCAAATCCAAATCTCTACTCTCACTGACCCAATCACTAGGAACAAGGACTAATAAATCATCCTGCTGATAGAGCGATTTAGAGTCATTGATTTTGATAGCTGCATCTCCCTCAGGAAACTCACTTTGAGCAAAATTGACACTATTTACCTCTGCTAAAGAGATACCTTTGGAAGTGAGCGTGTCAAGGATAAGTTTATCCTCATACGCAAATATATAAAAATACTCTCCACTCTTATAAGCACTGTAACTATAGACTCCCTCAGGAAGTGTATCTTCAAAAAGAGAGGGAAGGAGCGCTTTTACATCTCTAAGATATTTTACAGGAAGCTGAACTTTTTTGACCCAATAGAGCGCAGGTGATAAAATCACATTCACACGCTCATTTATTTGGAAATTCTCACAATGAGGATCCAAAAAGATTGTATCCATCTGCTTATTAAATTTCATAAACAAAATTAGACCCTTTTTTTGATTGTATATTGTATTCAAATCTCAGATTTGAACTTATATTTTTTTCAGTTATAGCTATATTTACTTCTATATGCGGTTCGAAAAAACTTGTTTTAAAATGAGAGAGAGAACTATTCTCATCACTGTTTAAACCTAAATCTGCAACCGAGGAGTATGTTCCGCCACTCAACTGTAGCATCTGCGCTCTCTCTTCATCACAACCAAGTAAAACTTCCCACACTTGTGCTGTTGCATAGTTCAAGTCGATAGAGCTATTACTCTCTTTTGAGGTATAAAATAGCTCTTGCATCTCTATGCTTTTCAAACTTTCATCTTCATAACTTCTCATAAAAGAGTCATTGAGCTCCTCAAGATGTTTATCTGAGGTTATATAATCTCTAAAAAGAGAAGGTTTATGCGTGAAAATATCTGTATTATAGGACATATCTTCTTTAATTCCACCTACTGCGTCTGCTAAAATATCCGCATATTGCGTATTTACCATCTTCTTTATCAAAAAACTTTTAAAAATATTTAAACGAGTTGTATCTGTAAATATATTTGGATTTATCTTCGCTCTTGCACTTTTTATCTCGATAAGAATACGCATTCCATTACTTTGAAATGGAATAATTGAAGATTCAGCCAAAAAGATTGCCAAACCTTCTTGCGAATTTACCCGTGCTAAATCAGGAGAATCTCGAAGAATCTTCAATACATCTTCTAAAATCATCGAAGTTTGGAGTGCGAATTGTTCACTCTGCATACTTTTAGAGCCAGTTGCAACATACTTTAAAGAGATGCCTAAACTCACACTAATAGCCATGATAAAAAAAACAGTGATAAGAAGTGCTATGGCGCGTTTTTTAAACATCTACTTAATACTCATAGAGAAGATTGGTAAGAGCATAGCCGCAACGATAAAACCTATAGTTCCACCTACAAAAAGCATCAAAGAAGGTTCAAGCAGCGTTAAAAGTGTGGAGATTTTATCACGGTTCTCTTCAAAATAGAGCTCAGAGATATTGGTCAGTACACTCTCCACTTCGGAGGTCTCTTCCCCTAGTGCGATTGATTGAATAAAAGCATAATCTATCTTGTTCTTCTCTTCATTTAAAGCTTGTGAGAGCAACTTCCCTTCAACGACTTTTTTTGAAGCATGAACAAAAATCTCTTTTAAGACCAAGTTATTTAAAATATTTGTGCTCAGATTGATAGTCTGAACAAAAGGAACACCTGAACGTGTAAGGAGTGAAGCGATGTAGGAAAATCTTGCAAGTTCACTCTTTTGGATGATGCTTCCAAAAAGAGGGAGTTTTAAAAGTAACTTGTGCACAAAATAGGCAAAGGAGTAACTCTGTTTCATTAAAACCATAAACACAACTATCATGAGTGTTCCAACACCGAGTATGGTTGTGAAGTTATGATTGAAAAAATCACCTAAAGCAATTACAACGATTGTCGGCGTTGGCAATTTTTGATCCATACTTTCAAAGATTCCTGTGATTTGAGGAACAACAAAAGAGAGCATAAAAGATATCATTAAAAGAGAGACGACTATCATAAAAGTAGGATATGCAAAGGCTGACTTTATCTCTTTGTTTATCTTCTCTTGCTCTTTTAAAAATCTTGATAACTCCAAGAGAACCTCATCCAAAGCACCACTACTTTGACTCACTTTGATAGAGTGTTTAAAAAATTCTGGAAGTGTGACAACACTTTGTGTCTCAAGTGCAGTATAAAAATCTTTTCCTTCGTCAAGATAGGTACTCACAGCTGTTAAAAAAAGTCTGATTTTTTTGTTGTTCGCATAGTGTGTCTCTATTATTTTCAGGGCAGAGACTATCGTGATTCCAGAGCGGATATACATCGACAACTCTCTTGAGAGTGAAGATAAATCTTTCGCAGAGATTTTATACTTTCTTGTAAAGTTTAGGTTATCAAAAAGAGATGCTGAGTCCTCTGAGAGAGTTTCATAGATAATATGTTTCGTTTTTAGTTTACTCTTTGCCTCGGCGAGAGATGTCGCCTCAACTTTGTCTTTAATCCTCTTTCCATGGCTGTCGATGCCTTTAAATTTAAAAATCATCGTTTCACTTCTTCTTCAAGCTCTCTTTTAAAGCGAACTGCCTCTTCAAGCGAGTCGTATTGAAGGGTTTGCGTAAGGTAAGGGGTAAAATCATAAACACGGTTTTTAAATGCAATAATCACCTGATCTCCTACTCCACTTTTATCTATTTCATAAGAGAAGCAAACCCTCTCTTGAACATTATCGAGATTAAAATAGACCTCTTTTTGCTTCTCTACTGTGCCATATGCAGACTCATATCTATAACTCTTCACACTCTCATCCAAGAAATCTTCTACATTGGCAACTTTCTCATTATCAGCCAAAATATCACAATTTGAGCAATCATCAAGACAGAGTAGCTTCACTCGCTTCGCATCCGAAAATGAGAGCAGATACTCTTTGAGCGTTAAGAGAGTGAGCTTCTCTTTTGGGTCACTAAGTTTGTTCATATTTGTAATTGCAAGCGTATAGACAACCCCTATGATTACAATAACAATAAGTAATTCAATAAGGGAGAACGCTCTTTTTTGCAACTTCTATTTACACTCGCTCATCTTAATATCTACGCCTTCATCTTTGCCACCCTCTTTTTTATCTGCACCTAAAGAGATGATTTCAATCGTGCCATCTTCATTGATGTAGATAAAGTTATTTCCCCATGAGTCTTTAGGTAGTTTAGAGTCTTTAAAATAACCACTTGTCGAGTAGTTTGAGTACTTCTCTTCATCTGGATTTTTTACTAAGGCTTCTAATCCCTCTTCTGTAGAAGGGTATGTGCTATTGTTAAGTTTAAACATATCCAACGCGCCATTGTAAATACTTTTCATCTGCACACAGACCAGATTTCTCTTCGCCTCTTCCCCTTTTCCTGTAAGACTCGGCATAACCATTGCCGCTAATAATCCCAAGATTACGATAACTATCATAAGTTCTATAAGAGAGAATGCTTTTCTTTTCATACATATTACCTTTTGTTTTTTAGATGTGTATTATAGTGTAAAAAAATTGTACTTTTATTAAGCATTCACTAAAGAAGCGGCGATAAAAGCTGCTCCACTTAATAAAGAGAGTTTAAACATAACGATTGCTACTAAAATTTTTGATGTTGATGGATTCATTTTCTCTTCCTTATATATTTTTGATAGTTGAATTATAAGAGAAGAGAATGAAGAAAAGATGAAGATAAAAAAAGATTTATAAGAGCATTAGCAGATACTCTTTTGCTCCATAATATTGAGTTCACTACAACTAAAACCAGCCTCTTTTCTTGCCTCAATATTTAAATTTTTTGCTCTTAAAAAACCTTGTGGATAGTAGTTGTTTATTATCTCAAAATAGATTTCATTAGAAACACCATTTTGATTACAAGCATAGTTGAACCAGATATTACCCTTTTTTACATGGGCAATCTCCTCATCCAAGATAAGAGTTAAAGCAGAGATAATGCTCTGTATCATCTCACTTTTTGGAAGTTTCTTTAGCTTTGTTAAAATCATAGGCGTAGCATCGAGTCCATTGGCTTCAAGGTAGCGTGGGACCACTGCCATTCTCTCGATGAGAGTCTCTGTTCTTTGCGAGGCTTCAAAAAGTGCGTTATGCACTGCAATATCTCCATACTTTGCACCGAGCTGTGTTAAAAGATTTTCAAGGAGTAAAAAGTGTCTTATCTCATCCTCGGCAACTTCAAGCCAATCATCATAATATTTTTTAGGCAAGCCCACAAATCTATAGGCTCCATCGAGTGCTAAATCGATTGCAGAGTACTCAATATGTGCAATCGCATGAAGGAGTGTAATCTGTCCCTGCTTCGTTGTTAAGTTACTTCTTTTTGGAACATCCTGAGGCGGAACAATTTGGCATGTGGAAATATAAGAGGGCTCTTCAAATTTTTTAGCTTTATATTCTGCTTCAAACTCCACATCCCCTGTTTTGTAGTGTTTGTAAAAAATACTAAACATCGCTATCTTTTTTGAGGAAGTTTCTGCTTCTAAGATTAATTCTAATTCGTGATAAAAATTCATAAATGTATGATAATTTAATAATGCTATAATCCCAATAAAAAGAGGCAATTATGACCATTAAAGTTCAAGCTATGGGTGATTACCAAACAAACTGTTACATTGCAACCATCGAGGGCAAAGATTTTATTATAGACCCAGGTGTAGATGCAACGAAATGGGTTTTAGAAAATGTAACAAACCCTGTCGCTATTTTAAATACACATGGGCATTTTGACCACGTCTGGTCCAATGATGAACTACAAAAAAAGCTTCATATTCCACTCTATACTCCAAAAGGAGATGTAATGCTACTTAGTGGTAGTGGATGGATGCCAGAGCTTCCACCTTCGACTCCTGATGTGGAGGTAGAACCAAACGAGGAGTTTGATTTTGATGGTGTTAAAGTCAAGTTTCGTCATTTTCCTGGGCATTGTCCTGGGTGTTCAACCATAGAGATTGGAGATGCCATGTTTAGTGGCGACTTCATTTTTGAGCGTTCTATCGGAAGATGTGATTTTCCTTACTCTAGCCCTGAGGATATGAAAGAGAGCCTCAAAAGATTTAAAGAGTTGGATTATGATAAAACAGTTTATCCTGGGCATGGCGGAAGCACCACGATTCAAGAAGAACAAAAATATTCTGACTACTGGATAAAAAATATTTAAGGATGAAACAGATGAAAGACCATTTTCAAAATAAAGCTAATAGTTGGGATGAAGGGAAAACAAGAGTAGAGGGTGCCAAAAATATAGCCCAAGCGATATGCAGTAAAATTGCACTCCACAAAGAGATGGAGATTATGGATTTTGGAACAGGGACAGGACTCTTAGGATTTGAAATCGCGCAGTTCACAAAAAAAGTTTATGGGGTCGATACCTCTGAGAGTATGCTTTTAAAACTAAAGGCGAAGAATACTCCTGAGTTGGCAATTGAGACATATTGCCAAGATATTGTTCTTCATCCTCTGGAGCAGACCTTTGATGGGATGGTAAGTTCTATGACGCTCCACCACATAGAAAATCTAGAACTCTTTTTTCAAACTTTATATAAAAACATTAAAAAAGATGGCTTTATTGCTATCGCTGATTTAGAGCTTGAAGATGGAACTTTTCATTCAGACAACACCGGAGTTTTTCACTTTGGTTTTGATGTAGAGGAGTTAAGTAAAATTGTTTTGGCATGTGGATTTAAAGATGTTGAGTTTGAAAACATCAACACCATAAAGAAACCAGATAAAGAGTTTGGAATTTTTTTATTAACAGCTAGAAAGTAGTTTTAACACTACTTTTATTGCTCTTCTTCAAGCAGTTTCAACTTTAAAACATGCCTCTCGGTAATCACAGTTTTAAACTCTCCCTCAAAAACTTTGATATGAAAAACATGCCCTGTAACATGCACGTTTCTTTTTCTTCCCTCTTTATGACGCACTTTTGCAACAAAGTTCACATCATCCCTCAGTTTTACAGGAGATAAAAACTGGCACTCACTTCCGACTAAAACAACATTTCTCTCATTGACTGCTACCATTGCGGCAAAATCGGCTGCACTAAATATAAACCCGCCGTGAATAAGCCCTTGGTCATCTGCAAGCATCTCTTCGGAAGTGCTCAGTCTTGTTTCAACATAACCATTTTCCATCTTTAGAATCTCACCATTTAAATAACGGTTTATCTTCTCATGCGTTTTGAGGACAACCTCATCTTTCTCATCTTCTCTATAATCGTTCAGTTCTAACTCATCATCTATCTCTTCGCTCATTTCTTCTCCTTTATCAATTTCACATAGACTCTTTTAGGAGCTGGATACCCTTCGACTGTCTTTGTCACGTCCTCTTTATCTAAAAAATCTTCTAAGGATTGCCCCTCTATCCACTCCGTTTTTCTCTGTTCTTCTGCATCCGTTGTAGAGCTCTCTAACAGCTCAAAACTACTAAAACCAGCCCTTAAACACCAGTTTTTAAGAGCGTTTATCGTCGGTACAAAATAGATATTTGGTATCTTTGAGTATGAAGATGCAGGACAAAGTGCCATCTCCTCCTCGCCTTCAATATAAAAAGTATCTAAGAAGACTTCCCCCTGATTCTCTAAACCACGGTAAAGAGACTTTAACATTGCAACTGGATCACTTCGATGATAAAGCACGCCCAAACAAAAGATAGTATCGAACTTCTCTTCATAAAACTCTAAATGTTCTACACCCAAAAGTTCATATACTATTTTACTTTTTACAAAATGATTTATAAAATCAAACTGCGTCTTATAGAGTGCAGAGGGATCAAAACCGACTAAAGATTCAGGATTGTCCTCTTGCATTCGAAACAAGTAATAACCATTGTTGCACCCTATATCGGCAACTCGCTTATCTTTTAAATTAAAATGTGGGCGAAGAAGATTGTATTTTATGTTACTTCTCCACTCTGAATCTATAAAAGTGTTGCAAACTTCAAAGGGTCCTTTACGCCATGGCATCATAAGTTTTGCGACCTCTTTGATATGCACTTCATCTATGCCCTCTGCACTTATCTTAAGAACATCGCCTAATTCCACATGCCAAGAAGTTTCAGGTAAAGTGCAAAGTGCTTCTCTGAGTGGTGCGATATTTTTCCAATGCATCCACTTTTCTCGTTCTTTTCTCACTGTTTCTAAATTCATTTTATGCGTTCTTCACCTTAATTTTATTATAATTGTATCTAAAATAGCAGAGGATATAAGTTTATGAGATTAGAGAAAAAAGCGACCGTTGTTTCAACCTCTATTGCGGGCTTGCTTGTAATCATGAAACTGACTGTTGGAATTTTCAGTGGTTCTGTTGCCGTTCTTGCCTCTGCAATTGACTCATTTTTAGATTTAACTGTTTCACTTTTTAACTATTTTGCCCTTAATACAGCAGAGAAAGACCCTGATGACCAGTTTCACTTTGGACGAAGCAAGATAGAACCTCTTGCAGCAGTTATTGAGGGAACGGTTATCTCCCTCTCAGCTATCTTTATCTTCTATGAAGCACTCTCTAAAATCACCCATCCACAGCCATTGGAATATATGACTGCTAGTGTTTGGGTCATGGTAGCCTCTTTTATCATTACAGGCTTTTTAGTCTATTTTCTTAATTATGTTGCTAAAAAAACAAGAAACATGGTTATTAAAGCAGATGCCCTACACTATAAAACAGACCTCTATTCAAATGGTGCAATCCTTCTTGCCCTTGGACTTATCTCTTATACTGGGGAGCAGTTGATTGACCCTATTTTAGGTGTTGGTATTGCCATTTATATGATTTATTCCGCCTTTCCTATTATTAAAGAGGGAATTTTAATGCTTTTAGATGCTTCGATTCATGAAGAGCATTTAAATGAAATAATTAAAATTATCAAAAGTGAACCAGCGATTACCGCCTATCATGATTTAAAAACAAGAGAGGCAGGTTCCCATATCTTCATCTCCGTACATGCAGTTTTTAATGTCAGCATTTCACTCTATGATGCGCATCTGATTTCTGATAAGGTTGAAGCAAAACTTAGAACTCTCTTTGAGGGTAAAATGCTTCACATACTTATACATATGGATCCTTATGATGATTCAGAGATAAATCATTATGAAGATGCATATTAGGTATAATTCTTTAAGCAAACTCTAACAACAAAGGAAAACAATGAAACTCTTACACTCAATGGCACTTCTAACACTCACAACTACTCTCTTAATGGCAACACCAGGGGACGAGCAGGAGAAGCATATTCAAAGAACTGTAGACCTTGGCAAGAGCAGTGCAACACTGCTTTTACAGACACTAGGTAAAAACATGAAAGCGAACATGAAAAGTGGTGGTGTGATGAATGCCCTAAACTTTTGTTCACAAGAGGCGTTTACACTTACAGACAAAGTCAATACACAGCTAGAAAAAGGTGTAGAAGTAAAGCGTATCAGTCTCAAGTACCGCAATCCTGCGAATGCACCACAAGGCAATGAGATAAAGATTTTAAACTCATTTGAAAATTTAAAAAATGAGAATGTTATTTTACCAAAGTTTCTAGTGGAGTATGTAGATGCAAGCACCTACAAATATTACCAGCCTATCGTTATTGACAATGCAGTATGTCTAAAATGTCATGGCAATGTAAGTGAAAATCCAGAGCTTCAAAAAGCTATCGCTGAGAAGTACCCGATGGATAAAGCAACTGGATATAAAATGAATGATGTACGCGGAGCAGTTGTTGTCACTGTAAAGCACTAAATCTCTTCATCTATTTCCACATGCCAAGAGCATGTGGAATCTCTCACTCTTAACCTACACTTTTACCAGATATGATCTATATATTTATAAAAATGGTGTTGTATAGTTAAAGTTTTTCTTTTGTACTCTCTTTTACTAATAGTTTCATCTTCAAAATATACAAAATGTCTACATTCATCTTGTACTGTTTGTTCAAAAATTGGTTTAGTTAGTTTCATAAATGTATTGAGTGTCATTGTTTGATCTACTAATTTATCTAAGTTTGGAAGACCTTTAGTCAACTCTTCTATCCCATCTTGCCAACCAAGTTGCACATACATATTATCATCTCTTAAATAGAGTTTAAAGAGGTACATTGTAGTGCCTTCATTATCAAGCAAACAAGGTAAGTGTACTACTCCATTTTTTTCTATCTTTTTTTGTAAATACTTTATCTTATTTTTAAGATCTGCTATCTCTTTATTAGAGTTTATAGCAACACTATCTTTTGGTAAACTATTTATTGGTTTATCAATTTTTTCTAAAATAGTATCTATATCCTTTATTTTATCCTCTAAATCTTTTTGTTCATTTAATCTATTTATCACAAAATTCAGTTCAGAGATATTTGTATTTTCTTCAGGTGTTGAATATAAGTTTGAATACAAATCACCTAATTGTTCTGGTGTTGGCACATCTTTTATATTAAATTTATCAAGCGTTGAGCGAATATCTTTATCTGGTTTTAAATTTGGTTGTTCCATTTTATCTTCGAGATATTTTATAGCCTTATCAATATCTTTATTTAGAGTAGGTTTGCTGCTTTTATTACTTGAAAGTTGATTTTCAATCTTTTGTATCTCTTTGATACCATCTAAAGCATCCTTCAATTTATATCTATAAACTTTTTCACTAGGAGTATTCAGATCTTTTATATTACTGTTTTTTATATTTTCTAAATTATCTAGTGCTTTTTCAATCTTCTCTTTATTGATACTTGGATCTTTTAATACACTCCCTTCATTAATCTGTTTTTCTAGCGCTTTAATCTGCTCTTTTAACTCTTTATCTTGATTCATTGGGTTTAGGCTCTTGTTCAACTCTTTTTTTAAGTTATTGATTTGGTCTTCTAATGGTTTATTGGTTTGGTCTAGTTTTTGTAAGATATCTTTTGTATTTGGGTCGTATTTTCCTGTTGTATCATTTTTTATCTTTTGTAGGTTATCGAGTGCTTTTTGAAGATTATTTGCGCCTGTGTTGTTCAACTCTTTTTTTAAGTTATTGATTTGATCTTCTAATGGTTTATTGGTTTGGTCTAATTTTTGTAAGATATCTTTTGTATTTGGGTCGTATTTTCCTGTTGTGTCATTTTTTATCTTTTGTAGGTTGTCGAGTGCTTTTTGAAGATTATTTGCGCCTGTTTTATCCAACTCTCTTTTTAAGTTATTGATTTGATCTTCTAATGGTTTATTACTCTGCTCTGGTTTTTGTAATATATCTTTTGTATTTGGGTCGTATTTTCCTGTTGTGTCATTTTTTATCTTCTGTAGGTTATCGAGTGCTTTTTGAAGATTGCTTATATCTACTATATATTTTGGTGCATTTAAATTATTTGCTAACTCTCTTTTTAACTTTTCTATCTCAAGTAATAATTTTTGATTTTCTAAGGTTCTTTTTAATGCCTCTATTTGATTCTCAATTGGCTGATTATTTTGTTTTAAATGTTCCAAAATAGCTTTTGTATTATTGTTATAATTAATTTCTAAATTGTGATTCTTACTCAACAAGCTTTTATCAAATTTTTTCAATTCATGATTTATAGCATCCATTTGCTCTTGCAAAGGGGCATCATACTTATCAAGTTTTAAAAGTACATATTTTATTTTTTCATTAGCTTTTAACTTTTTTAAATTATTTGATTGAATTAACTTATTCTGATAATTATTTTTTACTTTTGTTTCCAAATATTGAATTTGTTTATGGAGTGGTTGATTTTGCTGATTGAGTTCATTTAAAGTGTTTATCGTAAGTTTATTATTTATTAAATTCGACACTTGGATATAGAGTTCATTTTTTTGTTTTAATAAATCATCATAGTTTCTATATGTTCTTAATCTATTTGCATTTTTCATATCATCTAATACTTTGTTTTTCAAATAATTAATTCCAGAGTTTTCATCCTTTAAATCATTATTTAATTTTTTGTATTTTTCAATATTTACAATGTCATTGATTTTATTTTCTAAGCTAGGATAGTTTTTCTTTACAATATCTTCTGTAATCTCTCTTTGAGATTCAACTACTTTATTTAATTCATCTATCTTGTTTGTTTTATAGGACAATTGATATACAAATATAAATATACACATAAAAAACAGTGTCAGTATTATCTCTATAATACTAAGATTGAAAACTGATTTGTTGTTATTCATATACTTTAAAGCTACTTAGGGCTTTTTTTAATTTGTGCACCAAATTCAGTAATTACTTTTTTTTGATTATCTATAACTTCTTCATACTCTTCACTTTTTTTCTTTACTTTTTCATATTCTGTAGAGAGTATTTTCGTTTGCTTTTTATGTGTATTTTCCATGTTTAGGGTTATATTTTTTATAGAATCATTAAAAGTTTTTATAGTAGATTTAAAATCTTCATCAAGTAATTTTTTAAATTGCTCTAATGCCTCTTGTGTTGACTCAACAAGAATTGTCATTCTTACATCAATCATTTGTGAAAATACTTTATTTTTTTGCATATTGTCAAGTAGTATTTCATTCATCATACGCATCTTATCAGAGATTGATTGATTGATTATCTCTTTATTAGATTCATTTGTTGGTATAAAATTAGCTAAATATACCCTAGCAAGAAGACCCATGAGAGTAGTTATCATAGATACACCAAAATTATTTATAATGTTGTCTATATCATATGAATTTGAAACTGTCCCAATCAACGAAACAAGTATAGACATCAGAGTAAACATAAAACCTAAGTAATAATTACTATCAGCTAATTGCTCCATAGAAATTTGTCTCTTTCTTGTATTTAAATAAAGAGTTGTAAAAAAATATATCAACATTATCAAGATAGAGAGAATAATGGTTATTAAGTAGTAACCGCTGTAGTTTCCATATACAATCAGAAAACCACCAAGAATAAAAGTTAATACAAATATATTTTTTATTTCAGAAAACATAATCTTATATTAGCCTTCTACTCTTTTAATAACAACATTTTTACTTCCTGATTCAGTAAAATATTTTTTCCAAAAATCCAGATATTCATCATTTAAATACTCTTCACGACCATTTCTTCGCATAAACATTAAGTTGACATCCACATTGTCAAATTTTGTATATACCTTTTGACGATACGTTGTAGTCCAGAAATTTTTTATTTTATTGCGAAAAAATGAATAATCATCCGAGTGCTGTATAAAGTCTGAAATAATCGTAAATCTTGTCTTAGTTCCCTCTTTACTCTTTTTAATGGATGCATTATTTATCATTTGAACTGTTTCAAAAATAGGAGATTTATCTGCAGTTTTTTGATTTGTATCAAAATCTGTTAAAATATTATTTAATGGTTTGTAAAGTTTATCTTCCCATTTTTTCTTTATCATCGCTTGATTTCCAAAAGCGGCATCAACATTTTCACCTTTTCCAGGATTACAAACTTCCATTAAAGGTTTTACTCCAGCAACAACACTATTTGTAATAAAGTAAAATTGAAGTTGTTCATCAAGTTCTAAGTTTTCCACTTCTTTTTCTATAGTTTGTCTTATCGTCTTATGCTGAATAAGACTGTATCTACCAGTGATGTCGAGTAATATAATATGCTTATTATAGTTTCCATCCACTTTACATAAATTATCTTTATTTCTTGGTACTTGTTCAGATGAAACAGATACATACATATAGATAATTGCACTAAATACTATACCAACTGCAGATATGATTAAGATACCTGCTAAATTACCACTGTTTTTTTTGGCTCTTTTTGTATTACTACTTGGTCTATTATTTATCTTTTTAGACATTTACATAGTCTCACTTTTCGTATTCTCTTTTAACTCTTCAATAATTTTACGAATATTTGTTTTTGCTTCGAGTTCATATTCTGGTATTTTTTGAATTGCAGACTCTAATAAAACAGTTTTTTCTTTATTATCAATGTAAACAAACTCTACACGTGATGGATTAAACTCTACCTCATTATCAAAATAGGCTGGTTTAGGTGTTGTTCTCATATCGCTATTCATTGATCTGTAACTTTTAACAGCAGTAATTGCTAAATTTTTTATGGAACTTACATGTTCATTGTATTTATTTTCTAATTTTTGCTTTGCAATATGTATATCTTGTATCTCTTCATATGTTTGCGTAGCTTCTGTTTTGAGTAACTCTATTTTTTGATTGATAGTTTTAGTCATCTCATGTTCATCATCGAGTAAAACAAAATTCAATGCATCATACTCTTGTTTTATTTTATTAAACTTTTGAGTTATCTCACCATAACCTGGGTATGGATCTTTTAGTTTGTATAAATCTATTATTAATACAACAAAAAATAAAAATCCCATAACAACTAATATATAAGACTCAAAATCTATTAAAACAAAAGGACTTGAACTAAAGTTTAATACAGAAAAAGCATACGCATTCTCAAAATCTATTCTTAAAGCATCTCTATAGTGACCAACAAGAAAATGAAAACAGACTGTAGCAACAATTAATATACCACTTAAAAGTGTATATCCTAATTTTTCTATACTACTGTTTGATATAAGATTTCTTCTTCTAATTAACAAGACAACTAAATTTGCTACTAATACATTAATCATTACAATAACAAAGGCTTGTACAATTCCACCTAATAAACCTAATTCACTCCCTTTTGCAAAAAAACTAGCATTGAGTACAGATTCTGCAAATACAATGACAAGTACAATAGCCCAATTAAGTAGTGGTTTAGTAGATGATTGCTCTTGTCTTATGAGCTTATGTTCACTTTTAAAGCTATATAAGTCTTTCTTAGCCAGATTGTATTCTTGTTGAATTATGTCAGATTCACTTGAGTTTTTACGTATATTATATTGATATTCACTTCTAAAAGTTTCATGTATCAGTTTTAGACTTTCAATATTTGAGATAGCTTTGGTAACTTTTGTCATCAACTGTTTAAATACAGAAAATTTATCATAAACAAGGTCGTTTGCCTTTTGCACTTCTCTCTCACAAAAAGAGATGATACTTCTTTCTGTATCATCCAAATTCATCGAATCACTCTTTGGTTCTTCTTCCATTGCTGCTTGTTTTGCAGCAGAAGATATTCGCAATATTTGATCTAGCTCACCATTTGTTATAAGTTTAAAATCTGCTATTAAATTTCTATCCATCACCTTAAAACTCCCATATTGTTTTTTAGTTATTTATTATAACATTATATCCTTGTATCATTCACTATTTTTGTTATAATTTATATTCCATTTTATGATTCCAAATTTTTATTTTTAGAACAGAAACAGTTATTTTGCAAACTCTATTGCTCTACTCTCACGAATCACATTTACTTTTATCTCACCTGGATATTGAACTCTCTCTTCTATCTCTTTAGCTATCTCTTTCGCCATTAAAATAGACTCGTCATCATTTATCAAAGTAGCGTTGACTATAACTCTAATTTCCCTACCAGCATTGATTGCGTACGCCTGCTTCACACCGATATGTTCAGAAGCTATCTCTTCTATCTCCGTTACACGCTTTAAGAAGCTTTCTAACACTTCTCTTCTAGCACCTGGTCGAGCAGCTGAGAGTGCATCTGCGGCACATACTGCACCACACTCTACAGACTCAATCTCTTGCTGTCCATGATGTGCATAGATTGCATTGATTACAACACTATGTTCATTATAACGATTGCAAATCTCAGCACCTAAATCCACATGATTTCCATTGTGTTCATGTGTAAGTGCCTTTCCTATATCATGAAGCAATCCTGCCCTTTTTGCAAGTCTAGCATCTCCGCCCATCTCTGCTGCCATCACGCCTGCAAGATGTGCCACTTCAAGCGTATGTGCCAAAGCATTTTGCCCATAACTCGCACGGTATCTTAAACGTCCAATAAGACGAATCAGTTCTGGATTCATAACACCAATATCCATATCCGCAACAAGTTCTTCGCCTTCGCTCAGTATGGACTCTTCAAAATCATCGGAGACTTTTTGAAAGATCTCTTCGATTCTAGCTGGCTGTATTCTTCCATCTTCTATAAGGAGTTCTAAAGTCTTTGTCGCAATTGCACGACGGTAGAGATTAAAACTGCTTACTACGATTGCATTAGGAGTATCGTCAATGATAATATCAACACCCATAAGTGTCTCAAGCGCTTTAATATTTCTTCCCTCTTTACCAATGATTCTTCCCTTTAACTCATCATTGTCAAGATGGACTAAATTGCTCAGTCTCTCGGATGCAAATTCTCCTGCAAAACGGCTTGTTGCCTGCGCTAAAATATAGCTTGCCCTCTTCTTTGCTTCTCTTTTTGCCTCGTTTTCACAGCGTCTTACGATATGTGAAATCTCTGCTCTTGATTTCTCTTCCACTTTTTGAAAAAGAATCGCTTTTGCCTCTTCTTCTGTCATTCCAGCACTATGTTCTATAGCATGCACTGCTTCATCTATCTTATCTTCGTAGCGTTTTTTTAATGTATTTAAAGATTTTTCATTTCTTTCTAAATCAACTCTTTTGGCTTTTGTAACACTATTTTCTTCCTGAAGTCTTTTCTCTTCATTCTGCTTATAGCGTTTAAAATTTTGTTCTTTAAAAGTAACATCATGTTCTCTCTGACTCAGGTCTGCTTTAGCTCTCTCTTTAGCACTGTCATAGTGCCTCATAGCTTCTAATTCAATCTCTTGAGACTTAAGATTTGACTTTTGCAATAGAATATGCGCTTCACTCTCTATCGCACTTGCCTTTGCTTTTGCGTGTTCTATATAAATTTCAAAATTAGCACTAGTAATTTTTTTAGAGATGAGAAAACCGATAAGTCCACTAAAGGTAGCAACGCCACCCCCTAGTAAAATTTCGTTTAACATCACTTGTTCCTATGAATTAATTCTAGCCTTAGGAAGTATTCTTACCTTTGGTGTCAATAGTAAATCACATCGAATGTCATAAACATCACAGATGGACTCGTTTGTATAACAGAACTCAGTTTGTATAAATATTGTGTATGGCCTCTTTTGTAATTTTGCAAAGAAACGATCATACATCCCTTTTCCAAATCCTATTCTTTGTAAATTTCTATCTATTCCAACTGCAGGTACTATAGCTATATCAATTTTTTTTATATTTTTAAATGTATTACCCGCTTCAAAAATCCCAAATTTACTCTGTTTGAGCGGCAATCTAAATGGTACCATCTTAAAACTTTCGCCTTGCATAAATGGTAAATATATCTCACTACTTTTTCTCATTTTCAGTAGTGTTTTCGTTATATTTGCTTCAAAAGGTAACGGGTAGTAAAAAAGTATTTTTTTATGTTTATACTTTTTTAACTCTTTACTCAGTGCTAAGTTTAGCATAGCATCGCGATAAAACTTGTTGTGTTGTGCGCAATTTTTAATCTTTTTTAAACATTTATCTCTAAATAGTGGCTTTGTAATACTCATATTAAATCTTTATAGTTATAATTTCTCATATTCTACATAAATTAAATAAAAAAAGGTTCCTTAATGTTCAAAAAAGCTCTACTCCCTGCTCTACTTACACTTCTCCTCTTTCAAGGATGTTCAAAAGATAAAACAGAAGATGCAAACAGTCTCATTTCTGTAGATGAAAATGTATTGACTGCCTTGGATGGGAGAAAATTAAAAGTAACAAAGCAAGCTAGTAATTTTATTTTAGAGAACACAAAAGGAAAAGTTGTTATTTTTGATATTTTTGCTACATGGTGTCCACCTTGCCAAGCAGCAGCTACACACTTATCTTCACTTCAAGAAAAGTATAAAGATGACCTAATCATCATAGGTGTAACTATCGAGGACAATGTCTCAAACGAAAAGCTTCTAGAGTTTAGAAAAGAGTACGGAGCAGATTACACTTTAGTAAACTCAGAGCAAAACCTTCTTTTAATCAATAAAATTGTGAGTGATATTGGGTTAGGTGACCGCTACCCTATCCCTGTAATGGTTATTTATAAAGATGGAAAATATGTAAACCACTTCATTGGAGCGATTCAAGAAGAGTTTGTTGAGAGTGAGATTAAACAAGCTCTAGGAAAATAAATGTTTGGATTTATAAAAAAATCACTTGGAAAAACTGTTGAAGCAATCAAGACAGTCGTTCCAAAAAAAAAGAGTTTTCTTACTAAAGATGAACTCGAAAATGTTTTACTAGAAGCGGATGTTGAATACGCTTTAGTTGAACTCATCCTAGAGCAAACCTATCAAGAAAAAATCACGAGAGAAATACTTCGCTCCAAACTTTTAGCAACACTTGCATACACAACCTATAAAGAACCAGAGTTTACAGCTCCTTTTGTAGAGCTTATCGTTGGTGTCAATGGTGCTGGAAAAACTACAACTATTTCAAAACTGGCAAGTCGCTACAAAAATGAGGGCAAAAAAGTGATGCTTGGCGCGGGAGACACTTTTCGTGCGGCTGCAATAGAGCAACTCACACTTTGGGCAAATAAGCTTGAGATTCCTATTGTTTCATCCAAGCAGGGACATGACTCTTCTGCTGTTGCATACGACACAATAGACTCAGCAAAATCGAAGGGCTTTGACCATGTTATCATCGATACTGCAGGAAGACTTCACACGCAAACCAACCTCGCCAATGAGCTTAAAAAAATAAAACGAATCTGTGATAAAGCACATAATGGCGCACCACACAGAACTCTTTTGATTATAGACGGAACTCAGGGAAATTCAGCGATTGCCCAAGCAAAAGCTTTCAATGAGATGATTGGAATCGATGGAATTATTATTACCAAACTTGATGGAACAGCAAAAGGAGGAAGTGTTTTCAGTATAGCGTATGCGCTTGAACTCCCTATACTCTATGTAGGGACAGGTGAACAGCCCGAACATCTCACTAAGTTTGACAAGTATGAGTTTGTTGATGGTCTACTTGATGCTCTATTTATAGAAGAGACAAAGGAATAACAATGAGCCAAATGTTTAAATATCTCCATAAGCTATCACCCGATATTGATCAAGCATTTGAAAGTTTTTACGACAAATTATTAAAAGATGTACATTTAACAAACTTCTTTGATTCCCAAGAACAAATAGCTATGCTTGTTCAAAAGCAAAAAATGTTTTTTATAAACTCTCTCACAATGAGCGACACAGAGTTGGATACTACCTATATTAGACTAGGCGAGTACCATTATGATCTTACAATTCCTTATGTTGATTACATAAAAGGAATGGAGATACTAGAAGAGCATTTTTTAATGTATTCACAAAATATAGATAATTCACGTGAATTAATGGAAGATATTTTTGAATACTTCAAGTTAATAAAATCCAAAACAGCTAGAGGCTATCTCAATAAAATGATGCTTGAGGATGAAGAAGATATTGAACTCTTTTTTACAAACCTTGAAGATGAAGAGAATGACCTCACAAGAGAGATTATTTTTGAAAGAGTTACTTGGCTAAAGTCTATTATTAATGCATTAAAACAGGATATTCCATTTGATTTAGATGAAAATAAGGAGTTTAAATTCTGGTCAGACAACCTTCACTTTGTTGACCATAAGAAAAAAGAGTTTATAGAAAACCTTGAGAAGAGGATCAATATCAACACTAAGAATCTTTTTTACTTCTACAAAAAAAATAACTTTTTAGAGATTCTCCCTCTCTACTCTTCACTCCTAAGTATCTATAAACTAACACTCCTTCTAAGTGGTTCAGCATTAATCTCTACAGCAGACCATCTTATCAAAAATCTCAAAATGGATACGCTCACAAATCTCTATAGAAAAGATGCCTTTGAGCAATTTCTTGAAAAAGAGCTTGAACTGTTTAAAAGACATCATGTACTTTTTAGTGTTGTTTATCTAGATATAGATAATTTTAAAGAGATTAATGACAGTTTTGGTCACTGGAGTGGAGACAAAGTTTTAGAAAAAATAGGTGAGAAAATCAACCAAAATATAAGAGCTTCAGATATTGGATTTAGAATTGGAGGGGATGAGTTTGCTATCATCTTAAAAGGCTCAAATCAAGAACAAACACTTAAAATATGTCAAGAGATAAAGTCAGAAGTAAATAAATTTGAATTTGTTTACAATGAAAAACAATCTTTTTTTGCTGATATGAGTATAGGCTTTATTACATGCGAAAATATTGCTGAAGTTCCTACCACACAAGAGATAATCAAAAGAGTTGACAAAGAGTTATATAGTGCTAAAAAGAGTGGCAAAGGAAAAATCAGCTTTTCCTAGTCCAACTTACTCATTGCGTCAACTTTAAATATGGGAGTGTAATAAATTCTGTGTCAACACCTAATTTCTCTTAA
>PETN01000085.1 GCA_002781365.1 Sulfurimonas sp. CG01_land_8_20_14_3_00_36_23
AAAAACTTGGTTGCATAATATTTCTCACTCTTTTTTTAGTTCTTTTATTTTATCTAATTGGCTCTGAAATTTTGTTGTTTAATCAGAGGGTTCAATTACATTATTACTAATAGGAAGATTTTGTATTTTTTCAAGATTGCAGTGCCAGGATAAATCTTTGTAATCAAACCAAATGGCACTATCTTCTTGAAGTAATTTTAAAAACTGCATGACAAAAAAGGTATTTCCGCTCGTCTTTTTAAAAATAATTTCAGCGACTTCGCTCACTTGCGTTAAATCCATACTTGTTACAAGTAGCTCATGAATTGTAGCTTGTGACATGCTCGAGAGAGGTATCTCTTTTATGTTGGCATTGTAAGATTTCAACTCTTCAAGCATAAGAGATAAAGGATGTTTCTCGCCAACCTCATCATCCCTATAGGTTATGATTATAAAGATATTGGAGAGATCTAAAACAGCCGTTTTGAGCCATTGTAGTGTCGCAATATCTGACCACTGCAAATCTTCAAATAGAAGACATAATGGTTTTTCAAACAATGAAAAGAGTTGAAAAAATCGTGATAAGAGTCTATCGAGTCTTACTTTTGAGTCCAAGGCGGACAAGGCTTCAACAGGAGATTGCGGACCTATTATAATCTCTAACTCAGGAATCACTTCTATAAGTACTTGGGCTTCTGCTCCAAGTGTTTCGACTAACTTTGCTTTAAAAAAACCAAGTGAGGATTCATCTGCACTCAATATTTGCTTCATTAGATTTTGTAAGGCAGAATATAAGGTTTCAAAGGAAGCATGCTCTTTATATTGATCAAACTTACTCTCTACGATATACTCAAATTGAGTATTCGTTTTCTCTATAACAGAGTTTACAAGAGCTGTTTTACCAACTCCTGACCTACCCTTTACACAAAGCATACTTACAGATTGTTTCTCTATACATGATGTAAAGTCAATAATCTCTTTTATCTCTTTATCAACTCCATAGAGCGTATTTGTATAATTAAACTGAGAGATTTTACCTATGTAATCTATCTCAAACTCTCTAATCTCATTTTCATTATTAAATAATTCCAAACATCTATTTAAATCGTAATGCAAAGATGCAAGTGTAATGTATCTCTCTTCAGGGTTCTTATGCATCATCTTAGAAACCATATTGGAGAGAACCATAGGTATATCACTTAAAACTTCCCAAAGATTAGGAGTTTTTTTAGCTATATGATTGTGTATGAGACCTATTTTATCTTTGGAGTAAAAAGGAACATCACCACTCAACATATGATAAAAGAGAGCTCCTAAAGAGTAAATGTCTGTAGCTTTCGTAACTTTATACTGTACTCTTCCGCTCTGCTCTGGAGCTTGATAGAATTGATTTTGTTCAAGAGATTGTTTCTCTTGCGAGTGCGCTAACATAATTTGATGTTTATCTGGGTGGATGAAGATACAAAAGGGGGATACATCTGCATGAATGATATCTCTCTTATGTAAAACATCTAAGGCTTTTGTGAGTTCCATAGCAAAGAGTAAAAAAGTTTTCATAGGCATAAGCGAGTGTTCTATAAATGAGTATAAGTCCATTCCATGGAAATACTCTTGAAGTACATAGGAGTTCTCTTTTATATTTTGCAGTTGGTACTCGTTATTTATCACAATGAACCTTCAGTTGAATGAATAAAATTTTATCTCATTAAGTTTAAGAAAAGAGAAAAAAATAATCCTAGTTTTTGTAGCCTAGTTTCATAATTGCATTCTTCTTTGTAATAACAAGTATTGTATTAGACTAATTAGGTTCTTCTCGTGGACTTCTTTACTTTTGTAGAGTGCAAAACAGGAGTTCGACATGTGTCCTGAGAAAGTGATAAGTGCCCTTGGTTTCACAGACCTGCACCTTGAAAAGCTCAATAGAAGTGCTTACATAACATCTATCGCGACTATCGCAGACCTAAAAACAGTAAAGTTTGCGAATATGTCACTCGATTGGTGGGACAAACACTCTCTCTGGCACTCGCATGCGTGTGTCGCTTTATGCGATGTAGACAATACGCATCTATGTTATATCTTTTACAAAATAGACCGCTACAAAATGTACCTAAGTATCCACAACATCTTTACTCCTCTGAGTCAAAGAAGAAAAGGGTATGCACATGAACTCTTAAAGATGATTTTTGATGTTGCGATTTTAGGCAATGTGAGCAGATTTAAAATCACTTCTATCTCTACCTCACTCGACTTTTATCTCGCACTTGGCTTTGTCTATTGGGGTGTGAATAGTGTTGGGGATTACTACTGTGATTTACCGATACCACTCGATGGACTCAACACGCTTCAAACGATGGTAAACAACTCCAATTACTCCTCTTTGGTTGGCAAAAACAGCGAAGCTATTTACAAAAAAGTCAATGGAAACAACCTCACCCTCAGCGCACTGCAACTTCTCATTTATGAGAGTGACAAGCTAAAGATGGGAGAGAACTATATGTTGCAAAATCTTCTTAAGATGAGCAACTGCACCTAATCTCACTCAGCTCTTTTGGCACACTCAAAGCGTAACGCTCAAACTCTTTATGCTCATCAAAAGGGTTTTGTGCGATTTGAAGCATACGTTCTAAGAGGCTAAAATCGCCCTGCTCAGCCAGTTCTATAACCTCTTGAAGCATAGAGTTTTTCAAAACGTATTTTGGATTTATCTTCTGCATGCATTCTAAGCGTTCACTCTCTTGAGACTCTTGGTTTAAGACTCTTTTTTCATACTTCTCGAGCCACGTTTTTAACTCTTGGACTTCTCCCTCTGTCGCGATTATCTCATCAAAGCGGGCATGACTCAGCTTATAAAAGAAAGGAGTGTAATCTATCTCACACTTTTGCAAAACACTCAAAAGCTCTGCGACTAAAGCTCCATCGCCCTCCTCTTTTGTATCAAACCCTAGTTTTTGAGACATAAGTTGCAAATACCTTTTTTTGTACTTCACCATAAACAGATTTGCGTACTCTTCTAAAGGCTTCTGCTCTGCTATGGGTGAAAAAGCTTTTGCTAACATGAGAAGATTCCACTGTGCTATAAAAGGCTGGTTCTCAAAACTGTATCTTCCATCATAATCAGAAGTGTTACAAACCTTGCTTTTGTCAAATCTCTCCATAAATGCAAACGGTCCATAATCTAGCGTCAATCCCGCTATGCTCATATTGTCACTATTCATCACTCCATGCATAAAACCAACACTTTGCCAACGGGCAATCAACTCTACAGTTTTATCTACAACTTCAATAAAGAGTTCGGAGTAACAATTTTGTCGCTCTTTGAGATGTTGGTAGCTCTCTTGTAGGACAAAATCTGCCAAGAGTGTCACACTCTCTTTTTTTCCCTGTCCCAAATAAGAGAACTCAAAACTCCCAAAACGTATCCAAGAGCTTGCTGCTCGCAGGACAATGGAACCTCTCTCCTCTCTCTCACGAAAAACTGAAGTGTCTGAAGAGAGGATTCCTAAGACTCTTGTAGTTGGAACACCCAAAGCATACATCGCTTCACTCATAAGATACTCTCGTATACTTGAGCGTAAAACTGCCCTGCCATCTGCTTCTCTTGAGTACGCGGTTTTTCCTGCCCCTTTGAGTTGCAAGTTGTAGCTTTGAACTTTTCCCAAGTTTATAGCTCTACCATCGCCAAGGTTTGGAACAAAGTAGCCAAACTGATGCCCTGCGTATGCCATGGCATGTGGAATTGAACCTTTTGCTTGAAAAGTTCCGTTCATAAACTCTACAAACTCACTTGAGAGCAGTGCCTGCTCGTTTAAACCAAGCTCTTTTGCCAAGGCCAAGTTAGAACTTGCCAACTTTGGATTCTTTAAAGGCATGGAAGAGGTTAAGTGGTAAAACTTTGAATGAAGTGCTAAAAAATCAGTTGTAAGTGTGAAACTCTGCATCGAAATATTTCTAATTCACAACTATTTTTTCTTCAAGCATTGAGTCCATAAGCTCAAACAACTTCTCAGAAGCATCTTCCATCCTCTCTACATAACTTTTTATCTCAACTTTATGCTCTGTAATATTGCTCTCTTTTACAAACTTAAATATCTCTACAACAGAGGTATGTACGCTCTCATGCGGCTCTTTTATGGATATAAAAATTTGAGACTCCCCAAATTGCGCTTTTCCTTCGTTGTTATACCATTGACCAAAACCACAGCGACTATGGTCAGAGAAATCTTCATAAACATCTTTTTCTATATGAGAGAGAACATTCGCTTTAAAGAGAATATGATCCATCTTCGCTAAAATCAAGTGGTTTTTATTTTTCATATAATCACTCGATTCTAAGACCGATTCGGAGGTAATGTTAAACTGTTCAAGAGAGCTTGAGAGTTTCTCTACACTCTGGGTGGACTCCTCAGCGATTTGGTTTAAGGCATAAGAGTTTTCCAACATTCCACCAGACTCTTGCTCAAGGGTGGAGATGGAGATAGTTATCTCATTTGTAGCCTTTTGCGTTCTCTCTGCAAGTTTTCTCACCTCATCTGCAACTACTGCAAAACCTCTTCCATGTTCACCTGCACGTGCGGCTTCTATGGCTGCATTGAGGGCTAAAAGGTTTGTTTGGTCTGCTATATCTTTTACAAGCCCGACTATGGAAGTTATCTCAGATGTTCTTGAGGAGACCCCTTGTATAGAGTCATTGTTTTGAACGATGATTTGAGAGAGTTTCTCAAAGTTCTCATTCATCTTATCTACAACTAAAGTGTTTGACTTTGCTAAAGTGGCTGTTGCTCCTGAGTCCAGAGCTAAGCGTGTGAGCGTATCACTATTTTCACCTATCTGCTCTTTAATAATCTCAAAATTAGCTATAAAACCTTTACCAACTTTAGTAAGCTCGGCTATGAAAAGTTCTCTCTCTTGTGCCTTGAACTCCTCTTGCATCGCGTCAATACTTTTGTTAATCAACTCTCCCGTTTTCACAAAAAGGCTGTTAAGCCCTACGGTATTGATTCTTCTAAAATATTTACTTTTACTTGCGTACTCTATGGAGGTGTTTGTCTCACGGACCAAACTCTCCATCTGGTCAAACAAATCATTGATATTCCACGCTAACTCAGACAACTCTCCGCCCGATTTGATGTTGGATTGACGATTTTCAAAGTTTCCGTTTTTTGCCTCTTTGATAATGTCAGATGATTTTTTTATACTCTCTTTTGTAACAAGAATCTGTCTATAGGCATAGATAGCTATAGCAATATTAAGCAGGTTAAAGATGAGTATCGTTAAATGAAACTCAAAAAGGAGTATCGAACTCACAAGAGCAACTGCAACGACTGCTAGATGGGCATAGTTTGCGTAATGTAACTTAGATAGAGAGGATAAACTCGTCATAATTCATTCCTTTTTCTTTTAATATGTCACTCAACATCTTTTCACTTGCAAGCACTCCACCACTCTTCTCTGCATCTAGCAGTTTCTTATAGAGTGGGACAATAGCCTCTAAAGCTTCTTTCGTAGGAGTTCTCCTTGAAGAGTGGTACCCAACAACTTTTCCATGTAAAAAGGAGGGTGTAACGTTTGCCATAACCCAGTAGTATGAGCCATCCGCGCATAAGTTTTTTACATAGGCATGTATCTCTTCTTTGTTTTGCAGATAAGACCATAAAAACTTAAATATCACCTTTGGCATATCAGGGTGCCGAATGATATTGTGAGGAGCACCGATGAGCTCCTCTTCGTCCATTCCTACAATGTTTATAAAAGATTTGTTTGCGTAGGTGATAATGCCTTTTAGATTTGTTTTTGTTACTAAAAGCTCATCATGACGAAAATGCTTTTCGTTGCTGTTAGGTGTCATCCCCATTTTCTACTCCTTATTCTTCTATGGTATGAATTGCAACTTTCATACTACAGACCTCTACCGAACAGGAATTGCATAGCACTCTTTAGAAAAAAAGCCTTAGGAGAGTAAAAAATGAATGCAATGACATTAGAGTGGCTTACGTTGAATAACTATGACAAAGATAAAATCAATCTTCAAGGAAGTTATGGAAATACAGCACTCATGAAAGCAGCCCGTGAGGGCAATGCAGAGATTGTAAGGGAACTCTTAGAAGCTAAAGCAGACATCACTATGAAAAATGTCGATGGAAATACAGCGCTTTGGCTCGCTTGTTTTGGAGAGAATCCTGAAGTAGTAAAGATGCTCATTGACGCAGGAATAGAGATAGATACCAGCAATGTAAATGGAGTCACCTCTTTGATGTATGTGGCATCGAGTGGCAAAGAGTCTATGGTAAAACTTCTCCTTGATGCAAAGGCAGATGTCACACTTCAAAACCCAGATGATTTTACAGCGCTTGACTTAGCGGTTACGCCTAAGATTTTAAAAATGCTAAGAGATGCTCGCTAAACTTTAGGAGCTATCTTGGCATGTGGAAATAGTTTCCACATGCCAAAGGGTTCTAGATTAGATTCGTAACTCAAATGCGTGTGTCACTCTTTTTGTTCATCATTTTTCAATTTTTCAAACAGAGTAGTCACATCTCTAATAGATTGATTTAAATGCACGGACTGTTCATCGTTGAAAACATCTAAATCTTTCAAAAGTTTAATAGAAAGTTGAATATCATTAGCAGCATCAAGGGCACGATTTATATACCTTATTTTGTCATTATCATTTTTTATTTTAGATATAAGCAGCAAAATTTCAAATGATTTTTCTTTGATTTGCTCACCTATGTTGTATCTATGTTTTTTTTCTAGATTTTTTATATTTTCATTTAGTTCATGTAAAAGCTTGTGTGAAGATTGATAGATTTCCATTAATACTCAGCCTTTGCACTATGCAACTTAAAATGAGTAAATTCTTGCCATAGCAGTGCCATAATCTTAAATTCTCCAAGTTTTCATTATCAGTTCATTATCTGTTCATTGTAAGATTAAACTTTCATAAGTTATTAACTAAATATTTTACAAAAGCAATATTTTTTTGAACAATTTATACTATTTTAAAACTATCTAATTCTATTAATAATTAACTTAACAATCTCTTATCAGTGAACAAATGGTTGCTAAAATACTCTTATCAAGGGAATAATATGGAAGTATATGAAAGAATCAGTTTATTATTAAAAGAACAAGGGATAACAAAAAAAGAGTTTGCAAAGAGATTGCGAGCGATTGAACCACGCCTCAAAAGCACAGGTGAAGCACCTTCTGAAAAAACTATATACGGATATTTAGCAGGAAGAATCAGTATAAGCATAGAACTTATACCTTACATTGCTGAAGCGTTGAGGGTAACAGAACAAAATCTCTTTACAAATGATAAAGAGAGTAGAAAAAGATTTTTTTCAAATATACTCAAAACTGCTACAGGTGAAGAGATAGAGATACTCAAAGAAAAGTTTAATTTGCACGCATCAACTTTAGTACAAACAAATGAGGGAAACTCTTCTAATGCATATGCAATAGATGAAGAGATTGCATCTTTACTTCCCTATGCACCAGAACCGTTAAAGTTACTTCTTTTGTCCAAACTCCGAGATATAAAAGAGTTTTGTAAAACGATTTAACACTCATAATTATGCCCCCACCCTGAATTGAATCTCCACTTTTAAGGTGTAAAAATATTTACAACTAATTGACTAAAAAGTTACTTTTTAAAATAGGGATTGGTATATTGGCATGTGGAAAGGGACTGTAAATAATTCTGTGTCAATTTGGTAAAATTAACACACAGAAGGAAATACAGATGAAAATAGAAATAGACGTTGCGGATT
>PETN01000030.1 GCA_002781365.1 Sulfurimonas sp. CG01_land_8_20_14_3_00_36_23
TATCTTAACTCTTTTGGAATTAGAAATTGATTTTTCTTGTGTTGTTTTCTTGGGGTATTATAAATATTAAAAACAAAAGAGGATTTGGCAACAAATGACAAGTATCAGATGTTTGTTTACGGTACAAATTTTGAGGTAAAAAACACCATGCTTTTGTACCCTAAACACTTGGAGCATTTTGATTATGAAATGCGTTTAGGCAAAGATGAGAGGGAGATTGGTTTGAAGATTAAGAGTATTGATTTGGCATGTGGAAATTGTGGATATGGTGAGTTTGTAGAAGAGATGAAAAATAGAATGGGAGAATTAAGATGAATAATGATTTAAATATAGCTGTATTAACACATAATCCAAATGGTGAGTGGGGCGATGTAAGACCATTAATTGAAGAACAAGGCTATTATGAAAAATGGGGTAAAAGTTTAAATGTTGTAGTAGGACAGACAGTTTTAATTTATATATCAAGCAAGGTCCGTCAAATTCAATATATTATGGAAGTTACACACGTTTATGATGATACTGTTGATTTAAAGTTGATTAAAAAGCTTAGTGATAAACAAGTTAACTTATTATCTCTTAAACGCTTGCAAGAACATGGATTAAAGCAGGGTACTGTTAATTATATTTTAGATAACAATAAAAAATTATACGAATATGTTAAAGCTGTCATAGATAATGATATAACTAAAAGAGTAGAAAATAATGTAATGAACATAAAAAACATAATCCTCTACGGCGCTCCCGGAGTCGGAAAAACTCACAACTATAAAAACTTAATCTCTATGATAGAAGAGGGTAAAAGTCAAAAAGATATATTTGATACTATTGTAAAGAATCGGCATGTGGAATTAGAGAACGAAACTTTTGAAGATATTAAAAAAGAGAAAAGAGTGGAGTTTGTAACCTTTCATCAAAGCTACTCTTATGAAGATTTTATAGAGGGTTTTAGACCGAATGAGAGTGGAAATATTGAGCTTGAAGATGGGATATTTAAAAATATTGCAGACAAAGCATTATCAAATATTTTAGATAGTCGAAAAAATAAAAATGAAATCGAAAATGAATACACTTTTGCAAATTTATTTGATGAGTTTAAACTTTATATAGAAGATACATTGAGTTCAGATGAGCTTTTTTATCTCAAAGGAAAAGCGACTATTACAAATATTGGTAAAAGTTCTTTTTTGGTTGGTGGCTCAGTAAGTTCAGGGCAGAATTTAGCTTTTAGTATTATTGAAAGGGATTATGATAATTTTAAAAATGGAAACATTTTAAGCTATAAAGACATTAAATCAACTTTTGAGTCAAAGAGTGGTATTCATGGAAATGCTCCTTATTATTTCGCTTTATACCAAAAATTAAAAGAATTTGAAGATGAAAATTTTGATAACTCAAATATAATCGAACTAGGTAAGATAGAACAACAAAACTTCTATCTAGTAATAGACGAAATAAACAGAGGAAATATCTCTAAAATCTTCGGCGAGTTAATCACACTCATAGAAGAAGATAAACGAGATGTTTACGAAGTGACGCTTCCTTACTCAAAAGAAAAATTCAAAGTCCCTTCAAACCTCTACATCATCGCCACAATGAACTCAACCGATAAATCAATCGCAACCATAGACATAGCACTCAGACGAAGATTTACATTTTTAAAGATGAAGCCAAACGAAGAGCTTATAACATTTCCACATGCCAAAGAGTTGTTCAATAAATTAAACGAGTTTATAGAAATAAATCTCAATGAAGATTATAAACTAGGACATAGCTATTTTATGAAAATAACAAGTGATAAAGAGTTGAAGTTTGTAAAAGAGTATAAAATCAAACCGCTTTTGGAAGAGTATTTTTATGTGGATAAAAATAAACTGGATGAAGCATTGAATATTTTAAAGATAGAAAATTCAAATGAATAAACCAATAAGCTTGGCATGTGGAAATTGCAAAATGACATACATTTCAACAAAATATATTTTGAATGCTACGATATGAAAAAGTATCTGAGGTAAATAATATGAATAATCTGATCATTGAAGAGCATAGTATCCAAAATAAAATCTTTACCGTCAGAGGTTTGCAAGTGATGCTAGATGCGGATTTAGCGGAGCTTTATGGTGTAGAGACAAAACAACTTAACAAAGCTGTGAATAGAAATTTGGATAGATTTCCTGAAAGTTTTAGATTTCAGTTAACACAACAAGAGTTTAACGACTTGAGGTTCCATTTTGGAACCTCAAGTGAACATGGTGGCATTTTTTATGATGGGCAGATATTTGATGCTTATGTCTTTGTGTCTGAACTAATTAAAAGTGCCAAAAACAACATTGTACTTTTTGATAACTATGTGGATGAGAGTGTTTTAATACTTCTTAGCAAAAGAGTTTCCACATGCCGAGATAAAAAAGTTTGACCTTTCACATGATAGATTTTTGCTTATTGATGATGAAGTTTATCACATAGGGGCATCTCTAAAAGATTTAGGCAAAAAGTGGTTTGCATTTTCTAAAATGGATAAAGCAAGTTTTGAGATAATAGAGCGGTTAAAGTGAGAAGTTTGGCATGTGGAAATTACAATATACTAAGAGCACATATTGAAGCATAATACGAATAATATATTTGACATTAATTAAATATATATATATAATGACTAATATATTTTACAAAAAAGAGCACTTATGGATTTTAAAGAACTTGGAAAAGAGATAGCAACTTTAAGAAAAATGAAAAAAATTTCACAAAAAGAGTTAAGTGAAAATCTTCATATCTCCAGAGCGACAATAAGTAGTTTTGAAAATGGCAATAGCGTTGATATTGGGCTTAAAAAAGTATTGCAGATTATTGATTATCTTGGGTTTGAGTTTGCACTTAAAGAAAAAACAGAGTTCCCAGTGTTTGAGGATATATTAAATGAAAGATAATCTTCTCATCAAAACCAACAACCATTTAGCGGGTAAACTTGTTTTTGAGAAATCTGAATATATTTTTAGCTATCAAAGTCAAAATAGAGATGATTTTATCTCTCTGACTATGCCAATTCGAGAAAAAAGTTACGTTCACACTCAACTGCACCCTATCTTTGAGATGCATCTACCAGAGGGATATCTTCTCTCAATCATAAAAAAACATTTTGCAAAGCTGGTCAAAACAGATGACTTTGGTCTGCTAAACCTGATGGCACCCTCTATCAATGGAAGGGTGACATATGAGTCCCCACTCCAAATCCAACAGTACGATTTGAGCTTAGAAAATCTCATCCATCCAAAAAGTGAAAAACTCTTTGATGAGTTGATAGAGAGGTTTGCGCTGAACTCTCCACTAAGCGGTGTACAGCCAAAAGTATTGGCTAGAGTTGAAAATAAGGCGACTCTTAAACTTGAGCAGTACATTGTAAAATCATGGGGAGAAGAGTATAAAGAGCTGGCAATAAATGAGTACTTTTGTATGCAAGCTCTTAAGTATGCAAAGATTCCAACGCCAGAGTTTTATCTCTCAGATGATGATAAACTCTTTATCATGAAACGCTTTGACATAGAAGATGATGGCAAATGCTTGGGATTTGAAGATATGTGTGTCCTGCAAGCCAGACAACGAGATGATAAATACGAGGGAAGTTACGAGCAAATAGCAAAAACCATCACAACTTTTGTCTCAAACAAAAATAAAAAAACTTCACTTATCAACTTCTACAAGATGATAATACTCAACAACATCTTGCAAAATGGCGACGCGCATCTTAAAAACTTTGGACTTTTGTATGATGGAGTGGAAAATATCTCCTTAGCACCTGCTTATGACGTCATCTCAACCTCTCTCTACATAAAAAACGATGTCCCTGCCCTACATCTCTTAGGAAGCAAAAAGTGGTGGGATAAGAAGTTCATCATCCGCTTTGGCATGGAGAGTTGTAGCTTAACGAAAAAAGAGGCGAACGATAACTACGATGTTTGTGTAAGTGCACTAGCAGATGTGAAAAATGAGATAACACTTAGACTTCAATATGAAAAGAATGAAGATAAAGCTAGTGTTTTAGAACATCTTTTAGAGCTTATAAAGAAGGGTGAGAAATAGATGAACAATATTGAAAAATTAGAAGGAAAATATGAGGATAGAACAACTTCAACCATCAACAGTGACATTAAACCACACGAAACTCTAATAAAAATAATTTCTCAACAGGAAAAATATACAAAGAATTTTATAACAAACTTAAAAGTAAGTGTAGAAAAAGAGACTACAATAGGAGACAAGTTAATTGATTTTATTCATGAGAACAAATCATTAATTAAAAGTTTACATTTCATGAATTGTTTTAAAATTTACAGACATCAAGAGAGCAATAATAAACTAGAAGTTGAAATTTTAAATGAAATAAATAGTTTTATTGAAACAGGGATTTTGTAAATGTGCATGAACAAAACAATAAGCTTGGCATGTGGAAATTGCAAAATGACATGTTTTTCAATAAGATTTATTTTGAATGCTACGATATGCAAAAGTATCTAAGTAAAGAAAATATAAAATCTTGAAGTCGAAATTTTCGACTTCAAATTTAAAAACTTTTGATGAAAAAATCAGTGTGTTGGGAGTGAACTAATGACATTTAAAACCCTAATCTCAAACATCAACGATATACACAATACACTGCAAATAAAAACTTTGCAGAGTGTGAGTGTAAATCTAACCATAAGAAATTATCTCATCGGTCATTATATAATCGAGTATGAACAAAACGGGAATGATAGAGCCGAATATGGGGCGAAAATTATAGATAATTTGGCTGATAGTTTAAAGCATATAAAAGGGTTGTCAACAACAAATTTAAGGCTTTTTAGACAGTTCTATAGTATGTACCCTCAAATTCATCAGTCACTGCCTGACCAATTGAAAATAGCTATAAAGATTCATCAGTCATCGACTGATGAATCGAAGACAAATCTAAAAATACAAACAAATAAGCTTTTAACTCATCTTACTTTTACTCACTTTGTAGAACTGATAAAAATTGATAACGATACAAAAAGAGGTTTTTATGAAGTAGAAGCAATCAAAGGCAATTGGAGTGTACGAGAACTCAAAAGACAGACAGAAACGCTGCTTTATGAACGAGTAGGTTTGTCAAAAGATAAAAATGCTTTACTTAAAAGTTTAGAAAGTAAAAAAGAGATTTACAATCCTTTGGATATTATAAAAAATCCGTACATCTTAGAATTTACTGGATTAGAAGAAAAAGCAAGTTATAGTGAGAGTGATTTGGAAAGTGCGCTTTTAAACCATATTGAAGATTTTTTACTAGAACTTGGAACTGGCTTTTGTTTTGAAGCAAGACAAAAAAGAATCTCTATAGAAAATGAGCATGATAGAATTGATTTGGTTTTTTATCATCGAATATTAAAGTGTCATGTTCTGGTAGATTTAAAGGTTAGAGCATTTTCTTATGCAGATGTCGGACAGATGAATTTTTATCTAAACTATTATAAAAATGAGATTTCTAGCAAAAGTGACAATCCGCCGATTGGCATCATTCTTTGTACCGATAAAAATCACACAAAAGTAGAGTACGCTACGGCAGGGCTGGATGAAAATATGTTTATATCGAAGTATAAAATTGTTTTACCGTCTGTAAAAGAACTTGAAAAATTTATTGATGAAGAGATACAAGATATTAAGGTCGAGAATTTCGACCTTTAAAACAGGATAAAGCGATATGAATAATATTATAATCTATAACAATGACAAATCATGTTCATAAATAACCTAGCCTACGAGGCAAGTGCTGGAAGCGGTAAGACTTTTATGCTTGTTGTGCGTTACTTGAGTCTGCTTTACAAGGGTGCCGCGCCCTCAAAGATACTCGCACTTACTTTTACCAACAAAGCGGCTTACGAAATGCAGGAGAGGATTGTTCTCACACTCGAAGAGTTAGAGAGTCGTGGGGAGTTGGATGAGATTGTCAAACTCACAGGTCTTTCACGCGAGCATCTTCTAGCAGAACGAAAAAAGATTTTGGATGTGTTTTTAAATGCAAACACGAAAATCATGACGATTGATAAATTTTTCTCACAGATATTGCGAAAGTTCTCACTCTACGCCTCTTTGATGCCAGACTTTTCTACGATGAGTTCTCAGCATGAACTCAAACTCCTCTCTCGCTTTTTAAAAGAGGTGAGTGTTGCAGGAAAAAAAGAGACACTTATTACGCTTTCGCTTCAGTCTAACAAACGCCTCAATGATATTTTTGCACTCCTTGACGAGTTTTATATTAAGCAAAATGAGTTAAAACATCTTAGGTTTGAGAAGCAGGATTTTTGGCAATACGAACTCGAAGCGATGGATAGTTTTGAGGCGCTCAAAAGCTTGGTTGAAAATAGCGAGAGTGCCTCTTCAACTGCCAAAAATAGTGTTGAGGCAGAAAATTTTGAGGAGCTTATGGCAAAAAGCTGGATAGGCAGAGAGAGCCTCAACTACAGAACTTTTTCAAAATGTTATGTGCCAGAGATGGACATCCATCTGGCAAAGATAAACGAGTCCATCAAAAACCAAAACCGCGCCAAAGAGCAGAACTTTTTTTATGCCCTGAACGAGCTTGTAGATATATACAAAAAATCAAAAGAGGCACTCTACAGCGACGATAGTGAGCTGAGTTTTAACGATGTGACAGTGCTTGTCTATTACCTCCTAAAAGAGCGCGTTGAGAGTGAGTTTTTGTACTTTAGACTTGACTCGCAGATAGAGCACATGTTACTCGATGAGTTTCAAGATACGAGCATTTTGCAGTATGAAATTTTAAAACCCCTTATAGAAGAAATAGTTTCAGGCGAGGGCGTTTTCAATGAGGGAAGTTTCTTCTTTGTTGGCGATGTGAAGCAGTCTATTTACAGGTTTCGAGGCGGAGTGAGCGCGCTCTTTGGCGAAGTGGCAAGAGAGTGCAATACGCATGTTGAGCCACTCCTTACAAACTACCGTTCGCAAAAAGAGGTCATAGAGTTTGTAAACGCAACCTTCATAGATAAAATAAAAAACTATGCACCTCAAAAAGTGCGACCTGAGGCACAAAACGGCTATGTAGAGATTATTCAAAATGATGCACTTTTAGAAGAAGTCATCACACAGGTGAAGCGACTCATCTCTCTTGGTGCGGATGTGAACGAGATAGCAGTTTTGTGCGCTACAAACGGCGATGGTGAAGCCATAAAAGAGGAGTTGCAAGCAGAAGAGATAGAAGTGGTTACTGAGACAACCACAAAGCTCATCAACCAAAAAAGTGTCAAGGCTCTTTTGGAGTACTTGAAGTATCTTTACTTTGGCGAAGAGATATACAAACACAACTTCTTTGCACTAGTAAACCAAGAGGTACGCGCGATTCAAAGAGTGGACTTCACTCAAAACAAACTCTTAGGCATTGTTCAAAAAGCGATAAAAGAGTATGAACTCTTCAGTGATGATTTTCATCTTGTTAGGTTCTTAAATGTAGTGGCTTCGCAGTCGGACATAGAGGCACTCCTTTTTGAGTATGAGAGGTTAGATGTATCTGCTGCTGCTTCAGACCTCAGAGGGGTTCGAGTTCTGACGATTCACAAATCAAAAGGTTTAGAGTATGAGCATGTTATCGTCATGGACAGACTCAAAAAAGCTCCACCTGCGCGTGATGCAATCATCTACGAGTATGAGAACATCACTTTGCAAAATGTCTATTTGAGAACCAAGGGCAGAGATACGCTTGATGAAGAGTATGCAAACGCGCTCGTAAAAGAGAAAGCACTGGTTAGAGAAGATAGTCTCAATGCTCTTTATGTTGCTTTTACCAGAGCCAGAGAGAATCTGTTTGTCATTTTAAAGTCTAAAGATTCTGCGTTTGAGTTATTGGATTTGGCATGTGGAAAGAGTGGAGAGTTGGCACCTCAAGGGCATTTGTCGCTGCGCTCTGGCACATGTGGAAATAAAGAAATCATTTCCACATGCGCCGAGAGCGTAAGCGAGGAAGTACTCTTGGGGTGCCAAGATAATTTTAAACCGCTCGAGTACAAAGCCCTTTATTACGGAACACAAAGCGATATACTCGCACTAGAAGAGAGCACAGAGGAAGATTTCAAAGCTATCAATTTCGGACTTGCTATGCACTACATGCTTGAGATGTTAGGCGAGTTTAAAGTGCAAAATATTCCACATGCCAAAGATATGATGCTCAACAAGTATGGCACGCTCTTGGAAGAGGAAGAGGTAGAAGATATTCAAAAGAGAGTGACAATGCTTCTAAACTCAAAAGAGTTTATGGAGTTAGTCGATGGCAAATGCTACAGAGAAAAAGCTATACGACATAAAAATAACCTACGTTATATTGATTTACTGGTTCAAAAAGATGTGCCAAAAGAGCCACTTTCTCTCTTTAGTTGTGGCATGTGGAATGTTCTGGATTACAAAAGTTCAAACGCTTATGCAGAGCATCATATAAAGCAAGTAAACTACTATGTCAAAGCCATTGAAGCGATTACCTCAGATGAGGTAAAGGGCTACATCTGTTATCTCTTGGAAAATGAAGTAAAAATCGTTCAATTATAATAGAGAGCGCCCTTAATCAATTAGTGGCTACAATGCGTCTAAATAAAGGATTTACAAATGCAGGTTCCCGATACCGTCAGTGTAAAAAAAAATCGTATTTATAAAAATGCCTTTAGTGTTGCGATAATTTATATGGTTTTTGGAATGGCATGGATTTATTGTTCGGATGCTCTTGTCGAAGTCATAGCTGACAAAGATACTACTCTTTTAAGTACGCTGCAAACCTATAAAGGTTTTCTCTTCGTTCTTATCACTACTTTTTTTCTCTTTGCTCTAAGCTATAGGTTTTTATATAAGCAGTATGAAGAAGATACGCAATATCTTGAGGAACAAGAGCAGAGTCAAAATCGCTTAAAAGCAGAAAAAGAGCGTTTTGATAATGCGGCACACTCTGATATGTTAACTGGTTTACCAAACAATCTTAGTCTGCTTGAATATACGCAAAAGAGATGCTTAAAAGGGGAGAACTTTGCCTTTATGCTTCTGGACCTTGATGAGTTCAAAGAGATAAATGACTCTTATGGGCATACTTTTGGAGATAGATTGCTGATTGAAATCGCACAACTGCTTCAAGAAAGTTTCCCATCGGATAGTTTTATCGTTCGTACGGGTGGCGATGAGTTTGTAATCGTTTTAACGTTTCATGAAGATAAAACGCTTATTAACACTGCTTTAGAGCGCTTTACTACACTTTTAAATAATGCTCTATGCATAGATGATATGGATGTTTATATTACAGCGAGTATTGGTGTTGCAATCTATCCTGAGGATGCTGAGAATTATGAAGAGCTTCTTCAAAAGTCTGATACGGCGATGTATAATGCGAAAAAAATAGGCAAAAATACATATAGTTTTTATAATACATCCATGACACAAAGAGCACTCTATAGAACCACCATTACAACAAATCTTAAAAAAGCTCTTTTTGCGGAGGAACTCGTACTCTTTTTTCAACCTCAGGTGGATTGTAAAAGTAAAAAGATTATAGGCACAGAGGCACTCCTACGTTGGGTAAGTGATGAAGAGTCTATTTCTCCCTCCGTGTTTATTCCTATAGCAGAAGAGTCAAGCTTGATACTTAAAATAGGGAGTTTTGTTTTTAGAGAGTGTTTTAAAGTCGCAAAAGAGTGGTCGGATGTGGGGTATATTTGCAAGGGAGAATCGCTGTAAATGTATCCGCCCGTCAGCTTATACATCCAGATTTTTTAAAAAAGATAGAGCTTCTCTTAGAAGAGACAAACTGTAACCCAGAGTGGATTGAACTTGAAATCACTGAGAGCTCAATCTTAGAAAATCCACAAAAGACAATCAACCTCTTAGGTAAACTTAGAGATAAAGGATTTCATATCTCTATGGATGATTTCGGAACAGGTTACTCCTCTATGTCCTATCTAAAAAATCTTCCGATACATAAATTGAAAATAGATCAATCTTTTATTAGAAATATTGAGGCTGAACCTAAAAATCAACTCATTGTGAAAACGATTATAGCCTTAGCCAAAGGGTTAGAGATTGAGGTACTAGCAGAGGGAGTTGAGACGATTGAAGAGCTTGATTTGTTGAATCTCTACGGGATTGATTCCATCCAAGGGTACTATTATCATAAGCCTATGCCTTTAAAAGAGATAGAGCTTCTGTTGCAATCAAATTAGTCGTATCTTTAAACCTTAAATAAACCAAAAATTAAGGTTCCTATAAGCTTATACGGTTATACTTCCAGCACTAAAACAAGCAGATTCTTTTCTGTTTGTGAAATCTCAAGATAAAGGTTCAAGAATGAAATTTACAAAAATTGCAACTTCTGAACAAATTGATCAAAAATGGGTTTTGATTGACGCTGAGGGGAAAACATTTGGTCGTATGATCACTGAAGTAGCTACTATACTTCGTGGTAAGAACAAAGTATGTTGGACTCCAAACATTGACTGTGGTGACTTCGTAGTTATCGTAAATGCTTCTAAAGCAAAATTCAACGGTCTTGGCAAAATTGCTAACAAAGAGTATTTTTCTCATTCAGGTTACTTCGGTAGTACTAAGAGTGTTAAAATGACTGAGCTTTTAGAAAAAAATCCAGAAAAACTATATAAATTAGCGGTTCGTGGTATGCTTCCTAAAACTAAGCTTGGCGCAAAAATGATTAAAAAATTAAAAATTTATGCAGGTGCTGAACATCCTCACTCTGCACAACTTGCTAAGTAAGGATTGACATATGGCAAAAATATACGCAACAGGTCGTCGTAAAGCTTCAATAGCAAAAGTATGGTTAACTCCAGGAACAGGTAATATTACAATCAATGGTCTTTCATTAGACGCATGGTTAGGTGGACTTGAAGCTAAAAAGCTTCGTGTAAAACAACCACTTGTATTATCAAAACAAGATACATCAGTTGATATCGTTGCTAACACTATGGGTGGTGGTTTCGGTGGTCAAGCGGATGCACTACGTCACGGTATTTCTCGTGCATTAGTAAAATTTAATCCAGAGATTAAAGCAATTCTTAAACCTGAAGGTATGATGACTCGTGATTCACGTGTTGTTGAACGTAAGAAGCCAGGTAAGAAAAAAGCTCGTCGTTCTCGCCAATTCTCAAAACGCTAGTTTCCTCGAAAGCGTTAATCTCTCTTTTCGCTTTTTTTATCAATGCTTCAAAGCATTGGTAAAACCTTTTTTTAAAACTTCCCAAAATATACCAACTCCTTAAACTTATTTCTATATAATTGCCTAAATCCACAAGATAAGGTCTTTAAATGAAAAAATTACTTCTCTTTTTAGCAATGATAATTATTACAGTTTCCCTTCTTCCGATAATGGGGAATAAACTAGCAGATAAAACATTAAATGAACGCATAGAAATCTTAAGAGCCAATGGAGTGGAACTCTCCAACAGCACGACAGATGCAAGCTATTTTACGACAAAAAAGCACTATGAGTTTTTAGTCAAAGATGCAAATAAATTGGTTCAATACTTGAATCAATACTCAGATAATCAACTCCCTCCCTATGTCAATGCACTCATTGATGGTGTCTTAATAGGTACAGATTTGGAGTATAGTAATTTCCCAATAAGTGATGCGCTCTCCGTCGATATCTACCCACTCTCACTCTCCACAGGCATGATGCAGGATTTAAAATCAGAAGATATAAAATTTTACAGATATGTGAAAAACTTATTGGAGAGTAAAGGGGTTTTATACCATATCAATTACAATATAAATAACCTCGATTTTCATGGGTATATCAAAGATATTCAAGAGGAGTATGTACTTAAAGATAGCTCCAAAGTAACGCTTGCTTTGTCAAATGTTTTATATCAAGGAAATGGTGAACTGATTGCTCCAAAGAGTTTGAGTTCTCTGATTGGTGCGATTGATTTCAATGTGAAAAAAGGAGACGAAGAGTTTACTATCCATATGAAAAATTTCACAAGTTCGTCAGCCTTTGAGTCAGAAAGTACCTACATGAGCGGAGGGAAGATTGAGCAATTTAACTTTGCAATCAAAGGCAGAGCTGAGAACAATCTTCGTATCGAGGTCAATGATATACATCTCAATATCTCTTCAAATACACAAGGGGAAAAGGCGGAGTTTTATGCAAAAACTTCTTTGAAAGATTTACTTGTTGAGACAGAAGGCTCTTCTCTTAAAGGGTCGGATTTTAATTACGATGTCTCTTTGAGTGAAATTGACAAGGTGAGTCTTGAAAAATTGAGAGTTTTAATCTCTCGTTCCAAAGCAAACGCTTCAACTCAATCCGAGGAAGAAATCAGAAATAGTTCAATCGATTTACTCTCAAAAGGGCTTCGTTTGTCTATTGCAGATGTTTCCCTTTCGGAAATACAAATTAATCAACAAAAGCAAATCGAAGGCTTTAGTTTTAAAGTGAAACTCGATGTAAAAGAGGACGCAGACTTGCAAAAGAAGTTAGATATATCTCCTGAAATAGTGATTAAAAATGTTGATATGAATGCTTCGCTCTCTTTTTCAAAGGAACTCTTTAAAATCATAAATCAAGAGATTCCAATGGTTGTTTTTGCAAATGCTTATGCAAAAGAAGTGGGTGAGAATATAATTTTTGATATTCAATTGAACAGAGGCGAACTTAGCGTCAATAATCAAATGTTGCGATAAGTAGGGTTTATGCGATTTTTACTTGTTTTTCTGATGTATTTTAACCTTTATGCTTCAACCCTCCATTTAGCAACTTCTGCAAACCCTTCCCGACTCAACCCTCTCTTAGCGACAGACTCAAGCTCTGCTGAGATAGCAGGGTTTTTGTTTAATGGACTTGTAAAATATGACAAAGACTCCTCTTTAGTTATAGGGGATTTGGCAACCGCGTTTAAGTTTGAGAATGAGACAACGCTCCTCTTTACACTTAAAGAAAATGTCCTCTGGCATGATGGGGAGAAGTTCACTTCAAAAGATGTCGTTTTTACATACGAAACCCTCATCTCTCCAAAAATTGCATCTCCTTACAGTTCCAACTTTAGATTTGTTCAAAGTGTTGAAGCTGTAGATATGTATCATGTAAAAGTTACTTACAAAGAGCCTTATTTTAAAGCGCTTGAGACATGGATGATGGGAATCTTGCCAGAGCATATTTTAAAAAATGAAGCGAATTTGATGAACGCCTCTTTTAACACAAACCCAATCGGTACAGGAGCCTACAAACTCAAACAGCTCGAACACTCTAAAAATATTATTTTGAGTGCAAATGATGACTACTTTGAAGGGCGACCCAAGATAGATGAAATCTCCTTTCATGTCATAGCTGATCCGATGACAAGATTTTTGATGTTAAAATCCAAATCTTTAGATATTGGCAGTATAGAACCTATGCAGTTTGAGAGACAATTAAGTGAGGCGTTCTTTCAAAAGTTCAATATCTATGAAGAGATAAGCCACTCCTACACCTATCTAGGCTTTAACCTTCGGTTAGAGAAGTTCAAAAATCCAAAAGTAAGAGAGGCTTTATCCCTCGCCATAAACCGAGAAGAGCTGGTAGAGATACTCTTTTTCAAACATGCAAAAGTTTGTACGGGTCCTTTTTTACCAGCTACACAAGCTTTTAACCCAGACGTAAAAGCCCCTACGCAAAATATACAAGAGGCAAAAAGGCTCCTCAAAGAGGCTGGCTATGATGAGAAAAAACCTTTTACCTTTGAGATAGCAACCTCTAACTCCTCTCCCATTCGACCTTACGCTGCGGAGATACTTCAGCACCAACTCAAACAAGCAGGGGTTGTGGTGACACTCAAAGTGATGGAGTGGCAAGCATTTTTAAATATGGTTGTTTTTCCACATCAATTTGATACAGTATTGTTGGGTTGGGGACTCTCTCCTACGCCAGACCCTTATATGTTTTGGCACAGTGATAGCGATAAAAAAGGTGGTTTTAACCTTACAGGATATAAAAATCCAATCATCAATAAAATGATAGAAGAGTCCCAAAGCATCGTTGATAGAGAGAAAATAAGTGGCATGTGGAAAGAGATGTTTAAAATTATTGTAGAGGAGAATCCCTACCTCTTTTTATACATTCCAAATTCCATCACTACGGTGAATAAAAATATAAAAAATGTTGAGCCAAGCCTAAGTGGCATCTGGCACAATTACATTCAATGGGAAAAAGAAGAGATACAATGATAATACTTTTTGATTTAGACGGAACACTTATAGACTCAACCGAGGCGATTTTGGAGTGCTTCCACCACGCATTTTCAGTGCATAATGCTCCACTGCCAAGTGATGATGCCATCAAAGCCCTCATAGGATATCCGCTTGATATTATGTTCGCTGATTTAGGTGTTGAGGAAGCTTCTGTTTGGGATTATGTTGCAACATATAAAGAGGAGTATCGCAACATATCTACGCAAAAAACATTTTTACTAGAGAATGCACGCGAAGCGGTGTTAATGGCAAGCAAATTTGCAACCTTAGGCATAGTAACTACAAAGACGGCAGAGTACTCTAAAATCCTGATGGAGCACTTTGGTTTGATGGAGCATTTTGAAGTTCTAATTGGACGAGAAGATGTACAAAATCCAAAACCACATGCCGAACCAATACTCAAGGCTCTTGCCTCTTTAGAGACCGAGGGTAAAGAGATTTGGATGATTGGCGATACGAAGCTTGATTTGATTGCAGCACAAAATGCAGGAGTGCATTCCATAGGTGTTCTCTGTGGATATGAAACAAAAGCTGTTCTTGAAATTTATACGGATTGTATTCTCCGAGATACACTCGAAGCAATCGAACAACTTTATCGAAAGAAAATATCACACACATAACCTTAGTCTCGCCATAGAAATGGATTTTGCAAGCTACATTTAAGAGCAACTTGCCTAAAATACACTAATCTTGTGTCGATAAAAAAGTCACTGAAATATAAGGAGAATTTATGTTAGAAATACGATGGCATAGTCGTGCTGGACAAGGTGCCGTAACTGGTGCTAAAGGTTTAGCAGATGTTATTTCTACAACAGGAAAGCACGTTCAAGCGTTTGCATTTTACGGATCTGCAAAACGCGGCGCTGCTATGACGGCATACAATCGTGTTGACGATAAAGTCGTTATGAACCACGAAAAATATATGGAACCAGATTTTGTATTTGTTATCGATCCAGCGTTAGTTTACACATCAGATGTTACGATAAATGCGAAAGAAAAGACAATTTATATCATTACTACTCACATGAGTACGCAAGAGCTTGTAGCATCGCAACCAAAGCTTGAAGGCAAAGAAGTTTACACTGTGGACTGTATTAAAATTGCACAGGAAACTATTGGTAAGGCTATTCCAAATACACCAATGCTTGGTGCATTCATGAAAATATCAGGAATGTATGACATAGAGTTTTTTAAAGATAGTATGAAAAGAATTCTTAGAAAATTACCTCAAAAGATTATTGATGCAAACATGCTTGCTATTCAACGTGCTTTTGATGAAGTAAAATAAGGAGTTGGGGATATGATGAAAAAAGGATGGGATGAATTCGAAATCGGAGCAATGCTTCGTACATTCGATGGTAAAATAGATGACATCGCCGGAACATTGCAAGAAGATCGTGCATACTCAGAAAATAGCTCTTTTGTAGCAAGCGTTGCAGATTGGAGAATCAATAAACCAATATTTAACAAAGATTTCTGTATCGATTGTCAATTTTGCTGGGTCTATTGTCCAGATATTTCAATTATTTCAAGAGATAAAAAAATGATTGGTATAGATATGGATCACTGTAAGGGTTGTGGTATTTGTGTTGAAGTTTGCCCTACAAACCCAAAATCACTTTTAATGTTTCCTGAAAAATCAGATGAAGAGACAGAATTGGCAACTTGGCCTGCTAAAAACAAGGAGACAAAATAATGGCATTTGATAAAATGGAATTACAAAAAATAGAAGTATGGGATGGAAACTTTGCAGCAGCTCAAGCACTAAGACAGTGCCAAATTGACGTTGTCGCGGCATATCCGATCACTCCATCAACTCCAATTGTTGAAGGTTATGCAAAATTTTTATCTGACAACTATATCGAGGGTGAGTTTGTAATGGTTGAGTCTGAACATGCTGCAATGAGTGGTTGTGTAGGTGCGGCGGCGGCTGGTGGTCGTGTTGCAACTGCAACTTCTTCTCAAGGTTTTGCACTTATGGTTGAAGTTCTTTACCAAGCCTCAGGTATGCGTTTACCGATCGTTTTAAACGTTGTAAACCGTGCACTTGCTGCTCCACTGAATGTAAATGGCGATCACTCAGATATGTATCTTGGTCGTGATAGTGGTTGGATTCAATTAGATGCTTTTGCACCACAAGAGGCGTATGATTTAAACTTTATCGCATTTAAAGTTGCGGAAGATCACGATATTAGACTTCCAGCTATGGTTCATCAAGATGGCTTTATGACTTCACATACTGCACAAGGTGTATATACGCTTACAGATGATGAAGCGTATGGTTTTGTTGGTGAATATAAGCCAATGAATGACATGCTTGACTTTGAACATCCTGTAACACATGGTGTACAAACTGAAGAAGATTGGCATTTTGAACATAAAGCGCGTCAACATAATGACCTTATGACAAAAGTTTTTCCTAAAATTCAAGCTGCTTTTGATGCGTTTGAAAAACTAAGCGGTCGTAAATATAACATCGTTGAAAAGTACGATATGAATGATGCAGATGTATGTGTTGTTTGTATGGGAACTTCAGTTGAGACAGCGCGTGAAGTTGCAACTGAGATGAGAGAAAAAGGGATTAAAGCGGGTGTTGTTGGTCTTCGTGTGATTCGTCCATTCCCATTCTTTGAAATTGCAGAAGCACTTAAAGATGTAAAAGCAATCGCTGCACTTGACCGTTCATCTCCAAATGGTGCTCCTGGTATGCTTTTTAATGAAATTGCAGGCGCTCTTTTCAATACAGATAAAAGAGCATTACTTTCAGGTTATGTGTATGGCTTAGGTGGACGTGACTTAACAAAAGCGCACTTAGTCTCTTTATATACTGAACTTCAAGCAAATGTTGATGCTGGAAAAGTAACAACGCAACTACAACAGTTTATCGGTGTTCGTGGACCGAAACTAGCATTTTTATAAGGAGAAAACTATGAGTGAAATAAAAAAAGTAAAAAACTTAAAAGAGTTTTCAACATCAGCAGACCGTTTTGAAGGAGCAAACTTACTATGTCCTGGTTGTGCGCACTCAATCATTGTTCGTGAAGTATTAAATGCTACTAACAACGATTTGATTCTTTCCGCATCTACGGGTTGTCTTGAAGTTTGTACGGCTGTTTATCCTTATACTTCATGGGATGCATCTTGGATTCATATCGGGTTTGAGAATGGTTCAACTGCTGTTGCAGGTGCTGAGACAATGTACAAAGCATTGAAAAAGAAAGGTCGTCTAAAGCAACCAGAACGTGAGCCTAAATTTGTATCTTTTGCAGGTGATGGTGCCTCTTACGATATCGGTTTCCAGTGGATTTCTGGCTGTATGGAGAGAGGACACAACATCATGCATGTTGTTCTTGATAACGAAGTGTATGCAAATACAGGTGGACAACGTTCAAGTTCAACACCGATAGGTTCAAGCGCGACTACATCACCAGCGGGTCGTGTAAGTTACGGTGAGAAGAAAAATAAAAAAGATATGATTGCTATTATGGCTGCACATCAAATTCCTTATGCGGCGCAAGTTGCTCCAAATAAATGGAAAGATATGGTTAAAAAAATCCAACATGGTATGGCAGTAGATGGTCCTGTATTTATTAATGCAATCTCTCCTTGTACTACGGAGTGGAAATTTGACCCTAAAGATACAATGCACATAGCTGATTTAGCAACAGACTCTTTGGTTTTTCCACTTTATGAAATCATTGATAATCATGAGTTAAATATTACATACAGACCTAAAAATGTTATCCCTGTTGAAGAGTATTTAGCTGCACAAGGACGTTTTAAGCACCTTTTTAAAGATGAGTATAAATACTTAATCAAAGAGTGGCAAGAGCGCGTAGATGAAAAATGGGCGTACTTAAACCGCCGAGAAGAAGCTCGCGTATAGAAAAAGCTTTAGCTTTCACGCATCTTGCACCAGATGAGCAAATGGCAGACTATTAGTCTAGCCTTTTTGCTCCTCAGGCACAATCTACATAAAATCTAAAACTTTTTGGATTTGTTTAGTTTCCACATGCCAATAGTTAACTCTCCTCTTTCAACCTACATGAATCAAAAAACGATAAAATACTAGTAAAAATTACACTAGTGCAATGGGCTTCCTGCCGAAGGAAACATAGCGTTAGCGTAGGTATTGGAATTACTTCCAATAGCGTATAAATAATAAAATTAAGGAAATCACATGCCATTATTAGACTCTTTCACAGTAGACCACACAATTATGCCAGCTCCTGCAGTTCGTAAAGCAAAAGGGATGAAAACCCCAAAGGGAGATGATATTACCGTGTTTGATTTAAGATTTGTTCGACCAAATGAAGAGATTCTTTCTCAAGAGGGTATACATACTTTAGAACACCTATTTGCAGGCTTTATGAGAGATCATTTAAACTCAAAAGCAACCGAGATTATCGACATCTCACCTATGGGTTGTAGAACAGGTTTTTACATGAGTGTTATTGGTACTCCTGCTGAAGAAGTAGTTGCGGATGCTTGGGAAGCTTCGATGAAAGATATTTTAAATGTAAAAGAACAAAAAGATATTCCAGAGTTAAATATCTATCAATGCGGAACTTATAAAATGCACTCACTTGAAGATGCAAAAGCGATAGCTACTGCCGTTCTTCGCAAAGACATTGACATCATGGACAATGAAGCGCTCGCACTTAATCTCTCAAAAGTGAACTAGTATGTATCTCTTACTTCCAATGGACAGCGACAATACAGACGAGGCAAAATTAACAACTGTAGCAGATGCAAAAGTATGGCTACAGCTTCAAGTAGAAGAGGGTGAAATTGTAGCGAGAGTACATCATGAACGCTTTGATGGCTTTGAAAATTGGTCAGAGGCTGTGGTTTTTACAAATGATACAGAGAACCCTATGCCTTTTTTAGAGATGAGCATGATGCCTTTAGTTGCACATACACAAAGAAGCATCGATGAGATAGTGGAAGCCTATCTCTTTAGAGAACTCCACGATTTGGGCTACTAAGAATATTATTTCAGGCGTAATTAAAGGGATAGGGTTAGAGGTTACAAGAGGCTTTTTAGCCCTGGGTTACGAGATACACATTATCGATAGAGATTTTGTAAAAGTTGAATTTAAAGAGAACAAAAATATAGAGCTCATAGAGTTTGACTTATCTCAGGTAGAGAAAATCGAGACTCTCATCTCCTCCCTCACACCAATCGATGTGTTGATAGACAACGCTGGTGTCATGTACACACTTCCATATGAGAACGATTCACATGCTAAAAAAGAGTCTATGTTACGATGTCAAAAGTTTATAAACTCGACAGACAAGAGCGTGATGCTATAAACTATTATGTCAATGAGACTTTGATGTTTTTGTTTGAGCATAATGTGTTGATGGAGTTGAGAAGATAGATGATAAAAGAGTGGTATAAAACAAAAGGGCTCAAAGATGGATAAATTTTTACAAGCGGCAATAGAAGAGGCAAAGTTAGGTCTAGCTGAGGGTGGAATCCCTATCGGTTCGGTCTTGGTTATAGATGGCGAGATAGTCGGACGTGGACATAACAGACGCGTTCAAAATACAAGGGAGTGTTCAGCATTCCGTGTCAACATCGGATAATTCCTAAAATTGTATCATAAGTTTAAAGCGTCATCAAGCCGTCCATCGAAATGGATGGCTAATTGAGAGATTGTTAAACTCCAGTTTCGTATTGGCATGGTCCATTTTTTCTCAGCATTTTGAATCCCCATATAGAGTAATTTAAGTAAGCTGTCATCGTTTGGAAAAGCACCTTTTGTCTTTGTAAGAGTCCTGAATTGGCGATGGACGGACTCGATGATATTTGTTGTATAGATAACTCTGCGTATATCTTCTGGATACTGGAAGTAGACAGATAAATTATCCCATTTATTCCTCCAAGATTGAAAGACAATAGGATATTTTTTACCCCATTTTTCCTCCAATTTATCAAGTTCAAATTCGGCTTCTTCTTTTGTGAAAGCTTGATAAACTACCTTTAGCTCTTTAGCAAATTGTTTTTGATAAGCAGAGCCCACATACTTCAGGCTGTTACGTATTTGATGGACGATGCAGAGTTGCACTTGCGTATCTGGAAATACTGAATTAATTGCTTCAGGGAAGCCTTTTAAGCCATCTACTGAAGCGATAAGAATATCTTTGACTCCACGGTTCTGTAAATCAGTAAGCACTTGTAACCAGAACTTAGCCCCTTCGCTTTCATTGAGATAAAGTCCAAGTATCTCTTTCTTTCCATCAACTCTCACTCCAAGCACAGTGTAAAAAGCTTTTGATATATAACGACCATCTTCTTTTACTTTGTAATGAATAGCATCTAAAAATATGAATGGATAAACTGCCTCTAATGGTCTTGTTTTCCATTCTTGGAGCATCGGTATGATTTTATCAGTTACGGCGCTTATAGTTGCTTTTGAGAAGCCTACACAGTAGAAATCTTCTATATGTTTGGCTATTTGTGAGTAGCTGTTGCCAAGGGCAAAGAGTGAAAGTATCTTCTCTTCAATCTCGCTGGTCATACTGGTTTGATTTTTCTTTACAATTTCAGGTTCAAAAGTTCCATTACGATCTCTTGGAACATCGAGTTCGAAAGTTCCATGATCACTTTTCATAGTCTTTGAGTTGTAACCGTTCTTTCTGTTTCTACTGAGGTCTTGAGAAAGGTGAGAATCTATCTCAGCTGCAAGTGCAGCTTCGGTAAGTTGTTTGATGAGGGAGCCTAACGCTCCGTCTGAGCCACCGATACTTTTGCCAGCTTTTATATCACGAGCAAATTGCTCTACATCTATTTCTATCTTCATGTGTCATTCCTTGAGTAAATATCATTTTACCCGATTGACACGGAATTATGA
>PETN01000025.1 GCA_002781365.1 Sulfurimonas sp. CG01_land_8_20_14_3_00_36_23
CCTCAACTTTGTATATTTTTCAGTGAAATTATGTCAAAATATACGAAGTGATTGAAGGATAAGAGGTGGGTTTACACAGTTTATTTTACGGTCTCACCAAGCCCTATAAGCCCACCAAGAGAGCCTATTGAAGTTCCACCTATAAATGACTTTAGTTTCATTATAACCCTTGAATCATAGGACTAAATGCTTTTGTACTTACACTTACACTTTGTCCTATAATTAAACTGTTCACTTCATCATCACTTACTACAACTTCTACTAACTGCTGACCAATTGAAACTATTGCTATATTAATTACATCCACTTTTACAATATCAAGTAACTCCCCCTCAAAAGAAAATTTTTGACTCCCACTTGTTTTAAGCAAGACATCTTTTGGTGTCCCATCATTTATAATCTCCCCTAGATTTAAAACAACAACCCTTGAAGCTAATCTATATATCTCACTTGGATCATGACTTACCATAATTGTTGTAGTTCCAAACTCTTTATGCAGTGTCAATATCTCATGTTGTAGTTTCGTTCTCATCTTTGGGTCAAGTGCTGAGAGTGGTTCATCCATAAGAAGTATTTTTGGCTTATTCATCATAGCACGACATAAACTCACCCTTTGTTTTTGTCCACCACTTAGAGTATTTGGTAATCTATCTCTTAGTTCAGAAAGTTCAGTAAGAGCTAAAAGTTTGTCCGCTAACTCTTTATCTTTTTGAACAAATAATAAATTTTCTTCAACACTCATATTAGGAAAAAGTGCATAATCTTGAAAAACAAAACCTATTTTTCTTTTTTGAGATGGTAGAGCTTTTTTACCCTCTAACCAAACTTCATCACCAACTTTTATAGTTCCTGTAGCATCTTCTAATCCTGCTAGTATTCGCAAAAGTGTAGTTTTTCCACTACCACTTTGTCCTGCAAGTGCTACAAAATCACCTTGTGTTATATCAAGATTAACTACTAAATCCATCTCTCCATTTGCACCATGAAGTTTTTTATTTATATCTATTTTTATCATCTAAAATCCAATCTTTTTTTGTTTACCATTAAAGATATATACACTCAATAACACTAGAAAACTAATAACCACCATAATAGCACTATAGATATGTGCCTTTGTGTAGTCCATAACTTCAACAAATTCATAAATTGCAACTGAAGCCACTTTGGTTTCCCCTGGTATACTTCCACCCACCATTAAAACAACTCCAAACTCTCCAACTGTATGAGCAAATGTAACTATAATAGCTGTCATCAAAGCTGGTTTTATATTTGGTAAGGCAACTTTTATAATAGTTTCAAATTTAGTTTTTCCAGCAATATAGCTAGCCTCTAGCATATTTTTATTGATACTCTCAAATCCACCCTGAAGTGGTTGTACCATAAATGGAAGTGAGTAAAAACAACTTGCCACCACAAGTCCAGTAAAATTAAACACCAACTTAACCCCAAAAATATCCTCAAAAAATACCCCAATAGGTGAATTATGAGAAAGTGCTACAAGTATATAAAATCCCAAGACAGAAGGTGGTAATACAATAGGTAATGCTGTTAAACTCTCCCAAAATGCTTTCATCTTTGACTTTGTTTGAGACAGATACCAAGCTAATGGTACACTTATTACAAAAAGTATAAAAGTGGTTAATCCTGCTAATTTAAATGAGAGTAAAAAAGGCTCAAATTCTAATTCATGAAATAGTTCAATCATTTATCACCTCACCTATTGATATTTCACTGGCTTTAATGAAAGCTATTACTTTATCCCCTGCTTTCAAATTCATCCGTTTAGATGAATCTACTGTAATGATTGACTCCAAAGTAGTATCAAAAAAATCAAGTTTTACACTACTTAAAAGTTGTCCATTTTCACAAGAAACAATTATTGTTTCTAATTTATTTGAATAGCTCACTTCACCATTAAAATTTTTTGCAATTGCGATATGAGATGGTTTAATGACAAGTTTTACTTTAGCCCCTATCTTTATTTTATCTGTTAAATCTAAACTCATCATAGATAAAGTTTGATTATGACAATCAAACTTTACTATATGCAAACTATCACAATTATCTATTTGTGTTACTGTTGCAATTAAACTACTCATGGTACTAAATATCCAAAGTCAGTTAATATTTTTTTAGCTGTACTACTTAGCATAAATGTGTAAAATGCTGATACTTCACTGTTAGCTTCCCCACTTTTTAGTATTACAATACCTTGATTTATAGGGGTATAAAGTTTTGAGTCTACATTAGCCCAATTAATATTTTCTTTATATTGAGCCATTTTTGGACTATAGAGTGATGATTTTGCGATAAATCCAATATCAGCAGCCGTAACAGCATAAGAAACTGTTTGAGAGATTGATTCTGCGTATACAAATTTTCCTTCTACTGTATCATAAACATTTGCATTTTTCAAAGCTTGAACTGCAGCTTTTCCATAGGGTGCTGTTTTTGGGTTCGCTATAGCAATTTTTTTAATAACATCAGTAGTTACAAGCTCAATCCCTTTTGAGAAATCTTGGTTTGAACTACTTAACATGGCTAGTCCACCTTGTGCATATACAACTGGTTTTGTAATAGCAATCCCATCATTATAAAGAGCTTCTGGGTATTTCATATTAGCAGCCATAAAAAGAGTATATGGAGCACCATTTTTGATTTGAGCTGTTAATTTTCCACTACTTCCTAAAGTGACTTTCACTTGAGTATTTGGATTTGTTTTATGGAACTCTTCCAAAAGTGTATCCATAGCATAACTCACATTTGCAGCAACTGCAATATTGATAGTTCCTGCATAAAGAGAACCAACAAATAATAAACTTCCGATTATCAATTTTTTAAACATTTTTTATCCTTTTAAAATAAATAGTTCAGCTCGAAACGAGCATCTAAAGAATCAGCGTCAGCTTTTTTCGTATCCGTGTATCCGAGTCTAAGACGCCACTGTAGATCTACAAGTGAAGGAATGTTTTGAACAAAACCTAGATAGTAGTAGTTTTCGTCATACTGACCTTTGCTCTCATCCGAATCTGTATGTAAAAAAGAGATTTGCGTAAAAACATCTTTGTAAACACCTGTTTTATTTCCATTTATTGAGAGTTCTGCACGGTAGCTTTTTGTGTTTGCTATCCAGTTGTAACGAGCCATAGAACGTGTATATCCGCCTGTAGGAAAACCTCTCCATGGAGTTATAAGATCCGCTTCATCCATAATCTGAGAGTAACCAAGATTGAGTTTAAAGTTGTTATAGACTCCGACTAAGCGACCCATAACTGCTTGCGAGTCAAGGGAAGTCGGATCTTTGTAGCCTGTTGTCGTGCCATCATACGCCGCACCACCAACTGCACCTGCTCCATTGTCAAACTGTTTCATATATCGAACACCTGGCGTCAAAGAAAAAGAGCCCATTTTAACTTTATAGTTTAGCTCTCCCATTACTTCTGAGATAAGCGCAGGGACTGCGTAGTATGCGGCATCAAAAGAGAGATTTGGAATGGACTTGTTGTGAATATCAGCAACTATCAAAGGAGCATCTGTAGATTTTCCTGCCGCTTTTAACGCGGTATAAGTCAGCCCTTTATGCATTGCAGAGTCATCATTTTCACTCCATTGAGGCTTTGTGGATGAGGAGGATGCTGTATCTCCATACATTAAAATAGAGTGCGACTCCGTATGCGCGCGGAGTTTTTCTGCGCTTAGATATGCAACATCAAAAGCAGTATCAGGAATAACTTTTGATTTGAGTACAACACCCTCAAATGTATTTGGAATCATTTTGGAGTCATTTGATTTCGTATAAAATGTCTCAACAAGTTGACGACCGACACTCAGCTCTGTTTTTGCTAAACCTTTGTAACTTAGGTATGCTTGACCCAACACAGACATACTTTGAGAGCCTGTGTTTGAGTAATCAAAACGACTCAGTACTTCAGCCCCTGGTTTGAACTTTGATACATCACCACTCTTTACACTGAAAAATCCGCGGCTGTAGTACATACCTGCCGTAAAATCTATATCTGCGTATTTGGCACTTTTATAAACAAGAGAACCACCTAAACCACTTGTTGCATGGTTGTATTGTGTAGTGCTCTCCTTCTCCCATCCCCAATAAAATGTGTTAGAGCGAAGACGACCGTAGAACAGACCCTCTTTAAACATGTCCGTAAAGTTATCGACAGATTTAGGCTTTTCATTGTAAATCAGCTGATAATTTGTTTTTAGTGACTGCTTAGATGTTTCATCATTTGCGCAGGCAAAAGATGTTAAAAGTAGTGTGGCAGTAACTGCAACACTTAATTTGATACCTTTATTCATAAATCTTCCTTTATTGTAATTTTTATTTTGCTATACTTTTAGTTGCTTACACCAAAGCATTTTCCTTGCAGTTACCGCTGCAGGGTTATTTATTTAAACTATTAATCTTTCAATCCTCCTCTTAGGTATTTTATTTTCGATATATAAAAATATATATAACGCTATAACAAAAAATGCATTTTTCATTCTACCAAATACCTATAATTATGCTGCTAGGCTTACAAAATGCAACAACTTCCATCCCATTTTGTAGGTTTAACTCATCTAAGGTATCAATAGACATTGTTGAACAGATTGTATTTGAGCTTTTTAATGTCACAACAACTTCTGCATCAAAATTTCCACGGCTTATTCTTTCTATAGTCCCTGTAAAACGGTTTCTATCACTCTTTTTTAATTTTACATCCGTGCTTACAACAACCGCATTTGCTTTAAAAATAGCATACACTTCACTGCCGACTTTTATGTCAAGTGTTTCAAGAGAGTCATTGGTTATTATTGCCATAAAACTCTCTTTATTATGAAGCTGTAAAAAAAGTTCGCTTTCTACAGCACCTCTTTGAATCTCTGTGACTTTTGCTTTGAGTTGATTTCTAGCACTAATGCGGACATTCATGCTCTCTAAAACTTTAAAATGACCATCTTTTTGATTAATGCGTTTTGAAAGATTTTCTAAGAAGTGTTGATGCTCTTCGTTTAGGATATTGTAAGTAGTTATTAACTCTTTGGCGTAGTCGGTCAGGTGCGTACCGCCTCCACCTTTACCACCTTTAACACGCTGAACCAAGGGGTGTTCAGATAGATTGTTCATAGTGTCAACCGTGTCCCAAGCTGCTTTGTAGCTCATCTTCATCATCTTTGCAGCTTTGGTAATAGAGCCTGTTGCTTCAATATTGAGGAGAAGGTTTATACGACCTTTACCTAAGAAACTGTGTTCTGATTTACTAATCCAGAAACGACCTTCTAATGTGTTATCCATCTATAATCCAAGTAATGTTAATTTTGTAGATTGCGAAATATACCAAATTATATATCGATTGTCAAATTAAGGAGCCAAGGAGGACTTGGCATCTTAAATAAAGCGAGGGTTTATTAAATAGGTAAAACGCGGATTTTAGAAGAGAGTTTCTCTTTGAGTGTTGCTTCTATAGCGTAAAGTGTTCCTGTTGAAGAGGAAGAACATCCATTACAAGCACCTAAGTAGCGAATGTAAATATCAATATATTCATCCCCTTTTTTAATGTCAATAACTTCCATATCTCCGCCATCCATTACCAAGAATTGACGTACATTCTCATCAACAATAGCATCTACAGCTTTGATTTGTTGTACAAGCGTCATGCTCTCAAAGTCACCTTTACTTCCAGCGTCCGCAGCAGCTTTCATCTTCTCTTCGTCCATTTCACGGCGCGTATCAGCTAAGATGTCCACTAAATACCACTCTCTAGCCTCATGTCCACCAGGCTTGATACAAGATTTACAAAAACCACCTGCTTTCGTATAGTCTGTAATCTGCTCTACTGTATGAAGATCATTGAGTCTAATAACCTCTTTAAGTGTGCCTAAACTTACACGTGCACATTCACAAACGATTATTTCGCTCTCAAAGCTCTCTGCTTCAACACCAAGATAGAGTCCTGCAGCTTTTTTAATAACATCATACGCCATAACAGAACAGTGCATTTTTTGAGGTGGAACAGCTGGAACATCAGGAGTGTCACGAAGTGCAAACTCAACATCGATGTTTGTTATCTTCACAGCCTCTTGTACTGTTTTTCCAATACAAAGTTCCGTCATTACATCTGAAGAAGCTATGGCAGTACCACAACCAAAACTTTTAAATTTTGAGTTTACAATTCTGTCATCTTTAGGGTCAATTTCCCAGTAAAGACGCACAGCATCCCCGCAAGACTCAGCTCCAAAATCAGCAACAATCAACTTGTTGCCATGTGATGCCGCTTCCTCTTCTGTAATCTCCCCTTGATGTTGAGGATTATTCATCAATGTTGTCACTTTATTTGAGTAAGCATCCCAAAGAGACGCTCCTAACATGTCAGCCTTTGCCATAATATATTCCTTAATTTTATTTTATAAAATGAAGGAAACCCTTCATCTATTTATCACGGTATCGGAACTGATTCCGCTACCTACGCTAACGCTTGGTTTCCTTCGGCAGGAAGCCCTCGCACCTTTGTGCTCTTTTAGTTTTTTAGTGTATCTCGCAAGCTTGTGCTTCGCCACCCTTAGTTGGTTGGACTACGGCAAAAGAGCTTGAGATGGCTCTCAGTCGTGCAACTGCGCTCTTAAAATGAGCAATTGTATAATCAATCTCTGCATCCGTTGTAAAACGGCTTAGACTCAAACGAATTCCTGTGTGAGCAAGTTCAGTGTCCGCCCCGATTGCAAGCATAACAGTATTTGCTTCGAGATCTTCACTTGCACATGCCGAACCTGTTGAAGCTCCGATTTGACCATTGTTCAAATCCCAAAGCATTCCCTCACCCTCAACACCTCTGATAGATATTAAAATAGTGTTTGGATTACGGTGCTCACGCTTACCGACTACAAAAGTATCACTCAACTCTAAAAGCGCATCTTCAAGACGATCTCTTTTTGCACGAATACTTGCCATTTTTTCTTCGATATTTGTCGTAGCAAGTTCAAGAGCTTTCCCCATTCCTACGATATAAGGAACATTGAGCGTACCAGAACGGCGATGTCCCATCTGCTCTCCACCATGCATATGTGGTGAGAGGGCTTGAGAGTTTCGGATATATAAAGCGCCGATACCTTTTGGGCCATGGAATTTGTGCGCTGACATACTAACAAAATCTATATGAACATCTTGTAAATCTACAGGGATTTTACCCACAGCTTGAACGCCGTCTGAGTGAAACAGCACACCTTTGTCTTTACAAATCTCACCAATCTCTTTAATAGGAAAAATCATACCCGTCTCGTTTGAAGCCCACATAATCGAAACTAAAGCTGTTTTCTCTGTAATAAAACTCTTAACTGTATGTGCTTCAACAATCCCCTCTTCATTTACTGGAAGGTAGGTCACTTTTACACCCTGCTCCTCTAAGAATCGGCATGTGGAAAGAACCGAAGGATGTTCTACTTCAGTTGTCACAATATGATTTTTGTCGCCATTTAAAATATGGTCTATCCAAACTGATTTGAGCACCCAGTTATTGGACTCTGTTGCACATGAAGTAAATACAATATCATCTTCATCGGATGCATTAAGTGCACTATAGACTTGGTTGATGGCATTTCTAAGTGCTGGATGTGCTGATGTACCAAACTTATGGAGTGAACTTGGATTACCATAAAGTTCACTGAAAAATGGTTGCATCGCTTCGACTACTTGTGGGTCACACATTGTAGTAGCGTTGTTATCTAAATATACTTGCATTTTTACCTCTTCATCTAGGGAGATTTTATGCCCTAGTTTTAAACAAGACAATTTTTGTCTTCTTTTACTTTTGACATAGTAATAGTTTTGTTATTTGATAATGCTTAAGCTTCACGAGCCTTCTATCTTCTTTAAGATTCGAAGAAGCATATAAAGAGGGTATAATAACATTTATATAACCATAAAGGTAGTTTAAGTGTGTAATTTTAACAAACAAAACGAAGATACGAAAATGCTCATCCATCTTTTTATGACAAAAAGTGCAGGCACTATTGGCGGTGTAAACTATCTGCTCGCGCTTATTGAGGCAATAAAAGAGAAAAGACCAAGTCCACTTATGCAAAAAGGGTGTCAAATAGCTTCAAACAATACCATTATCAAATGGAACAAAGTAGTCTTTAAAGATAAACTCACCATCCTTGAGACTGTTTTAAATGCACATAAAAGTTCAGAAACACCAAACTTCAATATTTTGAGAGAAAAAAATGAGAAAAAGAGAAAAGCTATCATCAACATGGTCAAGACTCTTGCGCCTATTGAATTTGTAGTCACTCCGCAAAATCATAAAGATGGTTTAGGCTTTAGCTTTAAAGTTTTTGATATTATGGAAGAAGAAAATGTAACCATTAACCCTATCTTTCTCGCGATGTTTTTTTGCTCAGCTGAGTTCACAAAAAAAGCTTTAAAATATGACTCCGTTTAATTAAATTTTTACCTCAACTCTATTTCTGCCATTTTCTTTAGCAGAGTAGAGTGCTTCATCAGCTCTTAAAAAAGCACTTTTTTTATCCTCATCCTCTTTGATTAAAGTAATCCCAAAACTGCAAGTCACTTTTGAGACAACATCCATTTTATGGGATGCTATGACAACTCTCATCTTTTGAGTTATTTCTACTGCAGATTCAAGACTATCAACTTCTAGGGCAATCATAAACTCTTCTCCTCCCCATCTAGCGCAGATATCATTTTTTCTAAGGTTCTCTTTTAAAAGCGTTGCTATTTTTTTAAGAGTAGCATCTCCAACAAGATGCCCAAAGGTATCATTAACCTTTTTAAAAAAATCTATATCCAACATCACTAAAGCTATTTTTTTCTCGTTTCTAAATGAGTGAACTATCATATAATCTAAATGTTCTTCAAATTTTTCTCGATTAAACAAACCTGTCAAAAAATCCTTTGTTGCTTTGTCATAAAGTTTTTTTTCTCTATCTTTAAGTGCTAAATTTTCTTCTATTTTCTCTTCTAGTTCTAGTACATGGGAGACAATACGTTCATCTTTTTCTTTTATAGATTGACTCATCACATTAAAATAGGTAGCTATTGTTTGAAGTTCATCCCTTGAATTAATCTCAATAGTTTCCCCATATTTTCCAGCAGAAATCAACTTTAATCCCTTAATGATTTTAGAGAAATTTTTTCTAAGCATCAAAGATATAATTAAAACTGCTAAAAATAAAGACCCGATTAAAATCAGCAAAAATGAAACTTGCATAAATCTGACTTGAGAGAGTTGATGGTTATAGTTATCTTTGTTCTGCATCATCATCAAAGAGGCATTTGTCGTATCTTTATCGACAAGTGACAACTCCTTCGCTTTTGTGTAGTACTCTTTTGAGCCCATTTTCGTTGATAATAAATCCACATTTCCATTTAAGAGCCAAAGATACTCAGTATAAGCTAAGGGCAAGAGCGTAATGCTTTGATTGTTTTCATCTACTAAAGATGTAGCCACAAGAGCCCTATCTCCAACAATCGAAATATCAATATTTGTACCTTTTTTAACCTCACTTAAGAGTCTGTTACTAAGTTGAAGACCAATCAGTATCTCTCCAATAACTTGATCTTCTTCCATAATAACAACAGCAGTATAATAGACAAATATATCAGCCACTCTTTCTATCATACTTACAGCACTCTTATTTTTCATAGCTTCATTAACTAAGCTATAACTCTTTAAATTTTCTGCATCTATATGAAAAAGCCCATGCTCGGCTATGATATTTGCATCTTTATCAAGGATTATTAAACTATCAACATTCATATCTCTAACTTTAATTTCCAAGTACTCATATATTGCTTGAATATTTTTATTCACTAAGTAATTTTTTATTTTTTTATTTTCAAGCAAAGTATTGGCCATATAGATATTGCTCTGCTGCATAAAGGAAAAATTATTCTCTACAATCTTTATGGTTTGCTCAAAACTGTCATTAGCAAGATTTTCAAATGTTTCATCAAGCTTTGCATGCTCTACACGAAATATAAATATAACTTCAAGTATGACGGGCATCATAACTGCGATTATAAGTTTAAGCCCTATTGTAAATTTCATTTGTTTTTTAAGACGTCCGAGAGAGTTCTCTTCTTATCTTTTTTGTAAAAGTTGTTATATTCTTTGATTGCCCAATCTACAGACTTATCAGCATGGCAAGCTCCATTTTGACAAGAACTTGGCATACTATATTTTTCAGTAGCTTCTGGTGGGATTATTTTAAATGCATGCGAGCGTATAGTGTAAGTTCCTCCCGTCTTTCCAATCAGGGGCATGTGACACTCAACACAACTTGCCTTAGTATCTGGGCAAGGGGAATGCTTTTGAGTAAAACTATCTATATGACACTCTGTACATCTAGTATCAATACTCTGTTTGCTTCTTATAGTATTATCTATTCCATGAGGCTCATGACAAGTTACACAGCTAATACCCAATTTCGCCTCTTCTATGCTAGGTTTATTTCCCTCTTTTGCCGAACGATAATCCTCAGAGTGGCAACGCAAGCAGTTATCATCTGTTTTGCCTCCATGTGGATTTTTCTTTGTTTTTAAATTTTGAAGTGCCTTACTATGTCCAGAGAATGAGAAATCTGCAAACTCTTGATGTCTATTTTTAGACAATCCGTTTCCCCACCAATTTTTCTTATCATTATTGAGTGAGCTTTTTACAAAACTTGCATTCAAATCTTCTCCAGGAATATACTCTAAGGGAAAATTGAAAAGTGTTGTTTTACCATTTATACTCATAGCACTTGTCCCTCGGCTATGGCATTGTCCGCAAACTGCTGACTTTTGCGAAACAATAATATCATCCTTATAAGTTGTATGCTCTTTATGGCAGACCTTACACTCTATATTGTTGATTTTCTTTTGATGAACAACGTGTTCACTTGCAGGTCCATGACACGCTTCACACTTCACCCCAAACTCATTAAAGCTATTGTCTTTTTGGGAATAACCTGTTGTGTGACAGCCATTACACTTAGTAGAAGCAGGGGTTTGCTTCCAATCGTGAACCTTATAAGGAACCCACTTTTGTGTAGTCACCATCCATTTTGCTGTAAAAGGGTAGTACTCCCCATCTATCATGTGCATATAAACTTGTTCCCATTTGGAGCCAACTACATAAGTAATATCTTCTTTTTTAAAGTTTACAAGAGGATTATTTGAGCTAAAATCACCTAAAATTTCTTTCATGGAGGTTACTGGTCTGAAAATTTTTGGATGTAATGTTTTAGATAAAGAGCTATATTGTACCTGATGGCAAGACGCACACTCATCCATGCCTACATACGTTGGCATATTATGAACGTCTTTATGGGTATTTAGAAGAAAATAAACCACTAAAATTAATATTATACATAAGATTGAAACGATGCTTTTTTTCAATGATTTCCCTAAATAGATATTGTTTAAAACAATAACATATTTACTCTTAATTCAGCAATTTTAGCTTAGTTCCACATGCCAATTTAAACCTTCTGATGGTATAATCGCACAATTATATATCCAAAGGTTTATTATTATGGCTCAAACTATAACTGAAAAAATATTCTCAGAGCATGTGGGAAGAGAAGTTTTCGCGGGTGAGATTATCCGCTCAAACATTGACATGGTTATCGGAAACGACATTACTACTCCTATCTCTATCAGTGCTTTCAACCTAAGTGGTGCGACTAAACTTGCAAATCCAGATGGGTTTTCTATTGTTTTAGACCACTTCATCCCTGCAAAAGATATTGCTTCTGCAAACCAAGCTAGAATCAGCCGTGATTTTGCAAAAGTACATAATCTTAAAAACTTTTTTGATGAAAAAGATATGGGAATTGAGCATGCACTTTTACCTGAGAAGGGGCTTGTAGTTCCTGGTGATGTTATCATCGGTGCGGATTCTCATACTTGTACACATGGTGCTTTAGGTGCATTCTCAACAGGAATGGGTTCAACAGACTTAGCCTTCGCAATGATAAGTGGAGGAAACTGGTTTAAAGTGCCTGAATCTATCAAAGTAAATCTTAGCGGAAAACCTGCTAAATATACAACGGGTAAAGATATTATCTTAGAAATTATTCGTATGATTGGTGTGGACGGTGCGCTTTATAGAACCTTAGAATTTACGGGTAGTACGATTGAACATTTAACGATGGATGACAGATTTTCTATGTGTAACATGGCAATCGAAGCGGGTGCAAAAAGCGGAATCGTAGCGTATGACGATGTGACAAAAGAGTTCTTGGCAGACAAAACTTTGGCACGCGAGCCTAAAATTCATCACTCGGATGCAGACGCAACGTATGTGATGACTTTAGAGATTGATGTAGCGGCACTTGACCCTGTTATCGCATACCCATTTTTACCATCCAATGGACACAGTGTAAATCAAGCTGTAAAAGACCATATCAAAGTAGATCAAGCTTTTATCGGAAGTTGTACAAACGGTAGACTCAGCGATTTAAAAGTTGCAGCAGAGATACTTAAGGGTAAAAAAGTGCATCCTGATGTGCGTTTGATTGTCACTCCTGGAACGCAGATGATTTTACGTGAAGCGAACAAACTTGGCTACATTGATATTATAGTCGATGCAGGTGGTGTTGTTTCAAACCCTACATGTGGTGCTTGTCTTGGCGGTTATATGGGAATTTTGGGCGATAACGAAGTAGCCGTCTCTACGACAAACCGTAACTTTGTCGGTCGTATGGGAAGCAGAAGCTCGAAAGTCTATTTGGCAAACTCTGCTGTTGCTGCCATATCTGCAATCACTGGCTATATCAGTGATCCAAGAAGCTAAATCAACTAGCTTCTTCTCCTAAAGGTAAAGAAATGAAAACAAAGCTTCTTCCTCTCATTTTACTCAGCACAACACTCATGGCAATCCCCTCAGATTTTGAAGCTACTCCCGTTATTGGTTATAGCTACAGTGAAGCAAATCTCGACATGAAAAGCTCTGCTCTTTATGGTGGGGAGATTCAATACAACAACAAAAATTCAATTTTAAGTCCTGAGATTTCAGTGCTTTATTCCGATAAGGTTCAGAGCCAAAATGTCATTCCTGAGATTTTAGACAACACGCTTTATCGCTTTGCTTTAAATGGTGTTTTTCAATATGAGAATGCCACCTTCATAACTCCTCTGAGTAAGATTGGTCTAGGATATGAAACCATAGAGCAAAAGTATTCACAGAATGTAGATAGTGTTTTTGTAACTATTGGCGTTGGGGCAAAGCTCGCACTCACAGAGAACATTGCTTTAAAAGTAGAAGCAATCCACATGGCAAAGTTTAACAGTAACCGCTGGGATAACAATACCGCTCTTTTAGGCGGTGTCACCCTTTCATTTGGTACTTCCATGAAAGATGAAGAGGCGCGAAGATTAGCTCAAATCGAAGCGGAAAATCAAGCGAAAATCGATGCACGCATTGCAGCAGAAGCACTCAAAGCAGAGCAAGATGCACAAGCAAGAGAAGCAGCATTAGCCGCGGCTATAGCAAAAAAAGAGGCACTTGAGAAAGCAAAAAGAGAAGCAGAAGAAAAAGCAGCCGCACTTCTAGCCGCAGAAGCTATCGCAAATGCAGATGATGATAAAGATGGCGTTAAAAATGGGCTTGATGCATGTCCAAACACTCCGCTTTATTTACCTGAAGTAAATGGTGTTGGCTGTTTAACGGAAGTAAATCTACAAATCAACTTTATCCCATCCTCATTTGAGCTAACAGAAAAATCTAAAGAGAATATCCAAGCATTTGCACTTTACCTCCGCTCATCTCCACAATACAGCGTCAAGATACTAAGTCATACGGACAGTATCGGTGAAGCACGTCCAAATCTAAGAGTAACCCAGAAAAGAGCGAATATTGTGAGAGATATGCTGATAAGCCAAGGTGTAGAGCCAAAAAGAGTTATTGCGAAAGGGATGGGTGAAGCACATCCTATCACTTCAAACATGCTCAAAGCTGGTCGTGCTCAAAACAGACGCATCCTAGCAGAGCTGACAAAAATTCAATAATGATTGAGACTCCTTGTGTCATCTTCGCTGGTGGTAGAAGTAGCCGAATGGGAAAGGACAAAGCACTTCTCCCCTTCGCAGGTTTTTCCACTCTAACACAATTTCAATACTCTCGTCTCAGTAAAATATTCAAAAATGTATATATTTCATGTAAAGACAAAAGCAAGTTTGCCTTTGAAGCCTCTTTTATTGAAGATATTCAAAGCGATACGCTCTTTGCACCCACTGCTGGATTTGTAGCTATTTTTGAGAGTTTAAAAGATGAAAGTTTTTTTGCACTAAGCGTGGACTCCCCTTTTGTGGGAAGAAAAGAGATAGAGAAGCTATTTAAGCATGACTTTCCACATGCCGATGCTACGATTGCAAAAACAGCTTTTGGGATAGAGCCGATGTGTGGAATTTATCACGCTTCACTCAAGGGCGAGTTTGAAAAAATGTTCAAAGAAGATAACCATAAACTCGGATTTTTACTCAAAAATGCAAAAACGACTTTTGTAGATTTTGAAGATGAAAAGCCCTTTTTAAACCTCAATCATCCGCATGAATATGAAGAGGCTTTGAAGCTTATTGAGCTTTAATTTCATGAAGGGATAAGCCTGCGTCTTATTTCAAAACTACTCTATAACTTTTATGTGAATCTTTAAAAACTATCCCTTTTAAAGTAAGTTTTTTATCTTCAAACACAAAGGAAACCTCTGTCTTTAGAGATTTTATATTTTTCTCAAACGCTTCTGCTTCACTTATAGGTACACTTATGATTACTTTTTGGGAGAATCCCTCTTTTGTGGAGCGTATAGTTCCCTCAAACTTTTCGCTGTCTGCATCATAAGAGAGTGGGCTTTGTAGGTAAGGAGTTCCATAAACAATCGTGTAGGCTTTTTGTGTAGCCTCGACTGAAGTGCTACTTTGTGTTAAACGTTTTACCTCTTCGTCATACGCGTTCAACTTTGCCGCGTAAGCTTTCTCAAGTGCTTGAACCACTTGGGCCTCTTCAGCTCTTAGTGCTTCCTCTCTTGCCTCAAAAGCTACACTTTTCTCATACTTCCCTTTTGTCAATTTCTTTGGCTCTGGCAAAAGTGGCTTCAAAGGTTTTGTAGGGAAAGTCATCTCCTTTTCGAGTGCACTCTGTTTAATAAGGTACTCGCGTAAAGCTGTAAATTTTTCTGAAGGTTTAAGATTTATTGTCTCATAAAACTCTGGGTTGCTTTGTGTATCACTCTTTGGAGTAGCGCCTCCACATCCTGTAAAAACAAAAAATGCAACACTCAAACCTATAACTTTTTTAACCATGACACACTCCTAAAAAATATAAAAATTTAATAACTTACTCTTACTTTAGAGTTCTCACACAACGTACATAATTTTTGTCACTCTTGTAAGAGATACCTCTTTTATCACTAGAAAAGTTGATATAGCTCGCTGTTTTTGCATTTTTCAAAAGAGGAGCGACAGCCCAGTAAGGCTTTTCATTGAAGTTTTTAAACTCCTCTTTTGCTCGTGGACTTTTTCTGGCATCTACTGTGCTAAAAAGCTCCTCTTCTGTTGGAAGTCTCCAGTTATCAAAGCCAAGAACTCTAAACGCTTTACAATATGCACTAGCCTCTTCCCAGTCCAAATAAGTCGTTTTTACACGCTCATCATCTTGCCACATTAAGTTATCAGCGCTTACTGTTCGGTTGGGTGTTTTAGAATCTTCTTGTAGTTGATAGGTGTGAAGCTCTTTTGTGTACTCTTTATCTATGTACTCTCGCATAGCCTTTGAGTACTCTTGCTCACTTATCTCTCCCTTAGAGTCACTTGTCCAAATAACTTCGCTAGCCACTAAAGCCAGAGGGAGCAAGAGTAGTAAAATTTTTGCAAACATAGTGAAATTTCCTTTAAGCGTATCATTTTTTTATTGCTTGTATTCTAGCATAAAAATATTTCCACATGCCATAATCTACTTTTATATCTTTTATTTGTTTATATTTTTGTATAATGTAAAAAAAATAGAGACATGCTATGAAACTAACGCACTTAGATGAAAAAGATAGACCTAAAATGGTAGATGTATCGGATAAAACGCAGACGACAAGAGTGGCTGTGGCAAGTGGAATCATCGAGATGAGCCAAGATGCCTATGATGCGATTATCAATGAAAAAACAAAAAAAGGTCCTGTACTTCAAACTGCTGTTATCGCGGCGATTATGGGAGCTAAACAGACGAGTAGCATTATCCCTATGTGCCATCCTTTAAACCTTAGCGGTATCAACTGTGAGGTCGAAGAACTTCCACAACTTCCTGGTTTTAAACTCAGTGTTACTGCAAAACTTACAGGTCAAACTGGAGTAGAGATGGAAGCTTTAACAGGAACAAGTGTCGGGCTTTTAACTATCTATGACATGGTCAAAGCGATAGATAAAGGAATGGTTATCAGAAATGTTCAACTAGAAACAAAATCAGGAGGCAAAAGTGGAGATTATAAACGATAGTACGCATAAGCTTGAACTGAACTATCCTTGTTCTTGGTCTTATAAACTTATAGGATATGAGAAAGAGACTATTCAAAGAGCGATTCATGAAGTTATTTTAGAGCGCGAGCATAATTTGGAACATTCCAATGTAAGTAAGGGTGGAAAATATGTCAGTATGAATCTTGATTTAGTGATACAAAATGAAGATGAAAGAAATTTTATATATGAAGCTCTCAAGGCACATCAACACATAAAAATGGTATTATAACCCCAAATAAAGGATTTGAAATGGATTTAGAAAAGCTGCAAATAGATTTAACTAGTTCTTATAGTCACAGATTTAAAAGTGTAGAGAAGAGAGTTTCTCAAGCACTTACAGAGATGGTCGAGCAACACAGTGTTGCTATCGATAAACTCTCTTTGCAAGAGATGAAAACAGTTGCAACCACTATTTTAAATATCGAAACAAAATCATTACACGATGAAGTAGAAGCACTTTTAGCACAAAAGGAGCAGATACAAAGAACGTTAGAGAAAAAAGCGGAAGCACTTCAAAATGCAAAATATACTATCTTTAATGCCATCGAAGCGAAACTCAATACGATGGATGAGTTGCAAGCTGTTTCTAAACTCCACCAAGTAAAACTTCAGTCGATTGATTTGTATGATGTTCTCAGCGAACTTGTTGAGTCTGCGATTATCACAGCACTTGAAAAAGAGCAAGATGGAGAGATGCAAGAGACCATGGAAGAGGTCATCAAAGAGCTTACCTTTGAAGCCATCAAAGAGGGTTCATTAAATACCATCAGAATTAGAAAGATTTTATCGACTATTTTACAATCGGCTATAGAAGTAGCAGAGGCAACACCAGTCAATGCAGATGTTATACTTGAAGCTACACTCAAAGGGATGAGAACAGGGCTTATCCGCTCTATCGACAGATTTAAAAAGAGACTTGCTTTTATGCCTGTTGAAGCAAAGCATATTCTTATCGAAGATTATGACACGATTATGGAAGATTTAAATCAAACAGATGTTCTCTTTTCACAAGTCGTTCAAACACAAGCGAGTGAGAGTTCTCAAACGATAAGAAAACTTTTACTTGATATAAACAAAGAGATGCATTACGACTTAGAAGAGCTTGTGCATATCTCCAAAGAGACAGCCGAAGTAATGAGAGAAAAATTCTCTGCCTTAGCAAAATCTGCAGTTAAAAAAGGCGAGGAAGTTTTACAATCCCAAAAAGCACAAGAGGCTAAGAGAATGGGCATCCAAGCTTGGGGCGTAGCAAAAAGTGCCCTCGGCTCTGCTATCAAATCAGCAAAAGATGCTATGGATAAAAAAGATTTTAAATAAGCTACATATCTTTAGCTAATGTAAAAACATGGCTAAAGTCTACTCTATAGTCCGCACATCTATCACATATCGGGTCTCCACCTCGGTATGGGTAGGGGCATCTACACTCATGGCACATAACCATCTCATAATGCACTAACTCTTGCCCTCTATCGTAAGCAAACTCAACTAAATCAATTCCATCGGTCGTTTTAATGGCATCTGTTTTACATATATGTTCACAAATCCCACAACCGATGCAGTTGCCGACATTAAAGTTGATTCCTTGTTTGTCGAGTGTATTTAAGAGTGCCTCTGTTGGGCAAAATCTTATGCAGTCCCCACAGTTTGTACACGCTTCAAAAGAGATCTCTTTTTTTGAAAAGAGCTCAAAGTTTGTCGCATGTTTTGTGACATTTATCTTTGGAAGATTCTCTTTGAGCGCGTTCTTTAATTGCATAAACTTTAGAGGAGTACCACTTTTGTTGGGGTTTTTTTGATACTCTAAAGTCATTGAGAGTTGCTTAGCGTTCTCTTCTTGTGATGCCTCTTTTATGTTTTTAACGGCTGCTTTGAATATCATTCTTTTGGCATTCTCTTCTTGGGCTTTTTCCTCTAAAGTCAAGACAGAGCTCTCAGTTCCACATGCCAATAAAAACTCATTTGCTTTGTTGATTTCACCACGGATGAAACCCTCTATTTTTTGCTCTTTATTTAAAGTACACTCTTGACAATGTGTCATGTCGCACTGTGGCATCTCTTCGCTAGTTAGTGCCATGGTAATATAATGCTGCGCATCAAAAGAGCCTAAGCAAGAGGTGCTTTTTTTACAAGAGAGTAGTTTCTCTTCACGCTCTTTAAAGCTACTCACAAAAGCATTCGCATCAAAAGAGAGAAGTGTTAATGCCTCTGTTGGACAAGAACCCATACATGCTCCACAACTTATACACTCATTTGAAAAGAGTGTAAGTTTGTTACGGACAATATGAAAAGCATCCTCAGGACAGATGTCCAAACATTTTTGGCAAGCATTGTAATAGTAATCGTTTCTTATACAATTCGTACCACTATACGAGAAGAGTTCAGTTTTTTGAATGAATATAGAATCACTCATCTCTACTCTTTTCTAATGTGGTGCAATACTCATAATCTGCGACTAAAAACTCTACTATAAAGTCACATATATCACTGTAAAATGGAGTGAGAGCCATACTTTTCATACCCATCATATAAGGAACAACCCAATTAAAAAGATGCTCTTTTAAGAAATCAGCCTGCGCTTGTGGTTCATTTCTAAAGATAAGTGTCTGCATAAAAGCAAACTCTATGGAGAGATGATCGGGAGCCATAAGTTCTGTTTGATCCATATTGAGTTCAAAGCCATGTTTGTAGTAGAAGTTCATTACAGGGTTCTGAAGTCCAACGAGCGTCTCATTTTTAGCATCAAGGACAAAGGATTCGACTGCCTGCGTGTTTATAACAAACATAGAAGAGAAATCCTCATTTAACTCATCAAGAATAACTTCATCACTCTTTTCATCAAAGTACGCAACTGTACTCTCTCCAAGCAATTCTAGAAAATCTCTGTTGTTTCTTAAATCACTTACATATCTTTTATCAGCACTATCTGCCATCGTTCGAGAAAGAAATGCATAAATGTAGAGTCTGTACTCTTTATCCATCTGGTGTCCTTATTTGTTTACATCTATGTAGGGATTTTTATCATAATTTCGCTTGTAACCAAGCATAATAATCTAATTTACTTGAGAGAGAAGGGAAGGTATAAGAAAAATACCACCTAAAGCCATAAAGGCTTTAAGCTTATAAGCAGCCCTTGAAAAAAGACTTTTTAGGGGGAGGTGGAGCTCTAAATTCAGTTGCCATGATAGTGTTTGTTTCTTTATCATATTCACCGATAATCGTTACTTCATTACGGTTAATTCCTTCATCAATGTCGGAAGGATTTAATTTAGAAACATCAACAATATAAGTATGTCCCTCTTTATGTGAGTATAAAACTATAGTTACAGGAAGAGATGTTCCTGGCTCAACATTTTTAAAACAATCGTCACTTCCACATGCATAATTTTCAAGATAACAATCTTTAAACTCACCTGCAGCAGCACACTTCTCTGTACTTAAGAATCCCTCTTTTTCAACAGGTTCCAATACAACAGAACCAGCCAACGCTCCAGGAACGAGAGCAAATAGTAGTAGAAAAACAGAAGAGTATAAAGTAAATTTTTTCATTATTCATTTCCTCCTTTTAAGGTTTTTAGATATGCAACCATATTTTCAAGTTCTTGTGGATCTAGCCAGCTATAATCAGGCATCGTAGAAACTCTTTTATTGTTTTCACGTAGTGTGTACCACTTATATTTGCTATGTGCATTTCTATTATACCCTGGAACTACTACAGCAGATGGGTTCACTAAAGACTCTCTTAAGTAATCAGCCGTAGAGTAACCTCCAATACTTTTTAGAGCTGGAGCCATAAAATTTTCTCTATCATTAGCAGTTACCTGATGACACCCTTTACAACCATATGTAGTCATAGATTTTATTCCTGCAACTGGGTCACCAGTAGGTACTTCTGTAAGTGATTTTACAAGTTCACTTTCCCCTTTTTTCAATCGAATTGCAAGCCATGGAGTGAGATATTTTAGACCATTACGCCCAAGTTTACCACCATTCCAAACAGCAAATGAAACAGGGATGGCTACGGCATCAAGATCTAGATAAGAGTCTTTGAGTGAACGAGAAACGGTTCCCAACCAACCGATACCGCTATATCCTATAGTACTATGCGAATGACTCGTACCATCTTTGATTTGAGTCATCGAACGAAAGCCTTCACTAATAAAGCTTCTCTCATAGTCTGCTACACCTATATTAATAACTTGCTTCTCAAAAGCCTCCAAATCTTTGTTAAAAAGATTTGTTTGATTTGGGTTTATCTGATGTTCGATATCCCCATTTCCATTTGGCTCATAGATTCTTACGCTATCTTTTTGTAGATGAATAATAACTGGGCGGTCCACTGACCCCATCCCAATATATGGTAACTCTTTTGGAATAGAAAAGTTTCTAGCAAACTGAACAGCAAAAGCATCCGCATAAGCATCTGTACTGTCACTTTTTTGATAGTCTTGATGCACATCAGGCCATTTAATCATAAACGCAATTTTATCCTTATTGTAAATTGCAGCTATTGCAGCAATAATAGGAGTATTGTTTTGATTGAGTTCATTCGCTTTTGCATCATTAAATCTAATTGTAGTTTGCGGGTACAAAGTAACTGGCGTAAACTTTGTATTTGTCCAAATTCTAGACTTATGACTTATAACATCTAAATTTTCATTCACTTTTTCAGCAATGATTTCAACTTCAGCAAGTGCAGAAGTTGCCATAATAGCGAGTGCTACTACAGCAGTTGCAAATTTTTTCATTAGTGCTTTCCTCCCACATTTAAATCTCCACCATGAAAGAAATTCATTTGATGTCCAGATTTTGTATATTTACCTGCTATATATCTATTGTCAACAGGGGCCAGTGGATGTTGTCCTTTGTCCTTAGCTACTTGTTTGTAGTAGTTATTGTCAAGACGGAACATATCTGAATGCTGGTATGCGATAAGTATATCCATAAGTTCACTTTCACCTGTCTCTTTACGCTTCTTCATTTCAGCTTTTAATGTTTCTATAGCTCCATGAACTTCTTGACCAAATAGTTTTTCTAACTCTTCGATTGGTAGACGACCTGAACCTTCTATAATTTTTCCATTTGCATCAAATTTCACTGGAGACTCGGTCGGTGGAACATAATAAACGTTTGGTACAGTGCCATAGTCAGTTCTTAGACCAATAGCTACTTTATACTTTTTAACTAGTTTATATACTTGACCCTCTTCATCATCTAAGAATCCAACAAAACGAATACGCCCAACACACTGCTGTGCACATGCTGGTGGAAGACCTTGCTCAATTCTTGGAAAACATAAAATACACTTCTCAGACTTTGAAATCTTAGGATTGAAGTAGATTTTTTTGTAAGGACAGCCTGCTATACAATAGCGGTACCCTTGACATCTGTCTAAGTCAACTAAAACAACACCATCTTGCTCTCGCTTAAATATTGCATCACGAGGACATGCACTTAAACAGCCTGGATTTGTACAGTGGTTACAAATACGAGGTAAATAGAAGAAGTAGTTGTCTTGTGGAAAAAGACCAGCACCCTCATCTTCATCCCAGTTTGGTCCCCATGTAGGCTCTACATTTGGTTCAAAAGATGCACCACTCGCAATAGCATCATAATTATAATCCCAAGGCACACCATAATCTGCTTCAAGGTTTGGAATGATACCTGGCTTCAAATCACCACCTTTATCAAAACCACCGCCTAACTCCATCCAATTTTTTGGATAACCTGTCCCTGGATACGTTTCAACGTTATTCCAATACATATACTCACGGCCATTTCTGTTTGTCCATTGAGTTTTACATGCTACAGTACATGTTTGGCACCCGATACATTTGTTCAGGTCCATTACCATTGCTAATTGTCTTTTTGACATCTATGCTCCTTAAACTTTTGCTTTTTCGTAGTTAACGGCGCCATCATAAGCGTACTGATTGCCATCCCAAAGACCACCGAATTTTAAATGACCCCAGCCATCTGCCATCTCTAATAAATTAAGAGAAGTAGGTACAAGCTCATTATGACCTTTATTAAATTTATACATGTACGGTTCCCATCCATGTTCCATAACAAGACCATCTGCAGGAGAAGAAGAACTTAGTTTTGCCATTGCGAAGAACTCACCAAGAGTATTAAAGACACGGATAGTATCTCCATCTTTAATCCCTTTAGCCTCTGCTACTACACGGTTTAGTGCAATTGCTGGCACACCACGTTGTAAACGAAGAAGTGTACGTGAAGTTTTATAGTTAGAGTGAATCGACCATCTAGCATGTGGAGTCATAAGTACATATGGGAACTTTTTACGCTGTGGACGGATTCCTTCCATCCCTGTATTTGTATTCGCACCCATTTTTATATACATTTCATGGTCAACATAAAATGTTTGACGACCAGTTACAGTATCAAGTCTCTCAAATTTATAGATATGATTCTCCATAGAAGAGTATGGCTTATCAGAGTAGAGAGGTGAAGATTTCGCTGCTTTTTCATTAATCAACAAGAAGCCACCCATCTTATACATTTTCTCTATTGTCCAAGGGCTGTATTGCTCACATTTTTCAAGTGCAGCTTCAAGAGCCATCTTATCAGTACCAAGATAAACCTCTCCATTTCCTTCAGACTCTTCATCTGTGTTTGTGTACTCTTTGTGAAAGATAGTCAAGTCATGAAAACCTGGTTTTGCATAACGAACGTCATCTTTTACTTTTGCCTTAGATTTGTTTTTAGGACGATTAGCTATCTCTTCTAATTTTTTAGCAAGAAGTGTAAACATACTCCACTCATCCATAGACTCACCAATATTTTTAATATTAGCAACAGGTTGTGCTAAATTTGTAAAACGGTGGTAGCCTGGAGATGTGCGTAAATCATAAACCTCATAGTGAGATTTTGCAGGGAGAAGAACATCTGCATATTGTGCAGCTTCACTCATTCTATAATCTACATACGCATAAAAGTCCATTCTTTCTAAGAACGCTTTACGATATTCACTTCCCTTATTTCTTCTAAAAGTTGAATCGGCAACAATTAATGCAGTTGTTGGTAACCACCATGGTTTAACCACATTCCCTGTGTGACTTGTCAGATTTGCTCCACCATTCTTTCCAGCATCAAGCATCTCTTTAAGTACAGTCATATACTCATTTTTACTCATACCATTTTGTGCACGTCTTACATCTTCATCTTCAAAATATTTATCAAATGTTTTCATGCCATTACCGTTCATGAACTCGCCAACAAATCCTGAACCAAACCTAGGAGCGTATTTCCCAGAAAACCCAGAGAGCGCACCAAGACCAGCTAATGAAAACTCATTTTCAGTATTGAGTCCGCCATAAGGTCCCATTCTTCCCGTTAAACCACAGATTGAAGAGATATTCCAAATTGTCATCATTCCGTTAAAATATTTATTTAACGAGAAACCTGTAGTAATTTCTACAACTTTTGGAAGTGCGATATCTTTTGCTAATTGAACAACAGTATCAGGATGAACACCAGTAATATCTTTTGTTGCTTCAGGAGCAAATTTTGCAGCTGACTTTTTAAGCATTTCAAAAACAGTTGTTACCTCACGCTCTTCACCATGAACATCTGTAATTGTAAAAGTACCCTCAAGTGCAGGAACCACATTCTCAGGAAGACGAAGAGACTTATTATCATGTGTCTCAGTTCCTGGCATCAAAAATGGCTTTCCATCTGTTGTATTCATACAATAAAATTGTTCACCCCATTTGTGGTGTTCTTCTTTATCGTTTGTATGTTCCATATCATTACGACGAATCATTTTCTGAGTTCTTGTATCTACTAACATAGGAAGGTCAGTATAAAGTTTCATAAACTCAGGTTTATAAAGTTTTTGCTCAAGGATTACATTTATAACACTCATTGCTAAGATATTATCAGAACCTGCTTTGATTGGAATCCATAAGTCAGCTGATTTTGCTGTAGCATTAAACTCTGGAGTAATAACAATGATTTTAGCACCATTGTATTTACCTTCCCAAACAAAGTGAGCATCAGGAATACGTGAAACAGATGGATTTCCACCCCACATAACTGCTGTATCAACAGTGTACATAAAGTCCCAAGTACAACCAACATTCCCTTCACCATAAGCTATAGCAGCACCAGAGAACATATCTCCAAGATAAGAAGAGGGATAGATGCGGTTTGCACCAAGTTGTGTAGAAAAACGTAATACGGAACCACGACGACCTTCTGTTAAAAGACCAGTTCCAGCGTGAACCATCAACTTATCTGGACCACGTTTTGGATCTGTTAAAGTATCAAAAATGTTTTGACAGATTTTTTCAGCTGCTTGGTCCCAACTTACACGTTTCCACTTCCCTTCACCACGCTCACCTGTACGAACCATTGGATAAAGGATTCTATCTTTTTGATACATGACTTGTGAATGCTGAACACCTTTGTTACAACCACGAGGGTTAAAGTCAGGAATTTTAGCATTGATAACTGGGTAGCGTGCAGATTGGTTTTCTCGTGTAATAACACCATTGTGAGACCAAACTTCCCATGCACAATTCCCTTGACAGTTTACACAGTGATATGCGAAACCATGTTCCTCTTTTTTACCATAAGTAAATGAAAACTCATTTCTATACATCTCTTCCGTATAGTTTGTATTTGGATAGTCATTATTTCCGTTTTCAATACTCATCGTATTTGTTTTAGCAAAAAGACTACCTTGCGAAGCAACCAGTGCAGCGGTCATTCCCGATACTTTAAGGAAATTTCTACGCTTATTATTCATAACTTTAGTCATATTTTAAACCCTTTCCTTATTTCTTAATTGGTAAATTCATATCATTACCCCAAACATCCCAGCTACCTGTAAATACTTTAATATTTTCGTAACCTAAGAGTTTAAGAGCGGTAATATGCTCAGAGCCACGACCTGCACCAACCATACAATATGCATAGATAGTTTTATCTTTTGTAATGCCGTATTTAGCATAAACCTCTTTGAGTGCTGTTGCTGATTTGAATGATTTCTTATTTTCCATGTCAGAAATTTTATTCCACTCCATAAATGTGGAACCAGGAACATGCCCACCACGAGCTACATTATCCATTTTTCTCTCACCAATTATTTCAGCCATACCTCTTGCGTCAATTATAACGAACTTGGAATCTTTCCCATTTTTAAGGATATCTTCCATCGCATGCTTAACCTCTTCTTTTGCCGCTATAAAAGATAAGTCTATATTTTTCTGATCTATTTTATACTTTTTAGGTGTTACATGTTCTTCACCTTTAACAACTATAAGATCTTTCTCCGCTGCTTTCAACTTAGCTTCTAAAGCTTTTTGAGCCTTTTCACTTACACTTATGATTTTGTCAAGCTCCGCTTTTTTCTTAGCACTTAACTTTGTCTTTTCTTGAGCCGCATTCTTAAGTTCTTTTTTCGCTGCTTTGGAGTTACTCTTTTCAGCTTTAAGTTCATCTTTTATGGCATCATATTTTGCCTGAGCTGGATCGACTTGCATCATTGCATTACGTCCACCATTAAGTATTTTCAGATTTTTATGTCCGTAACTTTGAAAAAAGGAGTAAACACCTGTAGCATTTGGTCCTTTAAAATCATCATATGCGATTACAAGAGTATCGTTATCAATCCCTTTTGAACCAATATATTGTTCTGCATCATCTATACAGCGATAAAGTGGTGCACAATGCATTTCTCCTGTTATATCTGAGTGATGCAAATGGTGTGCATACATTTCAACTGAACCTTTTATATGTCCTAGCTTATATACATCATCACTATCTCCTGAAACAAACATTACATTCTTTTTCCCCACTAATCCCATAGCATCTTCTGCAGAGATAAGAATATCATTGTTTACATACTCTCCTGCTGCCATTAGAGGTGTCAATGTCAATGTTGCTACAACAGCGAATGTCTTTAGCAAGTTTTTCATCCATGCTCCTTTTTTGTTGTTAAATTTCTACTTACTCGTAAAGTATAAAATAGATTCTTATTAAGTCACCACTAATTATATTCATCGATTTCTTATGATAGTATTAAAATCACAAATTTATCACAAAATATAGATTACGAAAAGAAACATATCACTATTCTATCATGTAAATATTCTTTTAAAGTCTCTAAATAAGGCATAATCATTAAATTTAAGAATTAAAATTTATTTTTAGAGTACAAAAAGCTATATTCTGATATATTCTCACAAAATAATCACAAATTTGCATCATAAAAAGTAGGTAGCATGTTAGATATGAATATACAAAATGCAATAGATTCTAAGAATGAAGCGTTTATAATTGAAGCACTAGAAGATAAAGCTCTAAATATCGAATTGGTAAAAAAAATATACTTCTCATTTAGAGAACATAAAGAGATGGTTGGGCAGGTTGCAATGAACCTCAGCTTACGAACATCTGTCTATGATAGAGAGAAAGAGTATAGTGAAACAATGGTTGAGCTCTTGAGAGATTTGGCGGTCAATAATGTAGATATGGGAGCTAGATGGGCAGTTGCAAAAAACCCTCACACTCCAGAAGATGTCCTTAGTAACTTAGCCATGGATACGATTAATCTTGTTCGGGCATTGGTTGCTACGAACCCATCTACCCCACCCTCTATTTTAGAAAAGTTTTTTAGTGATGAGAAGATTGTAAGAGATGGACTCTCAGGAAACCCTTCTACCCCAATCAAAATTTTAAAAATTCTCGCTAATGATGCAGACAAGATGGTACGTATGCGTTTAGCTGAGAACCCTGCTGCAACGAAAGAAATTTTAGAGGAGTTAGCAGATGATTCTGATTTAAATGTTTCCAAAGCGGCACAAACAAATATACAAAGGTTTACTGCATGAGAAAACATTCAACAAGCATGAAGAGTAAATTTACATCTATAGAAAACCAATTTTTAAACACATTTTTCTCAGGACTCTACATAAGTGCAAATGAGTTTATAAGCGTTGGAGCTAAAGTTGGGCTAAAACTCACTATGAACTCAAGAGAACTGCTTATAAAAGAGCTTCTCAATAAAAGTGATGAAAATGGAACTTTAAGTCAGACTACGGCACTCTTAAACACTCTCATTCAAGAGAGAGTTGCAAGATACCATGCGCTGAGTCTCGATTATCCAAGTTCAGCGGGAGCACTCTCTCGACTTGCACAAAAAGCATCGAGTACAAAATCTCTCTTAAGTAGAGAGTCTCAAGGAAATCCCTATGAATAGCAGTGAATTAAAAAAAGCTTTGCAGGGGCTCAACTATCCTGGTATTGATAGAACCATAGGGGAGCTTAAACTCTTAGGGGAGATAAAAGTAACAGAAGATAGAGCTAACATCGAGCTTTTAACCATTAGCGATGAATCCTACTTGAATGTAAAAAGAATCATAGAAGAGAACTTTTCCGACACATTTGGGAGCTTAAATATAACTAAGAAAAATTTAGGCACCAAAAAAGATATGAACTATGGAAATAGTGCGGATCCAAATAACCGTGCACCTTATGCGAAAAACATTATTGCAGTGACAAGTGGAAAAGGTGGCGTTGGGAAAAGTACAGTCAGCGTAAATATTGCCATAGCTTTAGCACAGAGAGGCTACAAGGTAGGACTTTTGGATGCGGATGTCTATGGTCCAAATGTTCCAAGATTAACAAATACAGACCTCCAAAGAATACAATGGGATGATAATGACAAAATCATTCCAGCAGAGAACTATGGTATCAAAATAATGAGTGTTGCACTCACAACACCTGCGATGGATACGCCCCTTGTATGGAGAAGTTCCGTTGCCGTCAATGCACTTATCCAGTTTTTAGAGGATGTTGCTTGGGGAGAACTAGATTTTATGGTGATTGATATGCCTCCAGGAACTGGAGATGTTCAGCTCACAGTAGCACAAGAGCTTCCTATCTCGGCGGCAGTACTTGTTACAACACCACAAATAGTTGCAACAGATGATGTAAGTCGTGCTGTTATGATGTTTAAAGATATTGGCGTGAAAATGGCAGGGATTGTTGAAAACATGAGTTTTTTTATAGCACCAGATACAAAAAATCGCTATGACATTTTTGGAACTGGAGGGGGAGAGAAAATCGCTAAAAAGTATGAGATTCCCTTTTTAGGTGCGATACCACTCGATATGCAAGTAAGAGAGTCCTCTGACAGAGGGGAGCCTCCTGTGGTACTAGGAGATGCACATATTAAAAAATATTATCAAGACATCATTGATAATATCTTCAAGAACTCTGACTTTACCTTATAGAGAATTTCCACATGCCAAACATACTCCATTGGCATGTGGAAATGTTAACGATAGTAGTTCGTAAACCCCTTCATATTTGAGCCCATATTTAAGAGTAACATATCTGCTATAACAAGTGCTGCCATTGCTTCACAAACAATTGTCCCACGAATCGCCACACAAGGATCATGTCTCCCTTTAAGTGAAAAATCCACCTCTTCATTTGTTGTTGTAACTGTATGTTGTTCTTGAAAGATAGAAGGCGTTGGTTTAAAATATACATTTAAGACAATGTCATCCCCATTACTTATTCCACCAAGTATTCCGCCTGAGTGGTTACTCTCAAAACCTGTTGCGCGTATCGCATCATTATTCTCTGAGCCTAAAAGGGATGCACTTAAAATTCCATCCCCAATCTCTACAGCCTTTACTGCATTGATTCCCATCATTGCATCTGCCAAAACGGAATCTAGTTTGTAATAGAGGGGTTGACCAAGTCCTACTGGTGCACCTTTTATAAGTACACGAGAGACTCCACCAACAGAGTCATGGCTCTTTTTCGCTTCTAAAATCGCCTCTTTTTGAGCCTCTTCTTTATTGGCATCTAGAGTATAAATAATGCTATCTTTTGCATGTGGATAATCAAACTTTTCTGCTTTGATGCCGTGAATTTCACTGATACCGCTTAAAACTTCAATATCTAAACTTTTTAACATCAACTTTGCAATCGCACCAGCCGCTACTCTTGAGGCAGTTTCTCTTGCAGAACTTCTGCCTCCACCGCGATAATCTCGTATGCCATATTTATGAAAGTATGTAAAATCAGCATGCCCTGGACGAAAGACATCTTTTATATTTGTATAATCTTTTGACTTTTGATTTGTGTTATAGATTATCATAGCGATTGGAGTTCCTGTACTTTTACCTTCAAAAATACCGCTTAATATCTCTACTTTATCATCCTCTTGTCTCGCTGTTTCAAACTCACTTTTACCTGGTTTTCTGCGGTCAAGTTCACTTTGAATAAACGCTTCATCTATCTCTAAACCTGCTGGAACTCCGTCAAGGAGGCATCCAATAGCCGTTCCATGGGATTCACCAAAAGTACTAAATTTTAATTTTTGTCCGAAACAATTCATTATTTTTCCTGTTTTAACAACTCAACTGCCAACTCTGCGGACTCTTGTTGCGCTATTTTTTTACTTTTTCCAACGGCTCTAGCATACTCTTTATCTTCGATAAAAACAGCAACCTCAAACTCTTTGAGATGATCTGGTCCGCGACTAGCGATAACTTTATACTCAGGGGTCACACCAAATCTTGCCTGCGTCAACTCTTGGAGTGTTGTTTTATAATCTCTGAATAGGTAGTCCAAAGATATCTCTTTATGATTTTTTTCTATTAAATCTATTGCAATATCATTCGCAACTTTGAGCCCTGCTTCAAGGTAGATTGCACCCATGACAGCTTCAAAGGCATTTGAGAGAAGAGAGGCTTTCTCACGTCCACCATTGTTCTCTTCAGCATTTGACAATAAGATATAATCCCCAATATTTATAGAGCGAGCAAGCTTGTCAAAGCCCGTTTCATTCACAAGAGAAGCTCTAATTTTAGAGAGCTTTCCCTCTGCTGATTTAGAAAATTTCTTGTACAAATACTCACCAACAATCAAATCTAAAACTGCATCCCCTAAAAATTCCAATCGCTCATTATCGTAGGGCTGTTTATAACTTTTATGTGTCAGCGCTTCGATAATAAGCTTTTTATCCGTAAACTCGTATCCCAGAGTTTTTTCTAAAAGCTCTATTTTTTTACTCATTTTATCCTCATCCTAATGAATCTTTCACTTGTTGTGCCGCATCACGTGCCAACTTGTCACATCGCTCATTCTCAGCGTGTCCATCATGTCCCCTGACCCAAATTGCATTAATTTTATGCGGCTGGGACACAGCGATATACTCTCTCCACAAATCTGGATTTTTCACTTTTTTAAAATCTCTCTTAATCCAGCCATTGAGCCATTCATTTATACCTTTGACGACATAAGAGGAGTCTGAAATAACATCGACATCGCAAGGCTCACTCAGAGCTCTTAGTCCTTCAATGACCCCTAGAAGCTCCATTCTGTTGTTTGTTGTATGGAGCTCTGAACCGAAAAGCTCTTTCTCTTTTTTCCCATACCTGAGTATCACGCCATAACCACCAGGTCCTGGGTTTCCAAGTGCACTTCCATCACTGAAAAGAGTTATTTTCTTCACTTAAATCCCTATGATAATCTTTAATTAAACTAAATTCAACTCTTGAACTGTCAATTGCATGGCAATGCGTGCATCGGTTAAATGCAAATGGAAACACATGTTTACACCCATCACAAATATGTTCAAATGAGAGTGTAGTATTGACTCTGTTTTTCAAATGAATCATAACATCAAACTCAAAAACAGAACTCTTTGATGCAAGTTCTATATCTCCACGGGCAGTGTATAACTCCCTGAGATAGCCATTTTTTGCAATTATATCCAAATCCAAATCTTTTGTATCCACATGCCATAAAATGTCTATGAGAAGTTCACTCTTTGAATTATCAAAGTTCTCCCATGCAAGTTTAGGATTGACTCGAAAAAGATACTCAAAAATCATATAGGTAAGATAGTTTGTTTTTCTATAAATAGATAACAACTCCTGTGTTTTAACTTCAGGAGGTATCGTGACATCGTTTAAGAGTGACAATACTTGTAAATACACACGATCGCACTCTATATCTTTATGTAACTCGTCAAGTGGTTCAAGTACCTCAAGTGCCAAAGTGTACTCTCTCATGTATTCATACACCAAAAGTAAATATTTTAACGCCTGCGGAGTTCGTGGGTTATTCTTTAATATCTCTAAAAAAACCTGTTTAGCTCGCTCTAAAAAACCTGCTTTAAAATAGGTACGCCCAAGTAAAAACATGGTGTCTCTGTAAGAGGATTTATCTCCAACATTTAAAAGTTCGTTATAAATCTCTATACTCTTCTCATAATCGCCATTTTTTGCATAGGAGTGCGCTAGATGAAGCCATGATTTTTCCGACAATTCACCCTTTGTGATTAAAACTTTTAGTTCGTTTTGAGAAGGAAGTGTGCGGAACTGTCTTAGAAATTTATCAAGATGTCTATAATCCTCCTGCTTTTTATATCTACCCAGCCAATAAGAGAAGAAAGCAATTACAAAAACTAAAACAAAAAAGACAATGATTCCAAAAAGTGGGTCTCGAAACTCTATAAAAAAACTATTCACCGCACTACTCGTAAACAACTATTCCATAATCATTTTTCAGATTATAAAAAGTACAGTTTGCAGTTAAGTCCAGCTCTTTTATTTTTCCAAGTTGGACTATGGAGTTTTTTTGAACTTGAATGCCATTCTCTCGAAAAAATTTCTTTATGTTTACAAACTTTACATCTTCTACATACTTATACTCAAACTCTTTATAAAGTCTCATCTTATCGTATGAAAAAACATGTTCGTTTACATGCAGTCTATCAGAGGCAAATTTTATAGGGAGATGACCGCTCAGGTCTGTGAGAATGGGTTCAACATATTTATACTTCTCAGGCAATCTCTCTTTTTGAATAAATATGTACTTGTTGTTTAATTTTAAAGTGGGTGTCTCTTTCCAATATTTGTAAGCTGGATTAGATACGCCTAGCCTTGAAGATACTTCTCTCCAGAGCCAAAAAGAGTTGAGTGTATTTGGAAGAGAGGACATCAGCATTGGCTCCTTGAGAAGTTTTTAGAGCTCCATTATATAGTTTTTTATTAAATAGTTCTATTAAAAGGTAGCTACTACAAACTTTGTAACTATGAAGCCACCAATAACAAGCCATACAAACATCGCACCAGCTGTGTAGAGTGGAGCAAGCCCTAAACCTTTAAACTTTGCAAAAATTGTCCCCATTCCAAGTGCTGTCATAGCCATTGTAAGTAAAAAAGTATCAATATCATTAATAATTGCCACTATATTATGAGGCACCAGACCAAAGGAGTTAAACCCGACAACACCAATAAAGTCAACTGCGAACCAAGGGATTACAATCATAACAGCCGCAGCTTGACTTCCACTTTTTTTCGCACTGTATGAGAGATAAATTCCAAGTAGAATGAGCATTGGAGCAATCATTATAACTCTTGTCATCTTTACAATGACAGCAGAGTTTGCCATATCTGCAGGTGCGCCAGGAATAGAAGCTGGAACGGCAATAACTTGAGCAACCTCATGGATTGTTCCACCTACGTATATACCAAATTCAGAGGGTGTCATATGTAAATATCCAGTTGCGTGTTCAATGAACCCTGTATATAAAACTGGATATAAAAACATAGATATTGTTCCAAACAAAACAACCATAGAGACAGCGACAGCTGTTTTATACCCTTCTGATTTAAGTACAGGTTCTGTAGCCAAAACTGCTGCTGCTCCACACACGGAAGCTCCTGAAGCTGTAAGGATTGAAGTATCTCTATCCATTTTAAAAATTTTCATACCTAAGTAGGTGCCAAGCAAGAAGGTTGAACTCAGCATAATAAGAGAGACCATAAACCCCTCTATCCCTACTTCTGAAATTTCTTGAAACGTGATACGAAAACCATAAAATATAATCGCAAATCTAAGTACCTTTTTAGCAGAAAAGGTAATTCCACTCTCCCAAGCAGTTGGTAGTTTGTTATGAAGTGTATTGGCATAAAAGATTCCCAAAACAATCCCTATAACTAAGGGTGAGATGCCCAGTGATTTAAAGAAGCTCATCTCTGAGAACATGGTTGCTGCTGCGGCAAAAATAGATACAAAAATGATACCGCGAATGGTTCCTTGACGATTTTTCGCTGAGAATGCCATATATTATCCTCGTTTTTAATTGCTGTAATTATATCAATAGATTATTAAACTTATAAGTAAAATGTAGAAAAGTATAAAATTTTGATTTTGATTTAATACTATAAACTCCAAGCAAATAAATACTGGAGTTTATGGCAGATTAGATAAAGAGCGCTATTTCTTTAGTGGTTTTTTAAAACATCTGACTTTGGAAAAATAAATGTAGAGTCTCTATACACGACGATTTTATCTTCATGTCCAACAGCATACGCTCGAATCACAATAGGGATAATCGTATCTTTTCTATGGTCATCCGCTAGGATATCTGTTGTTCTAAGAACAACTATCTTCTGTTTCTTCACTCCTGGCACAACCATTAACGGCTTGGCAGGTTTATGAATAAATATCTTGCCTTCCATCCCTTTTGGAGGAATCACTTCAAAGAAAAATTTCATCTTATTCTGCTCAGTGTTTTGAATTAAAAAGACATATGCATTATCTACAGCAACTTTCCCATCTTCTAACTTCTCAATAGAGTAAAGACGCGTCTCTTTGTTGATATTTAATAGCATATGTTCTTTCGTACTGCCCATCATTCCAAGAATAATACTAATGATAACCAGGAGTCCCATATAAGCCAAAATCTTTGGACGAAAGTATTGTGTCTTACCTTTTTGGTCAATAATTTCATAATCACTTGACCAAGTAATGAGAGATGGTTTTCCAAGTTTTCCCATAACAGCTGTACAAGCATCTACACATTCCAGACAGTTAATACACTCTAGCTGAAGACCCTTACGGATATCTATATGTGTAGGGCAAACAGATACACAACTCTCACAAGTGGTACACTCTGCAGATGGCTCAAAAGCTTGCAACTCTTTTTGCTGTGTAAATACTTTTTCTTGATGTTCATTGTAAATATCTCCACCACGATGCGGATTATAAAGTGCCATGACTGTGTGCTCATCATAAAGTACTGATTGAATACGAGAGTATGGGCAAACATATATACAAAAATTCTCTTTTAAGAAAACAATATCATAAACTAAGAAAGCTGCTATTGTTATAACTCCACCAAAGAGGGTCCAGTGTTCTGTCGGATTTTGTAGATACAAGAAGAAATCTTCAGGAGGAACAAAGTACCATAAAAAGTCAGCTGCTACAATAAAAGCGATTCCTGTCCAAATAATAATAGCTAGAGTTTTTTTGACCTTGTTTTCCATCTTGCTCATATCTGGTTCTTCTTGCTTATTTCTAATACGCTTACGCATTCTTAAAAGCTTCGTTTCTATCAGGTCACGATAAAGAACTCTAAAAATAGTTTGAGGACAGAGCCAACCACAAAAAACACGACCACCCATTACGGTCATACCGAAGATTCCTAAGAACATAATCATTAGTAAAAATGGCATCAGATATAACTCTTGCATATCAAACTTTACAAAAGCAAGGTGTAGTTGTAATTTATCAAAACTTAGTAAAAATAGATGGTTGCCATTTATTTCTACAAAAGGAATAAATAATAGCATTGTAATCAAAGCATATACAAAATACCTTTTAAATCTCCATGGTGTTGCTACTTTAAAATCTTTAGTTTTTTCGTTCATTCTGTTGTATCCCCTTTGTTTAATTCTTTTGGACATCTAATTGTGCGTATTACCTGCTCTTCCGTATGTGCAGATACTTCTTGAAATAGTGTTCCAACTGTAATCTCTTTTAACTCTCTTGATTCAATATAGTCTTTGAGAGAACTTCTACTTACATCTAAAAGTCGAGCCATCTCACTAACACTTTTGTTCTCTTTTATAAACGCAAGTATTTCATTTATATATTGATCAAATTTCGAGCTTGACTTACTCCCCTTTGGTCTTCCAATCAATTTTGTTGATTCGTTTTGCATAGTTTGTCTTAACTGATCCATAAAACCAAGGACAAGCATTGGACTACTCTGCTGCGTCATTATAACAGACTGTTTTATAAAGTGCACCTTAAAGTCATGTTTAAGTAAACAACTAAACATCTGAATTATATCCTCCATATTTGTGCTTAAAACCCATGTATCAGATATTAAGAGTGTGCTGCCTTCATATTTTAAGAAATAATCACTCACCTCAGTTCGTTCTTTAACTCTTTTATTTTGAGAAGTGTAATCTATAAATGTATCGTCAATCAGAAGATTATTAGAGACAGCGTACGAATTTATAAGTTGTAATTGTTCGTGTGCTGCATCAAAGTTTTTATCAGGACGAATGTAAGCAATAAGCATAATGGTAATAAAACCTCTTTATAAGTACAATTTGCTGCCCATTATAATAATATTGACGTATTAAGTCAAGAGCTGTCGTATTTATTTCGTCAGATTGTCAATGATTGTATCAAAAAGGAGGATGGAAAGAAAAAATGAAAGGTTATTTCCACATGCTAAACCAGCATGTGGAAATTGGATAAAGTAAAGCTTACCAGCTAATGCCTATCTGTGCCATATATCTTCTATCTGAGATATCAACACTACCAACACCTATCTGCTCTGCATAAGTTGCGAAGTTTAGTTTTAAGATTGCCAACTGCATATCAATACCTGCAGTATATGCACTCTGATAAAGACCAACATTTAAAGTCGTTGCAAAGAAGCTATTGTTGATAAGACCAAAACTAGCACCTAAACGGAGTCTTTTCATAAAATCTGCATCGGTGTAGTCATCATAACTGATAGGGTCTCCATTTGCGTCATATGTATAGATGCGAAGTTTATTTGCATTGAGTGCATCCGTATAGTCGATAGCAAGAACTAATTTATTCATAAAATCAACATCAGGTGTGATTGAAGCACCAAGATTTACTGTCATTGGTTGGTGTCCGTAGTTCTTATCCATCCCCATTGAACCAATGTTTAAAATACTTAATCCAAATGCTGGATGCCAAATAGTATCTTCGAATGGACGGAATGTGGCGCCTATATCTAGCCCAAATCCTGAAGCTTTTTTCTCATATTTGTCTTGAAGTGTTTTGGCTATATCACTATTATCACCCACTAAATCACTAATAGTCAATCCCCCCTCATAAGAGGTTTGTGAAATATATTTTAGGTTTAAACCAACATCTAAACCACCGTATGGTGTCTCATATGGTCTCGCAACACCAAGATTTAAGCCTTGATAAATTCTTGAACTTGTTTCAATAAACGAAGCTCCACCATTTGCATGGACTTGAAGATTTGTATCCACTGCGCCAAGGATACCTATACTCCATGCGAATAAATCAGAATTTTTAGCAATTGCTGTATAGTTATCCGCTCCTAAGTGGAGATGTTTTCCTGAATATTTTTGAAGTATATTTACCATATCTGATGTTGCGTTAGTGTTACTAGAACTTGTATCAACAGAGGAAACATCATCTAAGAGTTTTGTATATTCACTACTTAAAGAGACACCAATACCTAGTAAATCTACAATAAATCCATCATCTTTTTTAAGTTGCGTCAAGCCTGCAGGATTAGAAAAAACAGAAGTCGAATAGCCACCTGCTGCAACATTCGCTCCACCCATACCCATAACGCGAGGATCCTTATAAATATAAGCGTGTTCAGCACCAAGCGCCATCAAAGATGTTGCACCTAATAGTGCTAATGATATTATTTTTTTCATTTTGTTTTACCCTTTTAGTTTTGTTTAGCTATATATGCTGCTATTGTTGCTGCTGTTACTTGACCATTAACAACGCCAATCTCATTTTTGAATTTAGTGATATCATCTTGTGTATCTGTAGGAGCGAAACGAGTGATAGCAGTAAATGCGTTATTGATTGCCGTGACTAAAATAGACTCGATAGTAACTGCATTACCATTCACAAGTATTGGCTCAAGAGGATTTAGGTTATAGTTTGTTAAGTAAACTTGTGTCGCATTTGCATTTGTCAGTCTATTATATGAGTTACCGTTAACTGTTAAAGTAACTGTTGTACCTGTAACAGTTGCATTCGTACAACCTGTAACTAAAGTACTTGCATATACATGTGTGATTGCACATGCGGATGCAACAAACTCTTCACTTAGTGTACCATTTTGCAGTGTTGTAATATCACCAAGATAAGAGAGAGCCGCTGTCGCTTGTGTTAAGTAAGCCATCCCTAAGAAAAGGTCTTTATCTCCAATAGTGTTGTTTTGTGCAGGTACAAATGATGCTGCTTGATATGATGGTGCTGCATTAATACCACCTGCATTAGTATAATTATCTATAGCTTTTTGAAGATTCGTTAAAGCATCTGGATTACTTTGCAAAGTCGTGTTAACAGATGTAGAGAAAGCTTTAAAAGAGTTGCTACTGCTTGTAGCTGTAGCATCTCCTAAAAGAGACATTGTATCTGTAAAACTAAAACCTGCTTTACCCATATAAGCGGATGCCAATATCATATAATCTTCATTAGATTTATTGGTTTTTGACTCAAGTGCTGCTATAGATGCCGCATAATCACCCTTGTCAAGTGCTTGCTGTGCTGCCAATCTATCACTACCTGTACTCTCTCCACAGCCACTAAAAATCAGTGTTGCTGCAACTAACGAACTTGCTAATAACTTTGTTTTCATGTAATACTCCTTTTGTATTTGCCATATCCTATCTCTATTTAATGAGGAAAAAATGAAGATAGAAACTATTTATTTGCATTGATTGTAGCATAATATTTATTTTGCCCTTCTAAACAAAAGCCTTTTTTATGCTCAACTTAGCTAAAATCACTCTTAATTAACACAAAGATGAAAAGATATTATGACTACAAAACAATATATTTTAAATACAATCAAAAACCGTCCACTTATCATAGATGGAGCGATGGGAACGCAACTTCAACAGCGTGACGATAAAATTCCACATGCCGCATGGGAAGGGAATGAAGGGTGCAACGAACTCTTGAATGTCACCTGCCCTAAAATTTTAAGTGAAATTTTTCATGCTTATCTCACTGCTGGTGCAGACTTCATCACAACAAACACTTTTGGCTCATTTTCCTGGGTTTTGGACGAGTACCAAATCGGTCATCGTGCTTATGAACTTACAAAAGCTGGAGCAGAGCTTGTAAAAAAAGAGTGTGAAAAATTCTCTACCCCTGAGCATCCCCGTTTTGTTTTAGGCTCTGTTGGACCAGGAACAAAACTCCCATCTTTAGGACATATTCACTATGATGTAATGTTTAAAGGTTATACAGAGTTTTGTTTAGCTCTTATAGATGGTGGCGTTGATATTTTCTTGCTTGAGACCTGCCAAGACCCTCTTCAGATTAAAGCAGCACTTCATGCCTGCCAAGAAGCGAACAGACAAAGAGGCACAGAGATTCCAATAATGGTTTCCGTCACAATCGAGCTTAGCGGAACCATGCTTATTGGAACCGATGCAGGAACGATTGCCACAATTTTAGAGCCTTTTGATATTTTAAGTCTTGGCTTTAACTGTGGAACAGGACCTGAACAGGTACAAAAGCATGTCAAAACATTAAGTGAGCTCTGGGGCAGACCTATCAGTGTTCATGCCAACGCAGGGCTTCCACAAAATCGTGGAGGCTACACCTACTACCCAATGGGACCAGATGAGTTTGCAGAGCAACAAGAAAAATTTCTTGAATTAGATGGAGTAAGTTTTCTTGGCGGCTGTTGCGGAACGACACCTCAACATATAAGAGCGCTAGTAAACAGAGTTGCAAATATACAACCTAAGTCAGCATGTGGAAAACAAGCCAACTCTCTCGCTTCGCTCTTCTCAACTGTCCCTTTAATGCAAGAACCTGCACCACTTCTTATAGGTGAACGCTCAAATGCAACTGGTTCAAAAGCCTTTCGTGAGCTTTTACTTGCGGAAGATTATGAGGGAACACTCAGCGTAGGACAACAACAAGTTCGTGCTGGTGCACATGTGCTTGATGTGAGTGTCGGTTTTGCAGGTCGTGATGAGACGAAAGATATGAACTCGGTAATGTCTCTCTACGCTCAAAAACTCTCCCTCCCTCTCATGCCAGATTCAACACAGACTCCAGCACTTGAAGAGGCACTCAAACTCATCGGTGGGAAACCTATCATCAACTCTGTAAATCTTGAAGATGGTATAGAGAAGTTTGACGCAGTTTGTCAGCTGGCCAAAAAATATGGAGCCGCTTTAGTTTGTCTTACTATTGATGAAGTTGGCATGGCAAAAACTGTTGAGAGAAAAGTAGAGATAGCCGAACGCATCTATGAACTTGCAACCAAAAAGCATGGTATCAATCCTGAAGATTTAGTGTTTGACCTTTTAACTTTCACCCTCGGTTCGGGAGATGAAGAGTATTTTGATGCAGGAATCAATACTATAGAGGCAATAAGAGAACTTCGTCTCCGTCACCCTGAAGTGGGTGCAGTTCTTGGTCTCTCAAACATCTCCTTCGGACTCGATAAAGATGCACGCCCTTATCTCAACTCGATGTTTTTACACCACTGTATAGAAGCGGGACTCACCTCTGTCATCATCAATGTAAAGCACATTATTCCGCTTAATAAAATCACTCAAGAAGAGCAGGATATTTGTAATAACCTTATCTTCAACAAAAAAGCAAAAGGCGCTTCCCTCTTTGAGTTTATAGAGCACTTTAGTACGAAAGAGGCTGTAGATAATGATGTGGAAGATGCTGCTTATCTTGCCATGAGTGACGAAGAAAAAATTGCTAAACTTCTCATGGATGGCGACAAAGATAGAATGATTCCTCTCATCGAGGAAGCCCGTCACAAAATCGCTCCTGAGAAAATTGTTAATGAGATTCTTATCGATGCCATGAAAGTAGTCGGTGAACTTTTTGGTTCAGGACAGATGCAGTTACCATTCGTCCTTCAAAGTGCGGAGACTATGAAAAAGACGGTCGATTATCTCAATCCTTATCTTCCAAAAGTAGAGAAGCCAGTCGATACGACACTTATTTTAGGAACTGTAAAAGGGGATGTTCACGATGTAGGTAAAAATCTTGTCGATATTATTCTCTCCAACAATGGCTTTAAAGTGATTAACCTTGGAATTAAAGTAGATTTAGACTCCTTTGTCAAAACCCTCAAAGAGTCCAATGCAAGTGCATTAGGAATGAGTGGTCTTTTAGTAAAATCGACACAGGTAATGAAAGAGAATCTTGAAGCACTCAAAGCGATGGATATCAAGATTCCAATTCTCTTAGGTGGAGCGGCTCTCACGCGAGCTTTTATCGATGACTTCTGCCGTCCTTTTTATGATGGACCTATCTTTTACTGCAAAGATGCCTTTGATGGTGTAACAGCTATGAGCCGTATAGAAGCTGGAAATTTTGATACCGACCTGCACGGAAAAGAGAGTGAAGAAAAAATCGTTATAGAGAAAAAAGAGGTTATTATTCCTCCATTTGCGGAACTAAAGATGCCTTCTCGTGATGTGAAAGTTCCAACTCCTCCATTTTGGGGAAGAAGGGAGTTAAAACTAACGCAACAACAGATAGAGATGGCTTTTGAGTGGGTGAACCATAAAATTCTTTTCAAATCCCGTTGGGGTTATAGTTCAAAAGGGATGAGCAAAGAGGCTTATAAAAAACAGATGGATGAAGTTATTCTACCAGCCTATGAGCGTCTTAAAGCACAGTTTCTTGATGAAAAACTATTTGAACCGACCATTATTTATGGATACTGGCCATGTCGAAGCGATGACAATAAACTTCTTATCTTTGATGAACAAAGAGGCTACAATAACGAGAGTCAGATTAACAGAGAACCTCTTGAAGAAGTGAGGAAAGATGCGATAAAAGAGTTCTATTTTCCAAGACAGAGAAAAGCTCCTCATCGTGCGTTAAGTGACTTTTTTCATAGTGAGAGAGATGATGTCATCGCGCTTACATGTGTGAGTGCGGGAGCAAAACTGAGTGAAGTTGAAAGAGAGATTTATGCGAGGGGCGATTATACTGAGTATTATATGTTTCATGGTCTTGGCGTAGAGTTAGCCGAAGCACTTGCAGAAATTGCACACAAGCAGATACGACTTGATTTAAATATTTCAGAGGGAGAGGGGAGCAAGCTAAGTGATGTTCAAATGAACAAATACCAAGGAAGCAGATACTCTTTTGGTTATGCCGCTTGTCCAGACTTAGAACTAAGCCGTCCTCTTTTTGACCTACTCAAACCAGAAGAGTTTGGGATAGAGTTAAGTGAAACTTTTCAAATTCATCCAGAGCAATCTACAAGTGCCTTGGTTGTCTACCATCCAAACGCTACTTATTACAACATTTAAATATTTTCCACATGCTAAAAAATATCGGCATGTGGAAATCCTATCTTCTTCTATAGCTTAAAGCTTCTAATATGTGTCGCTTCTCTATCCTCTCGCATGCATCTAAATCTGCAATAGTTCTACTCACTTTTTGAATCTTTTTAATACTTCTAAATGAGAGTGCGAACCTCTCTATCGCCATATCTAAAGTGACTTTCGCTTCTTCATCTAAGATACAAAACTGCTCAATCTCTAAATCACTCAGCTTTGCATTAAAACTATTTTGCCCTCTATTTTTTGTAAAGATGTGTGCTTCTACTACTTTTTTATGTAACTCTTTTGAAGAGTAACTTGGCTTATCCTTACTGCTGACACTCTGCATTACTACACTAATATCGATGCGGTCCAAAAAAGGTTCGGAGAGTCTATTTTTGTACCTTTGAATTTCAACATCACTGCACCTACACTCTGCCCTTTCGTTTAAGAGATTTCCGCATGGGCAAGGGTTCATTGCTCCGACAAATAGGAAATCACTTGGATACTCTATTTTTGAGTTTACCCTTGAAATACGTATTTTATTATCTTGCATCGGCTCACGTAAAGCCTCTAACACACTCTTTGAAAAATAGGGTAACTCATCTAAAAAAAGCAGACTTTTATGTGCAAGCCCAACTTCCCCTATCATTGCTTTATGTGAGCCACCACCAAAGACACTTGCTAATGTCGAAGTATGGTGAGGTGAACGAATGTTCCTATGAGGCTTGAAGAGAGGCTCTTTCAAATCAAGAGCATCAAGCTTTGCAATATCTAATATCTCATCCGCACTCATAGGAGGGAGAATATATCGAAGTCGCTTTGCAATCATGCTTTTCCCACAACCGGGACTTCCAGTAAGAAGTATATTGTGAAAGCCAGCTGCAGCAATCAATGCTGCACGCTTAGCGACTTCTTGCCCTTTTACATCTGAGAAATCATCCTCATACTCTTTTGTATAATAATATTTCTCACCTCCAATCTCATAGAAGGGGTACTCAATTGCACCCTGTTCTATACTTGGGGCAATGGTTTCTTGATTTTTAAGCATATCGATGGCTTCGCTGAGAGTGTTTACTCCATAGAACTCTATATCTGGTATTTTGGAAAGTTTCAATAGTGCGGCATGTGGAACGATGGCTTTTTTTATGAGTTTTTGATTTGCAAGGGAGAGAACAAGCGGATAGAGCTGAAGGTTCTCTTTTACCTTGCCATCAAGTCCAAGTTCCCCAAAAACAAACCAATCGCTAAAATCATCTTCCATCGTATCCAGAAGAATCATCATGGCAATGCTAAGATCAAATTGAGAACCTTCCTTGCGTACATCACTTGGAGAGAGCCCTATGGTTATACGTTTTGGAGGAAAGGAGAAGTCGTTGCTAAGGAGTGCAGATTTCACACGCTCTTTTGCTTCTGTTATGGATGCGGATGCCATTCCAACAATAAAGAAAGAGGGAAGTCCTTTTGTCAGAGTTGATTCAACTTCGACAACTTTTGCATCTAAACCCTCATATGTAGCACATTTAACAGTTTTCATTTTCCAACCTCTATCATGTTGAAAGAGAGTCTATCAAATTCTATTCTTATTGGAGATAAATATGACAATTTGTCATATATTAAGAGCTTTTTTTCTCTTTGAGCATTTTTTTGTACTCTTTCTCAAATTTTTTTCTACGTGCATAGGATAGTTTATCTATAAAGAGGATACCCAACAAGTGATCGATTTCATGTTGAATAGCTATACTTAAGAGTCCATCCGCTTCTATGGTTTTTGTATTCCCATCTCTATCTTGATAGTTGACGTATACTGTCTCAAAGCGTGTGACATCCTCATAAAAGCTAGGCACGCTTAAACAACCCTCTTGATAAACTGTCTCTCCGCTTTTATGTGTTATGACTGGGTTAACCATCTCAATAAGATTATCACTTACCTGTTCACCATCTTCAAGAGGAATATTTAAAATTAATATCTGTTGTGCAATTCCTACTTGAATTGCTGCTAGACCAATACCGTTGGATGCTGTCATGACTGGGTACATCGCATCCAAAATTTCATGCAGGTTTTTATCAAAAGATTCAACTTTAAGAGATTTTTCTTTTAACCTTTTATCTGGGTACTCGACGATACTTAAATTCATTCTAGTTTGCTTCATCTCTTAAGGAAACGGCGAAATCCAGATCTGGGTTTAAATATGCTTTTTCTATTCCATCCATAGAGCTCACCAGGATTTCTTCGACTGTATGCCCACTACTATCAATGTCAGTAACGCCTATAGAAATTTGTATTTTTATTTCACGGTCACCTAAAAAGAAATTACTGTTAGAGACAAGGTCCGAAAGTCTCTCTGCAGTTTTTTTAGCGTTGGTTATATCTGTATGTTTCAAGAGCATTGCAAAAACTCCATTGCCATAATGTGCAACAGTATCACTTCTTCTTGAAGTTTTCAGTAAAAGTCTTGCAATCGTTCTTGTCATAAGCATAATTGCTTTTTCGTTTTTCACACTCTCTTTTAAGGTGCGAGATAACTCAATCATAATCAAAGAACTTTTGTGCTTAAATTCAGCAACTTGTTTTACTTCTTGCAATATTTTTGTCATCAAATAGCGCTTATTATAAACCCCATACTGGTTATCAAAGATAGTCTCATTCTCTACATTTTTCACTATCTCTGCTGTCTCATCATAGATAGTTTTCATTTGTGAGTTCTGTTTTTTCAAAATTGTATTTAACTTTGATATGTCTCCATCTAACGAGCCAACTAAAGTAGAGATAGTATCTGTACTCGTGAGTTCACCCAATTCTGATTTTCTTTTATCTAGAATTTTGACCATTAGACTCATGTTTTTATAGAGATTCGCAGTAACAACTAAAATATTTTTAATAGATGAGAACCCTTTTTTAAGATTCTGCTCCAATACAATAGTACTCTCAGCATCATTACTCTCTTCGAGTTCGAGCATAGAGATGATCTGCTTACGAAGCGTTTCGCTTTTCTCTTCTAAAAGTCGATCAAAGTAAAGAGAAAAATTGCTTGGGGTGGGAGGTAAATTATCAGTTATAAGTGCACTTAAAACCTCTTTGGAATAAATCTCTAAGTCACTTGATGGAGAGTCGACCCCAAATGTTTTATCACTAAAGGGGTCAGCAGCAGGTGTCTCTACAGCATTTAAATTTCTACGACTTCTACTTCTTAATGTTCCTGCCATTTTATCCCCTTATTCTTTGTCGCTTTTGACTAGAACCTCATCAATCATTCCATATTCAACTGCTTCTTTTGCACTCATAAAATTATCACGATCGGTGTCTTCTTCTACTTTTTTAACGCTTTGACCTGTATTTTTAGAAAGGATTTCATTAAGTTCAGCTTTCATGCGAAGAATCTCTTTCGCTTGAATTGCTATATCTGTTGCTTGACCTTGTGCACCGCCTAATGGCTGATGAATCATAATTCTAGCATGTGGAAGCGCATATCTTTTGCCCTTCTCACCAGAAGACAATAAAAATGCACCCATAGATGCTGCTTGTCCGATACAGATAGTTGCCACATGTGGACGAATGTAGTTCATAGTATCAAAGATTGCCATTCCTGCTGTTACAACTCCACCTGGAGAGTTGATGTAGAAATAGATATCTTTTTCAGGGTCTTCAGCTTCAAGGAAAAGAAACTGCGCAACTATCGTTGAAGCAACTTGATCATTTACTTCTCCGCTAAGCATTACAATTCTATCTTTTAAAAGGCGTGAGTAAATATCATAAGAACGCTCACCACGTCCTGTTTTTTCTACTACATAAGGAATATAGCTCATCTGCTTACGCTTCTTTTATCTTTGAGTTAAGAAGTCCTGAAAGAACTTTATCTTCAACCATTGACATTTGAATGGCAGGAAGGTAGCCTGCATTTTTATACTGCTCGTACGATTTTTGAGGATCTTGACCCATTTGCATTGCCTCATAGTAGATAGTTTGCATTACTTCTTGCTCTTCAACTTTCACGTTTTCAGCAGTTGCCAAAGCATCAATAATAAATGTTGCTTTTACACTTTTTGATGCATCTTCACGGAAAGTTTCACGAAGTTCTTTTAATTTATCTTCACTTTCGCGAAGTTCATTAATCTCTTCTTCACTCATTTGTTGCGCTTTCTTGTTAAGTGCCATATCTATCTCTTGTTCTACCACAAACTCTGGTAAGTCAAATTTTAAACCTGCAACAAAAGACTCTAAAAGTGCTGGTTTTAACTCGTCATTGTAAAGTTTAGACAACTCTTCATTCTCAATCTGAGTTTTTACTAATGCTTTTAGTGTCTCTAAAGTTGCATCCTCTTCACCTGGAAGCATTTTTTTAGCAAGTTCATCATCTATAGCTACTTCCTCTTTCACTTGGATGTTATTTACTTTTACTTTAAACTCTGCATCTTTGCCAGCGAGCTCTTTGCCGCCATAACTTTCAGGGAAAGTCACTTTAATAACCGCTTCATCATCTCTTTTCATACCAATCACTTGATCTTCAAAGCCAGGAATAAATTGACCAGAACCTAAACGAAGTGCAAAATTTTCAGCAGTTCCACCTGCAAAAGGAACACCATCTATTGAACCTTCAAAATCAATTACAGCAGTATCGCCCTCTTTCATTTTACGATTTTTCTTTATATCTACAAGTGGAGCTTGTGCTTCTGCTAACTCTTTGATTCTTGTATCTATGTCTGCATCCGAAATCGCAGGTTTGTTAAACTCTTTTACCATTGCATTGTAGTCACCCAACTCTATTTCAGGACGCATTGCGATTTTAACAGTTACTTCTATTTTATCATCGCTTTTATCAAATCTAGAGATATTTGGTTCACCAATTAAAGCATCATTCGCAATATTAAGTTCTGCTAAACCTTGTGTTAAAACATCACGAAGAGCTTCTGCCTCAGCATCTTGAACTAGACGTTCACCATACTGCTTCTTTACAGCAGAAGCAGGAACTTTACCCTTACGGAAACCGTCAATTTTTGCAGTTTTTGTAAGCTCTTTAGCGATTTTTTCAACTTTCGCGTTCACTTCTTCCATTAAGATTGTAGCTTCAACCTCAGCATTTGCACCATCAATTTTCTTTGATTTGATTTCCATCAATTTCCTTTAATCTTTTTTCTTTTGTATAGTTTTAACTATTATTTTCGGCAATAATATCTAAAAAGTGCTTTTATCTATCTTTAAAATTTAAGCTTCATGCTTAATTTTTACACCACTCTTTTTTAAAGTTAAGTACTAAAATCCAAACTACTGCTACATCTATCATTACATCTGCGAAGTTAAAAACAGCAAAGTTAAATCCACAATGCCAATAAACCATATCCACAACGCCACCATGGATAAATCTATCATAGACATTTGAAAATGCACCACCCAGAAGAAGACCTGCTGGAAAAGCGTAACATACTTTTTTAAGATAAAAAACATAACCAAGAATGCCTACAACTAAAACCAACTGTATATACTTTAAATACTCCGCTAAAAAGGAGAACATAGAGAAAGCGACTCCTTTATTGTAAACTAGAATCAAATCTATGCAATCTGTGTAGTATCTAAATCCATCAACAAACAACATTTTAATGTTTTGGTCAATAATAAAGACTCCAAGCATACTTAGAGAGAGAATGAGACTCAGACGTAAGTTATGCTTAGGCATTTAAATCTTTTTGAAAGAACGCTACAAGTTCATCCATTCTTGCACTCATTTTTTTGCCATCTTTGCATTCAAGCAATATTCTTAACTTATTTTCTGTTCCTGAATAGCGGATAAGGTGGCGAATGTGTTCCTCATCTAAAACTTTGAGTTTTGCACTTAAACCCTCTATGCTAGCAAGCTCTTTTTTAACTTTAATATTGATATTGACAAGTTTTTGCGGATAGAGGTTGAATGGACGAAGCGCTTTGGAAGCTTTTTGCTTCGTGGTAATCATCATTGCTAGTACCTGAAGGGCAGAGACAAGCCCATCTCCAGTTTTCGCATAATCATTCACAATCACATGTCCGCTCTGTTCTCCTCCAAAATTGATGCCCTCTTTTTTCATAATCTCTAAAACATTTTTATCCCCGACATCTGAACGAAAGAGTTTTAATCCTTTTAGCACCATAAAATCTTCAAGCCCTTGATTACTCATAACAGTAGCGACTATTCCTCCCCCTTTTAAAACACCGTTATCATTCATACAAGAGGCTAAAGCTCCTAAAAGCTGGTCTCCATCTACAACCTCGCCTTTCTCGTCGACAACAACAAGCCTATCCGCATCGCCATCAAGGGCAATTCCTAAATCTGCCCTAAACTTCACAACACTCTCACATAAATCTTTTGTATGGAGTGCGCCACATCCTTCATTGATGTTAAAACCATCTGGTTTATCATGTAAAACGATAACATCTGCACCAAGCTCTTCTAATACAGTTGGTCCAACTTTATAAGCTGCTCCATTTGCCGTATCTAAAACAATTCGCATTCCTCGGAGTGAAATTTCTCTTGGAAAGGAGTTTTTTAACTGCACAATGTATCTTCCAATAACATCATCAATTCTTTTTGCCTTACCAATTTTTTTTGCGGTTACTTGTGCATCCAAGAGTAATGCTTGATTTTTATAAATCAACTCTATCTCTTTTTCTGCTTCGCTTGAGAGTTTGTCTCCATGCCCGTCAAAAAACTTTATCCCATTATCTTCAAAGGAGTTATGCGAAGCACTTATCATGATACCAGCGTCACAACGCATATTTTCTGTAATAAAAGCAATGGCAGGTGTTGGCATAGGCCCTATCTCAACAACATCGTAACCAATCGCTGTCAAGCCACTTACAATAGCACTCTCTATCATATAACCGCTTCTACGGGTATCTTTACCAATCAATATTTTATTATTTGTCGAGTGTTTTTTAAAATAGATTCCAGCTGCCATAGCAACTTTCATTGCAAGTTCAGCAGTTAAAAATGAGCCTGCTTCTCCTCTCACTCCATCAGTTCCGAATAATTTCATATTTTTTTCCAGTATTTAAAGTGCTGTATTTTAACATAAATATACATACAAAGCTGAAATATTACAATTCTCCTTATCTTTAACTTAATTTTAATTATCTTTAAGCTACTATTGCGCACTTAAAATTTCATGAGAAGGACTCATTACATGGCAAATCACAAGTCATCTATTAAGAGAATTCGTCAAACAATCGTTCGTGCTGAACGTAATCGTTTCTACAGAACTCGTCTTAAAAATATCGTTAAAACTGTTAACACTGCTGTTGACGCAGGTAATAAAGAAGAAGCTACTGCAGCATTTAAAACTGCTAACCAACAAATTCACAAGTTTGTAAGCAAAGGTGTTTTGAAAAAAGCTACTGCTGCAAGAAAAGTAAGTCGTCTACACAGAGCTGTAAACGCTATATAAGGTTAACACTTAATGTTAGCCGATAAACTTACCCCGTTTATCATCCGCTATAATGAACTTAGCGACCTGCTAAGTTCACCTGACATCACTTCTGATATTAAAAGAATGACAAATCTTTCAAAAGAACAATCTTCACTTTCACCAATCGTAGAAAAAGCGAAAGAGTATCAAGCACTTATAAAAGATATCTCAGAAGCTAAAGCGATGCTCAATGATTCTGAGATGTTTGAGATGGCAAAAGAGGAACTTAAAGAGTTAGAGCCTCAAAAACCTCAGCTAGAAGAGGAGATAAAACTTCTTCTCTTACCAAAAGATCCCAATGATGATAGAAATATCATCGTTGAGCTTCGAGCTGGTGCAGGGGGAGATGAGGCTGCTATCTTTGTTGGAGACCTTTTTGATGCTTACACGCGCTATGCTGACCTTCAAGGTTGGAAGATAGAGCTTATAAGTACATCTCCGTCGGACGCGGGTGGATATAAAGAAGTTATTGCACTTATCAAAGGCGATCAGGTTTATAGTCGTTTGAAATATGAGGGTGGAATTCACCGTGTTCAAAGGGTTCCAGCAACAGAGTCTCAGGGGCGTGTTCACACCTCAGCAATCACTGTTGCCGTAATGCCTGAAGTGGATGATGTTGAGATACAGATTAATGCATCCGACCTAAAAATTGATGTAATGCGTTCATCAGGTAATGGTGGGCAGTCAGTAAATACGACCGATTCAGCTGTTCGTATTACGCATTTACCATCTGGTTTGGTTGTAACGAATCAAGATGGTAAATCTCAACACAAAAATAAAGATGCTGCGATGAAAGTTCTCAAAGCTAGGCTTTATGACCTTGAGATGCAAGAAGCGCAAGCTAAAGATAGCCAAGCACGTTCAGCGCAAGTTGGAAGTGGAGATAGAAGCGGAAGAATTAGAACTTATAACTATCCGCAAAATCGCATAAGTGATCATAGAATCACTTTAACACTCTACAGACTTGCCGAGATTATGCATGGTGGTCTTTTAGATGAGATTATTGAACCTCTGATAGCGGACCATCAAGCTAAAATTGTTGAGGCTGCAGGGCTTTAACGCTTTTTATTTCCACATGCCAAAGCGTGTGGATTTAAAGATTGAACTCACTTACAAAAACTTTTTTCACTCTGCCTTTAAAAGTAATCGTTTTATTGTTTGTACCTAAATAGAGCGTATCTCCACTTCTAGGATAAACCTCTATAGAATCTGAAACTCTCTTCTCTAGTAAAGCAACATAAAAACAAGCCGCCATTCCAGTTCCACATGCCAAAGTCTCATCTTCCACACCTCGCTCATAAGTTCGAACACGCAGGTTTCCTCCATCGACAAAAGCTATATTTACATTTGCATTGTATTTAAATCGCAACTCTTTTGCCTCTTGCAAATCAAAACTCTCAATATCATCCGTAAAACTTACAAGATGAGGAACACCCGTATCAACCTTTATCCATGTTTTCCCATTGTAGTGTATGTTTTTTTCTAAAATAGAAGGTGGTGTTAGCTCGCTTAGAACCATATCCCCATCTACTTCCGCAGAGATAATCCCTGCACCTGTTAAAAAACTCATCTTACGCTCTGCAAGGTTATTGACAAAAGCATAATGGGCACAGGCGCGAGAGCCATTTCCACACATCTCAGCTTCGCTCCCATCTGAGTTATAAAACTGCCATTCAAAATCATATCTGGCATGTGGAATTAAGACAATCAGACCATCTGCACCGATTCCATTTTGTCGATGACAAAGCTCTTTTGCCAATTCACTTCTATCACTTTTGACAAACGTGTGAAATAACACAAAATCATTTCCGTTCGCACTGTATTTTGATACTGTCATTTTTTCTCCTGCAAATACTTACGCTTTATTTTTTCAACAAACTCTTCGCACTCTCTCTGAAGATGCTTAAGGTCTTTGGAGTTATCAATAACCCACGTCGCTCTCTTTTTCTTCTCTTCTACTGGCATTTGTGAATGGATTCTTTTTATGGAATCCTCTTTTGAATAACCATTTCTTTTTATAAAGCGTTCTAATTGTATCTCACTTGGAGTATAGACAACAACGCTCTCTTTTATATCATACGCATTTTTCTCAAAAAAGAGTGGGATATCTATAAGATATGGAAACTTAAAGCTATCCTGTTTTACAGAACGCTTCTCAATCTCTTCTCTTATTTTAGGATGTAAAAAATCTTCTAAAACTTTTTTTACTTTATCGTCTGAGAAGACTAGAACACCGAGTTTTGCTCGATTTACTTTGTTGTTTTCAACATATTCATCCCCAAAAGTCTCTTGCACCCAGCCAGAGGAAGCATCGAGAATTTCATGGGAGATGGTATCGGCATCTATAACACGCATACCGTTTAAAGACAGAAGAGATGCTACAGTACTCTTTCCTGTGGCGATTCCTCCTGTGAGCGCTATAGCATATTCAAAAGCCATTAGTTTTTAATGATTCCTAAATACTCTTTACGAATATAATTTGGCATAGCAAAAGATGCGATGTGAATATCACAGTTATAGTAGTGTAAATCATCTAGCATATCTGATCTTTGTAAAATAATATCTGCAGTTGGGTGATACTCTTTAGAGGCTAAAATAGCCGTCGCACCTGTACCTAAATTGTAAGGCATAATCACCTTAAAGTAGTTCGCTAAAACCTGCATGAGAATTCTGTTATTCTGTATTTCATCAAGAGAGTCATGCGTTATACTCAACTGTCCATCCTCTTTAAGAACACGGTTTATGTGCGCTATTACAGCAGCATCTCCACTCATTTCACAAATAACTACATCATAACTGCTATCGCTTAAATCACGCAAAGCATCCAAGCTACATGGAACTATGTTTGAACTCATCTCATCATGTTTTTTTATCTCATTACTTAACTGATTTGCATCGTTACTGATGATTAAAATATTTTTCGGTGTCTTACTTGTACAAAGAGGTACGTGGACCATCATTTCTGGATAGATAAAAGATTTCATTTAAAAAGTTCCTCAGTTTTATATTAAAAGCGATTTTAGCATATTTGCCTTTATATGTTTTAAAAAGCTTAAAACTTGCATATATTTAAGCTACACTTGATAATTGATTTCTTAGTTTTATAAATTGTAGATATAATTATGATAAATTATTTAAAGGAATAAAAATGAACTTTAACAAGATAAGATCATTTTGTAGAGTGTTTCGTATCATTTTAGGTGTAGCACTTATCGTCACAGGTATCATACAATGGGGAGCTTCAGAGTATGCTCCATGGTTTTTTCTAGGAATCATCCCTCTTGCTGCAGGACTTCTAAACTTTTGTCCACTCTGTATTATCTCTAAGAAGTGCGATTTATAAAAAGTGCTCTGCCACACAACCCTCTCTTTGGCATGTGGAATTTCCACATGCCAAGATTAACTCTTCTCTCAACTCGCATAAGATATAATTTCACACTTTTTAAATGGAGCCAAATATGAGCCAAATTAGCTACAAAGATGCTGGTGTTGATATAGACGCTGGAAATAGTTTTGTTGAGAACATTAAACCCTTAGTAAAATCTACAAGAATCCCAGGTGTACTAGGTGGAATAGGTTCTTTTGCTGGAGCATTTGAACTACCAAAAGGCTTTCGTGAGCCTGTTATGCTTGCCGCAACTGATGGAGTTGGAACAAAACTAAAACTTGCTATTGATTCAGGTATTCACCATACTGTTGGAATCGATTTGGTTGCAATGTGCGTTAATGATTTGTTATGCAACTTTGGAACACCCTCTTTCTTCCTTGACTACTATGCTACAGGAAAACTTGATGTTAAAACTGCGACAAGTGTTGTAGCTGGAATCGCTGAGGGATGTATCAGAAGCGAATGCGCACTTATTGGTGGTGAGACTGCAGAGATGCCAGGAATGTACTCTAGCGATGATTATGATTTAGCTGGATTTGCAGTTGGTGTTGCTGAGAAGAGTGAAATGGATAGAGTCTCTCTTGTAAAAGCAGGGCATAAACTTATCGCACTTCCAAGTTCAGGTCTTCACTCCAATGGTTTCTCTTTAGCAAGAAAAGTACTGTTTGAAAAAATGGGTATGCACTTTGAGGATGAGTTCAACGGAAAACCACTTATCGAGACGCTCCTTGAGCCAACAAATATCTATGTTAAAACTTTTAAAGCTTTAAAAAATGAGATTGTAGCAATGGCGCATATTACAGGGGGTGGAATTGTTGAAAACTTACCTCGTGTACTACCAGAAAACCTTATGGCTGAAGTTAAAAAAGAGAGTATAAAGGTTTTACCTATTTTCAAACTTATGAGTGAACATGTCGCAGAAGAGGAGATGTACAGAGCATTCAATATGGGTGTTGGTATGATTTTAGTTGTAGATGATGCAGATGTTGAAACAGTATTAAGTAAAACAGATGGTTATCTTATCGGTGAAATAAAAGAGGGTGCAAGAAAAGCTGTAATGATTTAATCACTATAGCTTTTAAATGTTTGGCATGTGGAAAGTTTATTTCCACATGCCAAAGAGAAGAGAGTCTCTCTACTTAAATACTTTTTCTAAATCCGCTATAACCGCACCTGGAACAGTCATAATCCCCATAAATCCACCCATATCCAACAATGGATAACTCATAGCTATATAATACTTTGCACTCAGTGCTGTCGCTTTAGAATCTTCAACTGCTATACACCATGGAAGTATTGCTGCGTTAGCTCTACCAATTTTCTTGACAAACTTAGATGTTCTTGTAGCCAATTTATACCCAAAAAGCGTACTGCTATCAGATAGTTTAAGTTCAAAAATTTTGAGTTTTCCATCTTTATAACTATTTGCTTTTGCAATCAGTTCGCTATTCCTTCCAGTTGCAAGAATATCTGGCTCATTGTAATAAGGCATGCCAAGCATAAAATGGTATGTTGGGAGTCCATCAAAGCTCCATTTATCAACAGAAGGTTTTAAACCAGTAAATGCACTGTTTAGCTTCTCAAACTGCGCATTAAAGACTGCATGGTCATAATCATCTTGCATAAATGCCTTGCCAAAATAGACAGGGTTTGTAAAACTAATCATTTGCTCTTGTTCATCAACAAAAAGACGTAAAACTGCAGCGTGTGCTCTTGTTGGCTTCGCCGCTTGAGCTTTTAATTCAGCGTTTGTAAAAACAATTGTAGTCCCTTTTTTTACAGATTTGTAACTCGCAAGAATCTCAAATCCAGCTGCTTCAAGCTTACTAGAAGCACTCGGAACATCCATATATTCCCCAATCAAATAAGTGCTTACATCGGTTCCAGACAAACTACCAGCAACAGCTGGTGAGGTGGTTTTTCCCGCACAGCCAGAGAGTATTAGAGTAATGGCTACGCTTATTACTAAGAATGTTTTTTTCATATCTCTTTCGCACCTAAATCTTTCATAATATTTACAATTTCAACATCTAAATCATGAATAGATTTTTTCATTGTTTCATCTTTCATATTTAAGACAGATGCCCAATTCGCTAAACGAGGCATACCGATAATAAGTTTGTTTGTCCCTTTTTCAATATACATATACATTGAACATGGAGCAAATGCACCAGCTTCTGGAACACCTTTGTTAAAGATATTGTACGAAAATGTAAAATGGCATAAAGAGTAAGTAAAATAGGCATCATATTTATCAAATTCTAAACCTAAATCATCGTATGAAGCTTTATAGTTCTTATAGCCTGCAATGATATACTTGTTCTCTTCAAATGCAGCTTCAAACTCCTCTTGAAATTCATCAATATATTCTGAAAGATCTTCTGGTCTTTCAAACTCTAGCTCAAATTTCATCATTGTTTTTGCTGGAAGTGCTTTAAACTCACTTATCTCAATTTTACCACCAATCTCTTTTTGAACTAATGCATCTAGTTCAGGAAAACTTGCGATAAAAGCCTCACGAATAGCTTTGTCTTTAATACCAACTATATCTAGCATAGTCTGAGGGACAACATGCCCAACATAAGTTTTATCTTCTGCAGCTTTTTTGTAAATGTGAAGATTAAAAGGTGAAAAACCTCCTAATTCTGGAGCTTTTAAAAGTAACTCACGAATCTTTTCATCATTTGAAATTGAAAAGAAACCAAGATTATCTAAACTTTTTTTCCACTCTGGATCATAACCAGGATTTGGCTTCCCATCTTCTAGAGTTTTAGTTCCATATTTTGTAGAATAAGCATCATTAATTCTTTCATGTGGGTCAGATAGAACAAAGCCGATATCCTCTATCTTTTCATTTATCATAGTGTTATATTGCTTTTCAGCATTCCCACCGACAACATTAAACATAACACCTTGTGCACCAAAAGCAACTGAAGCAACTAAAGAGAGAGCCGCTGTAGTTTTAATTAATTTATTAATCATGATTTTTCCTTAATTGTGTAATCTGCATTATTTATCACAAAACAATCACAAATTTTATGGGATATTGTAACATAAAAATTTGCTAATTCTATATATTCACAAATACTTGAGAGATATAGTTTTTATGAAGTGTAGAAATAGAATGCCGCCATAAAGGCGACATTTAAATATAGATTGAGATTGGTTTGTGATTAGAAGATATAGTTAAGTTGAAAACTAACACTTGATTGAGAATGCTCAACTTTAACAGATGCTGGATTTGTTGCTCCAAAACCAGCAAATCCAGCAGTTGTATAAGTATCTGATACTTTAGGAGCATACACATAAGCTAAATCAACACTTGTTGCATCAGAAAGATTATATGAAGCACCTACACTCATATGTGATTTGATTGTTGCTGGAAAACCTAGAGCATTTAACATATTAATTGCTGAACCTGTTGCATCCGTTCCAGAAGTTGCCGCTTGATTAGCAACTGGATTATTTGCATAGTTATAACCTACACGCGCAGCCCAATTTTTAGCCAAATATTCATAACCAATAGCTATTACACTTTGATTTTCCCATTTGAAATCTTTATATCCTTCTGCAGAAGACCAATTCACTTGTTTATAGTCAATTGCAATTGTACTGCCAGACATCTCATAACTCACACCAAACCCTAATGTAGCAGGAGTTGATAATTTATCAGACAAAGCTTGCCCTCCAAATAAACCAAAATTAGCAAACACTTGACTGGCTCCTGAAATTTGACCTGTGTATTGCATGTCAATTTGAGATTTATAAGATGCACCCACTGTAAAACCAGCAGCTTCATATGCTAAACCTAAGTTATATCCAAATTTTAAATCTTGAGAGACACCAGCACCAAAATTAGCATTTGCAGTACTTCCTGGTGTACTAGTCATAGTTGATGAATCAAGGACACCAGCAAAGTTCATGTCTAACGAGCCATATTGTAATACTGGAGTCACTGCGGCACTAAAGCCATTTGACTTGTAAGCTAAAGGCACACCAAACTGCATAAGCTGTAAATTGGTAACCATTTTAAAGTTAGATGTATATCCACTCTCTTTACGGTAATCTACACCCATTCCAGCTGTGCCCCACATACCAATACCCATGTAGAAATTATCATTTACTTTCGTAGCAATAGAAACTTCTGGTATAACACTAAGATTAGCAACACTGTCTTTTGCACCAGCACCCATGTCCGCAGATACATTTGGCATAAATATAGTACCACCAAAAGAGATCTCAGTTCCCTTAACAGATGTAATTAAAGCGGCATTAGCCAATGTTGATTCCGCACCATGACTTATACCAATGCCAACACCACCCATACCACGAGTTTTCGCTCCAGTACCTATTAATTCAGAACCGTTTGTAGCAAATGCAGACGTTGCACCTAAAGCTAATACAGCTACCATTGCTAATTTAATTGTTTTTTTCATTCTTTTTCCTTGGTAATTATTTTATATAAAATAGATAAACTATCTCAATTGCAAGCATTATATGTAAGTACAATGAAAAGTAATCTTAAGATAAATAGTATATGTTGTATGAAAATAGGTTAATTTATAATTAATAAATATATTTATTATAAATAATCTGGCTAAATATAGAAAAAAGAAGCATAAAATAATAATACATTATTATTATTATTAATATTTAGAAATAAATGAAAGTGATATATTTGTGATAATTCTATAACGATGTATAGTTTTGTAACATTTTTATCACATTCTTGCAAAAATAAAATATAAGTTAGATGTAAAGTAAAGCTAGAGATAAATAAAAAAAGTAGGATTGAAAAAATATGAGAGTGAATAGTAAACGATATAACTAGGCAG
>PETN01000032.1 GCA_002781365.1 Sulfurimonas sp. CG01_land_8_20_14_3_00_36_23
AAAATCCGCAACGTCTATTTCTATTTTCATCTGTATTTCCTTCTGTGTGTTAATTTTACCAAATTGACACAGAATTATTTACAGTCCCATGATTTCATCTTCATTTGTTCTTCCCCTGTTTATTTCACCTAAATAGGTTAAGTATATAGCTCCATACTTTCTTGCAATCATATTCTTATCATTAACTACACTCTTATGTAAGCCTATCAATGTTTTGTATAACTCATACTCTTTAGGTAAATCTTCTATAATAAATATTAAATCTTTAACTTTTAATCTTAGATGTAAGGCATAGGTAAATAGAGTTACTATAGCATCTATATGTTTATCTATATTGTTATAGTTCTGAGCATGATTAATATTGCAACAAAAATAAAAATCATCTTCCGCTTGTTTAATATTCTTTTTAATAATTTCATCCATAATACTTCCTTTTATCATTAATCATGAATAGAGTATAAAAAAAAAGTGTGAAAAGAGTGTAGTAGTTTCCACATGCCAAAACACTCTTTGGCATGTGGAAATAAGAGGAGGGGGAAACTACTTGAGGATTTTTGCTTTTAAATCTTCTTCTTTCATAGCATCTGCAATATATTTGATAACAATTAACTCTTCAGTTTCATTGATATACCACTCCGCAATATGTTCACTCTCAAGAGCATTTAACTTCTCTGTATCAACCTCTGCTTGAGGAATATAGAGGTGAGAGTACTTTGTAGGGTTTTGTAACTTGAATGTCCACAAAAGCCATAGAGTTGCTATTCCTGCAATAGTCACACCAATAGTTTCTCTGTCGCTTATATCTAAAAAGAGGCCAGCAAGTGTGCCACCAATAAAGGTAGCGAAATATGCAACAGAGTTGGAGATGCCCAGAGCAGCTCCTTTTTGATGTACTTTTGCAAACTTACTAATCATAGATTGAACCAGAGGTTCCATCATATTAAAAGCTACGAAAAACATAACTACACCAACTACAAAAATATTTCCAGAGTTTGTAAGCCCCATAATCAAGAATGAACCTATAAAAAGAACAATAGAAGCTAGAAATATCTCTTTAGGTTTATTTTTCTTCTCTCCAAAAACTGCTGCAGGTCCCATAGCGATAAGACCAAAAATCATTGCAGGAAGATACGCTTTATAGAGGTCAGCTTTCTCCCAACCAAAAGCATCACTTGTTAAAATGATTGGAATAAGAACAAAAGCAACTGTCATTAACCCTTTTTGCATCGCATTGATAATAATCATATTTAAAAGGTTTGAATCTTTTAAAATATCGGATGTTTTAGAAGTTGCATGGTATATATGTTTGATTCTTGGAGGCGTAGGAACTTTTGTAAAAAGAAGAACCATAGCCAAAAGAGAAAGAACTGCAGTGATGATAAAAAGAGTCTCAACACCATAGTGCGCACCGATAACAGGTCCAAGCCCCATAGCAAGAGCAAAACTCATTGCAATAGAACCACCCATAATAGCCATTGCCTTGCCTCGTACTTCCTCTTCAACTAAATCAGAAATCATTGCAGTAATAACCGAACCGATTGCTCCTGCACCTTGAAGAAATCTTCCAAACATTAGCGTATATATATCTGTTGCGTAAGCACAAATAATAGAACCAATGAGAAAGATAATAAGACCAACTAAGAGTGTAGGTTTACGACCTATTTTATCACTAATAGTTCCAAAGGGAACTTGAAAAATTGCTTGAGTTAAGGCATAGCCACCAACAACAATACCGACTAAAAGCGGAGTAGAACCTTCAAGTCCAAGTGCATAAACAGAAATGACAGGTAAAACTAAAAAGAGACCTAAAAATCTAAGGGATAAAATTGCAGAAAGGGGAAAGACTTTTTTAAACATATATGCTCCATTTTTTATTATATAATGGCGCAATTATAATTAAACAATTGTTTATACAAGCTTTGTATCAAGCATACAAATATGCTTAAAGTAATTTATAAGGAAAAAAATGAAATTAGTTTTAGCCACTTCTAACAAGGGTAAAGTACGAGAGATAAAAGCTCTCTGCGAGGATTTTGAAGTTATCCCATATAGTGAACTTATAGAAGAGTTTGAGATAGTAGAAGATGGCGATACATTTAAAGAAAATGCCTTAATAAAAGCAAGAGCTGTATTTAAAGCACTTGACTCGGATGAGGTTATCGTGATTGCAGATGATAGCGGTATAAGCGTAGATGCACTTGAAGGAGCGCCAGGTATATACAGTGCAAGACATGCAGGCATCGGTGCAAATGATAAGGATAATCTCTATAAACTTATTGATGATATGAAGGCAAAGAGTATTCAAAGCTCCTCGGCTCATTATACAGCGGCAATAGCAATCGTTACAAAAGAGAGTGAGTATTGTGTACATGGCTGGATGCATGGAAGTGTAATAGACGAAACAAAAGGAGACGGAGGGTTTGGTTATGACCCTATGTTTATACCAAAAGGCTATGACAAAACATTGGGTCAGTTAGAGGATGATGTGAAGAAAAAATTATCTCATCGTTCAAAAGCATTATCTCTTGCAAAAATCATTTTAAAAACGATTTAAATTCTAACTTCATGAAATAGCCAGTTTCGCTATATTTTATAAAAACTTACGGCTTAGATTATAAAAAGAATTTTCCATTCTCTCGAAAACAGAAACAAGTCTTAAATTGTATTTCATAAGAGTTTGCATACTAACCTCCATTAAACTATATGGCGGTTAAAAGCAAAAATTATTCCATTAGTTAAAAAAAGCTAAGAGAAAGAGTCCAAAAATGATTCTATAAACACCAAAGGCTACAAAAGTAAACTTTTCTAAAAATACTAAAAAGAGTTTAATAGTAAAAAAAGCCACAACAAATGAAACAACAAACCCAACCCCTAATGCGACTAAATTAGCACCACTAAATTCATGATAGTGTTTGAGTAAATCATAGGCAGTCACTGCGCTCATAACAGGAAATGCAAGTAAAAAACTAAACTCAGCACTCGCTTTTCTACTGAGTCCAACAAGTAAAGCCCCTATGATAGTAGAGCCTGCTCTACTTGTTCCAGGAACAAGTGCAAAAACTTGTGCAACACCAATAAAAATGGATTGTTTAAAGCTTATTTTTTCTACATCCTCAATAAGTTCTCTCTCTCTTGGTATAAAAAACTTCTCTACGAGCAAAAAGATAATTCCACCGATTATAAACATAATGGCTACGATTTGAATGCTAAAAAGTTCTTTTATTTGGTGAGAAAAGATAAACCCAACTGCTCCAATTGGTAAAAAGGCTAAAAATACTTTACTCCAAAGATCTATTTTTTTGAGAGTAAATTTATCTTTATAGTTAAAAAAAACAGCAAGAATTGCCGCAAATTGTATAATGACTTCATAAGCTTTTGTCACACTGTTTTGGTCAATACCCAAAAAGTGGCTAGCCACTATTAGGTGACCTGTGGATGAAATAGGTAAAAATTCTGTAAAACCTTCGATTATTCCTAAGATAATTGAGTCAAAAATTGTCATAGACACTCCTCTGTTTGAAGGTGGGATTTTAACATATAAAGAGAGGATTTAAGTTTTTTGGATATAATTCTGGCTTTTAAAATATATTAATATCGCAGGAATATTTATGTTACTTTTCACCCCTGGTCCTACCCCCGTACCGCAAAATGTTCGTAATGCAATGGCTGATGAGACTATGCACCATCGTACTCCAGAATTTGAAGCAATTTTTGAGAAAACAAGAAAGCATCTTTTTAATCTTTTTGGAACTGATGAGGTCATTATGCTTGCATCGAGTGGAACAGGTGCTATGGAGAGTGCAGTAACAAACCTTTGTCACAACACACTTTTAAATGTAAACTCTGGAAAATTTGGTGAGAGATTTGGCAAAATTGCTCTTGCCCATGGACTTGGGTCTGTGGAAATTAAAAATGAGTGGGACACAGCTGTAAGCGTTGAAGCTGTTGTCGAAGCTATTAAAAACAATAGCGACATTGATGCAATCGCGGTACAAATTAGTGAATCTGCAGGTGGACTTCGTCATCCTGTTGAAGCACTTGCAAAGGCTATAAAAGAGATTAACCCAAACATCATGATAATCGCTGATGGCATCACTGCTGTGGGTGTTGAGAAAATAGATGTAACAAATATTGACTGCTTAATCGCAGGAAGTCAAAAAGCACTCATGCTCCCTCCAGGTCTTGCTATATTAGGTCTTAGTAATGCTGCAATTGAGAAAATCGGTAGCGGAAAAGGTTACTACTTCAATCTAGCAACAGAGATAAAAAATCAAAGAAAAAACACAACTGCATGGACTGCGGCTACAACGTTAACGATAGGGCTTTTAGAGATTTTAGAGACTATTGAAAAAGATGGTGGACTAGAGAAGCTTTATAAAGATACTGAAACTAGAGCGCAAGCTGTAAACAGTGCTTTGGTCGCAATTGGCTTGCATATTTACCCAAAAACTCCTGCTCAATCTATGACTACAGTGGATGATGAAGATGCTTCAAAAATCAGAAAAATTCTTGAAAAAGAGTTCAGTGTAAATGTAGCAGGCGGGCAAGACCATTTAAACGGTAAAATTTTCCGTATAAACCAAATGGGTTTAATTCCAAACTACGAGATGGCTTGGGTTGTAAATGCGGTTGAGTTGGCACTAAGTAGACTTGGAAGAAGAGTATACGATGGAACAGCAAACAGAATCTTTAACGAGATAACTTTCAATAAAGAAGCATAATGTTACTTGAACAAACGCTTTCACATAATCTAGTAAAGGCTGGTATATAAATGATACTTGAACATGAAATTCCAAATGGAACAAAACTTTATTTTGGTGAGAGCGCTAAGAAAAAGAGAGAAATAGAACAAGTAGCAAGTGATGTTTTATATAAAAATGGATTTGAAGAGATTGTAACTCCATTTTTCTCTTACCATCAACATGAGAGTATCGCGGATACGAAAGAGCTGATTCGTGTCAATGATGAAACAAATCACAACATCTCATTGAGAGCAGATTCTACTATAGATGTAGTGAGAATTATTGAGAAAAGATTAGGGCGCAATACAGAGCATAAAAAATGGTTCTATATCCAACCCGTTTTTCGTTATCCTACAGAAGAGCAGTATCAGGTAGGTGTTGAATATATGGGAGAGAAAAAACTCTCTAAAGTTCTCAATTTATCTGTAGAAATTTTAGATAAGCTAGAGTTGAAGCCACTAACTCAAATATCTAACATGAAAATTCCTAAGATATTGGCTAAAATGTTTAAAGAACTGACTTTAGAAGATTTCCGCCAAGTAAATATAGAGAAATTTTTAAATCTCAATGTGGATTGGTTAGAGAAGCTTGTCTATCTGCAGTATGCTGAGCAGATAGATGAACTCCTTCAAATCGCTCCTAAAGAGATACAAGAAGAGTTGATTAAGATGAAAGAACTCTCAGAAGAGTTGGCATGTGGAAATAGTGTTTTAGCACCACTTTATTATGCTGAAATGCTCTATTATGATGAACTATTTTTTAGAACGATTTCAGGAAATGAGGTCTTAGTAAGTGGCGGAAGATATAAAAATGACAAATTAACTTCTATTGGATTTGCAATCTATGTGGATGTATTATGCGAAACATTAACAAAATAATTAAGTATACAAGAGGGAATTTATGAAAGCAGATTTAATAGTTGGTATCCAGTGGGGCGATGAAGGAAAAGGTAAAATAGTTGATAAACTAGCACAAGAGTATGACATGGTTTGTAGAAGCCAAGGTGGGCATAATGCTGGTCATACTATCTGGGTTGATGGCGTAAAGTTTGCGCTTCATCTTATCCCTTCAGGTGTCTTAAATCCTAAAGCGATTAATATCGTAGGAAATGGTGTTGTTTTATCACCTGAATCAATCATCAAAGAGATGCTTCAGTTTGAGGGTTTAGAAGGTCGTCTATTTATCTCAGATAAAGCACACCTAAACCTTTCATACCATGCCCTTATCGACCAAGCAAAAGAGCGATTAAAAGGTGACAAAGCAATCGGTACAACGGGTAAAGGAATCGGACCTGCTTACTCAGATAAAATTAATCGTGTTGGTTTTAGAGTTGGTGAGCTTTTAAATCCTACAAAACTCTGTGCATCTATCATTGAGTATTTTGAAGAGAATCGTGCTATTTTTGATATATATGATATAGCTACTCCTATAAAAGCTGAATTACTTGCTGAACTAGAGGGATACAATGCTAAGCTTGCTCCATTTATTGCAGATACTACACAAATGGTTTGGAATGCACTTGATGCGAATAAGAAAATTCTTTTAGAGGGTGCACAAGGAACGATGCTTGACATTGACCATGGAACATATCCGTATGTTACTTCATCGGCAACTGTTAGTGCAGGTGCTTGCACAGGACTTGGTATCAACCCTAAAAATATTGGTAAAGTAACTGGAATAGTAAAAGCATACTGCACTCGTGTTGGAAATGGACCATTTCCTAGTGAAGATTTAGGTGTAGCTGGAGCTAGACTTGGTAAGCAAGGGCATGAGTTTGGAACAACAACAGGACGCGCAAGAAGATGTGGTTGGTTTGACGCGATTGCTACAAAATATGCAAGTCGCTTAAACGGCTGTGATGAGTTGGCACTTATGAAACTTGATGTTCTTGATGGTTTTGATGAAGTGAAAGTTTGTATAGCTTATGAGCTTAATGGAAAAGAGATTGATTATTTACCAGCTGATTTAGAGAGTGTGAAACCAATTTATAAGTCATTTAAAGGCTGGGATAAATCAGTAGGTGCGAGAACTCTTGAAGAGCTTCCAGCAGAAGCAAGAGCTTATATATTAGAGATAGAAAAAATTACAAAAACAAAAGTTGGTATAATTTCTACATCACCAGAAAGAGAAGACACAATAATTTTATAGGATATGTATAATGAAAACTCGTTTTAGCTCATTAGTTACTTTGAAAAAAAGCACTATGGATAAGAGTGAACGAGTTGTACAAAAAGCAAATGCTGATTTAAACAGTGCCACTCAGGCACTTGAATTGTCCTATGACTCACTTCAAGACATCGACTCTCCACAAAGCGGCACTATGTCCGATATGCTTGTCAGTAGAACTCTTCTCTCTTATCAAAGAGGGACTATTGAGCATAACAAAGCTTGGGTCGAATTTTCCAAAAATCAACTGTTACAAGCTAAAAAACAATTAAAAGCTGATATGATTGAGCATGAAAAGTTTAAGTATCTAGAATTTGAAGAGATAAAAAAAGCACTTAAAATAAAAGCAATACAAGAAGCAAAAGATTTAGATGAAATCGCGCTGATGACACATGTAAGAAAAAGTAGTTAAAAAGGTTGCCCATGAAAATTTTAGTTCTGTTTTTTTTAGTAATATCCTCTCTCTTCTCTCTTCAAACAAGTGATAAGCTTTTTGAGTGTACAGAGATTTTTAAAGAGAGAAAGAGTGAACTTTTAGTGGAACTTGAGCGCATAGATGAGCAAAAACAAGCGTTGGATGCTCTTAAAAGTGCTACAGAAGAGTTACTTAAAAAGAAAGAGACTAAAGTTTCTCAACAAGAAGAAGTTGTAAGTGCCAAACTAGCAGAGATTACTCAAAAAGAGGAATCAGTCAAAAAAATGCTAAAAATGAATGAAGATATTTTAAAAGAGATAAAAGATATAAAGATGAATAGTATCTCTCAAACATTTTCAAAGATGAAAGCGGCTGCAGCAGCACAAATTCTCTCTGACATGGATGCAAAAGAGGCAGCATCTATTCTCAGTTCACTTAAGCCAAAAACAGTTGGTCAGATTTTAACAAAAATGGATGCAAAAAAAGCGTCAGAATTAACAACAATTTTGAGTGAGTAGTTTTCACCCCTGTATAGGAGTGCCACATGCAAGCATGTGGAGAGTAAAAGATTTTACTTATTTAGTGCCACATTTCATCTTAGCACCCATTTTACAGTCACAAGCTTTTGAAGGGTCTTGCTTCGCCGCGCATTGTTTATGGTTACATGATTCAGCTTTACAGTTGCATCCATTCATATTTTTTTGTGGCGTTGGGCAACTCTTCATTGCCGATCCACACTGCCCAGCTTCGCATTTCATCTTAGCACCCATTTTACAGTCGCAAGCTTTTGAAGGGTCTTTCTTTGCCGCACATTGTGTATGCTTACATGATTCAGCTTTACAATTACATCCATTTATGTTTTTTAGTGCAGGCGCGCTACTATTCATTGCCGCACCACATTTCCCAGCTCCACATTTCATCTCAGATGCATTGAGTGAGGAGGCACCTATAAACATCATTACTGCTACTAAAAGAGCCGATAGTGTTAATTTTTTCATCTTATTCCTTAAAATTTAGTTACTGTATTATAGGATAAAAAGATAAGTTTAGTATAAATAAAATTATTTTGTAGATTCTTTTAAACAGAACGAACTCCTATAATCATATCTTTACTTTAGTTATTGTAGAATAAGAAAATTTATTTTAAATAAGTAGGGTCAAACATGAAAATATCTCTAAAAACTATACCTCATATATCTAATAAAATAGCAATTAATTTAAACCTAAGTGGTGCTGTTACAATGACTAAAGGGCTCGAAGCTGTAGCACATGAAGCAGAAAAGATATTGATTGACAACGTAAAAAAAGAGATGGCTCTCGAAGAAAAAGCACATGAAATATGTGATGCCAATGAAGAAGAGATAGACTTTATGTTAGCAGATGAGAGACAGCTTTTCTTTATGATTAAAAAGAAGCTGGCTCCAGAGTATGATGTAATCCTCAACTATGAAGATAGATTTTCAGATATATCACATAAAATTTTAGATGAACTTTATGAAGAAGACCTTATTCATTTTGATGTAACAGAAAATAGAATTAAAAATATTATTTATAATGCAATTACATCCTTTTTGGCAGACTCTTCTGAAATAGAGGATTTAGTAATGGACAAGATAAGATCTTACAAAAAAAGATATATACCTGGAACAGATGAGTTTGAAATTCTACATGAAAAAATCTATAGAGAGGAACTAAACAAAAGAGGAATGGAGTAGTGGAGTCAAAAATGAAAAAGATTTGGATATACCTAGAAAATGGAACATTTTTAGAAGCAAATAGTTTTGGGGCAGATGATACATGTGTTGGAGAGATAGTTTTTAATACTTCCCTTAGTGGATATCAAGAAATCATGTCAGACCCATCTTATGCTGGACAATTCGTTACATTTACAATGCCTGAGATTGGAAATGTAGGCGTAAATGAACAAGATATGGAAAGCTCAAAGGCACATGCAAAAGGTATGATTGTTAGAAAATATCAAGATAGATACTCAAATTTTAGAGCAGAAGAGTCTTTAAAAAGCTTTTTAATTAAAAATAATATTATAGGTATTTGTGACATTGATACAAGATTTTTAACAAAAATGATACGAGCAGAGGGAGCAATGATGATGGTTGCTTCTACAAAAACAAGTGATAAAGAAGAGCTGAAAAAGATTTTAGAAAATTCTCCTCGCATAGAAGATGTAAATTACATTGAAGAAGTGAGTACAAAGGAAGCTTATATGCATACTTCTTCTACTTACTCGAATCGTGAATTCAAATATGATGATGCACCAGTTTGCCAAGCGAACATTGCCGTAATTGACTTTGGTGTAAAAAGAAATATTTTAAATGAGATTGTGAGTGCGAATATAGGCGTTGAAGTTATTCCAAATGATTTTAGTGCAGAGGATTTAATCTCAAAATATAATAATAAAACTATTGATGGAGTCTTTTTGTCAAATGGTCCAGGGGATCCTTTGATGTTAAAAAAAGAGCAAGAACAAATTAAAAAGCTTATTGCTGCAAAAATACCGATGTTCGGAATCTGTTTAGGGCATCAATTATTATCAATTTCTCATGGGTATGATACGTATAAACTTAAGTTCGGGCATCATGGTGGCAATCATCCAGTGAAAAATGTAAAAACTGGTCTAGTTGAGATAACAGCGCAAAATCACAATTATAATGTTCCTGATAATATTATAGAGATAGCAGAAGTGACACATTTAAATCTTTTTGACAATACAATTGAAGGTTTAAAATATAACGATTCACCAATTTTTTCAGTACAACATCACCCAGAGTCAAGCCCTGGACCAAAAGAGAGCAGATATATTTTTAACGAATTCCTCTCCCTCATAAAAAGATAATCAACTCTTTGATTATCTTTTAAATCCCCCAAAGTACAATATTAAACTCCCTCAAAAACCTAAAAGTAAACATAAAGATAACGAATTTTGAAATTTATAAGAAAAGAGTGACTCCTTAAGATAATTTAAACAATTCTGTGGCTATCATAAGCATGTTAATTAGTCTAATAAATTTATATTAAATTAATTAGGGGTAATTATTTAAAACTTTAAGGAGGCTATATATGGAGAATCGTCCATTAGAGTACGACTATACAGTTGCAAAGATGTTCATGTTTGCAACAATCGCGTTAGGGATTGTTGGCATGCTTGTCGGTGTAATTTTAGCATTTGAGCTCGCTTTTCCAGGGGTTAATACAATCTTAGGAAGTGGTGTTGCTGAATATACTAACTTTAGTCGTCTTCGTCCATTGCATACGGATGCAATAATATTTGGGTTTACACTAAGTGGTATTTTTGCTACTTGGTATTATGTTGGTCAACGTGTGCTAAAAGTATCAATGGCAGAGTCAGGTCTGTTGATGTTTTTAGGTAAATTACACTTTTGGTTATATTTAGTGATCGTTGCATCAGTAGTTGTGACATTGCTAGCAGGTATTACTACTTCAAAAGAGTATGCTGAATTTGAATGGCCAATCGATATAGCTGTTGTTATTGTATGGGTTGTGTGGGGAATGAGTATATTTGGACTTATCGGTATTCGCCGTGAGAAGTCATTATACATTTCTATGTGGTACTATATCGCTACTTTCCTAGGTATAGCTATGCTATATGTATTTAACAATATGGAAATTCCAACTATACTTGGTACAAACGGTATTGGTGAATCAGGTTTTGGTGATTGGTGGCATTCAGTTTCAATGTATGCAGGTGCTAATGATGCAATGGTTCAATGGTGGTATGGTCATAATGCAGTTGCATTTGGTCTAACTGTTCCTATTGTTGCTATGATTTATTACTTCTTACCAAAAGAGTCTGGTCAAGCTATCTACTCATATAAACTTTCTTTATTGTCTTTCTGGGGATTGATGTTTGTTTATATTTGGGCTGGTGGACATCACTTAATTTACTCAACTATTCCTGATTGGGTTCAAACAATGGCTTCTGTATTCTCAGTTATCTTGATACTCCCATCTTGGGGTTCAGCTATCAATATGCTTTTGACTATGAAGGGTGAGTGGCAACAAGTAGCATCATCTCCATTAATTAAGTTCATGGTTCTTGGTTCTACATTCTATATGTTCTCAACATTAGAAGGTCCTATTCAAGCTATTAAATCTGTTAATGCGATTGCACACTTTACTGACTGGATTGTTGGTCATGTTCATGATGGAACTCTTGGTTGGGTTGGATTTATGATTATGGCATCTCTTTTCCATATGGCTCCTCGTGTATTCAAACGTGAGATTTATTCTAAATCTTTAATGGCTACTCAGTTTTGGATTCAAACATTAGGTGTTGTTTTATACTTCACTTCTATGTGGATTGCTGGTATTACTCAAGGTATGATGTGGCGTGCTCACGATGAATTTGGTAACTTGGCTTACTCATTTATCGATACGGTTACAGTTCTTCACCCTTACTACACTATTCGTGCAGTTGGTGGTACTTTATACTTAGTTGGTTTCTTATTGTTTTCATATAACATTTATAAAACTATGTCTGCTCGTCCTGTTGAAGAGTCTGAGCTACAAAATGCTTCGCCTATGGGCGCATAAAGAAAAGGGGATTAATTATGTTTCATTGGTTAGAAAAACATCCGTTCTTTTTTGCGGTAGGTGTATTTTTAGTGATTTCATTTGCAGGTTTGATTGAAGTAGTTCCAAGTTTTGCAGATAAGTCTCGTCCTGTTATAGGCACAAAACCATACTCTACATTAGAGTTAGCTGGTCGTCATGTTTATATCAAAAATAGTTGTAATGCTTGTCACTCACAACTAATTCGTCCATTTAAATCAGAAACTGATCGTTATGGCCACTACTCTTTAAGTGGTGAATATGCGTATGACCGCCCTTTCCTTTGGGGTTCAAAAAGAACTGGTCCAGATTTACATAGAGTTGGTAATTATAGAACTACTGACTGGCATGAAAATCACATGTTGAATCCTCCATCAGTAGTTGCTGGTTCAATTATGCCTGCATATCCATGGATGTTTACGAATAAAGCGAATGTTGATACTGCTTATGCAGAACAATTAACAATAGCTCAGTTCTTTTCTGTTCCATATAACAAAGCAGTTCCTATGAAAGATGGTTCAACTAAAGTCGTTAAAATGGGAAGTACACTTGCAGATGCACATGCATTAGCGTTGGCTGAAGCAAAGGTAATTGCGGCAGATATGAAAAATCAAGATGTTAAAGATGCAGTAGCAGCAGGAAATATTCCTGAGATTGTAGCACTTATAGCATACTTGAATAGTCTTAAATAGTAGGATTTTGTAGTGGGTATTGCTGAATTACAAGGTTATGGCTATGTTGCACTGACTTCTTTATTGGTACTAATATTGTATGGATATATATACCATCTATACACAAAAAAGAGAGATTCAGATGGTCATGATTACGAAGAATATAGCAATATGGCACTAAGAGATGATATAGATGATGCTCCAGTATCAGCTATATCTGATGATAAAGAGAAATAGGAGAGATATATGAATAAGCTTTATCTTGCGGGGATTATTGCTGCTTCTTTGTTATTACTAGGGACATATTTGTCTGTAGGAACGTCAGAGGGTGGATTAAATGGTGATATAGTTAACCAACTTGCAGTTTTAGGTGCAGTATTTATTGTACTTATCGCAATATTTGTTGTTGTTAAATATGTTCGTCAAATGCAGACTGATACAGCTGATGGTAAATTAGCTGATGAAAGTTGGGATGGTATCGGTGAGTATAAAAATGAGTTGCCTATGGGTTGGGCAGTTGCATTCTTTTCACTTATGGTTTGGGGCTCGTGGTATATGACTTTGGGTTATCCAGTTAATGCATACTCTCAAATCGGTGAGTATAATGAAGATACAGTTGCACACAACGAAAAGTTTGCAACAAAATATAGTGACATTTCAGGTGATAGACTCATCGAAATGGGAGAATCTGTTTTCCTTGCAGAGTGTAAGGTGTGTCACGGAATCAATGCAGATGGTATTGATGGAAAAGCTGCGAATCTTAATAAAAGAATTTCAGTTGAATCTGTGAAACATCAGGTTTTAAATGGTTCAAACAACTTCCTTCTTGGTTCAGAGATGGCTATGCCAGATCGTAACGGTTTATTTAATATGAACAGTGGTGAACTTATCAGTGATGCTGAGATAGATGCTGTATCAGCTTACGTTGCAAACGGCATGAGTGGTGCTGGCGCTGATGTATTTGCAGGTGCTTGTGCTTCTTGTCACGGTGATGATGGTAAAGGTATGGAGTTTGTAGCACCAAATATTGTTGCTTTTACACCTGAATTGGTTGCCAATGTTGTAACTTATGGTAAAAAAGGTGCAATTGGTCGTATGCCTAATTTAGGTGATAGATTGAATGCTAAGCAAAAAGAAGCAGTTGGTGCTTACATCACTAGCTTAAGTAAATAAGGAGATTAACATGAATGAAAATAGAAATGTTTTTGCTCTTGATGGCATAACTGGTATATTGATTGCAACTGCTTTACTTCTAAGTATTTTAGCTTTTTTAACAGTTAATGGACTTAGTGCACAGAGTGCTAACGCAACAAACTTTTACGAGATTAAAGATGAGCAATCAATTAAAATGTTTGATACAGAGAGTCGTAATAAGCATTTGTTTGATGTAAAGATGGGGGAGTAAGAGATGGATAAATTAATTTCATGGGGCCTAGTAATCATGGCAGCTTACACTTTATTTGTGGCAGTAACGCCTAATCACCTTTGTATTGGTTAGGAAGATTTCTTTGAAATTTTCAAGAGGGCTTGCGGCCCTCATCCTCACACTATTTCTTCAAACAACATTAGTAGCAGAATATTTATATAAAGATGAAGTGATATTTAATCCTCAGTTTTCGCAAGATGTGGAGACATTGGGTAAAGAGCTATATGAAAAGACTGGAATATCTTTACGACTCGTAATGATAAAAGAGTTAGCTGATAAGCAGAGTATAGTTGATTATGAAAAAGAGTTGATGAAAGAGTTCAGTGAACCAACTATTTTACTAACATTTTCAGAGTTCAATTCAAAAGTTGATATATTAGCATCTTCAGCATCCTTGTATAAGTTTTTTGACAAAAGACAGGTTTTAAGCCCTGTGGCTTCTCCTGTGCAAGCCTTAATGATGGCAATCTTTTATACTGATAGTTTTAAAGGGTTTAAAGAGACTGTGACAAATTATGGTGGAACAATTATCCCTTTACTTGCGGGTAAAGCAAAACCAGGTGAAGTTCTTGGAAAGTATTCTGCTTCCATGTTTAATGGCTATGCAGATATAGCAGAACAGATTGCAGATAGTAAAAATGTTAAGCTTGAAAATGCAGTTGGAAGTGTGAATCAGATTGCTATATTTGTAATAAAAGTCATATTTTATGGTATTGTTCTTATAGGTATATATATGTATATTAAAAGAAAATTATTTATAAGAAGGAAAAATCTTGAACTTGAGTAGTGGAAAAATATGGCCTTATGCTATAGGGATATCAACAATTTTAGTCTTTAGTGCATGTATAGCAACGATTGTTGTTGCAAATACATTGCCAGTAGAGAAGAGTGACACATACATGATGGGGTATCATGAAGCTGATAAAAAAGCAAATGATTTAATTGAAGCTCAAATCAGCTTTGACAAAGAGTATAAGCTTGAAAACCTCTCAAAACCTCTAAGTGCAGAGAACTGTGAATTAAAGTACAGAGTTACAGATAAACAATCTAACCCAGTAAACAATGCTGAAGTAGTTGTAGTGATTACAAGACCAAACAGCCATAAATATGATCAGACACTTAAAAATCCAACTGTTGAGAATGGTGTTTACTCTTTTTCTTCAGTAAAGCTTCAAACAGAAGGAAGATGGGACATTATGGCTCAAATAAAAGTAGCTGACAATCAAAGATACTATAACTTTAAAGCAGATACAAGGACTAAAAAAGTCACTGAATATTAAAGTCAATGAATGAATTAACAATCGTTTTGCCATCCGCTCGTGCCATAAGGCATGAGCAGCTTCAAATAAAAACAGCCACACTCTTTTTACCAAACTACATGACAATGTCCGATTTTATCTCCAAACTATGCGTAGTTCAAGATTTTAAAATCCCAGATGAAGACAGCAGGGTTTTACTGCTACTAGAAGCATCTGATTTTAATGCATTTTCAAAACTTCAAATCCAAAGAAACTTTTTCACATTTACAAAAAATTCTACTTATATTTTTAAATTTTTTGAAGAGCTAAGTGCTGAAATGTACGACATAAATAAACTTGATGCTTCTGACATATATGCAGAGTATGAAGAGCATATAGCGATACTCCAAGAGCTATATAAAAGATATGAAGCACTTTGTAGCGAGAGAAAAATCCTTGATAGAATTTTCTTGCCGAAACTATATAAGTTCAATGCGGAGTTCGCAAAAATAAACAGAGATATTGAGATTCACATTGAGGGTCATTTAACAAATTTTGAGTTAGAACTCCTAGAGAAGTGTTGTGAATACAGCAACGTAAATCTTCTTCTAAACACTTCGGCATTTAACACTAAAATGCAGAGCAGATTTTTAACTCTCGGCATAGAGTTAGAGAAAAATTTCAGATATAAAATAGCACTCAACACTAAAACAATACTAGACCAAACAGAGATACTCAGCAACAAAAACATACAGTGTGAATCCTTTAGTGAGTCTATACTCCAAGTCCCGTTTATACAAAAAAAAGTGTATGACTTTATGCAAAAAGGGTTCAGAGCTGAAAATATAGCAGTTATACTTCCAGATGAAAAGATGGCAGAAGTCCTAAAAATATTTGATGAAAAGTCAAACTTCAACTTTGCTATGGGTGAGTCATTCACTAAAACAAAAATTTATGAAAAACTCAGTTCCACATGCCAAGCTATCGAGCAGGATTCCAAAGAGAATGAAGCGAGGTTGGAGCGGGTTGGTGAAGAACTTTATACGCAACTTTTCGGCATCTACTATAAAAAAAGCTCAGAGGTAGATTTTTTAGATTTTTTAAGCACGCACAAAGAGTCTATCGGTGCGAAAGCAGAACTAAAAATCTTTGAAGAGGAGATTTACCGTTTTAAAAATATTTTGCCTCACATGAGCGAAATGAGTGTGAAGTCGCTTATGTCTGTTTTTCTTCAAAGGCTCTCCTCTCGTTCTCTTGATGACATTCGAGGTGGAAAGATAACTGTTATGGGTGTGCTTGAAACCAGAGCGGTTGAGTTTGATGGGGTGATAATAGTCGATTTTAGCGACGCAAATGTTCCAAAACGAAGTGACAAAGATATGTTCTTAAACACACAGATAAGAGAGATAGCATCTCTGCCGACAATGAGTGACAGAGAAAACCTGCAAAAACACTACTACAACATGCTTATTAACCGCTCAAAAGAGGTAGCCATCTCTTATGTCAAGTCAAGTGAAAGTAGTGCTTCTCGCTTCTTAAAACAGCTCAACATAAAAGAGTCCAATCCACATGCCGAAATAGATTACGCAAATATACTTTTTGAGAGAAAATTTCCACATGCCAAGAGTGACGAGAAGATAGTTGCTGCATATGATTTTAGAGATAAAAAACTCTCCGCTACAAAACTCAAAACGTTTTTGACCTGCAAAAGAAAATTTTACTACAAATACATAGAGCAGATAAGAGAGCATGAAATTCCAAAAGATATGCCCAAAGAGTGGGAAATAGGAACAACTGTTCACTTGGCACTTAAAGAGCTTTATGAGAAGAAAAACAGCTACACAAGTGTCGATGAACTTAAAAGAGATTTGCACAAAGAATTTGACGCGGCATGTGGAAAAAGCGAGCTAGATAAATATCTCATCGCCCTGCAAAAAAGAAGAATGGAGACATTTTGCCAAAATGAGGTACAGAGATTTAGAGACTCTTGGCATGTGGAACTTTGCGAGAAAGAACTCACATGCGAATTTGCAGGAGTAACACTCAGCGGTGTGCTTGACAGAGTAGACAAACGAGGCGATGAGCTTTTTGTGCTTGACTACAAAACAGGCAACTATCCGATTTATACAGAGAAAAATTTTACCGAAGCAACCGACTTTCAACTAGAGTTTTACTACCTCCTCGCACAACAACTTGGCAAGGTCTTGGCATGTGGATATTACGATTTAAAAGAGTCAAAAATAGTTCATGAAGTTTTTTTAGAAGAGAAACTCGCGGTGCTAGAGTCCAACATAAAAGACATCTTACTCCATGAAACGCACGAGTTTGACAAGTGTGAAGATTTGAAGAACTGCCAGTTTTGTGAGTATAAAATTATGTGTGGGAGAGAGTAAATTTTACAAAATAATTGCAATTTGTCATATTCTTTTCTCTAAACAACATTAACTACTACAATAAAATGAACTAATTATAATAGTGCATCTAAGCTTGACAAAAATAACCTATTTGGTTAATGTTTGAGTAGCAGAAGGAAGTTTAATAGAGAAGAGAGTAGCTCATTACAATCTGCAATCTATAAAAGATTTCATAAGTGGCGGTAAATATTTTATCACTAGAACGGCAAGAGTTGATTATGTTAACTTGGGTTTTGATGATGACGAAGTTATAGAAATAATAATGAGCTTGGTTCATCAAGACTTATATAAATCAATGACTACATACAGTGATAATAAAATTTGGCAAGATGTTTATCATAAGCGTGTAAATAATCTTGAACTTTACATTAAACTTCAAATGACTTCTGAGGCTATAGTCATATCATTTAAGGAGCGAACATGACACATTGTCCTATATGCAACGGCAGCGTTGAGTACAAGTCGGAGATGACAACTTATAGTTACAAAAATCACTCTATAAAAATTGAGCAATCAGGTGAGTATTGCACAAAATGTGGCGAAGCTTTTTTGTCCGCAAAAGATTTAAAAACTACAAAACTACAAATCGCAAATTTTAAAAGAAAAATTGACCATTTTTTAACAACCGATGAGCTAAAGCGAATAAGAAAAAAATTGCACATAAGCCAACAAGATGCGTCAGAAATTTTTGGCGGCGGCATAAGAGCATTTCACAAATACGAAACAGCAGAAGTAACCCAAAGCAAGCCTTTAGATATTCTTCTAAGATTGATTGATGAGAATAAAATATCGTTTGATGATGTAAAGAGTATTGCAGTTTGAAATATTTTTGTAGTTTAGTATGAGATTATGTTACTATTTTGCCCTAAGGATAGAATCATGAATATTTGGAAATTTTGCACGAGATGAGCCGTAATGCAATCTATGAATATAGTGAAATTACGGATGATAAACTTAAAGAGCATATTATCAATATTCCTGAACTTCACAAATACTTCAAACTCGACTGGAATATTTTAAAATCAAGACAATACTGTGGAATCCTCAACTTCGGTGAAAAAGATTTTTATCTACTTCCGAAAATAAGTAAAAAAGAGAACGATGAAGAGCAAAACTTAAACACTTTTATCTACATGCTGATGTACGCTTATGACATCAAACTGCAAAACGAAGATATTTCCACATGCCAAAACGAGAGCCACAATATTTTAGAAGTTTTCATCCAACTCTTTGCAAAAAAGCTATTTCAAGAGTTACAGTACGGAATCTACAAAGAGTACATCACTGAACAAGAAAACCTCACAACACTCCGAGGCAAATACCTTATAAATGAAAATCTAAAATACAACTTCATAAAAAACAAAATCTACTGCGAATATGATGAGTTCAGTATGAATAATGAACTCAACCAGTTTTTTCTTTTCGCCATAAAATCTTTGATGCACTTTGCTAAAGATAAACGACTCCTTTTGGCATGTGAAATTGCACTTGATGAAGTGGAGTACAAAAGTTTTGACATAAATTATGCGAGTGTACATTTTCATAGGCTCAACGCCAGATACAAAGAGAGTTTTGAGTTTGCACTTTTGCTTTTAAGCAAGTCTATTCCGCTCTTTGCAAAAGATAAAAAAAGTTTTGCTTTTTTGTTCGATATGAATGAGTTGTTTGAGAAGTTTATCGGGCGGATTTTTAAAGAGTTAGACCCAAGTACAAAACTGCAAAATCAGAAAAACTTTGGCAACTTACAGTTAAAACCAGACATAATAACGACAAACATGATAATAGACACAAAGTATAAAATTATGCTAGGGACTGTAAATAATTCTGTGTCAATTTGGTAAAATTAACACACAGAAGGAAATACAGATGAAAATAGAAATAGACGTTGCGGATTTT
>PETN01000087.1:0-524 GCA_002781365.1 Sulfurimonas sp. CG01_land_8_20_14_3_00_36_23
AACAGAAAATTACCGTTACCGAACAACTAGCCAAAGACTTAAACGAAATTCGTGAACTACTGACCAAATCATTGCACCAATGGAACGAGAAAGTGACTGCTGACGATCTTGATGAAGGTGTTCAGAAATTACTTGATCGCTTGATTTTCTTACGCGTAGCAGAAGATCGTGGCATAGAGGAGCCTATCCTAAAGCAGTTGGTACGCGACTTCGATCTTCGCAAAGACAACAATCAACACATTTACCAGTCAATGATCACAAAATTTAGAGAACTAGATGAAGTTTACAACTCAGGGTTATTTAGTCAGCACCCATTTGAGAAGTGGGAAGAATACGGCGGTGCTACAAAAAAAGCAATAGACATCCTTTATGGAAAATCAGGGTATTACGAATACGACTTCAAGCTTATTCCCTCTGATGTACTTGGTCAGGTTTATGAAAGTTATCTCGGACATCTGTTAAGCAAATCACGTAAGGGTTTAACTCTAGATGTATCTGCAAAAAAACGCAAAGAACAGGGAATT
>PETN01000087.1:537-19221 GCA_002781365.1 Sulfurimonas sp. CG01_land_8_20_14_3_00_36_23
GCTGATTTTATATCAGCTCGTTCCACATGCCAAACAATTTCCACATGCCAAACAATCATAGTCTAAAATAACGTGAACTCATTCACCTTATTTGAGCCGTCTCATGCCAAACAATTTCCACATGCCAAACAATTTCCACATGATATGTCAACACTTTTTCAGACAAAAAAAAGAGTAAAGTAATTCACTTCATTTCAGCTGTCTCATGCCAAACAATCATAAAATCCAACCTTGACTCTTTTTTAAACATAGATTTTAAAATAGTGATTACTATTTATACATCTAAGCAAATCTATTGCCTTTTTTATTTTATATACTTTGCCTATTAGAAATAAGGACACAAAAATGAATGAATCACTTGTAGAATATAAAAACTTTAAAATAGCACCTGAACTTTTAGCAGTCATAAAATATATGGATCCTGTAGAACAGAGTAGAGAAAGACTTGATAACCTGAGTCGAAACTGGGACTCTCTTTCACTGCTGAGCCAGCTTGGAGATGCGGGGGTCAACATGACTCAAATCAAGAGTAACTTTAGTATGCTCTCCTCTGAACTCATCAACTACCTTGCCTCTGAACTTCTTAAAAAATGCGTAAGTGAGATGAACTCAAAGGCGCAGGTGGCTGTAGATATTGTTATCAGAAATCTCTATGAGAGAACGGCAGATATCGGTTTTTTAGCGACCGATGAGAAGATAAGAGAGTTTTTACTCAACAATCATACAAAATATACAGACGGATATCAAGAGAACAACAGAGAGATTCAAAAACGTTTTTCGGAGTATGTGGCGAAGTATAGTGTCTATTCAGACATCGTTTTGATGAACACAAATGGCGATATTCTTACAAACCTCAACAAAGAACTCACGCTCTCCAAGTCCTCAGATGAACTCCTCTCTAAAGTTATCGCAAGTGATGAGGAGTATGTAGAGACATTTAAGTACCATGACTTTCTTCCAGAGCAAGACAAGAGCCTTGTTTACTCCTGCAAAGTAAGAAAAACCAATGACCCAGACTCCGAAATATTGGGGGTTTTATGTTTATGTTTTAAGTTTGAAGATGAGATGCAGGGTGTCTTTTCAAACCTTGTCAATCCAAAAACAAAAGAGTGCATTACCATTCTCAACAAAAACTCTGAGGTGATTGCGACAAGCGACAAATACCATGTGCCTCTGGGTGCAGAGTTGCAAAGTGTCTTAAATGACAGCTACCAAATCGTCACTTTTGGCGGGAGAGATTATCTGGGCAAAACGTGTAAAACGAACGGCTACCAAGGCTTCTTTGGTCTCGGCTGGTATGGGCATATCATGATACCACTCGAGCATGCTTTTTCTCATTTGAGCGATGATGACTTCCAGATAAGCGAAGCGCTTCTCTTAGCTATCTTACAGCATGGAGACCAGTTCTCAGAGGCACTCAAAAATATTCCAATGCGTGCAAATGACATTCAGTACAACCTCAACCGTGCTATTTGGAATGGGAACATTAAGCAGAGTAACTCTAACAACAATAACAAGCAGTTCTCAAGAGCACTCCTCCAAGAGATGCGCCTCACGGGAGAGAACACGAAGTCTATTATTGGGGCTTCTATGGCAAATCTCACAAAGACGATGGTGCTTGGGGATGGTCAATTTTTAGCGGATTTTATTCTTGATATTATGGATAGAAACCTCTATGAAAGAGCGAACGACTGTAGATGGTGGGCGCTCACTCCCGACTTTAGAAAGATACTCCAAGAGGAGCAGATAGATGCTCTCTCAAAAGAGCATATCAGTAAAATACTCAGTTATATCAACGGACTCTATACCGTTTATACAAATATTTTTGTCTATGATAGAGAGGGTGTGATTATCGCTGTTTCAAACAGAGAGCAGTTTCATCTCATTGGTCGCAAACGAACGGATGAGTGGGTAAAAAGAACTTTAAATCTTACGAACTCTTCAAACTACTGTGTTTCAGAGTTTGAGAAGAGCGACTTATACGATTCAAAACATACCTACATCTACAACGCTTCCATTAGGTCACTTTTAGATGAAGAGAGCGTTATCGGAGGAATCGGTATCGTTTTTGATTCGGAAGTCGAGTTTGCGGCGATGATCAATGAGTCGCTTCCAAAACAGCAAAATGGAGTCATCAAAGAGGGACTCTTCTCTGTACTTGCTACAAAAGATAAAGTGATTATTGCCTCAAACAACAGCGAGTATCAAACAGGAGAGCGCTTTTTAATAGACCAAAAGTTCTTTACACTCAAACCTGGAGAATCTCTCAGTGAAATCATTGAGTTTAATGGCAAATACTACGCGCTTGGTGCGCAATGCTCAAAAGGGTACCGTGAATATAAGAGCGATAAAGATGCGTATGAGAACAATATCTACAACTTTCTCTTCTCTTACATCAGCGATGTTGCACAGACGCAAATTGAACCTCAAGAGAAATTTGCTTTAGAAAAAGATGTCTCTATGGAGTTCAATGAGAACTGCGTAGATATTGCCTCTTTTAAAGTTGGTACGCAGTGGTTAGGTGTAAAAGCTTCGGAAATTGTTGAATCTATCGCAATCTCAGAGCTTCATAGCACGGTCAAAATAGAAGAACGTCACCACTTTAAAGGCACTATTATCTATAAAGATTCGATTGTCTCTGTTATAGATATTCAGAGTTTTATTCAAGAAGAAAACGACCAAGAATACAAAGAAGTTGTCATCTTAAACTATGGAGACAGAGGGAGTTACATCGGAATTTTAGTCAATGCCCTAAGCGATATAAGTTCGGTGCATGAAGATAGAATCCGACCTCTGCAAGAGTACATTATCGGGAACGGTACCCTTGTAAAAAGTGTCGTCTTCCCAGAAAAAAATGAGAACTCTAAAGAGGTACTAAGCATTCTAAGTGTCGAGAAGATAAACATCTCTCTTGTAACGCCAAACCACTCCCACATGGTTCCGCTGAACAAAGCGGCCAAACTTAGCAGTTGAGATAAAAATGCGCGTGATTACGATAAACTTTCGCTAACAAAGGAGCTTCTTATGCAGGATAGTTTTGACAGTGAGATGCACACAATGATTCTCAGTGAGGATGGCTCCTTTACAGCCTACTCAAAAGAGTATGAGGAGCATTATCACTCTACAAAAGATGGGGCTTTGCATGAGTCGCTTGTCAAACATGTCCTGCCCGCTTTTGCGCTCAAAGAAGAGTTAGAAGAGATTCATATTTTAGACATCTGCTTTGGTTTAGGTTTTAACACCTTAGCCACGCTCTACTATGCAAAGCAAAATAACCTCACTTCAAAAATCTACATCTACTCTCCTGAGCTCGATGCCGCACTAGTAAAGTCGCTCACAAAGTTCACCTATCCAAAAGAGTTTGATTTTCTTAAAGAGGTTATCGTAGCGTTAAGTGAGAAGGGAGTTTATGAAGATGCACTTTGGCATGTGGAAATCTTTTTGGGAGATGCAAGGGAGTATATCAAAACATTTCCACATGCCAAGTTTGATGTTGTCTATCAAGATGCTTTTTCACCCTCGACAAACCCTATTTTATGGACGAAAGAGTATTTTAGCGATATTAAAAAAATTATAAAAAAAGAGGGAATTGTCACGACCTACTCCATCGCTCTAGCAACAAGATTAGCACTTTATGAAAATGGATTTAACATCTACATCCACACCGCAAGCGATGCCAGAAAATCAACCATCGCCTCTTTAAGCGAGTTTGAGATGCTTGAGTTTATAGATATGGAGCATAAAATAGCTTGCAATCCACATGCCAAACCCCTGAGAGATTAGTTGCGGATTACCGCTAAAAATTCCTCTCCATACTGCTCAAATTTCTTCTCTCCAACTCCGTTGACTTCAAGCATGGAAGCTTTGTCATGAGGTTTTTCATCTGCTAAATGTTTCAGCGTTTTATCTCCGAAAATGATGTACGCAGGAAGACCCAGCTCTTTTGCAAGCTCGGCTCTTTTTGCACGGAGCGCTTCAAAGAGAACTTCATCGTACTCAAAATCCTCTTTTTGTTTCACTTTTTTCTCTTTGACTGTGACTTCAAGTCGGGAGGATTTTATGTTGACGGTGCGCTTTGATTTTAAGATTTCAATAGCCCCATCTGTGAGTTTAAGAACATTGAACTCCCCTAAAGAGAGAACTTTTAGCTCTAAGAGTCTCTCAATCACCACGAACCACTCTTTTTTACTGAGGTGTATTCCTATGTTGTAAACAGAGAGTTTCTCCGCACCGTTGGCTAAGAGCTTTTGGTCTTTTGAACCTCTTAAAACATCGATGATATAGTTACGTCCAAAGTTCTGCTCTGTTTTATAAATAGCACTTAAAATCATTTGCGACTCTTTGGTGATGTCGGCTCGGGCTACATTGGAATCTTGGCAGTTGTCACATCTATCTGCGCAAGCCTCAAGTGTATCGTCAAAATACTCTGCTAACTGTTTGTGAAAACAGATTTCACTTGTGGAAAACTTGTAAATCCCATCTATCTTTGCATCGAGATGCTCTTTGTACTCTTGGTTTGAAATCTCATTTAAAAAGCGTTTTTGTAGAACCATATCCGCGGCATTAAAGAGCAGAAGTGTCTCGCTATCTTCGCCATCACGCCCAGCACGACCTATCTCCTGATAAAAGTTCTCTAATGACTTTGGAAGAGAGAGATGTGCAACAAAACGAATATCACTCTTATCAATCCCCATCCCAAAAGCGATGGTTGCGACCATGATGTTTACATTATCATTGACAAAGATTTTAAAGTTATTCTCCCTTACATGCTGTGGAAGTCCCGCATGGTACGGAAGCGATTTGTAGCCTTGAAGGTTGAGATAAACTGAGACATCCTCCGCTTTTTTGCGTGAACTCACATAGATGATTCCACTCTCATTTTTATGGCGACTGAGAAAGGCTTGGAGTTGTGTATACCCATTTGTGATGCGTCTCTCAGCGGAGATAAAAATATTTTTACGAAAGATTTTACCCTTTAAAACTTTTGGGTTTTCAAGACGAAGCTCGCGTACTATATCCTCGGTTACATGGTTTGTAGAGGTCGCTGTAAAGGCACAAATCGCAGTGTTTGGAAAGTTCGCTTTTAAGTTTCCAAGGGCGCGATAATCATCACGAAACTCATGCCCCCATTGCGAAATACAGTGCGCTTCATCGATAACAAAAAAGTTTATCTTGAGCGTTCTGAGAAGATAAAGCGTTGAGTCTGTGTTTAAACGCTCAGGAGAGAGATACAAAAACTTCAATCTTCCGTTTTGTGCCTCGTTGATTATCTCTTGAACATCCTCACGAGACTGCGCTGAGGAGATCATATCTGCGCTGATTTGTTGCGCTTTGAGCGCGGCAACTTGGTCTTGCATCAGTGCGATAAGAGGAGAGATGACGATACTGATGCCATCTTTCATCAGTGTCGGGAGTTGGTAGACAAGCGATTTTCCGCCACCAGTAGGAAGAATCATAAGTAAATCACGATTCTCTAAAACGGTATCGATTCCCTCTTCTTGGAGCACTCGAAAGTCATTGTGTCCAAAGGAGTCTTTTAAAACTTTGTATTTTGCATTTTGCATTATTTATCTTTATATTTTTTTTCATTTTTCATAAGCCAGATAAATACTTCTACTACGCCTTGATAAAGCTCGGCAGGTATCTGATGGTCTATTTCTAACTCTACCAAAGAGTTCACGAGTGCTTCATTTGCAAAGAGAGGAATATGAAACTCCTCCGCTTTTTGAATGATTTTTCGTGCTATCTCCCCTTTTCCTGAGGCGATTACTTTTGGAGCTTCGCCCTTTGCTTTGTCATATTTAAGCGCGGCAGCTTTAGTTGGCATGTGGAAATTTAGAACCGTGCACTAATGGAATCAACATCATTCCAAGTAAGTCCCTCAGAGGGCTTCTGATGTGCCATGATGTGCGAAACATAGCGGGCAAACATATCTGTTTCAACATTTACTTTTGAGCCATTGCGATAGTTCTTAAAAAGTGTCTCTTTCATCGTATGAGGAATGATAGTAAGTCTAAAAACTGTGCCTTGAACTTCATTGACAGTGAGGCTTACACCATCAATAGTGATAGAACCCTTTGGAACAATGAAAGGAATAAATTTTTTATCGACCTCTACAAAAACATCAAAAGAGTTCCCGCTGTTTTTTATATCTTTGATAACACCGATGGCATCGACATGCCCTTGAACCACATGCCCCTCAAATCTATCGCCCATCATCATGGCAGGTTCGATATGCACTTCATCTTTGTAGTTCTCTAAGGCTAAATGCTTTTGGCTCTCAGGGGAGAGTTCCACACTAAAACCATCTGGATTCACTTTCACAACTGTTAAACATGCTCCGTTGATAGCGATAGAGTCACCAAGTTTGGCTTTGTATTTTGCGCGTATGGTAAGTGTACTTCCTGAGAAACTTTTCACATGTGCGATTTCTCTTATTAATCCTGTAAACAAAACTATCCTTTTCTCTGTTTGAGTCTCTCTTAAAAGACTATCTTTCCATCTGCTTGTAAGCTTTGAATAATCTCTTTGGCTTTTGGATGCCCTTTATAAGCGGCTTTTCTACAGTAATCAAGCGCAGTGTCGTTGTTCATCTCACACCCTATTCCCTTGTCATAAAGCAAACCAAGGTTATAAAGCCCTTGCGCCAAACCGCCCTCTGCCGCCTTTTTAAAGCAGATAAAACATCGTGCCTCATCTAAAGGAACGCCATGCCCCTCTTTATAGAGAACGCCAAGGTTGTTAAAAGACTCTAAATGCCCTCGTTTGGCTCCCTCTTCATACCAAAAAGCAGCCTCGGAAAAGTTCTGGTTACACCCAAGACCACGCTCTAACATAAGTGCTACTTCATACATCGCAGGAGGAACTTCTCTCATCGCAGCTTGCATGTGGAGTTCGTGCGCTTTAAACTGGTCATGCGCAACCCCTCCGATGCCATTTTCATACAAAATCGCGAGATTGTAAAGTGCATAGGGTTCAAAAGCTTCTGCCGCTTTTGTGTAGAGTTCTAAGCTCTTTGCCTCATCTTTTTGGCACCCTTGCTCTTGTTGATACATGAAAGCGAGTGAGGTCTGTGCGCTAGCATTTCCCTCCTCTGCAAGTTTTGTATAGAGTTCAAATGCTGTGTTAAAATCTCCCGCATTATAGGCGTCATGTGCTTGTTGTATCATGATTTTTCATTTTCCGTTCGTATATTTTGTCTAAAAGTAGTTTTGTTGCCTTTGGCTTTTGCTTTGGCTGCTCTTATCTTTTCTAATAAATTCTCTTTTGTAGTGAGATGGTTCTCTCGAATCTTATGCTCATCGCTCCCATCTATGAGTTCATCGTACTCTACGATAACAGGGACATAATCTTTAAATAAATCTTCTTTGCTCGCCATTCTTACTTCTTTCGTGTTGATTGTGTAAAATTATAGCTATTTAAGATAAAAATTTTAAATTTGTTATAATTCACTCAAATCAAAAGGCGCACAGATGGCAAAGAAACGAAAGCTTCAAGAAGACAAAGAGGTAAAAGAACAAAGACTTCAAGAGTTTAAAGATAAAAACACATGGTTTTGGTGGGAGGGAGATGTCCTTGTGTTTAACATCTTAGGCAACCCCTCTGCAAAACAGACAAAAATCGGAAAACCCTTTGGCAACCAACTCAAAATATCAGTTGCCTGCGCCCCAGTAAACGGAAAAGCAACCGACCATCTCGTAAAATTTCTAGCGACTGAGTTTGGTGTAAAAGTCAAAGATATTGAGGTTGTTTTTGGAAGAATGAATGTCAACAAACAACTCAGAGTCACCGCCCCACAAAAACTTCCATCGGTTTTTAAGTAGTTTTTTTTCTCACGCAATGTCCATCTAAATACAAATTACAATATCTTTCCGAAAAAAGAGTTATCTTCATAAGTTCTTCATTTAGATAGATTAAAATTCAACTATCAAAACAAACAAAGGATTTAAAAATGAGCAAATCAACATCAAAAATTATCTTAGCAGTAGTAATGTTTAAAGTGTCTCTCTTAACGGCTGGAGCTTTTGTAGCAGCTTCTTTAGTAAACGTATAACAAACTTAACAAATTTATCTTAACGATTTTTCTTCATCTCGCTGTTTTAGTAAGTTTTCCCTCTTACTGAAACAGTACTCTCCTTTACTTTTTTTCACTTACTAAATATTTTCAAAGTATTGGATGCGATGTATTGGCATGTGGAAATAAATTCTGCACTAAAATTTCCACATGCCAAACATTCATCACTCCTCACACTATATCTACATATTTAACTATTACACTACTTATACGAAAAGAGATTTATCTTCATGAACTCTTCATTTAGATAGATTAAAATTCAGCTATCAAAACAAACAAAGGATTTAAAATGAGCAAGTCAACATCAAAAATTATCTTAGCAGTAGTAATGTTTAAAATGTCTTTATTAGCAATGGGAAGCTTCATCGTAGCTTCTTTGATGAACGTGTAACATGCGAAGTACAGAATCAAAGCTCATCTGGGCAGTATTGGTCTTTCAGGCTATTTTAATCGCAGTTGGAACTATTATACTCTTTGTAATGAACGCGTAGTAGTTCCAAGCAAAACCTCTTTCACTCTTACCCTATTTTTCTAGCACTCAAAAAAAGATAATCTTTCCCCGTAATCACAACTCTATACTTCTTCTGTTGCAAATACTTTTTACAAAAATGTATATCTTTTAAAACAAGACTCATTTCTGAGAACGCGTAGTTTGGAGCTTTTGCACCATAAATCATCTCCCCATCTATCCATCTACAGTTTGGAAATCCAAGAATAATCGCTCCATCTTTCTCTAAATGCTCTTGATACAAAGACATAAAAGTCTGATTGAAATTCATGCTAGAGCTTTGAAGTGTCCCAATAGAAATCAGCAAATCAAACCTGCCAAGTTCAAGCTCTTGTAAGCGATTTATATCGCCACATACAAACTCTGTATTGGCATGTGGAAACTCTTTTTTTGCATACTCTATGGCAGACTGGGAGTAATCTACTCCGACGAACTCTTTTGAGGAGAACTCCTCATCGCTGAGCATCTCTTCTATAACTTTAAACTCATCGCCCTTGTTGATGCCCAAATCTAAAACTCTTTTGCGACTCTTTAGATTTACAAACTCTAGTGCTTTTTGGTAATGGTATAAAAAACTGAACTCTGCTGTTTTATCGATACTAAAAAACTCACTTCCAACGCCGTAGGTTTCACTATTTTTTTCTGCTTTGTGAAAAGAGCTTGCTTGGTTGAGTTTTTTAAATCTTAAAGTGATTTCATTTTGGCACCCCAAGAGTACTTCCTCGCTAGCACTCACGGCGCATGTGGAAATGGGAGAGAGCATTTTCATATAAAAGAGTTGTGCCAAGTCTACAAAGGCTTTATAGCCTATAGTGTCGATGTCTGAGGTTAGAAGTTTTAGCTCAACAATCGCATCGGCTTCAAAAACGTGCGTGCTAAAATACTCAAGTATGTCGGATGGTTTTTTTGCTCGAAAATCTATTGGCATCTCAGTTTATAGTTCAGCGGATAAAGCAAGTTCCAAACTCCCGCTCACATAGTTTGCAAAAAAAGTTAGATTTTCTAAATCTTTGTCATCAAAGTCAAAACGATATTTATTGAGGAGCTGTATCACGCCGATAACCTCTCTCTTGGAGTCGAAGATAGGAACTGTAATAAGATTTTTAGTGACATAGCCACTCTTTTTATCTATGCTTGGGAGAAATTTTGTGTTGTCATACGGAGAGTTTACAACTTGCGGTTTTTGTTGCATGTAGGTCTCACCCACTATCCCTGCATCAAGAGAGATAACGATACGTCCTATTCCATCACTTATCTTTGTCCAAAGCATTTTGTCCTCTTTATCCACAATAAAAATAGAACATCTCTCAGCATCTAAAAGAGTTTTTGCTTCCCCTGAAATGAGTTCAAGTGTACTCTCGACATCTTCGGATGCCATTAATTTTTTACCAAATGCCGCTATTTGTTTGATTCGTCTCATTATTTATTACCCGCTGTCAGTTTTTCATCTTCATCTGCATAGAGATTGACGAGCTCTAAAAATCCACTGACATAGTGTGCAAAAAAGATCATAAACTTCATATCATCATTATCAAATCCATCCTCTTTGTTGAGAAGTTGCATGACACCAATTATCTCTCGCTGAGAGTTAAATATAGGTGCTGTAATAATATTGTTTGTTTTGTATCCTGTCGTTTTATCAACATCTGACAAGAAGTGAGGGTTTGAGTAAACATCATTTGCAATGATGGGCTTTCTAACTTTAATAGTATGCCCGACAATGCCCTGCTCAGATGGAACAGTTATCTTTTCAACACCATCGGAGAGTGTTGTCCAGAGGTGATGCGTTGCTGCGTCGTATATAAATATCGAACATCGCTCAGCTCCTATCACCTCTTTTGTATATTTAGAAATATGTGGCAATCCATCCATCAAAGATGTTTTATTTAAAAGTTCTCTTCCAAAGCTGGCTAATTTGCTATAGGTACCAGTATCTTTCATAAATATGTCCTAGTTAATTTTATTGAACTTCTACTAAGAAGTGTATCGCGATTATTATAGTGTAATCTCTTCATAAAAAAAAGAAAAATCTTTAAATTTTAGACTCTAGATAGTAAGCATTTGAATACTAACACCATTGTCTTCAATAAACTTTGAAATCGTGTCTGAGTGTGTATGTTCATACGGTTTTGCATACACGATTCTTTTAATACCACTAGCAATAAGGTTTTTACTACATTCACTGCAAGGCTCCAAGGTCACATAAATAGTTGCACCATCGATAGAGATACCCTCTCTTGCCGCCCAAATAATTGCATTCATCTCTGCATGGATTTCATACGTTTTAGACCACTCATGATGTTCACTCGTGTACTTACCTTCCCAATGATCGCAACAATTTTTAAAACCTGCAGGCGTTCCGTTGTAGCCAGTACTAAGTATCCGTCCATTTTTTACAATAACTGCTCCAACCTGCTTAGAGACACATTTTGAAGCGGTTGAGAGCTCTGTAGCAATCTTGAGAAAATTAGTGTCACTTAACATTTTTCTACTTTTTTAGTCGGACTATTTTGAGTAAAACGAGGGGTTTTCACAACCATCAGGCTTCCTTTTGTTCTCTAATGTTTAACTATATTTATGATATTATATCGCAAAAATATAATTAATTTTGGAGAGTAATCATGGATACAAAACAGATAAAAGCACTAATGCGAGATTTTGACGAAAGCGGTCTTTCTCGTGTAAAAATTACAAAAGATGAGTTCTCTATTGAGATGGAAAAAGCGACTGGTTTAGTTGCTGCTCCAGTTTCTGTGGCGCAGGCACCTGCTCCTCTTGCGGCTCCAGCACCTGCTGCCGCTCCAACACCATCTGCACCAGCTCAAATAAGTGGAGACTTTATTGTATCTCCAATGGTAGGAACGTACTACTCCTCTCCATCTCCAGACTCTCCGCCGTTTGCAAAAGTGGGTGACACTATCAAAAAAGGTCAAGTAGTTGCTATTTTAGAAGCGATGAAAATCATGAATGAACTTGAAGCTGAGTTTAACTGTAAAATCCTTGAAGTCCTTGCTACAAATGGTCAAGCAGTTGAGTATGACATGCCTTTATACGTAGTAGAAAAGATATAAAAAATGGCAGAAATAAAAAGAATCTTAGTAGCCAATCGTGGGGAGATAGCTCTTCGTGCGATTCGAACTATTAAAGAGATGGGGAAAGAGGCTGTTGCAGTTTACTCTACTGCAGATAAAGGAAGCGAATATTTAAAACTTGCTGATGCTGCCATCTGTATCGGTGATGGTCCAAGCAGTAAAAGTTACCTTAACATTCCTGCGATTATAGCTGCTGCGGAAATCAGTGACTGTGATGCAATCTTTCCAGGTTATGGCTTTTTAAGTGAGAACCAACACTTCGTAGAGATTTGTTCACACCACAATATTAAGTTCATAGGACCAACTCCTGAAGTTATGGTTCTGATGAGTGATAAATCAAAAGCAAAAGATGTCATGATTGCAGCAGGTGTTCCTGTTGTTCCAGGGAGTGACGGGGCAATCGATGATATTGCAGATGCTAAAGAGAGAGCTAAAGAAGTTGGGTATCCAGTCATTCTTAAAGCCGCTCAAGGTGGTGGCGGTCGTGGTATGCGTGTGGTTGAAGAGGAGAGTTACTTAGAAAATGCTTTTCTTGCAGCTGAGAGTGAAGCAGTCACTGCCTTTGGCGATGGCACAATTTACATGGAAAAATTTATAAAAGACCCTCGTCATATCGAAGTTCAAATCATGGCAGATGCACATGGAAATGTTCTTCACATCGGTGAACGTGACTGTTCTATGCAAAGACGTCATCAAAAGCTTATCGAAGAGTCTCCTGCTGTAGTTTTAACACAAGAAGTAAGAGAGAGGCTTTGGGATGCTGCTGTTCGCGCAACAAAATTTATCAAGTACGAGGGTGCAGGTACATTTGAGTTTTTACTCGATGCAAACCTTGACTTTTACTTTATGGAGATGAATACACGTCTTCAAGTAGAACATACTGTTTCTGAAATGGTAAGTGACTTAGACCTTGTGAAGATGATGATTGAGATAGCAGAGGGTAAAGAGCTTCCTGCCCAAGAGACTATTATCTTAAAAGGTCACTCGATTGAGTGCCGTATTACAGCGGAAGACCCGATAAAGTTTCTTCCATGCCCAGGGAAAATCATCTCTTGGATAGCTCCTGGTGGAAAAGATGTTCGTATAGACACGCATGCACACGCAGGCTATATCGTTCCTATGATTTATGACTCTATGATTGGGAAGCTTATCGTTTATGGTAAAACGAGAGAAGAGGCTATTGCTAGAATGCATAGAGCTTTAAGTGAATTTAGTGTCACTGGAATCAAGACAACGATTGCCTTTCATAAAAAGATGATGGAAAATCCTGACTTTATTAACAACAACTTTAATACAAAATATTTAGAGAAATATAACGGTTAATCCGTACATTTCCACATGCCAAAAGTGTTCTTGCTTTTTTTGCAAGAACGCTTCAAGTTAGTCTGGCATTCTTATCATTTTTATCTCTGCACTTAGTCTTAATCTTGCAAAATAATCCGTTAAAACTTGCTCACGCTTACTCGCCATAATCGCAGAAATAATCTGATTTTTCGCACCTTCAACACCAGCTTCCTCAGCACTTTGTACAGCTTTCATATAAAAGCTCATATATTTCCCTCTGCCATCTGGAACAACTTCCGTATACTTATTGAGAGGTGTGTTTTCTAGTAATGCGGCTAGTTTTGGAGAAATTTTGTCATATTCAAGAACCTGTTCACTCATCTCAATATCTGGAGAGTAAAACATCGGGTTATCTATTTTCTCTTGCAGTCTTGCTTGATCTTTTGCAACATGGACAATGACCGTAAAAGCGCCAGGATGTGTAAATTCAGCTTTATGCAGTTCAAAATAGTCTGCTATCTCATCACTCGTTGGCTCTGACATCTTTTCATTGGCTATAGCAGCGTAGAGTTTTTGACTCATGATTTGCTCTTTTATCTGCTCTTTTAACTCTGTGGAAGTCAAACCATTGGACTCTCTCACTGCATCATAAAAGGCACTCACTGTCATCTTGTTTTTAGCTGCTCTTTGTTTGATGTCATCATAGACCTCTTCACTGCTTACAACGATAGCACGCTCTTTTGCTTCTGCCTCTTCTAGCTTTTTACGAATCAAAACATCCGTTGTTTGCTTTACCCCCATTTTAGAACTTGCCATGAAGTTTGTAATCTCTAAAAGCGTAATAGCATTCCCCTTTACAACAATAGCAACGCCATCAACCATTTGAGCATTTAAAGAAACAAGAAAAGCGAAGATTAAAACAATTTTTTTATACATATCTATCCAATATTCAAAATTTAAAAGTGCATTTTACCCCTTTTTAACCAACAGTTGCATAAAATTCTTTCACTAAAATAAAAGGCTTCTTATGGTTGTTACTCGCTTCGCTCCAAGTCCTACAGGTTATCTTCATATTGGTGGTCTTAGAACTGCCTTGTTCTCTTACCTTTGGGCAAAAAAAAACAATGGAAAATTTCTTTTACGCATTGAAGACACTGATAAAGCCAGAAACTCTCATGAGGCTGCAGAAGCTATAGTTCAAGCGTTCAAATGGCTTGGCTTGGAGCATGAAGGGGAGATACTTTACCAATCAGATAGAGACGAGATTTATGCAAAATATATCAAACAGCTTTTAGATGAGGGCAAAGCCTACAAATGCTACATGAGTAAAGAGGAGCTGAGTGAACTTCGTGAAACGCAGATGGCAAACAAAGAGCGCACGATGTATGATGGAAGATACCGTGACTTTGATGGAACACCGCCAGAGGGCGTTGAACCTGTTATTCGAATCAAAGCACCCCTAAGCGGAGAGATTATTGTAAGAGATGGCGTAAAGGGAAATGTCTCCTTTCAAGCCAAAGATATTCTTGATGACTTTGTAATCGCAAGAGCGGACGGCTCTCCTACTTACAACTTAGTAGTTGCGATAGATGATGCACTCATGGGCGTCAATGAAGTTATCCGCGGTGATGACCACCTCTCAAACACACCAAAGCAGATAGTAGTTTATGAAGCACTTGGTTTTGAGCTTCCTAAGTTTTACCATGTTCCGATGATTCATAACTCTGAGGGGAAAAAACTTAGTAAACGTGATGGCGCTACAGATGTTATGGCATACAAAGAGATGGGTTATACACCCGAAGCTCTTCTTAACTTTTTAGTTCGTTTGGGTTGGAGCTATGGGGATCAAGAGATATTTTCAATGGAGGAGATGCAAGAGCTTTTCAATCCAAAAGATATAAATAAATCTGCATCTATCTACAATACAGACAAACTTGACTGGCTCAGTGCTCACTACATAAAAAATGCTTCAAACAGCGCTTTGGCAGAACTTTTAACAGAGTACGATTTAGTTTTAACCTCGCATGACAAAAAAGAGATACTTTTAGACATCCTCAAAGATAGAGCAAAAACGGTTAAAGAGCTTGCTGTGCTTGTAAAAGAGATTCTTGCGACTCCAACTTCTTATGATGAAAAAGCGGTAAAAAAAGCTTTTAAAGAGGACTCCATCGCTGTTTTAAACGCTTTTAGTGCAGAGATTTCCGCTTCTGAGGAGCTGCATCTTCCTGTAGATTATCACGCGTTGATGGAGAAAGTAGTCCATGATATGGAGATAGGCTTTGGAAAAATCGGAAACCCTCTAAGAGTCGCTCTTCTTGGAAAGATGAGTGGACCAGGACTTGACAGTGTCATGGCGATTTTAGGAAAAAAAGAGACTCTACTTAGAATCTCAAACGCAGTAACTGCTCTGAGCTAGCTAACTTTCCACATGCCAAGATTTGCCTTGGCATGTGGAAATAAAATTTTACTACGACTACTTAGATGAACTAGCCATAAGCCTTCTGTTATAAACAATGCTTGTTTTTACTTAGAAGAACCAAATGAGTATCTAAGACCGATAACGATTGAGTAAAAGCTTGTATGATTTATCTTTGCTGTTGCACTGCTAGTTGGTTCCAATGATGTTAAATAGTCATGTAAGTAGTACTTGCTATTTACTCCTAGTGAAAATTTATCTGATACTTGGTATTCAGCTCCCACTTGAATAGCTCCAACTGGACTTTGTACATTTGTATCATTATCTTTTGTGCCATCAATTGGATTACTCTTCCAATTTAACATACCATTTCCCACTAATAAACCTGCATATAAATTGTAATCTTCCAATGAAAAGTATTTATTTATACCTACCATAAACAGATGGTTTGTAAACTCCTTATTGTCTGATAGTATATAGTTTATAGATGGTTTATAGCTTTGATCTTCAAACACACCACCAATGAGAGCATAAATCTCACCGTGGAGATATTGTGTCTCTGGCTCATTCGCTAGTGTGATAGAACCTAATTTATTTGTTTGTTCTGTGGTGAAAGTTGCTGAGCCAAGGTTGAATCCTATGGAGTCGAGCCCTATATCAGCGTTTAGCAAAGAGGATGCAACGAGAAGTGAAGCTGTTATTTTATTTATTGTTTTCATTTGCTAATCCTTTATTGTCTTATGAGGTATGCTATACCGCTATCTGTACAAACTTTCTTAGTTCCATTTATATCATGGTAGGTTGTTACAACTGTACCTGTAGCCTCTTGTACTAAAGTGTCACCACTTAACATAGAGACATAATCATCTGGGATTGTTACACCTGCGCTACAGTTTGTGATTGAGATTTTGTTTTGGGCATCTTTAAAGTGTCCCGTGTCACTACAGGCATTAAAGCCTAGAGTGATTGCAACCATTGCTGATATTGCCATTAGATTTTTATAAGTTGTTTTCATCTTCATCTCCTCCTTATTCTACAGTCATATCAGTTGTTAGTGAAAACGTAGTTTTGATAACTGTGTGACTGTTTATCTCTTCAATCACTACTGTGCTACCTGCGTTGTAAGGTGTCTCTGGTGCAAATGTGTTTTGTACAGATGTGATTGCACCTGTAGTTGTATTTCTTTTTTGGAACCTTGTAACTGTTTTTCCTGTTGTATCAGTTATTGTTCCTGTTTCATAAATCCATACATCACCACCTATAGTTTCACTCGCTTGTGTTGTTGGTGTTTTTGTTTCTACTTCTCCATCTGCTTTAATTGTTGTGGTTGTACCTGCGACTTTTGAGATTGCTTTTGAAGTTATCCCATTGACGCTCACTGAATGCTCTGCTGTGCCATCTTCTTTTGCAATAACCGAGATACTCTCCCCATTTATATCAATAGAAGTAACAATTTCAACTGCGCCATTAGAATCTTTACTGATTGCAGTATATGCCCCTATGGCTTCAGAGATAGCTTTTGTACTAACTCCATTTACTGTTAGTGTATGTGATGCTTGACCTGTAACTGTAGCATCGGCTTGAGCTACAATAGAAGTATCAGTATATTTTGTTTGAATGCCCGTAGCTGTTATTTGTACTACGGAGCCATTTATATCGGAAGAAGCTTCAGTTGTTTTCGTACCTACTTTTATTTTATGAGATACTCTTCCATTATTCTCTTCTCGTCTTTCAATAATAATATCAGTACCTATTGTGTTTGACAATGTAGTTCCATTGGCATCTGTTGTCTCAACAGTAACACCCGCCTCTTCAGTAATGTCCGAATCTGCTGCTATCGAAAGTACTTGTACATTAAAGAGTTTACTTGCGTTAAAATCTCCATCTGTTACAGTAATGTTAACATCTGTGTAGCCTGACACTTCAGGTGAAGAGCTTATGGTCATTGTGTTGCCAGTAAAAGTGATACTGTTTAAGATATTGGCTGTCAATATATTTACACTGTAGGTGAGAGTTTGCCCATCTACATCTGTCTCTTCTAGGGTAATATTTTTATCTGTAAAGTTTTTATAGTAGACTCTGTCTGAAATATACCCTAAGCTTGGAGCATCGTTTACGGCAGTTACATTTACATCAAAATTACTAACAGCATTCAAAATGCCATCATTTACTGTAACTGTAATCCTTACGATTCCGTTGCCATTGAGCACGGTGGTTAAGTTAAAGTCCTGTGTTTGTGTCCAAGTTGCTTGATTTAGAGAGTTTGTCCAGTTTGGAGTGACTGTAAGTATTGAAGTGTTATTTGACTCAACAATTATGTTTAAGTCATTCCCATCTACATCACTTACATTCAGTTCATAATTAGTTATACCACTATCTTCTAGAATCGTTCTATTGCTAAATAGAGTATCTATAGTTGGCGCATCGTTTACGCCATTTACACTCACTGAAAAAGTTTGAGATACATTGCCATCCGCTGATGTTACTGTAAAGTTATCTACGCCAATACTTCCACCAGCTAATCCTTGTACAGATGCGAGTGAACTGTTGACATCATAAGTCCAGTTGCCATTAGTAGCCAATACAAATTTTCCATATGTTCCTGTAATGTTAAGGGCTTGAAACGCACTTTCACCACTATCGACATCAACTATAGTTATTGTTCCTGAACTTTGCGTTCCAACATCTTCAGTAGCAGTACCTGCAAATGTTCCGCTCAATATCGGAACGTCATTTACCGAAGTCACATTGATATCATAAGTAGTTGAAGTAGTTGCCGTCCCATCGTTCACGCTCAGAGTAATTTGAACTGAGCCATATGCATTGTTCACAGTTGTAAGGTTAAAATCTAAAGGACTCGTATACGGTGCCACATGATTCCCACTCCAAGATGGGCTTACAGTAATAATGCTTGTATTGTTAGAGTCCACTGTGATATTTAGGTCATTATTATCTGCATCTGTCGCGTTTATCTCGTATGAGATGATTCCACTATCTTCGTTTATGGTTATTGTACTTAGGGTTGTTGTGAATGTCGGAGCTTGGTTTAATGTAACATTTATGTCAGCTCCATTTTCCCATGCTAAAAATGGATAACCATTATTTGTAGTATTAGTTTCATCCATATCCCAAATGTTTTCAGAACTAGTTGCTCTATCACTAAAACTCCAATTTGCATCTGTAAATGTTGAGAGAGTTTTCATTTGTGTTGTTGTTTTGCCTGATGATGTTGTAAAATAATATGCTACCCCAAAAAGTCAAGACAACTTTTTTTAAATCTTAATTCCCTTCATCACCTGTAACCTTATGC
>PETN01000027.1 GCA_002781365.1 Sulfurimonas sp. CG01_land_8_20_14_3_00_36_23
TCATCATCTACCCCTTAAAATAATCTATGTATCTTAACTCTTTTGGAATTAGAAATTGATTTTTCTTGTGTTGTTTTCTTGGGGTATTATAATAGGCAACAATAAATGAACAAGCTAAATAAATCATATATGGTTATCGATAACGATGGTAAGTGTGAAAAAATCCAACTACTCGAAAAATTCGAATAGTTCAAAAAGGATAAATCAAAAATGGACAAATTGCAAACGATAAATACACAAAACCTACAAGATAAAATTTATACTATTCGTGGACTTCAAGTGATGTTAGATAGAGATTTAGCAGAGCTTTATCAAGTGGAAACTAAAAATCTCAATCGAGCAGTAAATAGAAATATGGAAAGATTTCCGCAAAGTTTTCGATTTCAACTTACGGAAGATGAGTATCAAAACTCTTTAAGGTTCCAAATTGGCACCTTAGAAAGTGGGCGAGGAAAACATAGAAAATACTTGCCTTATGTTTTTACCGAACAAGGTGTATCTATGCTCTCGGCTGTTTTAAGAAGTGATATTGCCATCAAAGTAAGTATCCAAATCATAGAAGCTTTTGTAGAGATGCGAAAAGTTATAAGTTCAAACAGTTTGCTTTTTTCTAAAATGGAAGCTTTAGAAAAACGACAAATGTCCTATGAACTCAAAACAGATTCCAAAATAGAGCAAGTGTTAAATGCTTTAGAAGACAAAACCAAAAAGCCAACTGAGGGTATATTTTACGACGGACAGATTTATGATGCCTATGTTTTTGTAAACAATTTGTAAAAGAGTGCAAAAAGTGAAGTGATGCTTATTGACAACTACATAGATGACACCGTTTTTACACTTTTCAGCAAATATCCGAATTTAAAAATAAAAATTTATACACACACTATCTAAAAACAGCTAAACTTGGACTATCAAAATACGGTTCTCAATATAGAAATATAGAGTTAAAAGAGTTCAAAAACGCACATGATAGATTTCTCATCATCGACCAAAAAGAGATGTATCACATCGGAGCAAGTCTCAAAGATTTAGGTAAAAAATGGTTTGCATTTTCTAAGTTTGAGATGGAAGCTTTAGAGATTTTGGGGAGGTTGAAATGATAGATATAAACCAAAAAAAGTTTAGACAATTTCAAAACTTAAAGGGAAAAAAGCAATGACAAACATCGTCGAAGTAACCTACAATCAAACAGGTGAGAGTAAAAAAACAAATAGTTTTGGCATGCGGGATATGCAAGAAAAAGCATACAATGCAAGGAACGAACAATATCTTCTTCTCAAAGCTCCTCCAGCTTCGGGTAAGTCGAGAGCTTTAATGTTTATAGCTTTGGATAAACTCTATCATCAAAATATCAATAAGGTGATTGTTGCTGTTCCTGAACGCTCCATCGGTGGGTCGTTTGGTGTTACAGATTTAAAAAAAGATGGCTTCTTCGCCTCTTGGGAACCAAATCCGATTTATAATCTTTGTAGTGGCGATGCAGATAAAAGCAAAGTAGAAGCTTTTAAAAAGTTCATGGAAAGTGATGAGAAAATACTTATTTGTACACATGCCACACTAAGATTTGCCTTCAAAGAGTTAGATGAGAAAAAGTTTGATAACTGTTTGCTCGCAATTGATGAGTTTCACCATGTATCAGCGGATGGAGAGAACCAACTAGGTGAACTTCTAAGAACTTTGATACCAAACTCCACCGCTCATATAGTTGCCATGACAGGGTCGTATTTTAGAGGCGATAGCGTACCAGTTTTACTTCCTGAGGATGAAGCAAAATTTGCAAAAGTAACCTACAACTACTACGAACAACTCAATGGTTATGAGCATCTTAAATCTTTAGGAATCGGGTATCATTTTTATCAAGGTCGCTATACAAGTGCCATAGCGGATATTTTGGATACCGATAAAAAAACGATTTTGCATATCCCAAATGTAAACTCCGGTGAATCTACAAAAGACAAACATAAAGAAGTAGATACGATTTTGGACATCATAGGAACAGTTATCCGAACCACCGAAGATGGGATAATCATTGTTAAAAGAGAGAGTGATGGGAAATTTATAAAAGTAGCAGATTTAGTCAATGACGACCAAAAAACAAGAGATAAAGTGGTGAGCTACTTAAGAAACATTAAAAGCATGGATGACATGGATTTAATCATCGCTCTTGGCATGGCAAAAGAGGGGTTTGACTGGCCGTTTTGTGAACATGCTCTGACTGTTGGTTATAGAAGCTCACTCACAGAAATCATCCAAATCATAGGACGAGCCACAAGAGATAGCGACAACAAAACGCATGCACAATTTACAAACCTTATAGCGCAACCAGATGCAGAGGATTTGGAAGTAAAACTAAGTGTCAACAATATGCTCAAAGCCATAACTGCATCGCTACTAATGGAACAGGTTTTAGCACCGAATTTTAAATTTAAACCACGATTTGAAAATGATACTGAGCCACATAAAAAGGGAGAGTTTAAAATCAGAGGTTTTAAACCTGCTTCAACTAAAAGAGTAGAAAATATTTTAGAATCAGACCTCAATGACCTAAAAGCGACAATCTTGCAAGATGAACAGATGATAAAAGCGATTCCAGGAAATCTTGATGCAGAGGTTATTAACAGAGTTTTGATACCAAAAATCATAAAAGTAAAATATCCTGATTTGAGTGATGCAGAGGTGGAAGAGGTACGACAATATGTAGTCGTCGATAGTGTTATTAAAAATGGACAAATCATAGAAAGTGGGGATAAAAAGTTTATAAAAATGGCTGATAAATTTGTAAATATCGATGAACTGCATATTGATTTAATTGACCAAATCAATCCATTTCAAAGAGCTTTTGAGATTTTGTCTAAGTCGGTTACAACGCATGTTTTAAAGCTTATTCAAGAGAGTATAGAAGCGACTAGGATTGAGATGACCCCAGAAGAAGCGGTAATTCTTTATAAAAAAATTCCAACTTTTCAAAGTGAACATGGACGATTGCCAAATGTAGAGAGTCAAGATTTCAATGAAAAAAGAATGGCAGAAGCACTTATCTATCTCAATAAATTAAGACGAGAAAAAGCGAATGGTTGAATTTTCACTTGATGAAATTTTAAATGACGACCCGCTCAATTTACTCAGTGAAGCTAAAGCAAGAGTAAAATCTTTAAATGAAGATGATAGACTTTTAGCCACTTTTGAAGAGATAAATGCTTTTTTTGAGCAAAATGGACATGAGCCTCAAAAATCTGCAAATATGAGTGAGCGAACATTGCACTCAAGACTTGAAGGAATCAGAAAAAATCCCGAAAAAATTGAGGTTTTAAAGTCATACGATAGATATAATCTTTTAAAAAAAATTGAAATAAATTCAATAGATGATATTTTAAATGATGATGTTTTTGGACTACTTGGCGGTGATGCACAAGATGATATTTTTACTTTGATACATGTTCCAAAATATAAAGAAACCACTATGCCTGAATATGTAGCTACTAGAAAACCATGTAAAAATTTCAAAAACTATGAAAACCTTTTTATTAAATCGCAAGAAGAGCTTAGAGTTGGGAAAAGGAAACTTGTTAAGTTTCAAAATGAACAGCAAATAAAAAAGGGCTACTACTTTATACTAAAAGGTGTTTTACTTTATGTCGCTGATGTAGGAGAGCAGATAAAGACTGGTGGCAAAACCAACGCTAGGCTCAAACTGATATTTGAAAATGGTACGGAGTCTGATATGCTCCTCCGTTCACTCTCCGCCGAACTTTATAAGCATGGTAAAAGAGTAAGTGAATATGATGAGAGTAACTTGGAAGGACTTTATGAAGTAAATGCAAAAGATGAAAAAAGTGGATATATCTATATTTTGGAATCTTTAAGTCGCAATGAGAAAATATCCTCTATAAAAAATCTCTATAAAATTGGTTATTCTACTATTGAAGTAAAAGAGAGAATCAAAAATGCTATGAATGAACCTACTTATTTGATGGCATCTGTTCGCATTGTGAGTATATACGAAACTTATAATATGAATACGCAAAAATTTGAGCAACTCATACACAAATTTTTTGGCGAAGTTTGCTTAAATATTGATATCTTTGGTGCGAATAAGAAGCGATTTACACCAAGAGAATGGTTTATTGTACCATTTGATGTGATTGAACAAGTTGCCCAGTTGATAATTACAGGTGAGATTGTAAATTATAGGTATGATAGTAAAACTGAGGAATTGGTTCTTATTTTAGATTGATGGAAATAGTTCTACATGCCACAAAATTTAGAGGATATACAATCAAAACTCTTATGTAGATTTGGATAAAATAAACAACAATTTTTATCAAATAAGAATAATCAAAGGCATACATCTAATGACAATAATAGAAATAGAAAACAATCTCAACACTTTAGTAGCAAATTTTGAAAAAGAAACTTTTATCTTCGACCTGCTTTTAGCCTACGGCAGTCCAAAATCAACTATCAAAAGACTGCAAGGAAGTGACCACGATAAACTCTCATCTGATGGCGAACTTGTTTTGAGAAAAAAACTCTTTTTCAAAGTCGCAGATGAAAACCTACATGTAACTATAGATGCTCTTAAATCAAAAAAAGAAGTCACAAAACACAGCCCAAGATTTATCATCGTAACCGACTATGAAACCTTACTCGCCTATGACACCAAAACCGAGGACACGCTCGATACAGAGCTATTGAACATCATAAACCATTATGATTTTTTCCTACCGCTTGCAGGGATGGAAAAAGCGACATTTCAAAACGAAAACCCCGCCGATGTCAAAGCCTCACTTAAGATGGCAAAACTCTACGACGAACTTCAAAAAAACAACCACTTTGAGACAAAAGAGGACATCCACTCTCTGAATGTTTTTCTCACAAGACTTCTTTTTTGCTACTTTGCAGAAGATACAAACATCTTCCCCGACAACCTTTTCACCTCTTCGGTTTCATCGCACACGCAAGCCGACGGGAGTGACACGGCGAGTTATCTGCAAAGACTCTTTGGCATGTTCAACACCCAGCAGAGCAAAAGAGAGACGAACACACCAGAGTACCTGCTAAAGTTTCCGTATGTAAACGGCGGACTCTTTCGTGACGCACTCAGCATTCCAAGGTTTACAGCAAAATCAAGACAGATACTCTTAGAAATCGGACAACTCCAATGGTCGCAGATAAACCCCGACATCTTCGGAAGTATGATACAAGCGGTGGTAACACCAGAACATCGTGGCGGAATGGGCATGCACTACACAAGCGTGCCAAACATCATGAAAGTCATCGAACCGCTCTTCTTGGATGAGCTTTATGTGGAGTTTGAAAAAGCGTATGAAAGCAAAGCAAAACTGCAAACCCTTCTTAACCGACTTACTAAAATCAAAATATTTGACCCAGCATGTGGAAGTGGAAACTTTCTCATCATCGCTTACAAAAAACTACGAGAACTAGAGATAAATATCTTAAAACACATAGACAGCCTACAAAATCAAAAAAGCTTTGTTTTTAGCGAGATAAAACTCACCCAGTTTTACGGCATAGAGCTAGACGACTTCGCCCATGAAGTAGCGATACTCTCTCTTTGGTTAGCAGAACACCAAATGAACCTAAAATTTTACGAAGAGTTCGGCAGAACACACCCAAGCCTACCGCTTCATGAAAGTGGCAATATCGTCCACGGAAATGCCACAAGATTGGATTGGGCGGAAGTTTGCCCTAAAAATGAGGATGATGAGATTTATGTTTTGGGGAATCCGCCGTATATTGGGACAAGGAATCAAGAATCTTCCCATAAAGAAGATATGGCTTTTGTGTTTGAAAAAACTAAAAATTACAAGGTATTGGACTATATAGCTTGTTGGTTTTATCTTGGAGGAAAATATATTCAAAATTTCGATGCAAAACTTGCATTTGTTTCTACTAATTCTATTTCTCAAGGTGATCAAGTAGCTGTACTTTGGTCGAATATTTTTAATATGGATATTGCAATTTCTTTTGCACATCAGTCATTTTTATGGAAAAATAATGCAAAAGATAATGCAGCAGTAATTGTCGTGATAATTGGTCTAGAGAATAAAAACAAAAATGAAAAAAAACTTTATACAGAAAATTTTATAAAAAGAGTTTCAAACATAAACGGTTATTTGATAGCTGGTTCAAATGTATTTGTAGAAAGAAGAACTAAACCGTTAATCAAAATACCAAAAATGTCTTACGGTAATTATACAGGTGGTTGTGAAGAGTTGTTTTTATCTTCTATTGAAAAAAATGATTTGATAAATTCAAATCCAGAAGCATCAAAATATATACGAAAATTAAGTGGTTCAGCGGAATTTATCCAAGGTAAAGAAAGGTATTGTTTGTGGATAAGTGATGCCAACCTTCAAGAAGCACTTAAAATTGATGACATAAAAAATAGAGTTGAAAAAGTTAGAAAAAATAGACTTTCTAGTAAAGATGAAGCTTTGCGGAAGTTAGCTCAAAGACCACATCAATTTAGAGATATAAATGAAGCTAAAGAATCCTCTATAATTATTCCTATAGTTTCATCGGAAAGACGAAAATATATACCTATGGGATTTTTGGATAAAGAATATATCATTCCTAATTCAGCTCAAGCAATATATGATGCAGAACCTTGGATATTTGGTATTATTAATTCTTTTATGCACAACTTGTGGGTAAAAACAGTTGGAGGAAAATTAAAGTCTGATTATAGGTACTCATCCGTACTTTGTTACAACACTTTCCCATTCCCAAACATCTCAAAAAAACAAAAAGAGGAAATCACCGAGTTAGTATATGGCATCATAGACGAAAGAGAAAAACACAGCCAAAAAACCCTAGCCCAACTCTACGACCCAAATAAAATGCCAGAAGGCTTACAAAAAGCCCACCATAACCTAGATATTTTCATAGAACAATGCTACCGCCCCAAACCATTCGAAAGCGACGAAGAACGCCTAGAATACCTTTTTAGGATGTATGAAGAGATGACGAGTAAGGAGAAGATTGCAAAATGACATATTTTTCAATTGTAATCAATAATTGAACCCTCTGATTAAACAACAAAATTTCAGAGCCAATTAGATAAAATAAAAGAACTAAAAAAAGAGTGAGAAATATTATGCAACCAA
>PETN01000026.1 GCA_002781365.1 Sulfurimonas sp. CG01_land_8_20_14_3_00_36_23
GGTGTGGAAATGTAGGTCGCTGCCTAGTTATATCGTTTACTATTCACTCTCATATTTTTTCAATCCTACTTTTTTTATTTATCTCTAGCTTTACTTTATCCTAAACTTTATATACAATCGCAATTACTTTAACACTTTGGATATCTATGTTTTTAAATCAAGAATGGTCCTCTTTTCTACAAAATGAGTTAGAATCGGATTACTATATTAAACTACAAAACTTTATAGATAATGAGTATAAAAATAGAGTTGTTTTTCCAAAGTATGAAAATATATTTAGAGCTTTTAATTTACTCTCTCCTGATAAAGTAAAAGTTGTAATTATAGGACAAGACCCTTACCATGGCAAAGGGCAGGCAAATGGTTTGGCATTTTCTGTAGCGGATGATTGTAAAATTCCGCCATCTCTTGTGAACATCTTTAAAGAGCTAGTAGATGACATGAACTGCAAGCCTCCAGCATGTGGAAATCTTACGAAGTGGGCTGAGGAGGGCGTATTACTCATAAACACAGTTTTAACTGTTGTAGAGTCTCTTCCTAATTCACATAAAAATATTGGTTGGGAAAGATTGACTGATAGTGTGATAAAAAATCTATCGGATGAAAAAGAGAATCTTGTTTTTATCTTATGGGGCAGTCCATCACAAAAGAAAGAGAAGTTAATTGATGCCTCGAAGCATTTGATACTCAAAGCTCCCCATCCCTCTCCACTCTCCTCGTATAGAGGTTTCTTTGGTTCTAAACCCTTTTCTCAAACTAATGCATATCTTTTGGCATGTGGAAATGCGAAAGTGGATTGGTCTCTTAGTTAGTTATTACAAACTCTGCAACTACAGGGAGGTGGTCTGAGTACCCTTTTCCTTTGTGTTTGCTTGGCTTTTGTCTGCTTGTTTGCCATCTATTGATTTTTTTGCTTTTATAGAGATAGCTTGGTTTGAAACTCCTAATAGAATTATGTTTGTAATAGATATCTTTTTGGTTGAGGAGTGATTGTGAAATGATAATGTTATCTAGCGCCTCTTTCTTGCCTCGGTAGATATAACTAAACCTCTCATCCTCTTGCGTGTCATACCAAGTGTTATAGAAGTTATCTTTGAGATACTTTGTCTCTTCTGCGCTCTTGTTTTGCTCTATTGTTTTTAAGAGATGATTTATACCAGTCTTCCCGTTTGTATCGTTTAGTTTTCTCTTTTTACTAAACTTTATATACTCTTCATAGTCCGAATTGAAATCACCAGTTAAAATGATGTTTTTGTCATATCCAAGTTGTTTGATTCGATGTAAGAGTGCTTTTGCAGAGACTACTCTTCTGCTTTCTGCTTCATTTTTTGCTTTCCAATGATTTACAAAGAGATAGAAATCTTTATTGTTGATGCTAAATTTACTCTCTAAAATGTTTCTATATTTTAAAGAAGAGGTAACGCTAATCTCTTTGGTGTAGACAAATGGTATTTTGCTCAGTAGTGCAACTTTAACGGTTGTATTTTTGTTCTCAGCAATTTTATAGTACTGATAGTAGAGTCCATTTTGTTTGAGTGTAAATCGTAAATCTTTTAAGGCTTGAAGTGACTCTATCTCTTCTATAGCGATAATATCCGCATCAATCTCGCTCATGACCTTTGCAATATTTTTGAGTTTTATTTTATAGGTCGCTTGGTTCCAGTTTGAAGATGTATTTGGAAAATACTCAGGGTACTCATAACCGCTTCTATCGAGGTCAAACAGGTTTTCTACGTTATAGGTTGCAACTTTCAAAATCGTATCTCCAAAGGCGAAGCTTAGTATCGTTAGTAAAAAGAGAACGATTCTCATTCATAAATGCCATTTAATCTTAGTAAATTATCTGGATTTGGTTCTCTTTGCATCAACTCTTCAAAGAGTGCTTGCATGCTTTTTGCTCCACCACCGTTAAGGACAATAGACAAATATTTTTTTGCTACTTCTGAGTCAAAGATACCCTCATCAAGGATACTAAAAAAGGCATCTGCACTTAAAACTTCTGCCCATTTATAACTATAGTATCCCGCAGCATAACCCCCTGCAAAGATGTGTGAAAATCCATTTTGAAACTTGTTATATACAGGTACCTTTATGAGTGCTGTGTTTGCTCTGATGCTATCAAGAAGTGCTTGCACCTCCTCTTCATTATGAACTCTTGTATGGAGTTGAAAGTCAAAGATAGAAAACTCAAGTTGACGTACCATCCCCATGGCAGATAAGAAGTTTTTACTTTTTACTAACTTATCTATCATCTCATCTGAGATAATCTCTTTTGTCTCATAGTGTGAAGCAAAGAGTTTTAAAACAGAAGGCTCATAAGCGAAGTTTTCTAGCAGTTGCGATGGAAACTCTACAGCATCCCACTCGACACCATTGACTCCACTTACGCCAGCTTCATTGACGCTACTGAGCATGTGATGTATTGCATGTCCCATTTCATGAAAGAGCGTCACGACATCGTCATGTCTGAGCAGAGATGGATTTTCACTGCTTGAGGCTGGAAAATTACAAACGATGTAAGCGGAAGCTAACTGCTCCTCTCCCTTCTCGTTTTTGCAGTGCGATTGCCAGTTGTTCATCCAAGCTCCGCCGCTTTTTCCTTTTCTAGACTCTAAGTCTGTATAGAGTCTTGCACGTAACGCTCCATCTAGGTACAAATCATACGCATTTGCTTTTGCATCCCAGAGAGACTCTTCTACTTGAACAAACTCTACTCCAAAGAGTTTGTTTAAAAAAGTAAACATTCCATTGACTACGCTCTCCTTCTCAAAGTAGGGACGATAAAGCTCTTCATCAAGGTCATATTGCGCTCTCTTTAAGAGTTCTGAGTAGTAGGCTGTATCATAGCTATTAAGAGGCTCTGAGGACATTTTTTGAAGCTCTTTTAACTCCTCTTTTGCTTGTGCAATCGATTTCTCTACCAATCTATGTAAAAACTCTAAAACACTCTTCTCATCTTTTGCCATTTTACTTGAGAGTGAGTAAGAGGCGTAGTTCTCAAAGCCTAAAAGGTTACTCATCTCATGTTTGAGTGCTAAAAGTTCTTCAATGATTTTTCCATTTTCTGGACTTCTTGTTACATAAGCACGATAAAGTTCTTCTCTGATTTTTTGGTTTTTACCATAGGTCATGTAGGCTATGTACGATGGCATTTGAAGTGTAAATCTGTAGTGTGTTACGCCATCTTCTGCCTCATCAGGCTTGAATTTTGCTGCTACTATATCACTTTGTGGCAAGCCCTCCACATCTTTTTCATCCGTGATTATGTACTCATACGCATTGGTTGCATCGAGTAAGTTTTGTGAGAAGTTATTTGAGAGTTCGCTTTTTCTGATGTTTATCTCTTGGAGTCTCTCTTTTGTCTTCTCATCTAAGTGCGCACCGCTGAGTTCAAAGTTTAAGATATTTAACTCTACGACTCTTTTTTGTTCATAGTTGAGACTCTCTTTTTCACTCTCTTGTACCTCTTTAAAGGCTTTGTAAATCTCTAAGTTTTGTGAGAGTTTGGTTGAGTACTCTGTGATGATTGGAAGTGCTTGTGTATAAATCTCTTGGGTCTCTTCTGTATTGCTTACGGAGTTGAGATGAGAGAGCGGAGTGAAAAAGTGGTTTAAGTACTCATCCATCATCTCTAGGGGTGTTACAAAGTTGAAATAGGTTTTGTTTTCTATACTTAGGAGTGCATCTATTTGTTTGTTGTTCTCTTCTAACTTGGCTGATAAATCTGCTATAAATGTATCTAGGTCTACTTTAAATTTTAAAAACTTTGGCATGTGGAAATTTCCTTTTATTTAATCTTCTTCATCTCTTTTAGGTCTGACTGCAGCAAACTTGTCGACTAATATATCATCATATTTGTTGGAGTAGTTGAGAAGTCTGTCAAATGCAATTTTACCCTCTTTATGCGTCAATGAGGAGTCCGCAATCAAATAAGAGAGATAAACACTGTTCTCATTGATAGAAAATTGAAGATAGGAGAACTTTTTATTCTCTTCGAGGAGATAATCATAAAGCACTTCAATATTGTCCTGCGGAATAGCACACAGTTTAGAGTCACCAATGATAATTCCATTTTCATAATAGTTTATCTCAATCCGAGCCGTTCCGCGATCTACTCTCCATGCAGATTGCGAGCGGCGTGCAAGTGTTACATTGATATCTAAAGAGCTTAAGATGTCCTCTATAAGCTTGGTCGGTCCCGTTGGTTTATACCCTTTTCTTCGTAGTCTGGCTATTTCGAGTTTCGTTCCACATGCCAAACAGTAGTCGTTTTTAATCTCCTCTTCGTTGATTAAGTTTTTACAAGAGCTACATTTGATGATGTTTTTTCGATTGAGTTTCTTATAATTTTCAAGATCCTCTTGGATGTAAAAGTAGGGAAGTGCAAAGCCCAGATTGTTCGCGTTTTGTATGATAAATGTATTGACACCTATCACAAAACCATCGACATCCAAGAGCGGTCCTCCGCTGTTTCCAGGGTTTATCGCGGCATCTATTTGTATATATTCTAAGTCTCCGTTGAGTCGTGAAGCACGCGAAACTATCCCCTCCGTTGCTGTGTAGTTGAGTCCATAAGGGTGTCCTATTGCGATGGTTGTATCGCCATCGTTGACACCTTTTGTAGAGAGCAGAAGAGGATTGTTTGGCTGAACAAAATCAAAACTTATAAAAGCTAAATCATAATAGGGGTCATCATAAACAACCTGCGCGATGCTTCTTTTTATCTTTTTTGCGGAGATGACAACCTCTTTAAGACCAGAGACCACATGGGAGTTTGTGATGATGAGATCACCTATAATAAACCCACTTCCAGTTCCATAAGGGGTCATGATTTGTATAATGTTGTCAATATAAGTTTCAAGAATCAGTTGTGTATTCATGACTGTACATCCTCAAAGTTGAGATTGCTGATTTGCAGATAGAAGCTGTTGTTAAACTCATTGATAGAACTAAAGTTAAGCTCTGCTCCAAAGGGTTCAAGTGACTTGAAACGCTTTTTATAAGGTTCTATAATCTCTTCAATTTTTGAGATAATTATCTTTTTAGCAAATGTTTTCTCTTTCGTATTGTAAAGCGTCGGATACTCAAACGCTTTAAAAAAATCAGGATTTAAAATCTCTATGGGAATCTGAAGCAACTCTTTAATAGCAGGGTGAACACCGTAACTGTAGAGAATGTTAAAAGAGATATATTCGTAAATCGTTGGAATCACTTGGTTGTATCTGTTGTTTTTATACCATCTGATTTTTGCGAGTGAATCGTTTATAAAGTTGTTTATCTCTTCGTAAGCGCTTCTGTCGCTTGGGTTGAAAGTATATTTTGCATCATAAAATTTTGTGCTGAAATCTTCAAAACTCATCTCTTTGAGTTCATCTACATAGACCTTTAACTCATCGTTTTTTGCTTCGGTCGTGTTGTTCTCATCTCCAAAATATTCCGTAACTTTTTTACTCATCTTCTGATACATCTCATATCTTGGCACAAGTAAATAGTCTATTTTAAACAGAAGGCAGAGGTAGATAAAAGCTTGCATTCCAGCGTTATCATTGGATGGAAGAGTCGCTATTTTAAAGTTTAACTCTTCAATCCACTGGTGCATGTAGTCATACTTGACACGTAATTCCTTCTCCTCGATTGGCTCCAAATGGGAGATATCTTCTAGTGGAATATCATGAAACTCATTTTTCGTGTACTCTTTGTCAAAGTCAGCGTTGAGAGCGAGTTCTCTTAGTGGAAAAAAGGCTTTGTGAGGAGACATCGTGGTGTTGTCATGGTAAAGTTTGAGCTTGATGTAGGAGTCATCGCTGTAATAATAAGCATACGTGAGCTGATAATTTCGCTCTAAGATGTAGCGCTTAAAAGCAACGTGTGCATCGCTTTTTTTAATCATAATTGACTCTGCAAAGAGATACTCTTTGGTAATATAACCGCTGATACGCGCCGTTCCTTGAAATATCTCAAAAGTAAGCTTTTTGTCCTCTCTTGTGATGGTGATGTTGTTGTTGGACTCTCCATCGGAGTAGTTTTCGAGTGATTTTAAAAAATACTCATAGGCATTTAAAATATCTTTTTTTTCAAAGGCTTCATACGCTTGGTTGAAAAGCTCCTCTTCATTCTTTGAAATATCAGCATTGATACCTCTTCCAAAAGAGTGCTTTTTCTTTGTAATTGGTGTTTTAAAAAAATTGAACCAGTTCATTTGTCTACTTTTAAGTTAGTTATCGCGATTATAATAAAATCACGCTTATATTTAACGGCGTTTCTTCTGATTTTTTGTACCCTTTTCTCGCGTTCCTTGATATGCCTTGTTCTTTTTAGCCTCAGCCTCTTCAACAACAAAAGCAGCCTCCGAGTCAATAAACTTATAAACAATCTCTTTCAATCGTTCTACAGAACTCATATCTACACTCTCTCGTGTGGTATGCGAAGCAGTAATATTTGCTCCTATGGAAGCAAACTCAAGTTTGGGAGCTTTGCGCTTAAGGACGGCACACTCTAGCCCTGCATGTACCGCTTTAAGCTCTACAAACCCTTCTACTTCTTCAACGCTAAAAGAGAGTCTCTGAGCAAACTCACTTTTTTCAATAATCCATGCTGGGTATGCATTCTCTTCTCTGATTTTAAATCCAAAGTTATCAAGATAAGAACGCGTCTGCTCTTCAAGTTGAATCATACCTACACCATCCATTGCGCGAAGAGATAACTCAACAATTAGCTTGTTATCTTCAATCTTCATCTGCGCAAAGTTCACACTATAATGAGGAATATTGTAGATATTGTTATCTTTTTTAACCCCATGAGGCATGTTAACTAATGCTGAAAGTATATTTTGTGTATCTGCATAATAGTGAACATGCTCTTGATTTTGAGCCTCTTTAAATTGGCTCGGTACATGCGAGCCTTCTTCGATGATAAAGAGCGCTTTTGCTGATTTAGAAATAGTGTTACGTGCTTGACCACCTGAAATATCGGCAAGCTTGATGTCACTTTTGTTTAAAAGTTTTACAATCTCTAAGTTTGCATTGGGGATATTCTTGTCTATATCTAAGCCAGAGTGTCCTCCTGGAAGCTTATCAATACTACACTCATAGTACTTCGCCCCTTCAACGAGAAGACGTTGGAGTTCTAAGGTTCCCCTCAAATCAACACCACCAGCACAGGCAATATAAACAGTTTCACCCTCTTGCGCATTGAGATTAAGAACATGTTGTGTTTTGATATTGAGGTCTAAGGCTTTAACCCCTATAAGACCAATCTCTTCATCTGTTGTAAAGAGACAATCCACGGGCTTTTTATCTTTCATCGCAAGAAGCATCAAGCTCACACCAACAGCGCTATCTGCACCTAAAGTAGACTCTTTTGCTGAGAGTTTTCCCATTTTTTCAATAAGTTCTAAGTTGGGAGTTTCACCTAGACAGAGCATGTCATAGTGTGATTGCAGGGTTAAGGTCGCTTCATCATGATAACAGATAATATTACCAGCCTTATCACTTTTAACTGCATACCCGTAAGATTCAGCCCATCTACGGATAAAAGTCCCCATTTCCATCGTATGACCACTACAGTGCGGTATTTTACAAACTTGTTTAAATATATCCCAAAAAATTTCCATCTTTGTCTTATGTCCTTCAAAAGTCACGAATGAGGCATTATACATTCTCTTTACTTACACGCCTAGTATCTGCTTTCTAAAAGATGCATGATAAACATCTCAAACGTGCCCGTGCAAAGATGAGAAATTCTTCTGCAATTCACTCACAGGGGTGAATGGCTTATTTCTTAAACACTCAACTTAATTTTATCAGTTGTAAATTGGTGAATAAGTATTTGTATTAAATTTTGATAGGGAATAGAACTCTCTAGTGACCTTCTCTTAAGTTCATACAAATCATTCTCTGAAATTCTTATAGAAATTGCTTTTTTCTTTTGATGTTTGATAATAGATTGCAACTCTTCTGTACGTTTGGCAATATTACCTTTACTCTTCCATTCTCCATTTTCTACACTTTTTAATATGTCAAGTTCAAATTCATCTAAATTAGTCATTGTTAACTCCTTTTGAATATTTTTTATTCATTTTTCTTGATGGAATAATTGTTTTTAGAAATATTTCATCTTCACTCTCAACATAAGGCACTAAGTACACATAATCCTTAATTCTTATGAAAATAATAAAAATATCTTGATTAGGATATTTCTCTTTATTTGGATGGGAAATGTCATCAAGTAAGTCTCCATTTTCAAGTGATAGAATAACATCTTCAAAGCCAATGCCTCTCTCTTTTTTTAAGAGTTCATTTTTTTCATAGTTATACATTAAGCTTTTATTTTTAAACATCTGTTCTCCAAGAAATGTATATACTATGTATTTTACAATTATTTATAATTTTTTGCAAGTTTTTGGATTTTTTATAAATTAATATTAGAGAGGTAATGGGGGCGCAGTGAGCGGATAACGGTTGAGTTGAGAAATAGTTTTGCCTGCTAGGGTAAATTATTGGTCTCCTCGTACTTGTTGTATCTTTTGTTCTAATAGCCTTCTGTAATATTCTTTCATAGCTGGAACAAAAAGCTTTCGCCAACTTTCTTCATCAATAAGATTACTTTTTGCATTGTTGCATAATGGACATAACTATTTATTAGAAAACATTCTATATGAGATAACTTTAAATAACATGATTAGTGATACACAAAAAATGTCCCCTCAAAAGTAGAAATTTGCTTGATTTTATAGAAAATCATAAGAGTTTCCAGCTATTTTCATTTTTAAGAAATTTAACCTTAAGTAGAAAGTATCCTTTTAGCCAGAAATTAGCCGTTATTTGGACAAAGGGTTCCCTTAATTGTCTAAAAACCTATTAGAAGGACACAATATCCCTTAAGCTAAAACAGAACTTCCACTCTTTTTTGGCTACATAAAAAAGAAAAATATCTTTAGCATGTGGAAATAACTTTGGCATGAGACGGCTGGCATAAAGTGAAGCAGTTCACTTTCCTTTTAACGTCCGTCTAAAATGTGGAGATAGGACTCGAGCAAAGTGAATATTTATAATTATGCTATAGTTTTACAATTTAAAAAAAGGTGTGTATGAATGGATTATCAGTCGATTATCAATGATATTTCAGATGAAGTCTCTTCTCTGTTGAGGGCTGGTAAAGTTGCTGATTATATCCCTGCTTTAGCTGGAGTAAATCCTGAACAGTTTGCTATGACTTTGACACTTTTTGATGGAACGCAGTATAGTGTGGGGCAGGCGGATACACTCTTTTCTATTCAGAGTATTTCTAAAGTTTTTAGTTTTACCTTAGCTTTGAAGCTTTACAGAAAAGAGCTTTATAAGCGTATGGGTGTGGAGCCATCTGGAAACCCTTTTAACTCTCTTGTCCAGCTTGAAAAAGAGCAGGGTAAGCCAAGAAATCCATTTATCAATGCAGGAGCTATCAATGTTGCAGATGCTCTTATAAGCCATTATGGAGATGAGGAGAGAGCTTTTAGGGAAGTCTTAGAGTTTATCCAAGATGTGAGTGATGATAAAACCATAGAGTCTAACAAGGTTGTAGCTTCTTCTGAAATGGAGCATGGCTATCGCAATTTAGCACTAGCAAATTTTATGAAAAGTTTTAACAACCTCGATAACTCTCCCCAAAAAGCAGTGGAGACTTACTCAAAATATTGTTCTGTTGAGATGAACACGAAAATGCTCTCACGTGCAATGCTCTACCTTGCAAACGATGGGATTGACCCAATCACAGGCAGGGTCTATATAACAGAGTCTCAGTCAAAACGAATCAATGCAGTGATGCTTACTTGTGGTCATTATGATGCTTCAGGAGATTTTGCTTTTAATGTCGGGCTTCCTGGAAAAAGTGGAGTCGGTGGCGGTATCGTTGCTGTTGTTCCAAAACTGATGGGCATAGCTGTTTTTTCTCCTGGGTTAAATCTTCAGGGGAACTCTTTAGTCGGGACGAAAGCCTTAGAGCTCTTTACAACAAAAACAAAACTGAGTATTTTTTAAAATGAACCAAGAGATAAACCTAACACTAAAACCTGAGTATGTTGAGAAGTATAGAGAGGGGTATCCTCTTTTGTTGAAAGAGGCTATTGCTGATTGGAGTAAAGTTGAGAAAGAGGGGAGTGTGCTTACCCTTTTTGATGAGCGAAAAAAGTTTGTTGCCAAGGGGTATTATGGGCTTCAAAACAAAGGGCATGGCTGGATTCTCTCTTTAGATAAAGATGAAAAAATCGATGTGGACTATTTTGCAAAAAGAATCAAATCTGCCATAGAGTATAGAGCAGATTTTTTTAGTGATGAAACTACCACAGCTTTTCGCGTTTTCAATGCAGAGGGCGATGGCGTTGGTGGATTGAGCATCGATTACTTTGAGGGTTTTTATCTTCTCACTTGGTACAGCATCGGGATTTATGAGCATAAGGCAGAGATTTTAGAGGCACTCCAACAAACGACAAACTACAAAGGTATCTACCAAAAAAAACGATTTGATGCGAAGGGAATGTATCTTGATGATGCGGATGATTTTGTGTGTGGGGAGCATGCACCTGCTCCGCTGATTGTCAAAGAGAGTGGCGTAAACTTTGCGATTTATCTCGATGATGGTGCGATGGTCGGAGTTTTTTTAGACCAACGAGCGGTACGAAAAGCGATTCGCGATACCTACGCAAAAGGCAAAACAGTTTTAAATACTTTCTCCTACACAGGGGCATTTTCAGTGTTCGCGGCAGTGGGTGGAGCGAGTAAAACTACGAGTGTGGATTTGGCAAAAAGAAGTCTTGGCAAAACCTCCGAGCAGTTTAGTATCAACGGGATTGACCCTGAGGAGCAAGATATTATTGTCGAAGATGTCTTTAACTACTTTAACTATGCGGTGCGAAAAAAGTTTCTCTTTGATATGGTGGTGCTTGACCCGCCTAGTTTTGCCCGCTCCAAAAAGCATACTTTTTCCGCTTCCAAAGATTATGTCAAACTTTTAAAAGAGGCGGTGCAGATAACCAACAAAGGTGGGGTTATCGTCGCTTCTACAAATGCGGCTAACTTTAGTATGATGACTTTTAGGGATTTTATCTTTAAAGCGTTTAAAGAGCTCAAATGCAAATACACTGTTTTGGAGAGCTACTCTCTGCCAAAAGATTTCAGAGTCTCCGACAAATTTCAAGAGGGCAACTACCTCAAAGTGGTTTTTATAAGAAAACTCAACTAATGGGCTATAATTCGTCTAAATATTAAGGAACTTTCCACATGCCAGAGCAGAGTAAAAAACCGAGAAAAATATATTACGATTCAAGAAGTGTCACTTTGCGAACGAAGCAGACTATCTACTTTGTGCAAGAGCACGATAAAGCGGCGATGCTTGAGCTGATTTTAAAAGAGCGTGCAGAGAAACAGAGCGTGATTCTCACAAGAAGCAAACTCAGAGCCGATGAGCTTAGCGCCTATCTTCAAACAAAAGAGATAAAAGCAAGTGCAATACACTCAAACCGTCGAGTGAGTGAGCAAGAAGAGATTGCCAACGCTTTTAAGAGTGGCGAGCTGAAAATCATCATCACAACAGATAAGATTTTAGAGGCACTCGCTTTGACAAATATCGAGTTTGTTGTCAGTTATGACCTCCCTATTGAGAGTGAGACCTATTTTGCTAGAGTTGCCTCTCTTAAAGAGCTTGGTGATGCTGTAGCCCTTGTCAGTCCAGAAGATGACAGACTTTTAAGCACTATAGAACTTGCCCTCAAACAAGAGCTTCCACAAGAGGAACTTGCAGGTTTTACCCCAACGCCTTTCGTCCCTAAAAAAACTTCCATTCGATTAAATCCAGAGAAGAAAAAACCACGCCATAAAAAGAAAAAAGCTAAAAAAACCCCTCAAAAAGAGAGTTAAACTTTTCTCTTTTTAGATACTCTTTACCTATTTCGTTATACTATTATTGAACTAATCCTTTCGATTTTAAATGAACTACTCAAAAATAAAACATGCTTACTATAAAGGAATAAGATTATGAATACTATAACTGTAACCTCTCCATACGATGGACATTTTTTAGCAGAGGTTGAACTCTCTTCAGTAGAAGATGTAGATAAGGCACTCGATTTAGCGCGTGATGTCTATGAAAATCAAGATAAGTGGCTTCCAAAATATGAGCGTATAGCAATCTTAGAGAGAACTGTAGAGATTATGTCTGGACGTGTGGAAGAGTTGACACTTATGGCGGCAAACGAGGGCGGAAAACCCTATATGGACTCCAAAGTTGAAGTGGAGCGTGCTATCAATGGCGTGAAGTTGGCGATTGAACATATAGGCATTTTTGAGGGGAGAGAGATTGCGATGGGACATACAAAAAGTTCCGCAAATCGTATGGCTTACACGATGAAAGAGCCTATCGGTGTTGTCGCCGCTATTTCGGCTTTTAACCATCCGCTCAACCTTGCAGTTCATCAGATAGTTCCAGCGATTGCTGTGGGTTCTCCTGTTATCATCAAACCAGCTGAAACCACGCCTATGTCTGCACTGAACTTTGTCTCTATTTTGTATGAAGCGGGTCTTCCAAAAGCTTGGTGCCAAGTTGTTGTATGTGAACGTGAAGTGAGCCAATATTTGGCGACGAGTCCAAAGATTGATTATCTCACTTTTATCGGTTCTGGTGCTGTTGGTTGGTACTTAAACTCAAAAGTAGCCAATGGAACACGTGTTGGACTAGAACATGGAGGGGTTGCGCCTGTGATTGTAGAGCCTGATGCAGACATAGAGGAGCTAATCCCTGCACTTGCTAAGGGTGGTTTTTACCATGCGGGTCAGGTTTGTGTCTCTGTTCAGAGAATCTATGTGCATGAAAGTATCTGTGCTGAGGTGTGTAAGAAGCTAACTGCTGCCGCAATCAAGATGAAAGTAGGCGACCCACTTGACCCGACAACAGAGATAGGACCACTTATCACGCATAAAGAGGTTCAAAGAGTGGAAAATTGGGTAGATGAGGCAGTCGCAGATGGAGCAAAACTTCTCTGCGGTGGACATCGTATCTCTGAGAGTTGTTATGAAGCGACGATTCTTTTAAACCCTCCAAAAGATGCGCTCGTAAGTACGCATGAAGTCTTTGGTCCTGTTGTTTGTATCTATAGTTATAATGCTATGGATGAAGCGATTGCGGCAGCAAATAGTTTAGAAGTCTCTTTTCAAGCCGCAGTTTTTACTAAAAATATTGATGTGGCACTCAGAGCGGTCAAACGCTTAAGTGCAACGGCGGTTATGGTCAATGACCATACTGCCTTTAGAGTGGATTGGATGCCTTTTGGGGGTGCGAAATCCTCAGGGCTTGGCATGGGTGGCATTCCCTTCTCTATGGAAGAGATGAGTAAAGAGAAATTGATGGTGATTAAGTCTAAGGCACTTTAAAAAAAAAGAGTGTACAATTGCAATTTTCATACTAGGATTTTAAGTGACTTTCAATCAAATTAAAATGGCAATTTATGCTACTTTCTTAACAAATTATTATGGGGTAAAGCTAAAACTTGCCCCAACACTCCAAGCAAAAAAAGTTTTACGAATCGCTTATGCAAAAACCCTACTAGGTAAGCTAAACATTCAAGTGACAATCAAAAATGCACAGAAGCTACCTCATGAGGGACCGATTCTTCTTGCGTGTAACCATCGCAGTATTTTAGACCCTTTGGTCGTAGAACTTCTTATGGAAAATATTCCTGTTTATGGGGACTGGATTTCAAAAAAAGAGCTTTATAACTCTTTTTTCTTTGGACTCTTTGTTCGAAATGGGGGGAGTGTTTTGATTGACAGAGACTCTAACCAGATGAGTAATTTCTTTGCTGATATAAAAGAGAGCGTAAAAGAGGGTGCTTCTATCTACATCTTTCCTGAGGGAACAAGAAACAAATCTGAGAAGGCATTGGGTGAATTTCTCGGTGGGGCACAACTTATCGCTGTGAAAAACAGACTCCCTATCGTCCCTGTATTCATACGTACAAATGTAAATGAAGTTTTAAAGTCCGCACTACAAAATCCAAACAAGAGTTACACTATCGAAGTTGAAGCTGGAGATGTGATGGACTATAAAGATAGAAAAGAGTCTCTTGAGAGACGCTATAAAGCAACGTTTGATCTACAATAGGGAGAAGAGTCTCTATACTCCTTCCTCTACATAAAAAATTTATCCAAAAATCGTAAAATCACTCTACTTTCATAAAGCTTAATAAAACTTATTACTTCTATAATTCAAATTAACATAAAATTAACACTTCTCTATTACTATTTGCATAACAAAATTCCTTGCCCTAATTTCAGTTTGGCGACTTCTTAGGCAAGGAATGGCGACTAGCACCGAAGCAATTTTATCATTTTTTACTAAATTAAATCATAAGCTCTCCTTCGGTGCCATTTTAAAATATTTCTCAGGGGAATTTATGATAAAAGTAAATGGTATAAGATTGTCTTTAGTAGTTGCTGCAACTCTTTTAAGTGTAGCAAATGTAAGCGCATCGGACTTAGGAACGATTCAAGTTGAATCATCCACAATTGATGGAAAAACAGATACAAAAAAAACAGAAGTCTCAAGCACTGCGACTATAAGCAGAGAAGATGTTGAAAAGATAAATCCAAAAACGATTACGGACTTACTGAGTGGTATTGCAGGGGTTACTATCTCCAATGTTGGAACTGATGCCGCAAAAGTACATATTCGAGGTGTTGATAATCAAAACTATATGGGTGAAAAACCAGGTGTTGCTATCGTTATAGATGGTGTTCCAGTGCAAGAAACAAGTGGGAAAATAAATGTTGACCTTGATAATATAGAGTCCATCAAAGTGATTAAGGGTGGGGCTTCTTATCTTTATGGAAATGATGCACTTGCGGGTGCGGTGATTATCACAACTAAAAAGGCAAAAGGCAAAGACTCCTCAAAAGTGGAGGGTGAAGTTGGAAGTTTTAACTCTAAAAGATTTATGGCTTCAACAAACCAAAGTTTTGATAACTCTGCTCTGCAACTTCAAGGAAACTACAGATCTTCTGATGGGTATTGGGAAGATGCGTATGTACTTGTAAAATCAATCAATGGAAAATATACTTACTATATAAATGATGCCAGTGACATCACTTTTGGCATGGATTATACGCAAAGAAAAACGGGTGATGGAAACAGTGTATCAGGAACCATCGCCGCAGAAACAAACCCGAGAAGTGTTGGAGAGTACTCTTATGGCGGTTATTATGACAGTACACTTGTAAAATCATTTGTTACCTACTCAAATAATCTAGATGACAAAACAAACTTTATGATAAATATTCACAAATATCTCGATGACAAAACATCTAAACTTGCAAGAGCCACAAAAAATGCGAGTGAAATCTGGAATCAAGATGGTGCAAAAGGGGAGTATAAAACGGCTTTTGACTCTGTAGCATTTATGGTTGGATTTGACATTCAAAAAAATGCAACAGATGAGACGACGCGATTGGCACTCGATGGCTCACTCTCTTCAGATTTTAAAACAAATGAACGCATCAATGCACTTTATACAGAGGTTAAAATAGAGCCTATAAAGGACTTTACAGCGACATTTAACTTCCGATACGACAACATCGAGCATCAATATATGGATAAATCTGATACAACAAAAGATGTAAGCCCCACATATAATATTGGTTCTTATAGAGCTGGGTTCAACTATGCTTTAACGCCAAAGAGTTCACTCTATTCAAGTGTCTCAACAGGTTTTAGAACTCCAACTGTGACGCAGACAAGTGTAAATCAACAAGCATTAAAAGTAGACCCAACGCTTGCGATTCCCGCTGAGATAAAAGTAGAGACAAGTTACAACTACGAGATAGGCGTGCGAGGTACACACTCAGACATCAAGTATGATGCTTCGATTTATCAACTTGATAGAACCAACTATATAGGTAGAATTGCAGGAAATTACATCACCTCTAACGATGAGGATGAGAGTAACTATGACAATGTAGGGGATATGAGAAGCCGAGGTTTTGAACTCTCTGCTATAAGTGATTTAGAGAAGATGTTCTCTTTTGAACTGGCATACACTTATCTTGATGCAGTCTTTACAAATTATTGGATTTCTCAACAGTTAACTGTGAACACTGCACGTCGTGGACAACCAACAAATGCACAGTTTCAACGTGTGGATTTCTCTGGAAATCAAGTACCACGAACTTCAACACACAATGCAAAAATCACACTCAACTACCAACCTATCACAGATGCGATGATTTCAACGGATATATTGCTCAAGGGAAGTTACTATGCAGATGAAGCAAATGTACATAAAATGCCAGGGTATGAAGTAGTTAATCTTCGTGCAAACTACAAGTATAAAAATGGATTGGAAATTTTTGCAAGAATCGATAATCTTTTGGACACAAATTATTATCAGTTTGTAAATATCAACTCTTCTGCCATCGCAGATATGACAACAGACGCGACTATCAGGGTTGGACAACCACGAGCATACTACGCTGGTCTGAGATACAAGTTCTAACTATAAAAAGTGGACGCGCTCTCTTACCTCTCACTCTTTATTATAGGACTCTCTTATGGAGGTACGGCATGCATGTTCTCATGTATGCCCTTTTTAGCACCGCTTTTGGTCAATCAGACAAATGGAGTGAAGCAATCACTCTCACTCCTTGTTCCTTTTAGCTTAGGGCGTATGCTCTCTTATACGCTCCTATCGGTAGCGGCTTTAGCGGGTGCAGGTTTTGTAAAAGCAGTTTTGAAAGAGAATACTATTTTTGTGTGGATACTCGGAGGCTTTACACTCTTTATGGGAGTGCTTATGCTCTACAGAGTGTTCAATAAAGAGAGAAGAGCGTGTTCTACAAACAGACCTCTAGCAAATGGACTAAAAAATACAAAGTTTGGTCTCTTTGCTATGGGTGTATTGCTCTCTTTAACACCATGCGCTCCTGTGCTCACGCTTGTAGCATTGAGTGCAAACAGTAGTTCCTTTCCACATGCTGTAGGTATGGGAATATCTTTTGGTCTAGGTGCAGTACTTGTGCCTTTTTTGTTTTACGGTTTTTTTCTCTCAACGCTCATTCGGGGCTTGTTGGCAGAGTTTAAATCCTATGCAGAAAATATTGAAATAGCTGCCGCAACTCTTTTAATGGTTGTGGGAGTTTTAGTTATGAGTGGTCAAATAAAACTTTAAAAGGTAAAAAATGGTTGAGTTTATAAAAAGAGATAAAAATGATATTTTTAACAAGCCTCTGCTTGGGTTTTTGTTAAAAAACAGAAAGTTTTTAATGAGTTTAAGAGTAGTTGTATCAGCACTCTTTTTCTATGGTATCTACTACGGGTTTGCTCATCCTGGAAAAGAGAATCTCTTTACAGGCGCACTCTTTTGGGGGATTTTTTGGGCACTCTTTATGGTTGCTACGCTTCCTAGTTTTGGGAGAATCTTCTGCGGTATCTGCCCGCATGGATTTTTAGGAAAATATATAACAAAGTATGGACTCCAAAAAACGATGCCTAAGTGGATGCAAAACAGATATATAGGTATAACTCTGCTTGTGATTGGCTGGTGGGGAATCTACTATACTTTTCCCTCATTTTGGAAATCACCACTCACTACGGCACTTCTCTTTTATGGGGTAACTCTGCTTGCTTTTACTTTTTATATTATTTATAAAGATATGAGTTATTGCAAATATATCTGCCCTATTGGAACACTCACACGTGCTTACGATAAGCTCTCCTTTACAAAGCTTGAGACCTATACCGATAGCTGTAAAGATTGTAGAACTTTTGAGTGTGCGAGTGCCTGTTCTTATAATCTCAAGCCTTTTAGTTTTGCAAAGAAAAATCAAGCCGATGATTGTACCCTTTGTATGGATTGTGCAACAAGTTGTGAAGCTGTGAAGTTTACGCTGACCAAGCCCTCAGAGCAACTCTTCTCTAGATTTAAAACACTCAATGCAGAAGTTTGGACGTACATTCTTATCCTCGGTGCTATCCCAATCTCTATGAGTTTTGCACATGGATTAAACAGAACAAAAATAGCCGACTCTATGATCTGGAATCAAACCGCTAACTATTTTGGCATGAGCGAATATGCTGGTGGATTTGCCTTCGCCTATGCGATTTTCTTTACAATTTTCTTTTCTGTGCTCGGACTTTTCCTTGCATCCAAAGTTCTTAAAAAAGAGTACACATTGACTTTTGCTACGCTAGGGTATGCCTATGCACCGCTCTTTATCTTAGGTTCACTTGGACACACTTTGGGAAGTTTTTTCACAAGTGATTATCAGGAAATCGTGGGTGGTTTTGCGCAGGCGTTTGGGCTTGTTGTTGAGGTTGAACCGCTTGCACATCGCGGGGATAGCTGGCTTAGCTATTTTGGAGTCTTGAAATGGATAGGTGTTTTGTGGGCTTTCATTCTCATCTACAAACGCATGAAACTCATTGAAGCTTCAAAGGTTCGTAAAGTTTTCGCTTATTTCTTCAGTTCCTTTTTACTCTTTTTCTTTATAGGTTTAAATTTTTACTCAGGCTATGTCTTTAAAACATACGGCGCCAAAGAGCGTGGAGACTCCATGCATAAGAGTGCCATGGGAGCGCTCAAAAAAGAGAGACCACAGAGTGAGGGAAGTTATGCAAAGAGAGGGCAGATGCAAGAGTCTGAGCCTATCTACTTTACACTCACTGACCCAAAAAAAGCAGTATCTGGGAGTAAGAGAGGCTCCATGTCCCATGGCTCAGGAGATAAAAAAAGAGTTCCTTCAAAAGAGGCATGGCTTGTGTATGGTAAAGATATTACAAATGCAAAAGCGATTCCTGAGATACAGATAGAGACTTTTTACTACGATACGAAGAAAAAACCCAACGAGCTGAAAGTTGAAATGAAAAAAGGGAGCAGGGTCTATAGTTTTGAGACTCCAGAGAATGGGTATTACAACCTGTATGCAAAAAGTGAGATACAAACAGACAAAGAGTTCCTCTATAAAGTAGCAAAGTTGGAGTACTTAAGTGGTCGCCACGGTGTGGAAACACTCTATTCACCAAAGGTGAAAGAGCGAGTGCTCACAGATAAAACAAAAATAGATTTGATACGAATCAAAAAGGATGAAGAAAATAGCTTTTTTTATAAAAGTGTTATGGGTGAGGAGCTTGCATTTAAAGCTCTTTTTGAGAGCCTACCGCTAAGAGATGCAACTCTAGTTATAACCATGCAGAGTGGTTGGAGTAAAAAAGTTCAAACAGATGAAGATGGAGTGGCAAAATTTCATATCATTCGAGACTATTTTCCTGAGTGGGGAAGTTTTGATAAAAGACATAAAGAGGAGATGCTTCTCACACTTTTCCACATGCCAAAGGAGAGCGAGCAATATATCCTGACCTATCCACTCTCTTTTTATCCAAACTCCAGTGATTACGCCTCTTATGGTTATGCACTTTTACTAATTAGCTTGACGCTTTTTATCTCAGGAGTGATTGTTTATAGATTTAGAAAAAACAGAACGAAACCTTTTAGTGAGTTACGCCATGAAGAGTAAAATCAAAAAAATTATAAACAATATGAACCTCTCAAGAGTTCGTTTTTGGATACAGCTTTTTAGCTTTGTGTTGTTTGTATATGGGGGTTATTTTGCCATAGATTTAGGCTCGAAACTGCCTATTTTCACATGCCCTTACAATGAGCAAAGCGGAGCGACGTGTTACTTGATTCCACTGCAACATCAACTCTCTATGCCTGCGCAAATCTTACTTGGCGGTGCGGGTATCAGTGTGATAGTTGGACTTGTAACCTTCCTTTTTTGGTTTATTTTTCTCAACAAAGCGTGGTGCGGGTATGTATGCCCTTTTGGAACGTTTCAAGATTGGCTTACATCTTTGAGAAAAAGTATGGGTATTCGCTACTCGACCTACACTCAAAATCAGTTTGAGAGGCTCTCAAAGATAAAGTATGTACTCTTAGCCATAGTGCTTTTAGCTCCGCTTCTTATGGGTGTGGGTGCTTTAGGGAGTGAGTGGTCGGCCGCTTTTTGTCAGATTTGTCCTGCACGTATTATCTCGCCTATGTTTAGTGGAGATTTGTCGCAGTGGAAAATCGATTTTTCAACGAAAACTTCGATGATTTTAACAGCTATCGGTATGATTTTCGCAGGACTTTTTTTGGTGGGAAGTTTTATAAAAAAACGCTTCTTCTGCTTCTTCTGTCCTATGAGCGCACTGCACTTTATCTTCTCAAAATTCTCTATCGTACAGCTTACAAAAGATGGAAGCAAATGCAGTACTTGTGGAGATTGTTACGCTGTTTGCGACATGCAGATAAAAGATATTGCAGATGATGTCAAAAGTACAAACATCTTAAGAGATGACTGTATCTTATGTCTTAAATGTGTAGCGGCATGTCCTGAAAATGATGCCTTGCACTTTGATATATTTAAAATCCGCGCCTTTAGTTCCACAAGAGAGGGGTTTGAAAAGAGAATGGGATTACATAAACCAAAAGGAGACTCAGGTGAGTAGCATGCATGAGCATAAGATAGAGACACCCAACGAAAAGCAGAACAGACACAAAGCGATGGAGAGCGTCAATGTTTTAAACACGCTCAAAGAGGGTTTCAAAACTCCGCCAAAAGCGATGGATTATTTTTATAATCTTTTTGAAGATGTTTACTGCAACCAAAAAGCTCTGCATAAAGATAAAGTCAAAGTAGGAACGATGTGTATTCAGATTCCCTCAGAGATTATCTATGCGCTTGATGGCGTTCCCATCAGACTCTGCAACGGTTTTTATACGGATGATGAGATTGGAAGTGACTTCCTGCCGCAAAAAGCGTGTCCTTTAGTAAAGGCAAGCGTAGGGCATCTCTCCTCCAAAAACCTTACCGATAAACCAGATATGATTTACTCTCCTACAACCTGCGACCAAAAAACAAAAGCGGGAACACTCATAGCAAGTTTTGGGTATGAGGTCGTAGATGTTGATTTTCCAAGAACCAAAGAGAGCGAGATTAGCAGAGAGTTTTTTAGACGAAGCATCCGAGAATTTAGTGCAGATTTGTCACAGAAAATGGGCAAAAAGTTAAGCAGAAAAAACTTAAAAGCCTCTATCTCCAAGATAGGGTATGCCCAATCGCTCTATCATCAAATATCAGAATTTAGAAAAAACAAGATTGTCCCAATCCTTGGAAATGACATCTTTTTAGTAACAAACGCCTTCTTCTTTGACAAAATAGATAACTGGATTGAAGCTACAGAGAAGTTGGTTGAAGAGTTAGAGCAGAGAGTAAAAGATGAGGTTAATGCCGCAGGAAAGATAAGCCCGAGAATCGTCTATACAGGTTCTCCCCCAATCTTTCCTAACTACAAAATCCCTCTTATTATTGAGGATTCCGATGGCATTATCGTGGCAGATGAGACTTGTAGTTCCAACAGAATGTTTAACGACAGAGTCGCGGTAGATGAGTGGTTTGTAAACGATATGATTGACTCTTTGGCAGATAAGTATTTAAAAGCATGTACCTGCCCAGTTTTTAGTAAAAATGATGACCGCATACGTCGCATTGTAGAGCTTGTACGATCGCACAATGCCGATGGAGTTATCTATCAAGCCTTTGCGGGGTGTACGGTTTATGAGCTTGAACAGAGAAGTGTGCTTGAAGCGATGGAGCGAGAGGGTATCTCTATTCTTTACATCGAGAGTGATTACAGTCCTTCGCAACATGGACAGCTTAGTACCAGAGTCGAAGCGTTTATCGAATCTCTGAAAATCAAGAACAGGAACAAAAAATGAAATATTTCGCAGGAATAGACATAGGTTCAACTGCTATTAAAATAACGATTATTGATGAAAACAAAGAGATGGTGGGACATAGAATCAGCGGAAGTGGAAGTATGTTTTACAACTATGCCCATCAAACGCTTAATGACCTGCTTAAGGATTTAAACATTAGCAAAGAAGAGGTACTTTATACAGTCGCGACAGGCTATGGCAGAAAACTTTTTAAAGAAGCCGATGAAAATATTAGTGAGATAACGGCAAATGCCATCGGAGCGGTAGCCGCGGCGAAAGAGTTTGGTGCGATAAAAACCATCATCAACATAGGCGGACAAGATTCCAAGGCAATCTCGCTCGATGAGATGGGCAATGTAGTGAACTTTGCTATGAATGACCGCTGTGCGGCAGGAACTGGAAAGTTTTTGGATGCCTGTGCGATGAACCTTGAGATAGGAGTCGAGGAGCTTGGAGAGAGACACTTCAACTCCAAAGGAACACCACTCTCCATCAACAGCACCTGCGCAGTTTTTGCAGAGTCTGAAATCATAGGACTTTTGGGAAATAGCCACAGTGTTGAAGATATTGTCAGCGGTGTTCACTACTCTATCGCGAAAAGAATCGTGAAGCTTGTTAAACGCGTGGGGATAAAAGAGGGCATCTATTTTGATGGAGGACCCGCCCTCAATGGTGGACTTGTCAATGCAATAGAGAATGAGTTGGGTAAAAAAATATTTATACCAACATACCCACAAGTGACGACCTCTTTTGGTGCTGCGATTTTAGGAGTGGACTCTTATAACTATCAGAGCGTAGGTGTATAAAAAGATGCTTCAAAATGGAGAAATTAACACAAAATTAACACTAACAACCTAAAATATAACAAAAAAAATAGGGTTAATGTTATGGATATAGAATTACTTCAAGATGGTCTTGATTATGGGGTTATCGGGATACTTGGTATGATGAGTTTTATTACTCTATGGTTTTGGATAGAGAGGATTCTTTTTTACCGTACGCTTGATTTAAGTAGCTATAAATTAAAAGAGTCGTTAGAGATAGACCTTACAAACAACATCAGTATCATCTCCTCTTTTGGCTCCAACGCACCCTACATTGGTCTCCTTGGAACAGTTTTTGGAATCATCATCACTTTTTACGTTATGGGACAAGGTGGTGATTTGGATGCAAAAAACATTATGACCTCTCTCGCACTTGCACTCAAAGCGACCGCTATGGGTCTAGCGGTTGCAATCCCTGCTATCTTTTTTCATACGCACATAGTGAGAAAGATGGAAGTCTTAATCGCAAAATGGGAAATCCTTCAAAAGGAAAAACTTGAATATTAAAAAATTTGAATCCATCAATGTAGTTCCTTTTATCGACATCATGCTTGTCCTTTTGGTTATCGTCCTAACCACGGCCACCTTTGTCGCCAAAGGGGTTATCCCCGTTGAGTTGCCAAACTCTAAAAGTGCCGCAAAGCAGGATAATCAAAAAACGCTCACGATTACTATCAAGCAAAATGGAGATATTTTTTTTGATGAGGGGCAGGTTTTGTTACAAGATATAGAGAGACAAATCGCACAATATGAAGCGAAAACTCCTATCAACATTAATTGTGACAAAGAAGCAAAATTTGATGTGTTCGTTACTCTTCTCGACACGCTCAAAGAAAAAAGTTTCAATAACATTGGAATTATCACTAAAAAAAAGAGTCAATGATGAGTCGCTATCTAAACTCTTTTTTTATCGCATTTGCACTCTACTCCTCTGCTTTTGGTGTTATCCTTTACCAATCCACAACAGATAACTTTAGTGACCAACAAACTACAAACGAGAATGTCAGCCGAGTCTGCTTCTCAGTCATTAATGAGCAGACGCCTATTGTAAAAGAGGAAGTAAAACTTGAGAAGAAAGTCGAGAAGAAAATAGTCAAAAAAGAGGTTTTACAAACGCCTAACCCAATAGCCAAAGCAACAAGAGAGGTCATAAAAAAAGAGGAACCAAAACCAACTCCAAAGGAAGAGGTGAAGGAAGTTGTGCAAAAAGAGACCAAAGCAGTTCCAAAACAGAAGATGCAAAAAGTAGTAAGCACAGCGGTAGCCGAGTCAGAAAATGCAGAGATGTTAAAAGCAAAACAAGACAAGTTTCTCTCCCATCTAGTAGAAAAAATCAACTCCAACAAATCCTACCCAAACATGGCAAGAAGAAGAGTTATAGAGGGAAATGTAGAGATGAAGTTTCATCTTTTAGCGGATGGAAGCGTAGAGCATATCAAGCTCATCTCTGGCAGACACATATTTAAAGAATCCGCAGTAGAAGCCATCGCAAAAAGTTTTCCCGTTGAGGTAGATAAAACACTCTTTAGCTTTCCAAAAGAGTTGAAAATAACGATTGCATATATTTTGAAGTAACTCTTTGGCATGTGGAAATTGGGTTGTGTTTTTGTTTTGGATAATGGTCGAACAGAACAATAATTTTCATACAGAGGAAAATATTGCGTTCCAAGAACCCTTAATATTTATAATTAATAGAACTCAAAATATTCCCTCAAAAGTAGAAAATCACTTGGTTTGAGAATTGAATTCCCATGCTTTTTTAGATACCTAAATAAGAAAAATATCTTGGCATGTGGAAATATAATTGGCATCTGGAAACCATCTTTTTCTATGACTGCGTCGTAAACGAAAAAGACTCTGTGGAGATAGGACTAAGCAAAGTGAAGCAGTTCACTTTGCTTTTAACGTCCGTCTAAAATGTGGAAATCTTTGGCATGTGGAATTTTGATTTTAATGTCTGTTTTAATTGTGGAAATCTTTGGAAGCGATGGCTTGCCTTCGCTTGATATGGCAGTTGAGTCACTACACTCATCCGAAGCCAAAGCTTCAGTTTTGTTCTGTTGGTATCAAAAAAGTAAAGGAAGGAGAGGGCGCTGTTTTAGTAAGCAGGGGACTTACTAAAACAGCTAAGGGGAAAAGAGGTTAAGCGTTTAATAAAAAAATGACAAGCGAGCCAGCAGTAATGAGTACAACTTTAAGTGCTAATATTGCCCAGATAATTTTTGTTGATAATGTATTCATAATGAACTCTTGTTATACGTTTGCTAAAGAAGCTACGATGATACTTCCCGTTGCTAATAAAGATACTTTAAACATTACGACTGCTAAGATAATTTTTGATGTTGACTTGCTCATTTTTAAATCCTTTTTTACTTTTTTGATAGTTGAATTTTAATCTATCTAAATGAAGAAATCATGAAGATAAATCTCTGTTCGTAAATGTATTGTAATTGATTAATGTGTGGATATAGTGTGAAGTATGATGAATGTTTGGCATGTGGAAATTTTTAGTGTAGCTTTTTATTTCCACATGCCAAGATAGGGCTACTAAGAAGCTATTCTATGGTTATCTCTGATTCATTAATATCAATATATCTTGGCTATGAAGCTTTTGAGTTGAAGTAAAAAATCTCTAGAATCTTTTGAAAAATTTACTTTCATAAAAAATTATTTATTGAGCTCTTTAAGAAGTTCATCCGAGGAGTAAACCTCACTGTTTTCTATCTGTTTTAAACCTTGTAAAATACCATTTTTTTCAAATTTATAGATTGAGTCATCAATAAGTTCTACAGATTCACCCTCTTTTTTTAATGATTCTAAAAATGATAGTATCTTTTGTGAAACACTCTCTGAAGCATTTAAATGTAAAGTCATTGTCGTAACCTTTGAAATGATATGGATGATATTATAGCTTATTTAAAAAAATTGCCAGAGTTGCAAAACTAAGATTGTTTGGCATGTGGAAATAAAAGTTAAGTAAGGAATGGGTGCTATTTTAGTAAGAGGGAAGAACTTACTAAAACAGCGAGATGAAGAAATCAGTTAGTATAAATTTGTTAAGTTTTTAAGCGTTTATGAGAAAAAGCATGAGGGTTCCAACTGCTATTAAAGTTGCTTGCAATACCAATACTGCCCAGATAATTTTTGTGGATGTACTATTCATCTGAAATCCTTTTTTTATACGTTAACCATAGAAGCTACAATAAAACTTCCAGTTGCTAATAAAGAGACTTTAAACATTACGACTGCTAAGATAATTTTTGATGTTGATTTGCTCATTTTAAATCCTTTTGTTTGTTTTGATAGTTGAATTTTAATCTATCTAAATGAAGAGTTCATGAAGATAAATCTCTTTTGTAAATGTATTGTAATTTGTAAATGTGTAGATATAGTGTGAAGTTTTCAATATAAGTTATTTAAATCAATCTTGATACAATAGAGTTTAATTTAATTAACTCAGTTATGATGGGTACAAGGAGATAAGAGTGAAACTGTTGCTATTTATATTTATACTGCTTACACTCTCATCTTGTTCATCCAAAGCAGAGGTAAATGTTGTGAAAAAAGAGAATACTTTTAGTTTTAATGATATTTGGAGTGTAGTGAGCGCTGATGTTTACGCTCAACTGCCACAAACGAAAGTCTCCTACTTTAAACTCTCTAATGAAAATGGGGGCATTGCACATGATGCCATGCGAACACTCTATAACGATGCAGATATATTGGAACCCTTTGAGAAGTTAGCACATCCTAATGGTATCTGTTTTAAAGGTATTTGGAAGATAGATGTGCAAAACCCTTATGGTGGCTACTTTAAACAAGGGAGTGAAGCGCTTCTCATAGCAAGGGCATCCACTGCCATGAGTAACACAAAAAGCGGTTCGACTCGGGCGTTTGGTTTTGCTGGCAAACTCTTTGCGACGATGGATCCACAAGAGATAAGTAAACAAGCAAGTGCGAACTTCTTTCTTATAGAGAACTTGGGTGGAACAGATGCGAAACATTATAGCGATGTGATTCTCACAAATGAACCACCCGCGAGCGTAACGATGGAAGTAGTAAAAAACATAGCCTACGGACTCAAAGTTTCAAATGCATTTTCAGATGCCGACAAAAACCCTTCCATCAGACAACTCTACCCAATCTCTTATCTTGGCGAAAACGCGAACGCAAAAATCCTCACTCCAAAATGGATGAAGATAGAAGCAGCGGACTCCAAAAGAGTAGACGAGAAGGATTTTAGAGAGGAGCTGAAAGTAGAGCGTTCCAAGCCTTTAGTCTTTAACATATCGGTGGCTAGTAAGAGTGTAGAGGAAGAACAAGAGTGGCAAATGATAGGAACTATCAAACTCGATGCCTCTGCAACATCTTTCTCTTGCGACAGAAGATTACATTTTAAACATCCACTATGGAGAGATGATTTGGAGTATGAACGCTCTAAATAAATCTTCTAAAGAAGAGGGTTTGTCAAAAACCATCTGTATGTTTTAGATAACTTTATAAAATAGATATAATTAAAGTACTACAAACAAGTGACAGTAATATTAGCTTATCATAGCAGTACAATGTTATTAAAGATACAAAATCAAACTAGATGTTTTCTTCAAAGATTCTGTGACATCATTGAGAGGTAGATTATGAAAGTTGTTTTGCTCGAAGATAAATACTTGTTAAACAATACTATAAAAGAGTATTTAGAATCCAAAGGTGCGTATGTCGAATCTTACTTAGATGCGCAAGAGTTGTTAAATAATTATAACTTTAAAGCAGATATTGTTGTTTTGGGTATTCAAAACCATGAAGCTGGAGGTTTTGAAGTTATTGAGTGGATTAAGAGAATAGATGCTCATGTTCCAACTCTCTTTATAATAACATATACAGATATTGAGAGTATTAAAAAAGGGTGTGCCTTTGAGTGCTCAGACTACATGAAAAAACCGTTTCTCTTAGAAGAACTTTGGTTGAAGATAGAGCGATTGTTAGATTGCTCAGCCCAGAAAAAAATCACACTTAGCAATACTATGAGCTTTGATTTAGAAAATGAACAACTCTATTGCTCTTCTAACATTATGAAGTTAACAAAAATACAGCGAAAGATTTTAAAACTATTGATAAATCATAAAAATACAATCGTGACGTATGAAGTTCTCATCAGTGAAATTTGGCAAGATTTTTTTATACAAACAAATACAATCGCATCCCATATTAAAAATATTCGTAGATATATCCCTAAAAATATGATTGAAAGCGTAAGAGCTGAAGGATATAGATTACTCCTCTAAATATTCGGCTCATAACTATACTTTCTAAATTTCTCCATAGTTTCTCCATACTCTTTAGATAGACTTACTCTAAGTGATAAAAAAACTCGAAAAGGAGTAGGAAATGGTACATGAATTGATAAAACTACCTTATGCATACAATGCATTAGAACCTATAATGTCAACTGAGACACTCCAATACCATCATGGTAAACATCATGCAGGTTATATCTCCAAGTTGAATAGCTTGATTCCTGGAACAGAGTATGAAACCAAAAGTTTGGTTGAGATGATAAAGCATGCAGAGGGTGCGATTTTTAACAATGCTGCGCAAGTTTACAACCATGATTTTTTTTGGACAAATCTCTCGCCTGAGAACACAACTCCATCCTTAGCACTTGATTCCATTATAAATGCGCAGTTTGGTTCTGTAGAAGCTTTCAAAAAAGCTTTTATTGAAAAAGGGCTTGCTCTGTTTGGTTCAGGTTGGGTTTGGCTCTGCATTGATGAGAAAACAAATCTTAGTATTGTGAGCACCTCAAACGCTGATAACCCTATCCGTTCAGGATTAGTTCCCTTAATGGTGTGTGATGTTTGGGAACATGCTTACTATATCGACTACAGAAATGCGCGAGCAGATTATCTTGAAGGTTTCTGGAAACTTGTAAATTGGAAGTTTGTATCGTTTAACTATGCAAACCATGAAAAGCATCGCGGAGATTATTTTTCCAATTTTTGCAGCGATAATACGCCTTATTGTGACTATGTAGATTCGATTGATGCTATGGAAAATGCAGGAAGCTGAATAAGGATGCTATAAAAATAGGAGGTTATTGTGAGTAAAGAGGAACATATAAACTCTTGCAACGGCACTTGTAGTATCGGGCAGAATTTTTACACCTGTCCTATGCATCCAGAGATTCACCAAGACCATCCAGGAACTTGCCCAAAATGCGGGATGGCACTTGAACCTCTCAATGTAGAAGTGAGCAAAGAGAGTGCTGAAAGTGATGAACTTCACGATATGAGCAGGCGTTTTTGGATAAGTGCGATTATCTCCGTGCCGATTTTTATAGTTGCTATGACAAGCGACCTTTTCCCACAATACTTACCTGCTAGCATCAGCATGAAAAACATTCAATGGTTTGAATTTTTCTTGGCTACTCCAGTTGTTCTGTGGGGAGGATGGCCTTTCTTTGTCCGCGGATACAAATCCGTTGTCACATGGAATCTAAATATGTTTACGCTCATCGCTATCGGTGTTGCAACTGCATGGATATACAGCGTTGTCGCTCTCTTTTTTCCAACGATTTTTCCACCCTTAATGCGGAGTGAATCTGGTTTAGTCCATGTCTATTTTGAAGCAGCGGCTATGATTACCTCTTTGGTACTTCTGGGGCAAGTGCTAGAACTCAGAGCAAGAAGTAAAACCAATAGTGCCATTAAAACTCTCCTCAATCTCGCTCCAAAAAAAGCCCATCTGATTGATAAAGAGGGAAATGAGAAGGATGTCGCTCTTGAACAAGTTGAAGTAGGTGACCTTTTGAGGATAAAACCTGGCGAAAAAGTGCCAGTAGATGGTGTCGTCACAGAGGGTCAAAGCAATATGGACGAATCGATGATAACAGGAGAACCTCTTCTTGTTACAAAAAGTGTTGAAGATTCTCTCATAGGTGCTACGCTTAACAAAAATGGAACCCTCATCATGCGTGCGCAAAGTGTGGGAAAAGATACCATGTTAGCACAGATTGTAGAGATGGTAGCACACGCACAGCGTTCACGTGCTCCGATTCAAAAGCTTGCAGACACAGTCTCTGGTTACTTTGTACCTGCTGTGGTACTCTTTGCCGTTTTGGCTTCTGTGGGATGGTGGATTTTTGGACCTGAACCTCGTTTGGCATACGCTGTTGTAGCCGCAGTTTCAGTCTTAATCATCGCTTGCCCGTGTGCTTTGGGTTTAGCAACACCCATCTCCATCATGATTGGAACAGGTCGCGCTGCCTTAGAGGGTGTCTTGGTTAAGGATGCGCGAACCTTAGAGACGATGGAAAAAGTCACTATGCTCGTAGTGGATAAAACTGGTACATTAACTCAGGGCAAGCCAACGGTTACAACTTTTAAAACTTTGGGTGAGATAGATAGAGCAAAAGCACTCTCTTACGCCGCAACTCTAGAACGCGCAAGTGAGCATCCTTTAGCAGAAGCAGTCGTTCATAAAGCCAAAGAAGAGAATCTATCACTTATGCAAGTGACTCATTTTAATGCAACAACAGGCAAAGGTATCCAAGGCGAAATCGACAATAAAGAAATCGCTATGGGGAGTGAGAAGTTTTTTCAAAGTTTGGGTATCTCCACGCAAGAGAGTATCACTGAAGCCCAGCAACTGCGAGAAGAGGGAAATACGGTGATTTTTCTGGCTGTTGATTCTAAACTAGCCGCCATTATAGGGATAGAAGACCCAATCAAAGAGAGCTCAGCAGAAGCGATTGAAGCGCTCAAAGATGAAGGTATAGATATTGTAATGATTAGCGGTGACAATGAGATAACTGCAAACGCTGTAGCAAAAAAACTTCATATTATGAAAGTATATGCAAATGTCCTTCCTCAAGAGAAAGCTGAGATTATCAAACGATTGCAGGCGGATGGTGCTGTTGTGGCGATGGCTGGCGATGGGATAAATGACGCGCCTGCCTTAGCACAGGCAGATGTAGGTATCGCCATGGGAACAGGTACGGATGTGGCGATAGAGAGTGCTGGAATCACCCTCATCAAAGGAAATCTTCTAGGTATTTTAAAAATAAGAAAACTGAGCCATGCTACGATGAAAAACATCAGACAAAATCTCTTTTTTGCCTTTGTTTACAATAGCGTGGGTGTTCCAATCGCAGCAGGAGTTTTGTACCCATTTTTTGGACTGCTGCTCTCACCTATCATAGCCGCGGCGGCTATGAGTCTCAGTTCTGTTTCTGTTATTACAAATGCTTTGCGTTTAAAAAGTATGAAAATCTAGTTAAAGGAGTCTAATTATGAAAAGCTTATTACTATTCCTGTTTTGTGCACTTTTCCCTATTGTTCTTGGGGCAGTGTCTGGTGAAATTGCATCTGATGCCTCCACAGTAACCTCTTTGAATTATGTAGGATTGTTTCTGATTGTTTTAGGTGTTAGCTTTATATTTATAGAAGTTTTTGTAGCTGGTTTTGGTTTTTTTGGTATTGGGGGTGTTCTCTCTTTTGTCTCTGGTTCATTACTATTGTTGGATGAAAATACTCTTGGTTACACGCTATCTGTTCCTATAGTGATTGCCTTTGGTTTCGTCGGAGTTATTTTTTTTATAGTGGTGATGAAACTTTTTTATAGTTCAAAATCTAAAAAAATAGTTACAGGTGCTCAAGAGATGGTTGGCTCAGTCGCAGAAGTGGTTAAAGTAGATGCAAAAGGGTATCAGGTTTTATGTCATGGTGAGATATGGGATGCTACAAGTAGCAATCTATTAGTAGTTGGACAAGAAGTAGAAGTTACGGAGCTTTTTGGTCTTAAGTTAAACGTCAAACCAATTAAGGAGTAAGTCATGTTTATAAATATACCAGCCATAGGAATTTATGTTGTTGTGTTTCTCGTTGTTTTGTTGGCAATGTCGATTCGTATTTTACGAGAGTATGAGCGTGGAGTGGTTTTTACGCTAGGTCGTTTTACTGGCATCAAAGGACCAGGAATTATTATCTTGATTCCATTTGTGCAACAGATGGTAAGAGTCGATTTGCGTATCATTGTTCTCGATGTGCCTACGCAAGATGTTATCTCACATGATAATGTCTCTGTGCATGTAAATGCCGTTGTCTATTTTCGCGTTATCGACCCACAAAAAGCAATCATTCAAGTGGAAGACTTTTATAATGCTACAAGTCAGTTGGCTCAAACTACTCTGCGCTCAGTCCTTGGCGGACATGAGCTTGATGAGATGCTTGCAGAACGTGAGCGCCTTAACTCAGATATTCAAGAAATCCTTGATAAACGCACAGATACTTGGGGAATTAAAATCTCAAATGTGGAGATAAAACATATAGACCTTGATGAGAGCATGATCCGTGCTATTGCAAAACAGGCTGAAGCAGAGCGTGAGCGTAGAGCGAAAGTTATCAATGCAAAAGGGGAGCTTGAAGCAAGTGCGAACATCCTTGAAGCGGCTCAAAAACTGAGTCAAAATGAGCTTGGCATACAGTTAAGATACCTTCAAACTATGAGCGACATTGCAGGTGATAAAACAAGTACTTTGGTTTTTCCATTTCCAGTTGAGATGGCAAACTTTTTTAAGATGGCTCAGAAGGAGTAGCTTTTTACATTATATATTTTGTTTGTAATCATCCTCAAAGCTTATTCATGTAGAATAAGCTGATATAGAAATTATTTAAGGAGTTGGTTATGGCTGTTCGTGGAAACTCGATTATCAAAGGGATTGAAATAAGTGAGATTGTTGGACTTTTAAACAGAGCCTATGCGGATGAGTGGTTGGCGTATTACCAGTACTTTATCGAGTCAAAAGTGACTAAGGGGATTATGAAAGATGCAGTTGTTTCTGAACTTACACTTCATGCGGCGGATGAACTTCGCCACGCAAATTTACTTGCAGATAGAATCCTCCAACTTGGCGGAACACCTCTTTTGCATCCACAAGAGTGGTTCAAGCAGACAAACTGCGGCTACGATGAGCCTAAAGAATTTGATGTTGTAGCGATTTTACAGGATTCTATTAAAGGAGAACAGTGTGCAATCAGCACCTACTCCTCTCTCGTAGATATTGTAAAAGACAAAGATATTGTTACCTACAATATGGTCTCTCAAATCTTGGCAGATGAAGTGGAACATGAAGAGGATTTACAAGCTCTGCATGATGATATTTCGGAGTTTATTTTCAATATAAAAAAATCATTGCAATAGCTCTCAAACAGTGTTAAGAAAGAGCTGTTAAAATTTTGGCATGTGGAAAATAAAAGTAGGAGTAGGTTAATGGCTGAAGTGAAAAAGATAACACTCACCACTAAAGTGTTGATGGGGATGGGGCTTGGTATCTTAGTAGGGCTTGCATTTAACCTTTTAGGACTTAACAGTGAGGGTTCCTTTGTCAATATGTACATAGTCAATGGACTCTTTTTTACCATAGGGCAAATGTTTGTAACTGGACTCAAAATGCTTGTGGTTCCTTTGGTCTTTTTCTCTCTGGTTACTGGGGTCTTAGGCATCGGAGATGTCAGGGCGTTAGGTAAAGTAGGTGGAAAATCTTTTGCTCTTTATATGCTAACAACCGCTATCGCTATCGCGCTTGGGATTAGTATCGCAGTCACAGTCGGCATTGGCGAAGGTGTCAAGATGAGTTCAGAAGTGGCTTTTAGTGCCAAAGAAGCACCTGCTCTGAGTGCGGTACTTTTAGACATCATCCCTAGTAATATTGTCAATGCAATGGCATTGGGAAAAATGTTGCAGATTATCTTTTTCTCCATTTTAGTGGGTATCTCTATCTTGATGGTTGGTAAAAAAGCGGAACCAGTCGTGAAGCTTTTAGAAATCAGTAATGAGATTATGATGAAGATGGTAAACATCGTGATGGCAGTTGCGCCCTATGCTGTTTTTGCTCTCCTTGCCAAAGCGATTTCCGACCTTGGACTCAACCTACTTGTTGATTTGGCAGGCTATGTCGGAGTGTTGATTTTCGCCTTGTTATTCCATCTCTTTGTTACCTTGATGATTGTTTTAAAAGTTTTTTCAGGGATGAACCCGTTTACTTTTTTGAAAAAAATGCGTGAGGTGCAGATATTTGCCTTCAGTACTTCAAGCTCGAATGCAACGATTCCTGTCACACTTAGATCGGTGATTGATAAACTTGGAGTAAAAAATTCTGTAGCATCTTTCACAGTACCTTTTGGCGCGACTATAAACATGGATGGCACAGCGATTATGCAAGGTGTTGCAACTGTTTTTATAGCCAATGCTTATGGTGTAGAACTTGGGATGGTAGGCTACTTAACCGTTATCTTAATGTCTGTCCTCGCATCTATCGGTACAGCAGGTGTGCCTGGAGTAGGGCTGATTATGCTCTCTATGGTCTTTTCTCAGGTTGGATTGCCTATCGAAGGAATAGGGTTGATTTTAGGAGTGGATAGATTGCTTGACATGATAAGAACAGCAGTGAATGTCTCTGGAGATGCGGTTGTTTCTGTAGTTGTTGCCAAAAGTGAAAGTGCTTTGGATGTAAATGTTTACAATGACCCTGATGCAGGTCTCTCTGAGGAAGAGGACATAACGATTGAAGAGAGCGCAGAACAAGCCTTAGCAGAAGTCGTTACGCAAACACACAACAGAGACTAACTCTCTACTTTTTAAACTCTGTGTCAAATAAGTTTTTGACACAGCCCTCAATCATACTAAACACTTTTTCAAACCCGTCAAACCCATTGAAAAAGTATGGGTCAGGAACATCTTGTGACTCGTAACCATAAGCACCAAGTTTTACAAGATTTTTGACTCCCAGAGCTTTTAAGTCATTCATATTGCTCTCATCGAGTGCCACAACTAAATCGTACTCTGCAATATCTTTAGGCGTGAACTGTGAAGCACGAAGCATTGAAATGTCGATGCTGTTTGCTTTACATACTTTCACCGAGTTAGAACAGGGCGCTTCACCCACATGCCAACTTCCAGTTCCAGCAGAACTCACTTGAATGTCGAGTGCATTCTCTTTGATAAGTTGAGCCGCGCACCCCTCCGCGATAGGAGACCTACAAATATTTCCTAAACATACAAAGATGATGGATTTCATGAGGTGGGCTTCTTTTTTAAACGCTCTTTAAAAGCAGAGGCATTCAGGTATTTGCCAGTTGTCTCTTTGACAATCGTGTTCGTTTTAGGCTGATATTGCGTAGGTCTAGCTTTGATGGAGTTTCCATTTGTTTGAATCTCGCTAATCAAACCAGACTTGAGATTGTTTAAAATCATAAGCACACTCTCTAAGTTTTTACTCTCTACTGAGAGTTTTATTTCAGTCATAAACGCTCCAAATATTTTTATCTTATTATATCTATTTTGAGGGAGATGTAGGTAGGCTGTAAGTGGTGGAACTCTTTGGCATGTGGAAACATAAGAGACAGATGAAAATTAATGCCACTTATGGCATAATACTTCTAAAGGAGTTCTTATGAAACGCTTAGAGTTAATAAATCAAATCATCGCTAGAAAAGAGCAACTTGGCATTACGGTTGAGAATCTTGCTAAGCTTAGCGGAGTAGGTGTTAGAACGATAAATAGACTCTTGAAAAATGAAGATGTAAAACTCAGTACAGTTGAGCATGTAACAAACTTCTTAGGACTGGACTTTGCGGGTAATGAGCAACTCTCTCTTAGTGCACTTAAAAAGCAAAGAGCACATGAGAAAGCTCTCTTTTTAGCTTCTATTGTTCAGGGCACATCAACACTAGAGATGCAAGGTTTAGAAGATGAGAGTTTAAGTAAGATTATCTCCATGTATGAAAAAGAGTTTCTAAGTGGCAGTTATAAAGATACGCTTTGGGTAGCTTAAAATGATACACTCCACAAAGCCCATAGACGATGCAACGCCACTTGATGATATATCGGGACTCAAACTACCAAGGGACAAAGTTTACTTACTCAAAGAGATTTATGTTGCAGAAGCAAATAATATAGCACTTGCAACTCTAAAGTATTTAGCTTCACCACCCTCTAAAAAACTAGCTTCATTCTCTTACGAATGGCTCTCAAAACTTCACGAAGAGATGTTTGGAAATGTATGGGATTGGGCTGGTAAATTTAGACAAGTTGAACTCTCTATAGGCATAAAAGCTTATCAAGTACCAACTGCACTCAAAGAGTTGGCAGATGATATAGCTTTTTGGGATACGCACAAAACTTTTGATATTTATGAGATGGCAGCACGCATACACCATCGTGCAGTTCAAATCCATCCTTATAAAAATGGAAATGGTCGTTGGTCAAGAATGTTAGCAAACATCTACCTCAGACAAAATGGTTCTATGCCCGTTAAATGGCAGGAAGATTTACTTTCAAAAGAAAATCCTAAAAGAGATGCCTATATTCAAGCGCTTAAAGTTGCGGATAATGGAGACTACTCCGCTCTCATAGAGATGCATAAAATAACATACTAACATCGGAACGTTATGTTGGTAACAAAAAAGTAAAAGAAGGAGAGGGGGCGCTATTTCAGTAAGAGGGAGAACTTACTAAAACAGCGAGATGAAGAAATTTGTTAAGTTAAATTGGTTCGTTTTTTTAAATATGCTAAGCGTTTAAAAGGAACATAGTAACTGCTCCGCCTGCAAGTAAAGTTGTTTTAAAAGCTACGATTGCCCAGATGATTCTTGTTGATATACTTTGCATTTTAAACTCCTTCTTATACGTTTACTAATGAAGCCGCTACAAAAGCTCCAACTGCTAATAGAGATACTTTAACCATTGCGATTGATAAGATAATTGTTGATGTTGATTTACTCATTTTTAAATCCTTTTGTTTGTTTTGATAGCTGAATTTTAATCTACCTAAATGAAGAAATCATGAAGATAAATCTCTTTTCGTAAAAACATTGTAATTTCTTTTTGTGTAGATATTGTGTGAGGGAAAAAAAGAGGTTTTTTAGACTCTCTTAGGGAAAGAGAGAAAAAAAGTTTAGAGTAAAAAGTTAAAAAGATACCCTATAGCGATAATCCCTAAACCCACAATCCCAAAAAAAGTTGCGATGAGTTTGATATGGAGGATTTTTTTGAGAATCATAGCCTCAGGAAGACTCAGTGCTGTAACTGCCATCATAAAACTAAGCGCCGTTCCAAGCAACATCCCTTTTCCTGTTAAAACCTCCACTAAAGGCATCACGCCTGCCGCATTTGAGTACATAGGAATCCCCATAATAACCGCCACTAAAACTGCAAAAGGATTCTCTGCCCCAGCATACTCTGCGATGAAGTCTGCGGGGATATAGCCATGGATAAAAGCACCCACTCCAACCCCGATGAGAACATAGAGATAGATACTTTTAAAAATATCTTTTGTGTAGGTATACGCCTCTTGCGCTCTTTGACGCATAGTAAGTTGTATCCTTACTTCTGAGAGTTCCCCTTCCATCGGTTTGACATCCATCAAGATATATTTCTCCATCTTTAAACGACCGATGACATAACCGCCGAGTATGGCAACAAGAAGACCAAAACCTATATAGACAATGGTGACTTTCCAGCCAAAAAGACCAAACAAAAGTGCAATCGCAATCTCATTGTTCATAGGAGAGCTGATTAAAAAAGAGAAAGTCACCCCAATAGGAATCCGCGCCTGAATGAAACCCAAAAAGAGTGGAATCGCACTACAACTGCAAAAGGGAGTGATGATTCCAAAGAGTGCCGCTAAAACATTTCCATAGAGTTGAGACTTCCCTTGGAGATGCGCACGGACATATTCTGTATTGAAATGCGTACGGAGGTAGGAGACTATAAAGATGATGGTAATCAGTAAAAACCAGATTTTTATGGTGTCATAGATGAAGAAGTTAATCGCTTCACCCAAAGCACCCTCAAGCTTGAACAGATCATATATCAGATAATCAACACTCTCTTTCCACATGCCAAACTCCTTACTCAAATTTATAGGTTTTAAAGAGTTCTAAAAGCTCTTGTGAGCCAATAAGCCCTATGTTTCTATAGACCTCATTTCCATCTTTATCATAAATGATTTGAGAGGGAATCATTCGAACATTAAGTGCATTTGCAACTTCTCTATCATTTCTTATATTGATGAAGTTGATGTTATAGCTAGGATATTGTTGCGTTATCTTGTAGAGTTGCTTAGACATTATCTTACAACTTCTACAACTCTCCGAGCCAACTTCTAAGAAGTAAGGTTTCCCTTTTCCTATACTACTTTGAACAAACTCATAGGGTGTCGCTTTTAACATCTGTTCCTCTTCTGAAGCCATCAGTGAGAAAAAAGCGAGCGCGAGTAGAATGAAATATTTCATAAAAATTTCCTTGTGTTTAAAATTCAAGAGATGCTAAGTACGCAAAGTAAGCACCAAAGCCGATTAAGAGTAGAGCAAAAATCTTGTTGAGATAGTCTGAAAATTTTGCAAGTGTTGTGTTGGATGTAATGCTCTGTGCAAAACCGACAGAGATTCCCGCTGCCAAAAGCAGAAGGGAGTGTCCAAAAGCAAAAGTTAAAATCAGAGCATAAGCATAGATATAACCACTATTTGCTGCTACCGTAACGATTGCAATAAGCGGAGCAGAGGCGCAGGGTGTACTGACTAAACCAAAGATAACACCGATAAAAAAACCACCCCAAAGACGGTATTTGAGAAGCTTTAATAAAATACCTGTTTTGTTGATTTGCCCAAAAGCTCCCCAAGCATAAAGCCCAATAAGTATGCTTATAAGGGATGCGGCTATATAGGCACCCTGAGGCGCTATAGAGAAAAAGCCGTCAAACTTTGCAACAAGATAGCCTAAAATAGAGAAACTAATCATGACACCAAGTGCAAAAAGAGAAGCAAAGGCATAGGTGTATAAGGTACGCTTACGTCCACTTAAATCTTTGTTAATCGCAACAGAACTCGCAACAATGAGCGGAACTGAAACAAGCGAACAAGGTGCGATTGCAGTAAGACTACCAGCCCCAAAGGCCCCCACAAAAGCTAAAATTGAGTGGGAGTTTAGAAGTTCTAAAATGGCTTCTTGCATAGCTTATGCTTTCATAAAAGCTAAAACTTCATCAACACTTAAAAGTTTTCCAGTGCTTACAACTTTGCCATCAATGACAAGTCCAGGTGTACTTATGACCTGATACTCCATAATTTTCATAATATCATCCACTTTTTCGAGTTGAACAAACTTACCGCTCTTGGCAATGGCCTCTTTAACTACAGCTTCCAAAGCAATACATTTGCTGCAGCCTGTTCCTAAAACTTCTATTTTCATAACAAACACTCTTTCATAAGTGGTTCTAACTCTTTTGCATTTATGCTACCACTAATAATGATATTTGTTCCATCTTTTTCACTTGTAACTTCTATATTTTCAATCTTTTGCATGATCTGTGGGTCGCAGTTACAACTACAATGACCATTTTGACACTCTTGAATTTTTGCTGAGAGTTCCTCTGTTTTAAATCCAGTTATAAAAGCTTTTACACCATTGTCGGTATTACTTATTTTAAACATATATTTTCCTTTGAATTCTTTAGCAGAACTCTTTTTTTATGATTGGCAACAGTTCTGTTTCTATGAGGTCGAGTGTTTTTTCATATTCGCTCACATCTTTTCCACTCGGGTCATCAAAACCGATATGTATAGTTTTTATCGCCTTTGGAAACATAGGGCATGTCTCCTTAGCATGGTCACAAACGGTTACTACTAAATCAAAAGCTGTATCTAAAACAGACTCAATCACTTTGGAGTGGTAACCCTCTCTCCAATATCCCTTAGACTCTAAAAGTGCTTTGGCATGTGGATTTACAGTTCCACTCGCTTTTACTCCTGAACTTTGTGCTTCAACACATGCTCCAAGCTTTGCATTAATTAAAGCTTCTGCCATGATAGAACGGCAACTATTTCCTGTGCAAAGGATGAGAACTTTTTTCTTTTTATTCATAGGGTGCATACTCCTGAATCGGATGATTTTTTAAGAGGTGGAAGGGTGATTGGCAAGACTCTTATCTCTTGAAGTGTTTCGCTTGCATATCGCTCTAGTGGTGTTTTTATAGAGTAGTACGCCCAAGTTCCTTTACGCTCAACGCGTAAGAAACCTGCATCTTTTAAAATCTTAAGATGTCGAGAGAGACGCGACTGTATCATATCTAAAGAGGATTGCAAATCACATACACAGCACTCACCATTTGTATCAATAAAGCGTAACAGCAACACTCTTGTTTCATCATTGAGTGCCGAAATGCTTCTTAAAAAAGTTTCCATACTCTTCCTCCGTCTGAAGAATTGTAGCAGAAAAACATTACTATATCAACATATATTGATTTATATGTTTAATTTTGCTATAGTTTCGGACTTAAAGAGGAGAGAGTCATGGCAACAGCATTGGGTGTTTTTTTAATCACACTACTATTTATAATCTGGCAACCGCGTGGTTTACAGATAGGAACTTCGGCTATTTTTGGTGCTCTTGTAGCACTTCTTTTTGGTGTGGTCAGTGTAGCAGATGTCTTTGTTGTTACAGAGATTGTATGGGATGCAACACTCTCTTTTATTGGGATAATTATCCTCTCCTTAGTGCTCGATGCGATAGGTTTCTTTGAGTGGGCTGCGCTGAAAATGGCAAAACTCAGTGGAGGAAATGGAGATAAGATGTTTGTTTACATCCTTATTTTAGGTGCTCTTGTAGCGGCATTTTTTGCAAATGATGGAGCGGCTCTGATACTTACACCGATTTTACTTGCGAAGATGAAGTATCTTAAGATGAACCCACTTGCTATTTTTGCTTTTTTAATGGCAGGAGGATTTATTGGAGATAGTGCTTCTAATCCGCTTATCATCTCTAACCTCACAAACATTGTGACGGCTGGCTATTTCGATATAGGCTTTGTTGAATATCTCCAAAATATGTTTCTTCCAAATATGCTGAGTATCTTTGCTTCGATTGTTGTGCTATGGATTTATTTTCGTAAAGATATTCCTCGTGTCATTGATATCTCCAAACTGCCAGAAGCCTCTTCTGTCATAAAAAATCAGACGATGTTTAGATTTTCATGGATTTTTTTAGCACTTTTAATGGGTGGCTATTTTATTGGTGATTATTTCCACATGCCAGTATCTGTTTTTGCTCTTGGCGGTGCATTGCTCTTTTTAGCGATAGCAAACCATTATAAAGCAGTCAAACCAATAGAGACTATAAAGTCCGCACCATGGCAGGTTGTTTGGTTTAGTATAGGGCTTTATGTTGTTGTCTATGGTCTTAAAAATGCAGGACTTACCGATGTGATTGCTTCTTGGATTAGAGAGCTTAACAGTTATGGAGAGACTATCGCAATCATAGGAACTGGCTTTTTATCGGCAGTTATAAGTTCTGTTATGAATAATATGCCGACGATAATGATTATGGATATTGCGATAGAGCAGGTTGGTTATCTTGGAAATGAAGCTCTGGTTTATGCAAATATCTTAGGTTCAAACCTTGGACCAAAAATGACACCAATTGGCTCTCTTGCAACACTTCTTTGGTTGCATGTTCTTGCTCAAAAAGGGGTCAAGATTACTTGGTGGGAATATATGAAAGTAGGGCTTGTGATTACACCGCCCGTTCTTTTGGTGGCTCTGCTCGGTCTAATCTAGCTTCTGCATATTCTCTAGGGCAAGCGCTTCTATAAATGTATGTTCTGAACTATTAAATTCACGCATAGTATAGGTGAAGGTGAAAATATCTTTGAGCTTTCTTATAACGAGTTCCGCACTATGTGTGTCGGTGTGCGGCAAAAAGAGAACGATTGTTTGGGAACTCAGTTGCTGCACAATATCGATTTGTCGTATATTTTTTTCTAAAATATTAAATGCTTTTTTATTTTTTGTATTGATAAAAACTACAGATAAAGGGATTTTATATCGAGAAGCTCTATAAAATTCATCTGCGCCGACATTGATTACATTCTCTATTAATAATTCCATAAAAGTTCCTTGTGCGGCACTATATCGACGATTTGTTTTACTATTTTAGCATTAAAGAGAGCAAAAGCCGCACCTCCTCTAAGTTTTGATATAATAAGCAAAATTAAATAGATAAAAGAGCATATATTATGGAAAAAGTCGAGCCAATGACACTTTTTGGTTATGAAAAGTTACAAGCTGAAGTTAGAGATCTAAAAAATGTAAAAAGACCACGAACGGTGAAAGATATCGAAGAAGCACTAGAGCATGGAGATTTAAAAGAGAATGCAGAGTACCATGCGGCAAAAGAGCAACAAAGACTGATAGATGGGCGATTGGCAGACTTAGCTGAACTCATCGGCTGTGCTAAAATCGTGAATCCTCTGGATTTAGAGCATACAAAAGTAAGTTTTGGTTCTACGATTATTTTAACTAACTTAGAGACAGATGATGTTGTGACTTACACGATAGTCGGTGGTTGTGAGAGTAACCCAGATATGGGGCTTATCTCTTTTGGTTCTCCTTTAGCAAAACAGCTTTTAGGGAAGAGAGAGGGCGATGAGGTCAAAGTGAAACTTCCAAATGGAGCCAAAGAGTTTGAGATTGAAGAGATAAAATATCAGGAGATTATCTTTGAGTGTGATTAATGTAGGCATCATCGGGGTGAGCGGATATACAGGCTTAGAGCTTGTAAAGATGCTTATTAACCATCCCACTTTTAAACTCAATTATCTGGCAAACTCTGAGGGTGGCACGACGATTAGTGAGCTTCATCCCTCTTTGAGTGGTGTACTTGATATGGAAGTAAAAAAAGCAGATGTTGAAGAGTGTGCCAAAAGTTGTGCGCTTGTTTTCTTGGCAGTGCCTCATCAAACAGCGATGGCATTTGTAAAACCGCTTATGCAAACAGGCATAAAAATAGTGGATTTCTCAGCGGATTATAGATTGACTCAAGAGGTATATGAAGAGTATTATTGTCCACATACAGATGTTGAAAATCTAAAAAATGTCGTCTATGGACTTCCTGAGATGTACCGCGAAGAGATAAAAAAAGCCTCTTTAGTTGCAAACCCAGGATGTTACCCGACATCTGCAATCTTAGGGCTTTTGCCATTTCTCTCTAAAAGAGTACCAAACACTCCTATTATCATCGATGCTAAAACGGGTGTGAGTGGAGCTGGTAAAAAGCTGAGCGAAGTCACCCATTTTGTAAATGTGAACGACAATCTTTTTTCCTACAATCCATTTTTTCACAGACATGCTCCAGAGATAGCTCAAAAACTCGGAATTGATTTTGATGATGTAAATTTTGTACCTCACTTGGCACCGCTTACAAGAGGTATGCTCTCATCCATCTACATTCAAGTAACCGATGATTTTGATGCGCATAAATTGCTTGAAGAGTACTATAAAGATGAGCCATATGTTCGTATCTCTAAAAATCCTGTAGATATGAAAAATACTGCAGGTACAAACTTTTGCGATATTTACATAAAACAAAAAGGGAGCCTGCTTTTTATCTCTAGTTCTATAGATAATCTTCTTCGTGGTTCCTCTTCGCAAGCACTTGCAAATGCAAATCTTATGATGGGACTCCCTGAGTCTGCTGGAATACCAAACATCGCGTATGTTCCCTAAAAAGGCAGATGTGTGATAGAGATAAAAGAGGGTGCATTTGTAGTTTCAGATGCACACTACTCACACTTTCGTCCTGAGCTATTAGCGTTCATAAGAGAGATCCATTCAAAAAAACTCCAACCAACACAGCTTATTTTGATGGGTGACATTTTTGATACACTCTTTGGCGGAGTTCCTTTTAGTTTGGAGATAAATCAAGAGTTGGTAAAGCTCATCAATGAAATCTCAACGGAGATAGAGGTTATCTACTTAGAAGGTAATCATGATTTTAACCTCGCCCCTCTCTTTCCACATGCCAAGATTGTCCCTATTTCAGAACAGCCTTTGGCATGTGGAAATAGTGGAAGAAAAGTACTCCTCGCTCATGGAGATTTCAACAGCGATATAGGATACAGAGTCTATACAGCACTGATTAGAACACCTACTGTACTTACATTTTTGCATCTTTTGAACTTTCTCTCTTTTAACTTGATTTTAAAAAAACTCGATGCCTATTTAAGTAAGAAAGAGGATTGTAAAGAGTTTAGAGGATTTGAGCAGTTTATCTCTAAGCGGCTTGCAGGAAAGTATACTTGTGATTACTTTGTAGAGGGGCATTTTCACCAGAACAAGAGCCTGAAACTGGATACATTTACTTACATCAATTTAGGGGCTTTTGCTTGCAATCAAAGATACTTTATAGTAAAATCGCCCAACGAAGTAGAATTATTGGAAGAGAAGATTTTCTCTAAGGGGATATAAAAAATGGCTGAGAACACGCTAAAAGTCGGTTCAAATGAGATGGAACTTGTAGACTTCCGCATATTCAAACAAGAAGATAAAGAAGTTTACGAGGGTATTTACGGCATAAACGTCTCAAAAGTTCGTGAAATTATCCGTCTTCAACCTTTAACAGACCTTCCAGGAACTCCTGAGTTTATTGAAGGAATTTTTGACTTAAGAGGGGTTGTACTCCCTGTTGTAAATCTTGCAAAGTGGATGGGAATTGTTGAACCTGAAGGTGTGGAAAAAAACTCAAGAATTATCGTTACAGAGTTTAACAATGTACTTATCGGTTTTATAGTACATGAGGCTAAAAGAATCAGACGGATTAATTGGGCGGACATTGACCCATCAAGTTTTATTAGTAATTCAGGTTCTATTGATGGAAGTAAGATTACAGGGGTCACAAAAATTGAAGATGATAATGTTCTTTTGATTCTTGACTTGGAGAGTGTTGTTCAAGATTTAGGTCTTTACTCTCCTGATGTAGATAATATTCCTGAAAAGCTAGAGAATTTCTCTGGTCTAGCACTCGTATTAGATGATAGCGCTACTGCTAGAAAAATTGTGAAAGATGCTTTACATAAGATGGGCTTTCATGTTATCGAAGCGATTGATGGACAAGATGGACTTGAAAAGCTTGAAGATTTATATGAGGCACATGGCGAGAAGTTGAGTGAGAAGTTAAAAATCATCATTTCGGATGTTGAAATGCCTCGAATGGACGGTTTCCATTTTGCGGCTAAAACTAAAGAAGATGCTAGATTTAAAACAATTCCAATTGTCTTTAACTCTTCAATTAGCGACCATTTTAGTGAAAACAGAGGCAAAGAAGCTGGCGGAGAGGCTTATTTAGTGAAGTTTCAAGCGAGTACATTTTATAATGAAATAGCACGCGTTGTTCGTGCGCATATAAAGTAGGGAGTATAAATATGGATGAATTTCAAGAAATATTACAAGATTTTTTAGTTGAGTCATTTGAGCTTATAGAGCAGTTAGACCAAGATTTAGTTGAGTTAGAGTCTAGACCTGAAGATTTAGAACTACTCAACGGTATCTTTCGTGTTGCACATACAGTCAAAGGGGCATCTTCATTCCTAAACTTTGATGTTTTAACGCACCTAACACACCATATGGAAGATGTACTTAACAAAGCACGACATGGTGACTTGGTGATTGATGCTAACATTATGGATGTCATTTTAGAGTCTATAGATTTAATGAAGACACTTCTTCACCTCATAAGAGATACAAGTTCAGATGCAGGCGTAGATGTTTCAGCATGTGTTTCAAGACTTGATAAAGTAAGTGGAGGAACGGGGGAAGTAGAGAGCCCTGTGGCTACTCCTGCGGTAGAAGAGCCAAAAGCTGAAGAGACTCCTGCTGAAACAGCTGAAGAAGAGCTTGATTATGACAACATGAGTGATGCGGATGTAGAAGCTGAAATCGAGAGACTCTTGGCAGAGAGACAAGAGCAAGATAAGGCAAAACGCGCGGCAAAAATCGCGGCAGGAGAGAGTGTTCCAGAAGCTCCACCTGCACCAATGGAAGAAAATAGTGCGAAGCCAGAACAAGAGTCTGCACCAGCCCCAGTTCCAAAACCAGCCCCAGTTCCAGTTGCTCCAAAAGCAGCTCCAGCAAAAGAGAAGAGTGATGATACAGTTGCAGCAGCTCCAGCTACGAGAACACCTGCTGTAGTTGAACAGACGATTCGTGTAGATGTTAAACGACTTGACCACTTAATGAACCTAATCGGGGAACTTGTTCTTGCAAAAAATCGTCTCATAAAAATAAATGATGATGTAGAAGAGAGATATGAGGGTGAAGAGTTCTTAGAGGAGTTAAATCAAGTTGTTTCGATTGTTTCTCTTGTAACTACTGACTTGCAGATTGCTGTAATGAAGACAAGAATGCTCCCTGTAGGAAAAGTCTTTAACAAATTCCCAAGAATGATTCGTGATTTAACACGTGAACTTAACAAGAAAATGGAACTTGAAATTTCGGGTGAAGAGACTGAACTTGATAAATCGATTGTTGAAGAGATTGGTGATCCATTAGTACATATTATTAGAAACTCTTGTGACCATGGTATTGAAATGCCAGATGTCCGTTTGGCAGCAGGGAAACCTGAAGTCGGAACAATTTCCCTAAAAGCATACAATGAAGGGAATGCCATCGTTATTCAAATAGATGATGATGGAAAAGGTTTAGATGCGGAAATGCTCAAAGCTAAATCTCTTGAAAAAGGCGTTATTACTGAAAAAGAAGCAGAAATAATGAGTGAAAAAGAGGCATTTGCGCTTATCTTCAAGCCTGGGTTTTCAACTGCAGCATCTGTAACAAGTGTTTCAGGTCGTGGGGTTGGAATGGATGTTGTAAAGACAAACATTGAAAAGCTTAATGGTATCATAGACATTGAAAGTACTATCGGAAAGGGAACTTCACTCAAACTCAAAATCCCTCTCACACTTGCAATTATTCAAGCACTTCTAGTGGGTGTTCAAGAGGAACATTATGCGATTCCATTAGCATCTGTTTTAGAGACTGTTCGAATCTCTAAAGATGAGATTTTCTCTGTTGAGAATCGTTCTGTGTTAAGACTTCGTAATGAAGTTTTATCTTTGGTCCATATTGGAGATATTTTTGAAGTAGAGCGTATCCTTGATTCAAGTGAACATGCTTATGTTGTTGTCCTTGGACTAGGTTCAAGCAAAATAGGATTGATAGTGGACTCACTCATTGGACAAGAGGAGATAGTTATCAAGTCCTTAGGAGATTATCTTACTGGTGTTGAGGGTATCGCAGGGGCTACAATCCGTGGTGATGGTGGTGTAACACTTATTGTCGATGTCGCAGCACTTATGACTATGGCAAAAGGTGTAAAAGTTCCTGCCATGATGGAAGAGAGCTCTTCTGCTACAAAAGAGAAAACGAAAGCTTCGGACTACACTGTTATGATTGTGGATGATTCAAAAACAGATAGAACAATTATGCGTAAGGCGCTTGAACCTATCGGTATTACTTTAGTTGAAGCTGCTGATGGTCAAGAAGCACTCAATATCTTAAAGCAGGGTGATCATACTTTTGATGCGATGCTTGTCGATATTGAGATGCCTCGAATGGATGGTTATACACTTGCTACTGAGATTAAAAAGTATAATAGATATAAGAACTTACCTCTGATCGCTGTGACTTCTCGTACAGGTAAGTCTGACCGTATGCGTGGGGTTGAATCAGGAATGGTTGAGTACATAACAAAACCTTATTCTGCTGACTATCTTTTAAGTGTAGTTCAAAGAAATGTTAACTTTAAATCGGAGTTTTTATAATGAGTGATAAATTAAAAGAGATCATAAATAAGCAAAGTAAACAAGCAGATTCGGCTATCAACCATACGGATGATATAGTTCAATTAGTTGGTTTTATCATAGGTCAAGAAGAGTATGCTGTGCCAATATTGACTATTCAAGAGATTATAAAACCAATTGCGTGGACAAGAGTACCACAAACGCCAAAGTATATTTTAGGTGTTTTTAACCTTCGTGGTTCTGTTATCCCTTTGATAGACTTGCGTGTAAAATTTGGTCTGAAACCTAAAAAGCATAATGAAGAGACACGCTTTTTTGTTTTGAAGCAGGGTGACGATGTTGCAGGTTTTGTAATTGACAGACTGACAATGGCTTTAAGAATCAAAAAGAGTGATATTGGACCTGCACCTGATAGTGTTGCTGGTGATGACAGCATGATAGATGGTGTTGGCAAGCAAAATGATAAAATATTAACAATTCTTAAAGTGAAAAAGTTGCTAGAAAGAGATTTCTAGGCAACTCAAGATGAACAACTATTTAACCCTCTCCCCCAATCAAAATAAACTCCTTATCTCTTTTTTTGGTAAACTAACTCTCTATACAATAGGAATCCATGAAAAACAGCTAGCTACTTTTAATTTTTCGACTTTTAAAAGTGTTGTTATCAACTTGGAAGAAGTCTCTGAAATGGATACGGCAGCTGCTATATTTATTATGAACCTTTCAAATAGAGTCTCATCAGAGGGACTAGATGTAGAACTGAGTTGTTCGAGTGAAGCTATGTTACAAACACTTCGTCTTATTAAAAAACAGAAGCAAAAATCACTACATATTCCACATGCCATAAACAGAACTTTGATAGATGCAATCGGAAAAAAAGCCTACTCTATTTACAAAAACTTTTCATCCTTTCTCTCCTTTTTAGGAAAACTTTTCTCGACGAAAATATTCTATTTAAAATCTTTAAAAAATATCAGATTTAAAGAGATTGCATTTGAGATAAATGAGAGTGCAATCAAAGCTTTGGGAATTATAGCTCTTACAAGTTTTTTAATCGGAGTGGTTGTCGCCTATCAATCCGCTTTTCAGCTGAAAATCTATGGAGCAAACATCTTTATTGTTGATATGCTAGGTATCTCAATACTCAGAGAACTCTCACCACTCATTACGGCGATTGTCATCGCAGGAAGAAGTGGTTCAGCCTATACAGCGCAAATAGGTGCTATGAAAATTACTGAAGAGCTTGATGCGATGAAGACTATGGGATTTGACCCCTACATTTATCTCTACATGCCGCGTATTATTGCGCTTATGCTAGCGATGCCGATTCTGATTTTTGTCTCAGATATTATGGCTGTTATTGGTGGAATGGTTGTTGCAAATTTAGACTTGGGAATTACAACCGACTTGTTTTTGAAAAGATTTAATGATGTTGTTGCGGCAAAACATTTTTTTATAGGCATCGTAAAAGGACCATTCTTCGCATTTTTGATAGCTACTATTGGGATTTATAGAGGTATGATGGTCAAAAACGATACGCAAAGTATAGGTTTTAACACGACAAAAAGTGTTGTTGAAGCTATTTTTGCAGTGATAGTGTGTGATGCAATTTTTTCCATAGCTTTTACAAATTTAGGTCTATAATGAAGACAATTATAAGAGTGGAAAATCTCAAAACAGTACTTGACAACATAATTGTTCATGATGGAGTAAACCTGAGTGTAAAAGAGGGTGAAATCTATGGTTTGTTAGGACCTAGTGGATGTGGAAAAACAACGCTTTTGCGGGAAATGGTTCTTCTGCAAAAGTTTGCTGCGGGTTCTATAAATATCTTGGGTTATGATATGGGAAGTATAGAATATACGGCCGCCCAAAAGCTAAGAAAAGAGTGGGGCGTGCTCTTTCAAGCAGGGGCGCTCTTCTCTTCGCTTACAATCGCTGAGAATATTGCGCTTCCTCTTATTGAATACACGGATTTATCGAGAAAAATGATAGATGAAATCGTTGAGTTTAAAATCAATGTTGTCGGGTTAAAATCAAGTGATGCACTTTTTTACCCTTCACAAATAAGTGGAGGAATGAAGAAAAAAGCGGGTTTAGCCAGAGCGCTTGCTATGGACCCAAAACTTCTCTTTTTGGATGAACCTACAAGTGGACTTGACCCGATTTCTGCAAGGGATTTTGATAGTTTAATCTTAGAACTTAGAAGTCTCTTTGGCTTAACAATCGTCATGGTCTCACATGATTTACAGTCGATTAATGATACACTCGATAGAATTGCTGTTATTGATAATAAAAAGATTGCCTACGAAGGCAGTTTGGCTGAAGTGGCTTCGGCAGAGAGCCCATTTATAAAAACATTTTTCAGGAGCAAGTTTGAACAATAGAGTGAACTATACAGTTGTCGGATTTCTAGTGCTTGCTGGATTTTTTTTAATGCTTGGATTTTCCTACTGGCTCTTAAAACCATCCGTTGAGTCGGAGACTACAAAGTATCTTATACATTTCGATGAATCGGTCTTAGGTCTCAATCTTGATGCTCCTGTAAAGTATAGAGGTATTGCCGTTGGCAAAGTAACACGCCTTCGAATAAATCCTAAAAATTCAGAGCAGGTAGAGGTGTTAGTTACAATACTCAAAACAACTCCTATCAAATCAACTACAGTCGCAAAACTAACGGCACAGGGGATTACAGGTCTTAGCTATATTAACTTGAACTTAGGTGACAACGGTGCTCCAAGCCTAAAACGTAAAGAGGGGGAAGAGTATCCTATTATAAAGACGGAGGCATCTTTTTTTGAGACTTTTGAAAAATCACTCGATAATGTTTCTACAAAACTCTCAAAAACTTTGACACAGACAGAGATACTCTTAAGTCCTGAAAATCAGGAGCAGATTAATTTTCTCCTTAAAAGAAGTGCTGATTTTATGGATAAGATGCAAAGGATGTTTGATGATAGAACAATCAATAATTTTCATACAACGGTGCAACATCTTGCATCATCTTCTGAAAAATTTGATTTGCTCTTACCAAAAATAGAAGTTTTTGTAGATAAGAGTCTAGCTTGGGAAACGAGCATCTCTACCTCTTTCACCTCGATCATGAAGAGTTATCTTGGTATTAGAGCTACTATGGATGAGATAAATAGAGCTATCTCGAGTGGAGAGTTTAATTTTAAAGAGATTGCGGGAGACGTAGTCCCTACAATGAATAATACAATCCTTGAGATGCAACACTTAATGATACGCATAGAGGGTATTTTAAATCAGTATGAGAGAAGTCCTAGTGACATACTCTTTATGCAAGAAGAGATAAAAAAAGGTCCGGGAGAGAAGTAGATGTATAGATATATTTTGATAATAGCGAGTCTTTTTTTATTTTCTGCATGTAGCATTAATAAGCCAGCAGTTGCAGAGTTTAGAATCAATACAAATTTGATACTCAGTGATGAAAATGCACAGATGTGTTTAGATAAATCTATAAAAGTCGCACAGGCTTTTAGTTCAAACTCAATTATGTCTATTAAGATGAACTATGCACAGGGACCTAACAAACAGTTTGTCTATTCCCAATCACAATGGGCAGATGCACCAAACCGCGCTATAACATCTGAAGTGGAGCGCCTACTCAAAGAGTCAAAATTTTTTAAAAGTGTTCAAACATCTAAATCAAGAAGTAATAATGATTTGATTTTAGAGATAAACATCGAAGATTTTATGCAGTATTTTAATGAAGACTCAACAGAGTCCTATGCCCTAGCAGCTGTGAGTATGAGTCTCTTAGATGCTTCAAGCAACAGCGTTATCGCCTCGAACTCTTTTAAATCAAGAGTTCAAGTGAAGCAACTCAGCGCAGAGGGTGGGGTAGAAGCACTCAACAGTGCGCTTGAAGATATTTTGTCTCAAACATATCAGTGGTTCATTGGAGTCTGTAAGTGATACAAGAAGAAGAGTATAAAAAGAGAAGAGATAAACTCTCTAAGAAACTATTAAATTACTCCGTTGGAATTATCTCTGCATCTTCTTATAAAACCCGTTCTAATGATACACAATACCCATACAGACAAAACAGCAACTTTTACTATTTGAGTGGATTTAAAGAGGATAACACTGCCCTTGTTTTTGTAAAAAGAAAAAAAAGTATCAAAACGATTCTCTTTGTGCAGGCGAAGGATAAAGTGCAAGAGTTGTGGAATGGCAAAAGGCTAGGAGAGAAAAAGGCTAAAAAGAGATTTTTAGTGGATGAAGTTTACACAATGAGGGAGTTTGACTCTAAATTAAAAGAGTTTATAGGAGCTGCTAAAAATCTCTATTATGATTTTGACTCAGAAGATAAAAGTGTTCAACTCCTAAAGCCCTATGTCAAAGCGATTCAAACAAACAAAAATATTGCACCTCTGATTCATAAAATGAGACTCATCAAATCTTCTGCCGAGATTCAAGAGATAAAAAAAGCAATTCATATTACAAAAAAAGCGCATCATCAGGCTATGAATTTTTCTAAAATTGGTAAGAAAGAGTATATGCTTCAAGCGGAGATAGAGTATACCTTTAAATCTCATGGCGCATACAGTGATGCTTATACATCCATAGTGGCATGTGGAAACTCTGCAAATACTTTGCACTATATTGAGAACAACAGAGCGTTGGTAGAGAATGCGCTTATTCTTATAGATGCGGGCTGTGAGTATGACTATTACGCGAGTGACATAACGCGGACTATTCCTGTGAGTGGACAGTTTACACAGCCACAAAAAGAGCTTTACAATATGATTTTGGAAGTGCAACTCAAAATCATTAAGATGGTAAAACCACATGCCAAAAGAAGTGACTTGCAACAAAAAGCACAAGAGCTTCTTTGTCGTGGTATGTTAGAGCTTAAAATACTCAAAGGCAACTATAAAAAACTGATGAAAAAAGAAGCCTATAAAAAATACTACCCTCATGGAATAGGGCATTGGATGGGTATAGATGTTCATGATGAAGCTCCTTACAAAGATGAAAATGGCAATGAAATAGCATTTGCAAAAGGGATGGTTTTAACCATAGAACCTGGGATATATATCGATAAAGATGACAAAAAAGTACCTAAAAAATATCGTGGAATCGGGATAAGAATAGAAGATGATATTTTAGTAACAAAGCGTGGGTATAAAAATTTATCTGCAAAAATTGCAAAAAGTGTTAAAGAGATAGAGTCTATCTCCTCTGATAGAAAGCTTTAGTTATAAGAGTAGCTCCAGCCCGTTAAAGAGAACTCTTTGGCTTGGCTAAACTCATTTGAATCCGCTAAAAAATCCAAAACATGCATCACGCTATAGGGAATCCTCTGTTGATCCTCAGGCTTTACTAAAAGCATTGGCATAGGAGGTGTATCTTGCGCATTGCTGATTGCAAAGCCTACAGGCATAAGTTGACTCATAAGCTCACTAGGTTCTCCTATGCTCTGCTCTTGGAGAAATTTAGCTAAAACGGCTTCTTGTACCTCCTCTGGCAAAACATCTGAGGTATTTAAAAAGATTGTAAAATGAATCGGTGTTTGTTTGAAATGGTCTGGAGCTGGTGCCGCCATGAGGATATACTCTACATTTTCTAAGTGTTTTATAATTTCGAGAGGGTCTAAATATTTATCTGTTTTTATAGCTTGTACGTTCATCTATCTCTTTCCTGTTATTATCGTGACAAAAATTGTTGTAAGGCGAGATACTCTTCTTCAATCGTTTTTAAATTTTGAAGCATTTTTATCTCATCAATTGCGGCATTCTCTTTTAAAAACTCTTCTCTCCATGCTATGTTCTTGTTGAGTTCATTTAAGCCTGTTGTAACATACTCAAGCATGGTCTCAATTTGAGCACCGCTAATCATGCCATCTCCATCTGCTTTATAAAAAAGAAGCGCGTACTCATTCATCTCTTGTGTGAGTCTAAAATCGTCTGCTATGTTTTTTATAATCTGTTTGATTTTTTTGTTTTTAAATTCTCGTTTTGCCATTGCAATTTGCCTGATTTTTAATTGAACCCTCTGAACAAGTCCATTTACAGAACTTTGTTTGAAAAGTTAGTAGTTTTTAATATTTGACTTTTTCTTTTTAGCAGTTT
>PETN01000051.1 GCA_002781365.1 Sulfurimonas sp. CG01_land_8_20_14_3_00_36_23
ATAATTCACTTGATTATGATATCAAATGAATCTCATTTTTTAAGGTTTACACAGTTAGATTTACACTCTCAAAAAAATTGATGAAGAACTTTCAAATGAGATATTTGATATAAATTTATTTTCTAGCTATTCTGAATATGAGCCAAAAGAGCCTATGAATAACTTTCATAGTTTTTTTGAAGATTATTCAGTTGCACAGTCTAATACAATATTTCAAAGTAAAATTTTCACAATGAAAGATAAATATTTAGAAACTATCTATAAAAGTGAGCTTTTAAATTTTATGATAGAAAATAATATATTACGATGCAATTTTTTAAATTCGAAAAAGAATAATTGTCATTTTTTAGAACTTAGCTCAGGAGAAAAGTTATATTTAAATGTATTAACAAATTTTGCATATACACTTTTTAGATTGCTAGATGACTTTAATGGCATAATGTTATTTGATGAAATTGAATTGTCGTTTCATCCTAATTGGCAAAAAAAATTATTGAGCAGTTTAATATATATTCAGAACAAAATATCAAAAAATAAGAAATTGTATCTTCATCTCATATTTACTTCTCATTCTCCATTTATACTTTCAGACCTACCAAAAGAAAATGTAATATTTTTAAAAGACGGGAAACAAGATAATCCAGATATTCAACAAACTTTTGGAGCAAATATCCACACTTTGCTTTCTCACGGTTTTTTTATGAAAGATGGGCTTATGGGAGAGTTTGCGAAAGGGAAGATAAATCAAATTAAAGAATTTTATGATGAAAATAAAAATTTGAAAAAAGAAGATATAAATTTCCAAGATAAGCAAAGTGATTATAAACTAAAAAAAGATACTTTTCGACATATCCAAAGTATCATCGGAGAGCCGTTTTTAAAAACTATTATGGGCAATTATTTAGATGAGTTAGAACTGATTTTTTCAGATGAAAATGATTTAATCAATAAAGAATTAGAGGCATTGGAAGAAAGAAAAAAATATTTAGAGAAGTTGAAAAATGCTAAAAATTAATTACTCTAAAAAATTTGATAAAAATGAATATTATAAAAGTATTTCAAAAAAGTATTTTCATATTGAAAAAAATGAGTTATTAAAAGCAAATATTATAAATCACACTAAATCAACCATTACACTTGAAGAGATATTTAACTATTTTAAAAACAATAAAATAGGTGATTTTGATACAATTTTTCAAAATATTAGTTTTAAATGTCTCACTATTGGCAACTTTAAAACCCTACAAAAAATCAAAAAACAAATAGGTAAAAAAGATAATAAATATCTAAAGTTCACATTTAACTATACAGATTTGCAGACCAAAAAAATAAAACCATTTTTTGAAGATAATCTTGATATTTCAACTTGCTACTATTGCAATATTGATTTTGTGAATATATATAATACAAGAAGTGGCAAGAAAAACAAGTTTACCCTAGACCATTATTACGATAAAGCAACATATCCATATTTGGCACTTTCGTTATACAATCTCATTCCAAGTTGCTATACATGTAATAGCAAATTAAAAGGCAATGAAGAGTTTAAAAATTTAGCTCCAAGCTCACAAAAATACGATTTTCACCAAAAGGTCAAATTCAAACTCTTTTTAGATTGTACATGTAAAAACTTACATGTACAATCAAAAGATGATATAGAGATTCCGCTAAAAGAAAATTATTCAAATGAGTTTAAAGATTATATTGCAAAGCTTCATTTAGATGATAGATATAGAGTGCATAAAGATATAGTTTTTGAGATGCTACAAAAAGCGGAACTTTACCCAGATAGCAGGCTCAAAGAGTTGCAAGATTTGACGGGTATTCCTTTTCAACAAATCAAAAAAGATATTTTTAATCTCATAGATGAAGATGCCGACTTATCAAAAAAACCTTTTAGCAAACTCATCAAAGATATTTCAGAAGAATTAGGACTAAGCAAATGATAAAAATCAACATCAAAAAAATTCTAAATACCGCTGATGGCAAGATAACTCTTTGTGTGAACAAAGAGATAGTTAACGGTGACTTTCTTACACTTTTTGGTAAAAGCGGAAGTGGGAAAACTACACTTCTTCGCATACTTGCAGGGCTTGAAAATCCAGATAGCGGAACTATACTCGTAGATGATGAGGTGTGGTTTGATAGCGAGAAAAAAATCAACCTCTCACCGCAAAAGCGAAATGTCGGGTTTGTGTTTCAAGACTATGCACTTTTATAAATATGAGCGTGCGACAAAATCTTGAATATGCTTTAAAAGATAAAAAAGATACCAAAATATCAGTGGCAAGTTTAAGGTAGTGGGCGAAGTGCTAATTCTTTTAATTCCAAGCTGTAAACATCGGAAATACGGGTACAATTCTCTTTTTTAATCTGAGGCAAAAATATGAGCCATACCCTCTACGCTAAGATAATAGATGCTTTAGTTGAAGATGGCTATATTATCATCGAAAATGCCCTCAATCCAACCTTCCCACAATCACTACGAGAGTTTCTAAGAGATGAGAGAGCTTTTAAAAAAGCAGGTGTTTCAAGTTATCCTCATGTTCGTATAGATAGAAAAAGACGAAGAGATAAAACATGCTGGCTCGAAGAAGATGGTGCTATCATGAGTGACTATCTAGCATTTATGGCAGAGCTTCAACACAATATAAACAGAGACCTTTTTATGGGACTCTCCTACTATGAGAGCCACTTTGCCATTTATGATAGGGGCGATTTTTATGAGACACATTATGATGCTTTTAAAGGTTTTAAAAATCGTGTTGTTACGACGGTCTATTATCTCAACAAAGGGTATAAAGAGGGTGAAGATGGAGGGGAGTTGATTATCTATGATGAGAACAACAACATGATTCAAAAAGTATTTCCACATGCCAATACTTTAGTTGTCTTCTTAAGTGATAAGTTCCCGCATGAAGTACTTCCTGCTAAAAAGAAACGATACTCCATAGCAGGATGGTTTAGGGTAGATAAGTTTTAGTTTTTTACGACTGCCTCTTTGGGTGAATATTTAAATCTCACAAAGCACATCCACTCTTTATTGTCTGACTTTTCACAGTTGCAGCCAACATTCATCTCTTTGACATCATAGTTCTTTCTTGCCATAGTTTTTGCCATTTCACATGCGTCTCTTTTGTACCTGTGGCTTGCACGTTCAAGCCCATCAATGAGGGCAGAATCCCCAAGCAAAAAAGTGCAAAGAGAGAGAAAGAGTATAGCTTTCATGCTTTACCATTGAACATAGAGGAGATTAAACCGTTTTCCTCTCTTGACTCTGAGACAATCACTCCTGCTACATGGACAACTACAAAAATCAGGATTGCATTATATACAAACTCATGTATCTCAGCGACCTCTTTTGCAAACTCTTTACTTAGAGATAAACTTTCGTGAAAATGGATTACGAGACCACTTACAGCCATAAAAGTTACAGCGGCATAAAAAAGGTAGTAAAGTATATATCTCGCTTTATTACGAGGCTCTAAGGCAGTGAACTTCTTTTTTTCTGAGCTATCTTTAAAGTAGAGATAGATTCTAAAAAGTATTAAAGCTGCAAGTGCATATCCTAAGATAATATGCCATTCCCACATGCCAGCACGTACCGCTTTTGCTAAGATTTTAGCTTGTGCTTGTGTAATCTCTGTACCCATTTCTCCAAGTTGTGTCATAAGAATCTCAGAGTTTGTTCTCCAACTTAAAAATGTTTTTCTTAAAAAAACTGTTCCTAAAAGTCCTAAAACTATGACCGCGTTTACCCAATGCCAGATTCTAAATTGAAGTGTGTATTTCATTTTATTAAGTCCTTTGTTAATACAATACGCTATTATACATGATTGTAAGAAATGGATTTAAATCTAATTGGAGGGGGGCTCTTATGCTTGATTTGAAACAGTTGAAAATGGATACCCATGGCATAAGTGTCCTCTATGTGGAAGACAATGGAGTGTTGCGAGAGAATGCCTCGAAGCTACTGAAAAAGTTTTTCGTTCATGTCTATATTGCAAGTGATGGAAAAGAGGGGCTGGAAACTTTTAAAAAAAATCATCCCAATATCGTCATCACAGATATAAAAATGCCACAGATGGATGGATTTACATTAAGTAGAGAGATTAAAAGAATCGCACCTGAAACAGAGATTATTATCATGTCTGCTTTTGATGACAAAGAGAACCTCCATGCAAGCGTAAAAATAGGAGTTATGGACTTTCTGGCAAAACCTGTCAATATAACGGAACTTACGGAAGTGCTTAATCGCACAGTGCATAAGATAAGGGTTCAAAAAGATACAAATCTCTTTTATGCACATCTAAAAAATATCTTTAACTATCAAAGTTCAATGGTTGCTATGCTCAAAGATTCCCACCCTCTTATAGCAAACCAGATGTTTTTAGATTTTTTTAGTGTGGATAGTGCGGAAGCTTTTAATAAAGAACATGCTGACTTAGGCAGAGAGTTTCTTCAACATGACGGCTTTTTATTTAACACACCCACTGCTCCTTGGTTTGATGAGGTACAATCAAATGCAAACAAGCTCTACCATGTAAAACTAAAAAACACAGAGGGTGCAATCCGACATTTGATACTCAAATACCAGAAGATTCCAGAAAAAGTGGCGTATGGTATTTTGTCACTGGATGATGTGACAGAGCTAAACCTTTTACGACTTTTTGACGAAAAACAGTCCAAAAATGATGAAAATCTTCAAAATAGCACCGCCATGTTTAACCTGCTTGAAGTCATTCAAAGAAACAGCGCAAAAGTAATGCTCCATAACTATTACAAGGGCTTAAGCATTACCAATGAGGCTATTATTGTCGAGATACAAGAGGGTAGTATTGTTTTAAAGAGTACATATATACAACAAAAAGCCATACAGTTTGAGGGGAAAACCCTGATTACTTCCGAAGCACTCCCTAATGCTATTGCTTGTGATGAAGTGATAAAAATAACCTTTGACAAACAGAGTTTAGAGTTTAAGAAACTTCATTTTGTTGGTAGCTCCCCTATAAAGAGAAGTACAATCCGACTTGTTCCTGATAAACATACGGTTTCTCTTTTTATAGGAGAGAATAAATTTCAAGGGGAAATTAGTATAGAAGATATTTCACTTGACGCTGTGAGACTAAGTCTCAATGCTCTGCCTGCAGGGCTTAAGGTGGACGATGAAGTTCTTATTGATATGGTTTTAACCATGGATAACAAACCTCTGATTATTAATACCAATGCCCTTATGTTTAGAAAAAGTGAGTCTAAGTATAACTACAGCATTGTATTTAAGTTCAAGTTTAAAGAGGGTGGCAGAAGCGAGCTTGTTCAGTATATAACCAAACGTCAAATGGCGATTATTAGAGAGTTTAAAGGAATGCAAAATGGATAATGAAAAAGTTTTATATGATGATGGTTCACATAAATGTGTGATGTTTAGTATTGATGATGAGGGAGAAGGGGACTCTTTTTTATCTGTAAATCAGTTTCTTATTGTTCAAAATGGCGTTGGTGTTCTCATCGACCCAGGGAGTGCAATGATTTTTCATGAGTTGTATGAAGCGGTATCTCGGCATGTGGAAGTTCAAAATATAAAGTATATTTTTCTCTCACATCAAGACCCTGATGTCTCTGGCTCGATTACACAATGGGCGATAAGTACAACTGCTAAATTTATTATGAGTAAATTGTGGGTTAGGTTTATGAGCCACTATGGTTTTATGGAGATGGGCAGAATTATGAGTCTTGAAGATCATGGTGCAAAGTTAAAATTTGGTCAAGAGTTTCTCAAGTTTGTTCCAGCACATTTTCTTCACTCCCCTGGAAATTTTACGCTGTATGACTCAAAATCAAAGATAGTTTTCTCAGGGGACATCGGTGCAGCGATTGTCAATGCTTCAAGTGATTATAAGCATGTGCTGGATTTTGAGGAGCATAAAGCAGCACTTTACGGCTTTCATAAGCGATATATGGGTTCAAACAAACTCTGCAGAGCTTGGGTAGCAAGAATTGAAAAACTAGATGTTAGTATCATCGCTCCACAGCATGGATTTGTTTTTGAAGGGGAGCAAGTGGCACAGTTTTTAGGCTGGTTCAAAGAGCTTAAATGCGGAAGCGATTATCTTGAAGAGCTCTATTAAAGAGCGCTCTTCTCTTAGGAGTGAAACCTAATCGTTATCGTTGTTCCCTCATTCTCTTGAGACTCTATCTCCACTTTAAACCCATACTCTTTTGCGATACTCTCAACAATACTAAGCCCCACTCCAAAACCTCCTGCATAGTTGTTTGCTCTTGTGAAGCGTTTAAAAACAGTGTCGAGCTTCTCAGGTGCGATTCCTATGCCCTCATCTCTGATGGTAAAGGAGTTCTCTGTTGTTGTAATCCAGACTCTTTTGTTTGGAAGAGAGTATTTGATAGCGTTGCTGAGTAGGTTGTTAAAGAGCATCTTTGCTTTTGTCGGAGCCATCGTTACAAAACACTCTTTTGTATCTACAAGAAGAGAGATATTTTTGCGCTCTAAGAGCTCATCAAAATACTCTATAGAACTTTGAATCACATCTTCAAATGCCAATCTCTGTGCCTCCTCACTTTTATGGTCAAAACTAAGATAGGTTAAAGAGGAGTAGATGTCGTAGAGCTGCTTGGTGCTTATGGAGATATTTTGTATGATTTTTTCATCATACTCTTTTTTGCTTTTGGCTCTTGAAGTACTCATCATAAGTGCTGTTATTGGGGTCTTTAACTCATGTGTTGTATCTTTGACGAAGTTCTCGATTTCAAGCATCTTCTCTTTGATGGGTTGTAAAAAGATATAAGACAAGAAAACGGAGATGAGCATAATGAGCAGGGCAATAAAAAGAGTCACATAGAGAATCTCTTGCTTGATTTTTGAGAGCGTTTGGAGATACTCTTTACTCTCAACTACGACAAAATTTATGTTGAGATGGGAGTGTGTCGCTTGGGAAATAAGTATGGAAGATTCTCCTTGGATGTAAAACTCTCGTGAAAAATCAACCTCTTTTATCTCTGTGCCAAACTTGAGTCTATGCTCTGCATCATAGAGTCCGACTTTGGCATGTGGAAATTCTTTGAGCGTAAACTCTTTACCCATCATGTGCGCGTAGATAACATCTGCACTTACAACATCTGCGATGTGATTCATTCTATAATAGTTTGTATTTTCTTGCGTAGAGATTTGGGCAGAATAAAACCAGTAGCTCGAAGAGAGCAGAAGTGTAAAAGAGGAGAGAAGATAGAGCGTTAAAAAGGAGTAAAAGGATTTTTTAGTGAGCTTATTCATAGAGATATCCATTGCCTCGAAGCGTTGTGATTCTCTCTTTTCCTACAATATCTCTGAGTGTGCGAATATGAGAACGGATGGTTGCATCACTTGGAAGAGAGTCAAAATCCCAGATATTTTGAACAAGTTCCTCGGTGCTTATGACTCTTTTTGGATTTCTTATAAAGTACTCTAAGAGCGCACCATCTTTTGTGCCAAGTGTGATACTTTTCTCTGGTGTCTCTATGCGTCTCTCATTTGTAAAGTAGCGAAGCGTCTCACTTATCTGCACCGCGACCTCTGTCTCGATGTTGAAGAGTCTCTTTGTATTTAAGATACGCATGTTTAACTCTTCAAGTGCGAAGGGTTTTTTAATGTAGTCATGCGCGCCAGCTTCAAAAGCTTTTTTTAAATACTCTGTGTCTGTGTAGGCTGTGATGATAATCGTGGGTGTGGTGTTGTGAAATTCGCGAAGCTCTTTTAAGAGTTCAAGACCATTTTTTCCTGCAACATTGATGTCAAAGATAAAGAGGTCATAGCGGTTTGTCTCTAACTTTGTATAGACCTCTTGGGGATTGAAGGCATAATCCACATGCCAAGATTCTCGTAAAAAATCGAGCAGAATATCTGAGAGAACGGCATCATCTTCCATGAGAAGTATTTTCATTTTGCACCTTTAAGAAGGGTGATTTTAGCATACTTTTTTAGAAATGGGGTACAATTTGACACAATCAATGGAGCCGTAAAAACCGAATGAATTTTATTAAAATTGACAATATCCACATGCCAGAACTCGAGATATATAGCCAACTCAGAGACCATGCCTTTACAAAAGATAACAGCTTTATAGCAGATAGTCCAAAAGTAGTGAATCTTCTCTTAGAGGCAGATATAGAGGTCAAAAGCATCTTGGCAACAGAGCAATATTATGAAGAGTTTCAAGAGCTGATAGCTTCAAAAAATATTCCTATACTTTTCGTAGCAGATAAAAAAGAGATGGAAAAAATCATCGGGCATAAACTCCACCACAACTGTATGATGCATGGCGTGCGACCTCCTCTAGCTCCACTCGAAGAGTTAGAGGATCACGTTCTTATGCTCGATGCCATCTCCTCTTCAGAAAACATAGGTGCAATTGCCAGAAGTGCCGCCGCTTTGGGAGTAAACTCCTACCTCTTGCCGACGCAGGCACCGCACCCTTTTGGCAGGCGGGCATTACGCGTCTCTATGGGGTATGCGAGCCGTTTAAAGATAAGCATCTATGAGGATATTTTTACAACCATTCAAAATCTTCAAGCGATGGGATACAGAGTTTTTGGCGCGGAAGTTTGCGCAGAGTCTATCCCTCTTGGCAAAATAGATGTTCCAAAAAAATGGGTTTTATTGATGGGGCATGAGGGAAAAGGTCTCTCAAAAGAGGTACAAGATGCCTGTGATGTTTTAGTCGAAATAGAGATGATGCCAGAGATAAAAAGTTTCAATGTAGGTGTGGCTGCTTCTATTTTGATGTATAAGTTTAAAAACGCTCAGCTAAAGTGATTCCTTAATCCAACTCACAACACCTTCCCTCTATAATAACATCAAAACTATTTTAACTACTGTAGGTGTATTTTGGAACATGTGTATATAGGAAGACAGCCGATTATTGATAAAGATGAAAATACTTTTGCGTATGACATCTTGTATAGAGATTCACAAAATAAGAGCAACATTACAGATAACCGTCATGCGAGTGCTACTGTAATCAACAGTATTCTCAATAAGTTTGGCAGAAGTGCACTTCTTGGAGCATACAAGGCATTTATAAAAATTGATGAAAAATTTTTAATGAATGATATTATCTTCTCTATTCCAAAAGATTTTTTTATCTTTTCTCTGCTTGAGAGTGTAGAGATAAATGAGAGAGTGATTGAGAGAGTAGAACAGCTTTTTGCAAAAGAGTATACGCTTTGCATGAATGACACTACCCTTACAAAAGAGAGACTAGCAGAGTGCAAACCTATTCTTAAAGAGCTCTCCTTTTTTAAAATCAACTTTCAAAAAGAGATAAAAGAGGAGACAAAACTTTTAATCAAAGAGCTTCAATCTCACAATATTCAAGTGATAGCTACAAGAATTGAAGATGGTATCTACTATGATTTGGCAACGAGAAATGGTTGTGATTTGTTTCAGGGCTATTTTCTCGCCAAGCCAAATATTATGGAGAATGAGAAGTGTGACCCCTCTCAAATGGGTATCTTAAAACTCTATAACCTGCTTATACAAGATACAAATATAGATGAAATTGCATCCGAATTTGAGAAAAATCCTGCTTTGACAATTCAACTGCTGCAGTTTATAAACTCAGGCTATTACAGTTTTAAAAATAAAATCTCATCTATCCATCATATCTTAACGCTTGTTGGTCGCAAGCCTCTCTCCCAGTGGCTTATGCTGATGGTTTACTCTAAATCGGTCTCTAATAAAAATAGCTACTCTCCTCTGATGATTATGGCAAAAAGTCGCACAGAGTTGATGGAAAACCTGCTCAAAGCAATTCGCCCTGATGTCAAAAGTAACGCACTTGGAGAGGCCTATTTCGTTGGAGTTTTATCTTTAGTAGATGCTGTTTTTAAGGTTGATATTTCTACTGTTTTGGAGAGCATGCAGGTGAACGATGCTGTAAAAGTGGCACTTTTAAGAGAGGAGGGTCTGCTCGGCGAACTTTATGCTTTAGTAAAAAATATCGAAGTGCTCAATACAACAGCGATAGAAGCTTTCGCCTTAAAGTATGATTTAAAGCTCTCTACTGTGCAGAACCTGATACTAGAAAGTGTCGAGAGTGTAAACAGATTTGAAGCGTCGTTAAACGCATAATATAGATACAAAGGAGAGTAAAATGGCTGGAACTAAGAGAAGCAATATTAAGCATGGAATGAGCGTGGCAATCGTTCTTAAACAAGACCAAGATACAGGTAAACTCACCGATGGAATCGTCCGCGATTTATTAACCTCCTCCCCAAACCATCCGCATGGCATAAAAGTACGTCTTATGAGTGGCGAAGTAGGGCGGGTAAAAGAGATATATTAGTCTAGTTGGGCGAAGTGATGTTATACTTCTAGAAAAGATTCCTCATGAACACAACAGATTTTTCATTACTCCCACTTTCAGCAGAGATGCTGAGTAACTTAAATGAGATTGGCTACACCCAAATGACACCGGTTCAAGCCCAAACTCTTCCTCTTATTCTCGATGGCAAAGATGTTATCGCACAAGCAAAAACTGGAAGTGGTAAAACAGCCGCTTTTGGTATAGGTCTGCTTCATAAGCTTCAAGTAAAAAAGTTTCGTGTGCAGTCTTTGATTCTCTGCCCAACGAGAGAGCTAGCGGATCAGGTTGCAAAAGAGCTTCGTGTTCTTGCACGATTCGCACATAACATCAAGATTTTAACTCTCTGCGGTGGTGCGGCTTTTGGTCCACAGCTTGGCTCTCTTCGTCATGGCGCACATATCATCGTAGGAACTCCTGGACGTATTTTAAAACATCTTGACAAGAAAACTTTGAGTCTTGAAGATTTAGATACTTTGGTTTTTGATGAAGCAGATAGAATGCTCGATATGGGGTTTATTGAAGAGATAGACAAAGTACTTGAATACACTCCAAAAGAGAGACAGACACTTCTCTTTTCTGCAACCTACACAGACGAGATAACTGCCATCAGCAACAGAGTTCAAAAAGATGCCATTAGTGTCAAAACAGTTTCCACTGAGGTAGCTAACAAGATAACTGAGCGCTTTTATGAAGCACAAGATGGAAATAAACTAGAGACTTTAGTGAACATTTTGAGCAGTTACACACCAGAAAATGTCATCGTCTTTACCAACACAAAACTCGAAGCAAAAGAGATAGCCGAGCAGTTGCAAAAACGCAAGATTGATGCCTTGGCAATCCATGGGGATTTAGAGCAGTATGAGCGAAATGATGTCTTGGTACAGTTTGCAAACAAGAGTTGCCCCGTTCTCATCGCAACCGATGTCGCCGCACGCGGACTCGATATAAAAGAGTTGGCGATGGTTGTAAACTATGACATTCCACATGGCGAAGAGACCTACACGCACCGTATCGGAAGAACTGGTCGTGCGGGCAAAGAGGGTCTTGCGATGACGCTTTACAATACATACGAAATCCAAAATGCGTTAGAGTACAAAAATGAGAGTCGTCTTTTTGAAGACTCCTCTACTCTCAAAAAAGTCAATGGCTTTGAGATGCGACCCTTCTTTGTCACACTTGTGATTGAGGGTGGGAAAAAAGATAAGGTGCGTGCAGGAGATTTACTTGGTGCTTTGACTGGAGATGCAGGATTGTCTGGAAGTTCTATCGGCAAGATAGATATTTATGAGAGACAGAGTTATGTGGCTATAGAGAGAAGTTTGATTGATGAAGCGCATCAAAAACTCTCCAAAGGCAAGATAAAAGGAAAAAAATTCTCTGTATGGATTTTACAGTAAAGGCTCCTTCCTTTACAAAAGTAACTAGAATATGAGAGAGCTAAAATATTTAAACCACTACTCTGAGCAGACAAAAATACAGGTGCATCAACTCATCGAGCAGAAGAGGTTAGAGACACATCTGACAAAAAAATATCCATTTCCACATGCTGTAAAAAATGACAAAGCACTCTTCTCTTATGTGAGTGATCTGAAAAATCAGTATATGAAAAAGACGCCACCACTGAGTAAAACACTCTTTGATTCAAAGATAAATGTGATTAGCAATGCCCTTGGAACCCACAGTTTTATCTCAAGAGTGCAAGGGAGTAAACTCAAATCCAAAAATGAGATACGCATCTCCTCTCTCTTTAAAAGTGTGCCAGAGGAGTTTTTGACGATGATAGTCGTACATGAACTCGCACACTTTAAGGAGAAAGAACATAACAAAGCTTTTTATAAACTCTGTGAGTATATGCAGCCTTCGTACCATCAGGTTGAATTTGATTTACGCCTTTACCTCACACATCTCGAAATAAGTGGTAAAATAGAGAGTTGGTAAAACGCTAAAAACTAAAAAAGGGTGGAGACAAGATGAAAAAATCAGATGTCACAGTTGCGTGATTCACCTATGTTTTATACGCAAACTATAGAAGAGTGCTTACGAGATTTAGATTGTACTAGAGAGGGTTTGAGTACAAAAGAAGCCGCACTTCGAACTCTCCATTATGGCAAGAATGCTCTGCCAGAAGCTCAAAAACGAACGCTCCTAGCTATCTTCATCGACCAATTTAAAAGTCCTATTATCTACATTTTACTTATCGCCGCGATTGTCTCTTTTGTGATTAAAAAGGTGAGTGATGGCAGTTTTATTCTCGGCGCACTTCTTGTCAATGCGTTTATTGGAACCCATCAGGAGTACAGAGCAGGAGAGCGTGCGGATGCTCTGAAAAAAATCATTAAGAGTTATGTTACAGTCATCAGAGATGCAAAGCGCGTAGAACTTCCTAGTGAAGAGATTACACGCGGAGATATTCTTTATTTTGAATCTGGGGTCAAAGTTCCAGCGGATATTCGTCTCATAGATACGCATGATTTATTTGTCAATGAATCACTGCTCACGGGTGAATCTATAGATATTCATAAGGATGCAGAGTATATTTCAAAAAGTTTGCAAGAGCCTATTGGAGATAGAAAAAATATGCTTTATGCAGGCTCTTTAGTGACAAAAGGGCGTGGGCTTGGTGTAGTTACGGCGATTGGCACGCAAACAGAAGTGGGAAAAATCGCTTCACTTCTTGCTACAGAGGAGACACAAAAAGCACCGCTGATGCTTCGTATGGAACGCTTCTCTTTAAATATCTCAAAAATAATTGCAGTGGTTGTCCTTTTTATCATCGCACTTGGAATCTACCAAGAGATGCCCTTTAAGGATATTTTCTTCCTAACGGTCGCTTTGGCGGTTTCAGCTATTCCCGAAGGGCTTCCTGTTGCGATTACAGTGGCTCTAAGTGTTGCGAGTGCCTCGATGAGTAAGCGAAATGTGATAGTGAGAAAACTCTCTGCGATTGAGGGGCTTGGCTCTTGTACTTTAATCGCCAGCGATAAAACTGGCACAATGACACAAAACCGCCTCAGTGTAGAGCATTTTATCACCCTGCAAGATGGCTCCGCTTCGCATGACTCTCTTGATGCGTATGTTGCTTTGAGTGCGATTTTATGCAATGAAGTAAGCATGCACAAAGAAGAGGGCGAAGTGGTTTTTATGGGAGACCAAGTCGATATAGCACTTGCTCGCTATGCACTTGAAATAGATAGAACTCTTTTTGAGAGAGACAAAAGAGGAGAGCTTATTGATAAAATGCCTTATGAAGCGGTCAATAAGTACTCTGCTATGAGCTATAAACTTGATGAAAAAAAGGTACATTTTATCAAAGGTTCTCCTGAAATCGTGCTCAAAAAGTGTGCACTCTCAGAAGTAGAGAGTCAAAAAATCTTAAAGCAGGTAGATGAATGGGCAGACAAAGGTTTTAGAACTATCGCCTTAGCCTATAAAGTAAGCCAAGAGGAGGAGATAGCAAAAGAGGGCTATACCTATCTTGGCTTTGCAGCGATTACCGATCCGCTTCGAGAGGGTGTTGCCGAGGCTGTAAAAACAGCAGAAGCGGCTGGAATCGAAGTGGTAATGATAACAGGCGACCATCCAAATACAGCCTATTTTATCGCCAAAGCTTTAGAGATTGCCATAAGTAAAGATGAGGTGATGGACGGTGTGGACATTCTAAGGTGGCAGGAGGAGGGCGCGCATAAAGAGGAGATTGCAGATAAGCGGGTTTTTGCCAGAGTCTCCCCTGAACAAAAACAGCTTATTGTTAAAACATTTCAAAAGCTTGGACATTTTGTGGCAGTTACAGGAGATGGGGCAAATGATGCACCAGCCCTGAAGTTTGCAAATATCGGGATTGCGATGGGCAAGAGCGGAACGGATGTGGCACGTGAATCGAGTGACTTGATATTAACAGATGACTCTTTTGACTCCATCGTCAATGGCATAGAAGAGGGACGCGTAGCCTATGATAATATCCGTAAAGTAATCCACCTGCTCATATCTACAGGGTTTGGAGAGATTATCCTTGTTCTTCTCTCTCTGCTCTTTTTTATACCGATTCCTCTTTTGCCGATTCAGCTTTTATGGCTCAATCTTGTTGCAAACGGGATTCAAGATGTGGCACTTGGACTTGAAGGGGCTGAACCTGGAGTACTTCAACGCAAACCTCGTGACCCAAAAGAGCCAATCTTCAATAGCATCATGATTAGCAGAGTTGTTGTGAGTGGTCTCTATATGGGGCTTACAAGCTTCGCACTCTTCTTTACGATGTTGCAGTTTGGTTATGAAGTCGAGAGTGCGCGTAACATCACACTGCTGTTGATGGTTTTGCTAGTGAACGTACAAGCATTTAACTCGCGCTCAGAAAACAACCCTATTTTCAAGATAAATCATCTCAAAAACAAACTTTTATGGGTTTCGATTTTTGCCGCACAAGCGATTCATGTTCTCTCGATGTACATCCCATTTATGCAGTCACTTCTAAGCGTTGAACCTGTTGATCTGCAAACATGGCTTATCTTGTTGCTCATCTCAGGACTCTTAATCGTAGTGATGGAGATAGAGAAATCTTTGAGGTTAAAACTAAAATCATGAAAGATATAGAAGAAAAAGAGAGACGGCTTCTTGCCCTCTCACCCTTTGTTAAAGAGGCACAACTCACTCTTAAAGATGGATTTCCACATGCCAAACTCTACCCAGATTTTCAAGCACTTCAATCTGCGCACATTGTAAACATAGAGAGTCAACTTCGCTGGTACTGTATTGAACTTTATAACATGGAGGTGGATGAAGAGGAGAAGATTCGCAGCTACGCTATCTCTTTGCACCCACTTCAAGAAGCACCTTCCACAAAAGCAGAAGAGGTGCCTGATGATGCGCTTTATAAGAGCCTTGAAGTCTTTCTTTTTAGCATGTGTAAATGTGAAATTCATCCCTCTTCGCATCTCGAACTCGACCTTAGGTTAGACTCTTTAAACTATGTCGAGCTTTTTTTGTTTGTTGAGCAGAGTTTTGGTGTAGAGATGAATGAGGTGATTTTTTCAGAGATAATGGTGATGCAGGATTTTTACCTCTATGTCAAAGCGCATAAAAAAAGTTTTCATCCCACAGAGATGGATTGGATAAAAATGTTAAGTGAAGATATGGATGAAAAACTTATCTACTCCCCTTTTGTTATGCTTCTCTATAAAATGATTATGTTGCCTCTTTTTAGACTCTATTTTCGTATTGAACTCAGAGGTGTTGAGAACATTCCTTCTCGTTCTTCTATTATTGCCCCCACGCACCAAAGTATGCTCGATGGCTTTTTAATCGAGGCACTTTTGCCCTATAGTATCTTAAAAAATACATTTTTTGTAGCGTATGAAGCTGTGTTTGGAACAAAGCTTTTGCGCCCCATCTCAGACAATGGACAGACCCTGCTTATAGATGCAGATAGAAATCTTATCCGTTCGATGAAGCGGTGCGCTCTTGTACTCAAAGATAAAAAAAATCTCGTTATATTTCCCGAAGGTGCAAGAACAAGAGATAGAAAACTCCTCAAATTCAGCCCCTTTTTCGCTATGCTCAGCACAACCTACAATGCGCCTATCGTTCCTGTTGTGATAGATGGAAGCTTTGAAGCACTCAGAGCAGGGAAGCTTTTTCCAAGACCTGTAAAGATAAAAATCACTTTTTTAGAGCCAATTTACCCAAAGAATGAGAGTTTTGAGCAGATAACAAAAAGAACACTTGAAGCAATCGAGAAGGAGTTAGCAAAATGAAGATGTTAGAACTTTTAAACCGCAGTAATCTCCTCTCAGCCCACAGAGGAGCGAGGGCATTTTATGCAGAAAATACACTTAAAGCCCTAGAAATGAGTGTCGGGCATTGTGACTTTATGGAAGTGGATGTACAACTCAGCCGTGACAAAGTTGCACTTATTATGCATGATGCGACTTTGGAGCGAACAACAAATGTAAAGGCGCTAGAGCAGTTCAGATTACGCGCTCCCTATCGTGTATGCGACTTCACTTACGAGGAGCTTTGCACGCTTGATTATGGAAGTTGGTTCTATGAAGCCGATCCTTTTCATCAGATAGCGCAGAAAAAGGTAAAAGTACCAGAGGCAAATGCGCGCTATGAACCACTTCTGACTCTAAGTGAACTACTAAGATTTATAGCGGAGAAGCAACTCTTTATAAACATCGAGATAAAAGATATACATGAAGATTTTGAGGATGAAGAGGTGGTGGAAATCGTGCTTGAAGAGATAGAGCGTTGGCATGTGGAAAATCTCGTTGTCATCAGTTCCTTTAGAGCCGCTTATCTTCCTCTGTGTAAACGCAAAATGCCGACACTACCGACTGCACTCTTGGTTGCGCGTAAACATCCACATGCCAAAATAGATGCCCTTATAGAGTATCTAAAAACTCTCAAAGTGGATGGGTATAACCTGAGTGATGGACTTGTTGAGAGCGAGATGATTCATCGTTTAAGAGAAGAGGGTTTCTTTGTGAATGTCTATACTGTCAATAATAAACTTAGACAAAAAGAGCTTTTTGCGATGGGAATCAATGGAGTTTTTAGTGATTTTTGCGGTTGAAGCTGTTTTAGTAAGAGGGAAAACTTACTAAAACAGCGAGATGAAGAAAAATTGTTAAGATGAATTTGTTACGTTTTTTATACGTTTACTAAAGAAGCCGCTACAAAAGCTCCAGTTGCTAATAAAGAGACTTTAAACATTACTACTGCTAAGATAATTTTTGATGTTGATTTGCTCATTTTTAAATCCTTTGTTTGTTTTGATAGCTGAATTTTAATCTATCTAAATGAAGAACTTATGAAGATTGGGAGTTATTTAGAATCCTATATATAATTCAAATGAGGACGAGAGCATAGAAACCTGTAAAGTCAATAAACTTCTTGTCTGTGCGCAATCCTGATAAGAGTTATGAGAAGAATGTCATTTTCTTTTAAATAGACAATTCTGTAGTTGCCAGCTCTTTTTCGAAACTTCCCTTTATGTGTACCTTTTAGAGCTTTATCACCCGTAAAAATACCTGCTTCTAAATCTTTGATTTTATTGAAGATAAATTGTTGATTCTCTTTATCGATTTTTTGCAACTCTTTGAGAGCATATTTTGGGATAATTATTTTAAACATACTATTTTAAGCCGAGCTCTAGTGCAACTTGCTCAAGTGAAAAAACTTCAACACTCCCTTTTTTAACTTCATCAATTCTTTTGTCTGAAATCATTTCGTCAAGCGTATCAAAGTAGGTGGAGACTGCTTTTTCTATAAGGTATGTTCTGCTTCTATCTAGCTCTTGAGCGTAAGCATCCAAATCATGTAGTAGTGACTCTTCAAGTCTAATATTAATTGCTTTTTTCAAGTGTGTATCCTTGTATGTTATTGTAGATACATTGTACTACAATATATCGATTTTTGTCAATATTGGATATTCTTGGCATGTGGAAATTGAGTTTAGGGTTTATTTCCACATGCCAAAATATGAAATAAAAGATAAGAAAAAAGAGTTTAAGAAAAAGTGGAGATTGATTGGTTACTTCTAGGTAATTTATTGCGTTCCTATGTTTTGTTGTATCTTTACTGCTGTGAAGGTTTGTTTTTCTTAAAAATTCTTAAAAATTCTATCTCTTTTTTTACAGGTCTTACTCGGGAAACTATCGTATATTTTTTAAATGTCATATTTCTGATGTTTTTATTATCAAAATATTGTGATTGTTCATATTGTAAGCCTCCCCAAAAACAGTACCACTTAGAACGGAATAATTCTGATAAAATAAATCAGGAGTATTCA
>PETN01000014.1 GCA_002781365.1 Sulfurimonas sp. CG01_land_8_20_14_3_00_36_23
TAATTTTCTGGAATGGTTCCTATTCCTTGTCCTACGATGATGTCGCCGTCTATTGTTACATCTTGGGCGTAGTTTGTGATGAGGAGAGTTTTGGCGGGTTGGAGAGCGGTGTTGAGATTAGCGATGGTACCTCCAACATCTGAAAGATAACTTTCAATATCAGTGCGTTTTGATTCCAAATAGCGAATAACCTCTTTGGCTTCATTATCGTTTACGGGAGTTTTTCCATCCGTAGAACTATACAAGCCGAATGTATCAGCTTCAATCTTTCGTCTATCCTCAAGATTACTATCCCGTCCAGCATTACTTCTGTATCTTATCTCATTCCAAACCATCACTCGTTGATCTACGAGATTATCATTACGAATATATCCGAATGTCGTCGGCATTGCGCCGATATTGTAGTGCAAAGACATAATGGCAATACGCTCTTTTGAATAAGGCAAATTCGTTGTACTTAAATCATCTTCAAATTCTGCCATAACAGTTTTAAAAAGATTTTGGCGTGCATTTGTATCCAGATTGAGGTTGAAGTGGTCTTCTGAGGCATCGTAGACTCCTGTTGTATCACTGCCTATTGCTTCAGGAATCTTTGCTTTAGCTTGATCAACTTTCCCTTCATTTAATAATCCAACCACTTCTTCTAGCAATGTCCACTGCTCATCAGTAAAAGTATAAGCAGTCCCTCTAGCATTAGTGATTGCCTGTTCAATGCTACTTCGGCTGCGAAGTCCATAAGTATTGCCACTTTTGGTTGCCAAAGCATAACCGACTCCGAGAGTAGGAACTCCATCTGGGTCACTGTAAATGCGGGCTACAGCACCTTCTCGTACTTTCATAAAATTAAACAGTTCAGCCTCGTATTGTTCTTTGGTCATAGGATTTCTTACAGTCATTGTTTTGCTCCTTTTGTAGTATTTACTTCAAGATAGGGTTTGCAGTCGGGATTGTCTTTTTCAGATTCATCGCAAGCATTAAACATCTGTTCTTTGTCAATAAAAGAACATTTTCTTAGCATTTTTTTTTCTTTTTTTGACATCTCATAAATTGTTGTCTGTCTTAGTTTTGTTTTAGAAGAAGAGAGGTCTTCTATATAAAATTTACTATCTAAAACAAATAAATGATTGGGAGAGTATTTTTCATATATTTTTTTTGCATCACATGTTGTCTCATCTACTTTCCAATATTCTTCCGCCCATACATTTTTAAAAGCCATTCCATACATCATAACAATGTCTTTTTTTCCATCATTGTCGATATCTATATTTTCATATATTCTATATCTATCACCCCAGTTTCCATATGGAGATTTATAATCTAAAATTACCTGTATAGGTTTAAAAGCATTCGGACATTTTTTAAATATTTCATGCGATTTATACTTGAAAAACACCCTTTCATGCTCTTGCTCTGAACCTAGGTTATGCGGATAAGGTTCTCCTAAAAATTCTACTTCATCATATCTATCAATAAAGCGTTGGCAATACTCTTTGTCTCCTTGAAATACAACTAACTTTTCTTTTCTTTCATCAGCTTGTAAAAGCGAACTTAGTGTTAGTAAAAATCCGATTATTATGTTTAACTTCTTCATTTAGGCTACCTCTCTCATATCTGTTTCCACATGCCATGGCATGTGGAAATGATTATTGATACTTTTCATCTTCTGTTTTTTATTTCCACATGCCAAGGTATCGTATGCTTCTTGTGTACTCACTTCTATATATTTTAGACCTGCAACAGTTATTAAATCTTCTTC
>PETN01000023.1 GCA_002781365.1 Sulfurimonas sp. CG01_land_8_20_14_3_00_36_23
ATAAAATTAGCTGAAGATGTGGCATAAGGTTACAGGTGATGAAGGGAATTAAGATTTAAAAAAAGTTGTCTTGACTTTTTGGGGTAGCATATAGTATAGCGTATCCGAGTGAGAAAGGGGGCTATAACATGCGCTGCAATATGTAAAAGAACAAACGGAGTATAGCGTATCCGAGTGAGAAAGGGGGCTATAACATGCTCTGCAATACGTAAAAGAACAAACGGAGTATAGCGTATCCGAGTGAGAAAGGGGGCTATAACGACGGACTAGGTGTCTCTTGAGCTTCTATCAGTATAGCGTATCCGAGTGAGAAAGGGGGCTATAACGGCTCAGGTGTTTGCAATTCTGGTTGTAAAAGTATAGCGTATCCGAGTGAGAAAGGGGGCTATAACACCTAAAATGGAATTACCTTTTTTGTCGTAAGTATAGCGTATCCGAGTGAGAAAGGGGGCTATAACTACGAAGAGGCTATTGAAGAGTTTAGTGAGAGTATAGCGTATCCGAGTGAGAAAGGGGGCTATATAAAAAGGGATTGGGAAATATCTTTGGCATGTGGAATTAATTTCCACATACCAATGTTTTAGTTAAGAGACGAGAACGTGAGGAACGATTAGAGGGTATCTTTTCATTTTTCTGTAGATATGTTTTCTAACAATTTGACGAAGGTCATTTTCAAGTGCTCTTGAGTTTTCAATCAATCCACTTTTGAGGTGAAGTAAGAAGTGCTCTAAAACATCTTCCATCTCAAGCGCAAAAGCTTTGTCTTGTTTATCTGCCACTAAACCAAAAGTCGTAACATGTGGTTTTTCCAACATCTTAGTCTCTTTGCGATCTACCTGTGCGACAATCACAACGATACCATCAGAAGCAAGTTTTTGACGATCAAGGATGATGTCATCTTCTATTTGATGGTTATTTTGGTTGTCTATGTATGTTTTACCTGTTTTAACTGTTTTAACTTTTCTCATGTATTTAGGGGAGACTTCTATCTGCTCTCCATCTGTCATAAGTAAAATATTTCTCTCAGGCACACCACACATGATAGCTGTCTCTTTATGCTTCATAACATGGTTATACTCACCGTGAATAGGTAAAAAGAACTTAGGATTCACGAGACGAAGCATAAGTTTTTGCTCTTCCATAGAAGCATGTCCTGAAACGTGTATGTCTCTATCTCTAGCTACATTTGCGCCTGCACGTTGAAGATGGTTCAACATGCCTGAAATAGAGCCTTCATTCCCAGGAATCGCACGAGAAGAGAGGATAATCAAATCTGTTGGCTTGATTTTTATGTGTCTATGTTCTCCGATAGACATTCTAAAAAGCGCAGAGTTTGGCTCACCCTGTGAACCTGTTGTTACTATGAGTACTTCTTTATCATTAAGTCTTGCAACTTCATCTGCATCTACAAAAATATTTTTTGGAAATTTTACATAGTCATACTGCATTGCCAGTTCTAAATTTCTCTCCATAGAGCGACCAATAACACAAACTTTACGTCCGTATTTAATACCATACTGTATCGCTTGTTGTACACGGTGAATATTTGAACTAAATGTCGAAAGAAGTACTCTTCCCTCAGCCTTTGAGAAAACACGGTCAAGTGCAGGTCCTACGCTTAGTTCTGAACCTGTTGGAGTTGTATTGTAAGAGTTTGTTGAGTCACTCATCAAACATAAAACACCTTTCTCTCCATAATGAGCCAATCTATGTAAATCCGCAGTATAGCCATCTACAGGAGTATAATCTATCTTAAAGTCACCCGTGTGAATAAGTGTTCCTGCTTTTGTAGTAATCGCTAAAGAGGAAGAGTCGATTATAGAGTGCGTCATGTGCATCCACTCGATTTCAAAATCTTCTCCAATTTTAACAATATCTCTTTTTTGAATCGGATTGAAAAATCTTCTGTGCTCTTTAATATGGTGCTCATCAAATTTATTACCAATCATTGCTAATGGAAGGGATGTTCCATAGATTGGGAATTGCATCTCTTTATAAAGGTATGGCATTGCACCAATATGGTCTTCATGCGCATGCGTAATAATGACAGCAACTATCTTATGTTTTATCTCACGAAGGTACGTAAAATCTGGAATTAAGATATCAACACCGTGCATATCTTCATCTGGGAAACTCATACCAACATCGACAAGAATTGCTTCTTTATCTGTTTCTATAACAGTGATATTTCCACCGATTTCACCGAGCCCACCAAGTGGGGTGATACGGATTTTAGCTGTAGAGTTTAAATCTAATTTATAGTGAGGATTAAGTCTTTGCTTATGTGCCTCTTGATTTTTAGCTACGAAAGTTTTTAAGTTTTCATCAATTGGTGTTGGTTGACGACGGTGACGATTTTTATTATTGTTACTATTGCTGTTAGCACTGTTGCTTTTGTTTCTGTTTTGATTGTTATTTGGCTTTGCGCCACCTGCTTGTTCGCCAGTTTTTGCATTTGCATTATCATTTGGCTTACGGTTGTTGTTATGTGGTCTTCTGTTGTTTGTTCTTGGTTTACTGTTTTCCTGAGGGTTACTTACTTGTGTCCCCTGATTCTCTTCTGCCATCCAAACTCCTTGTTATTTTATAGAGTTGGTGATAGTCGCTTGTGGAAACTTGATGAGGTCGAATCGTTAATGTAAGATTTAGCTCTTCATAAGCCTCTTGAAGTAAGGTTTTATCATACACTGCCAATAGATTTTTCATCAGAGTTTTTCTTGGCTGCTTAAACGCTACCTTGAGCATTTGCTCGAAATTCTCATCACTTCTATCGGAGTTTTTTTGTATTAAAAACACTGCAGAGTCTATTTTGGGCGGTGGTTCGAATGCAGTTGGAGGAACTTTCACAACGATGTGTGCTTCGCCTATACTCTGAGTTATTACGCTCAAAGAACCAAATACTTTTTCTCCATGTGTCGCACAAAATTTTTCTGCCACTTCAAGTTGTACCATTACAAGTATATTTTTACACATTGGATCTGCGAGTGCTTTTAGGATAATATTTGTTGCTATATAATAGGGCAAGTTTGCCACTAAATCATACGGCTCATCAACTAATTCACTCTTCCAAGCTTGTAGAACATCCCCACAATTTATGTGGAGTCGCTTGGTATCAATCTCTTCTTTAAATATACTATGTAATAGTTTACATAAATCGGTATCTACCTCAAAAGCTTCTACACTTTTGACATCAACTAAAAATTTAGTTAAATCACCTAAGCCAGGTCCAATTTCTACGATTTTGTTATCGTTTTTGGGCATCGCTTGGATGATTTTTCTTAAAACTGTTTCATCTTTTAGGAAATTCTGTCCGAATTTCTTCTTAGCTACAACGCTATTTATATTCATGAGGTGCAGTTTATACTATTTTTGCTTATATTTAGGTAACGCCTCTCTTAAATTTTTAAATTTGCAATGTTTCATGTGAAACAAATCTAAATGTAAGTCACAATGTGTATAATTTTACATACTATATGAGGCTTAAAAACTACTATGAATTATTTCGCAAAAAGAATCATTCCTTGTCTTGATGTAAAAGATGGACGCGTTGTCAAAGGTGTAAATTTTGTAGGTTTGAAAGATGCTGGCGACCCTGTAGAGGTGGCACGTCGCTACAATGAAGAGGGTGCTGATGAGCTTACATTTCTAGACATCACCGCTTCTAGTGACAACAGAGATACGATTGTAGATATTGTAGCGCAAGTGGCACGAGAGATTTTTATACCGCTCACAGTTGGCGGTGGAATAAGAAAACTAGATGATATTTATAAACTTTTAAATGTTGGTTGTGACAAAGTAAGCGTAAATTCTGCAGCAATCAAAAGACCAGAGCTTATCGATGAGGGTGCTAAAAGATTTGGTTCTCAATGCATTGTCACTGCAATAGACGTGAAAAAAGTGGGTGAAAAGTACCATGTGTTTTTAAATGGCGGGAGAGTTGATACTGGACTTGATGCCGTTCTCTGGGCAAAAGAGGTCGTAGATCGCGGAAGCGGAGAGATACTTCTTACATCCATGGATGCAGATGGAACTAAAGCTGGTTTTGAGCTCAACATTACAGAACAGATTTCGCGCGCTGTTAGCGTTCCTGTTATCGCAAGTGGTGGAGCAGGAACGATGCAACATATCAAAGAAGCATTTGAACATGGTGCAGATGCCGCACTTGCCGCGAGTATTTTTCACTATAAGGAGATTGATATTATGGAGTTAAAACACTACCTTCATGATAACAATATCCCTGTGAGACTTTAATGATTATATGTGCGGGGAATAACGAAACATTTGATTTTGCGCAACCAATGGGAGTAGGGCTTATTGAAACAGCGATGAATCTAACAAGACTCTGTTTGTTTGACAAACCTGAATTTTTACTCTTTGTTGGTAGTGCTGGAAGTTATGGCGATAACAAAATATTTGACATCATAGAATCAAAAACAGCCTCAAATATTGAACTTGCTTTTCTAAGAGATGAAGCCTACACACCACTAGACAATGTTATTTCGACTAACACGACTAACAAAAAAGATATTATTGTAAACTCTTCAAACTATATTTCCACATGCCAAGAACTTACAAAAAAGTTTCTTGCTTTAGGAGTAGGTATCGAAAATATGGAGTTTTTTTCAGTTTTAAAAATTGCTCAAGAGTTTAATATCCCAGCTGGCGGTGTGTTTTGTATAACAAATTACACTAACAAAAATGCGCATGAAGAGTTTTTGAAAAATCATGAAAAAGCAAAAGAGCTTTTAACTCGGCATGTGGAAACTAGAATAAAGGAACTAACAACTTCATGAGTGAGCTAAAACAATCATTATTGGACTTCACACAAAAAGAGTTAGAAGCACTCATAAAACCAAGTTTTAGAGCCAAACAGATTTATGGCTGGTTATACCATCAATATGCAGAAACTTACGATGATATGAAAAACATTCCAAAAGCCCTTAAAGAAGAGTTAGCAAAAAAATATCTTGTAAATCCGATGAAGATAGTAAAAAAAGAGCTCTCATCAGATGGAACCATCAAATACCTGTTTGAGCTTCAAGATGGAAAAACAGTAGAAGCTGTCTGGCTAAAGATGAAAGATACGCAACTTGACGACAATGGTGAAGTTATTCAAGAAGCAAAATATACAATCTGTGTATCTACGCAAGTTGGATGTAAAGTAGGGTGTTCCTTCTGTTTAACAGCAAAAGGTGGCTTTACTAGAGATTTAACTGCTGGTGAGATAGTTGCTCAGGTTGTCAATCTAAAAAGAGATAATGACCACAAACACAACAGAAAGATAAACATCGTCTATATGGGAATGGGTGAGCCACTTGATAATCTTAGCAATCTTGCTAAGGCGATAGAGATATTTAAAGAGGAAGAGGGGCTTTGTATTAGCGGTAAACGCCAAACAGTCTCTACAAGTGGTCTCAGCAACAAGATAGATAAACTTGGAGAGATGGATTTAGGCGTTCACATAGCTATCTCTCTTCATGCGGTTGATGATGAGCTTAGAACGGAACTAATCCCGATGAATAAAGCGCACAACATCGCTTCTATTATAGAAGCTGTAAAACGCTTTCCGATAGACACTCGAAAAAGAGTTATGTTTGAGTATCTGGTTATAAAAAACAAAAATGATGACATAGGCTCTGCAAAAAAATTAGTCAAGCTTTTAACTGACATCAAAGCAAAGGTAAATCTTATCTATTTTAACCCCTATCCTGGGACAAGCTATGAAAGACCCTCAAAAAGTGATATGATTGCTTTCCAAGACTATTTAGTTCATCATGGCTTGCTTTGTACTATACGGGACTCTAAAGGGATAGATATAAGCGCCGCTTGCGGTCAATTAAAAGAGAAAACAGAAGGAGAGAGATAATGGGTGGAGTAGAGATATTTCAGGTCGTTTTTCTAATAGTGGTTTTTGTTGGTGGTGTCATAGGCTTTATAAAAGCTGCGACGAGTGATAAAAAATAATCATATATGTAATAATTTAGAGATAAAAAAAGATACAATATATGCTATAAATTATCAAACTCAAAATAAAGGAACAACTTATGGCTGAGAAGACAAATACAGACAGAATCAAAGAGATATATAAACTTTGTAAAGCACACTTTGGTGACATTCGCTTTGTAGGAATCAAATACCATAAAAAAATTGGTTGGATAGCAAAAGCACAATTTGATGGCGGTTTTGAGAACTTAACTGCTGATGGATTAACAAGTACTGAAGCATTAAGAAAACTTAGAAATCGTGTGAAAAAAATCATTAAAAGATACAATGCAGTATAGAAGATAGAGACATCTCTTTTTGACGCCATTATACTAAACGACCAACACACCAGGGAGGTCGTTTATAGGTGTAATAATACCTTAACTTTCTTATATAAAAATAATCCTCTTTTACCTAGAAACTAATCTTAAACAAAACATAATCATTTACATTGTTCAGTAATTCACCTAAAATGTGTAGTATTCACACAGTGTTGTAAGCTGTGAATATCTTCTGGTTTAAATAATACAAATTCATAAATTTTTTACTTGATTAAGAAAAAATTTATATAAAACACACCTGAAATTAAAATAGCTTCTTATCTATAGATTGCCCTATTTATGGGCTTTAGACACTATTATGCAGTATTTCCAATTTGAAAAGAGAAGAGTTACTACAATTTATAAATAAGTTATTCACACTTCCGAGTTAAGGGGCTTGACTTCTGGCTTACTTTTGCTCTATTGTAAAGAATAAACTCTTTTAGGCTTTCATACTCTCGAAGCAAATTTTCTCAAAATCTATATTACTTTTACAATGATACTTGTTTGAGTAGAGCTCAAACTCTAACTCATTTGCATGGAGAAGAAGTCTTCTCGAACCACTCTTTTTGATTCTCTCTTCATCACTTAATTCTCTATCTAAAAACTTAATCATCTCCTCTTCGCTCTGTCCATAGATAGGGTCACCAACAATTGGATGTTTCACGTGGAACAAATGCACTCTAATTTGATGTTGTCTTCCAGTATAAGGAGAGCACTCTACTAGAGTCATATTAGTTGAAGGAAAATATTTTAAAGGCTTTATATCTGTTTTAGAAGCTTTACCGCTCTCATGAACTTTTACTACCATTCTTACCATCGCGCTATCGTCTTCTGATCTTAGTAAAGGAGCTTCAATACAAAGCTCCTCTTTAAGCTCACCATGAACCATTGCGAGATACTTCTTTTTCATATCTCTCTCTTGGAACATCATCTTTATATCTCTTTCACTCTCTTTATTTCTTGCGCATAAGACAAGACCACTCGTCTCTTGGTCGATTCTATGTGCAATGTTAGCATCACGCCCAAATTGATATTTAAGCTCATCTATTAAAGAGTAGGGTGTATTTCTATTTTGAGGATGAATAAGCACTCCACTTGGTTTATCAAAAAGAACAAACTCATCATATACGGCATGTGGAACTAAACCTTTTGTGATTGGTTCAAAATAGATAAATTCAAATTCTCCCTCTATCTCTCCAGCTGTTCTGCACATAGGAACACCATCAACAAAGAGCCTTCCTTTGGCGATTAATCGTTGTGCCTCTTTTTGCGTATAATCTAACTCTTTCATCAGATAGAGAAAAGCTTTCTGCTTTTTCTGTACAAACATTTTTTTTAAAACAAATGGCAAAGTTTAATCCCTTTTTTACAATAAATTCTGTAGAATAACTTACTTTAATATATGCTAATTTTAACATAATACATAAGATAATAATCACAAGGCTAAATAAATGATCGAAAGATATTCCAGAAAAGAAATGAGCTCTAAATGGACAATGCAAGCAAAATATCAAGCTTGGTTGGATGTAGAAAAAGCCGTTGTAAAAGCCTGGGCAAAACTTGGAAAGATTCCACAAGATGATGCTGATAAAATTGTAAAAAATGCTGGCTTCAGCATTGAGAGAATAGATGAGATAGAAGCTGTTACACGTCATGACCTTATAGCATTCACAACAAGTGTATCTGAAACGCTTGGCGAAGAGTCTAGATGGTTTCACTATGGTATGACAAGTTCCGACACTGTTGACACTGCAGTAGCACTTCAAATGAAATCTTCTTTAGAGTTAGTTATAGAAGACGTGAAAATGATTATGGAATCTATCAAAAAACGTGCGATGGAACACAAGATGACTTTGATGGTTGGAAGAAGTCATGGTATCCATGGTGAACCTATAACATTTGGTCTTGTGTTAGCTGTTTGGTATGATGAGATGGCTCGACATTTAGAAAACTTAGAACAAACACTCGATGTAATAAGCGTAGGTCAAGTGAGTGGAGCGATGGGTAACTTTGCACACGCGCCTCTTGAACTTGAAGAGATTACATGTGAAGAGCTAGGACTTAAAGCTGCTCCTGCATCTAATCAAGTGATACAACGTGATAGATATGCAAGACTCGCTACAACGCTTGCTTTGATGGCAAGCTCTATTGAGAAGTTTGCAGTTCAAGTTCGCCACTGGCAAAGAACTGAAGTTTACGAGTGTGAAGAGTATTTTGCAAAAGGTCAAAAAGGCTCATCAGCAATGCCTCATAAAAGAAACCCTATCCTAACAGAGAACATAACAGGTTTGGCGAGAATGATTCGAGCCTACGCTGTTCCTGCTATGGAAAATGTTGCTCTTTGGCATGAGAGAGATATTAGCCACTCTTCAACGGAGAGATTTTGGTTACCAGATAGTTTTATAACAACGGACTTTATGTTACACCGCATGAATAACGTTATAGCGAACTTAACTGTCTATCCTGAAAATATGATGAGAAATCTAAACCTAACAGGTGGACTTGTTTTCTCTCAAAGAGTACTACTTGAACTTCCACTTAAGGGTGTAAGCCGTGAAGATGCGTACAGAATAGTTCAAAGAAATGCTATGAAAGTTTGGGAAGAGATACAGCAAGGAAAACCAACAACAAATGAAGCTGGAGAGAGTTTGTATCTTAACCATTTGTTAGCAGATGAAGAGTTGAGAAATAGTCTAAGTGAAGAGCAAATCCGTGAGTGTTTTAATTATGACTACTATACAAAAAATGTAGATAGAATTTTCGCAAGAGTTTTCAAAAAATAAGGGGGCACCATGGTAACAATTATTAAAAGAAATGGACGAACAGAACAACTAGACATTAGTAAGATTCAAAAATATACCTCTGCAGCTGTTAAAGATTTAACCAATGTTTCTCAAAGTGAGTTAGAAGTAGATGCTCAAATTCACTTTCGTGATGGTATAACCTCCGAAGAGATACAAAAGACTCTTATTAAAACTGCTGTGGATAAGATAGACATAGATGCACCTAACTGGACGTTTGTTGCCTCACGCCTCTTTCTCTTTAACTTATACCATCAAGTAAACGGCTTTACTGGGTATGGCTCTTTAGAAAACTACTTTTCACGTGGTGAAAAAGAGGGGAGAATCCTTTTTGGGCTCAAAGAGATGTACGACCTTGAGAGACTAGAGAAACATATAAAACCAGAGAGAGATTTGCTCTTTAACTATCTTGGTGTCAAGACTCTTAATGATAGGTATCTTATCAAAGATAGAAAATCAAATCCTATAGAACTTCCGCAACACATGTTCATGGCAATCGCTATGTTCTTAGCGCAAAGGGAAGAAAATCGTGAAGAGTGGGCAATCAAGTTTTATAACATGATTTCTCTCTTTGAAGTTATGCTTGCAACTCCAACCCTCTCTAATGCTCGTACAACAAGACACCAATTGAGTTCATGCTACATCGGTTCTACTCCTGACAATATAGAAGGTATTTTCGATGCATACAAAGAGATGGCAATGCTCTCTAAATTTGGTGGAGGAATTGGATGGGACTGGACACAAGTTCGCTCCATGGGTTCCTTTATCGATGGGCATAAAAATGCGGCAGGCGGAACAGTTCCTTTCCTGAAAATTACAAATGACATCGCTATTGCTGTCGATCAACTTGGAACGAGAAAAGGTGCTATTGCTGTTTATCTTGAACCTTGGCACATCGATATAAATGACTTTTTGGATCTAAAGAAAAACTCTGGAGAGGAGCGTCGTCGTGCGCATGATCTGTTTCCTGCACTTTGGCTCAATGACTTGTTTATGCAAAGAGTTCAAGAAGATGGAATCTGGACACTTTTTGATCCATACGATTGTGGAGATTTAGCAAAACTTCATGGTGAAGATTTCAATAAAAAATATGCTGAATATGAGCAAAATGAATCTCTTATCAAAGAGAGAATTAAAGCAAAAGATTTATGGAAAAAAATCTTAACATCTTATTTTGAAACAGGTTCTCCTTTCCTCTGCTTTAAAGATAATGCTAACAGAGCTAACCCAAATGATCACTATGGTGTTATCAGAAGTTCAAATCTTTGTACAGAGATATTTCAAAATACAGAGCCAAATCACTATAAAATAAAACTCATTTTTGAAAATGGTGAGAGTATTAGTTATGAAGAGGATGAACTTGTTACTGTAGATAGCGGACTCACAAAACAGGCAAAAAAAGTAACAGCACTAGACTCTCTTGGCGGAATACCTATCTATGTTGTGGAGAAAGAAAAGATAGATGGAGCCACTGCAGTTTGTAACTTGGCTTCTGTAAATCTATCTCGAATCAACACCAAAGAGGACATAGACAGAATCGTTCCAACGGCTATCCGTTGTTTGGATAATGTTATTGATCTGAACTTTTATCCTGTAGAAAAAGTAAAACGTACAAACATGAGAAGTCGTTCTATTGGTCTAGGTGTTATGGGTGAAGCGCAGATGTTAGCAGAGCAAGGAATCATGTGGGGTTCACAAGAGCATTTTGATAAAGTAGATGAAATCATGGAAGCTGTTAGTTATAACGCAATCAATTCATCCTCAGACATAGCAGCAGAAAAAGGAAGCTATCCTGAATTTGAAGGCTCAAAATGGAGTAGAGGAATACTACCGATGGACCATGCAAATGCAGAGGTAAGAAACCTTGTTGACCGTGGAGGTCTCTTTGCACCTACATACGAATGGGATGCTTTAAGAAGTAAAATTAAAAAGCAAGGGATGAGAAATGGTTATCTTATGGCAATTGCGCCTACAAGCTCTATCTCTATTCTTACAGGAACCACACAAGCTATAGAACCTGTATTTAAGAGAAAATGGTTTGAAGAGAACTTATCTGGTCTTATCCCTGTTGTAGTACCGAACTTATCTCCAGATACATGGGGCTACTACACACCAGCGTATGAGCTCGATCAAAGAATCCTCATTAAAGCTGCCGCTATACGTCAAAAATGGCTCGACCAAGGTCAAAGTCTCAATATCTTTATAACGCTTGACAAAGCGAGCGGAAAGTACTTAAATGACATCTATATGATGGCTTGGAAGCTTGGACTTAAATCTACTTATTATCTCCGTTCACAATCACCTGAGATGGCAAGCGACGTAGAAGATAGATCTATGGAGTGTGTTGGTTGCCAATAGGTCTTCAAGTCTATCTAACATCCTACAGCAAAGAGTATCTATGAAGCCACTTTTTGCAAAAGATTTAGAACCCTTTTTAGATAGATTCAGCCATTTCCGTGATACTGAATTACGGCATGTGGAAATTGTATCACCTACTGTAATCTCAGTACTCTTTGCAGTACAGGATAGAGCACGGGATTTTGATTGGATTACAGTAGAGTTAGAGTTCAATGGCGTAAGCGATGCAAAGCTTATAGATTCAAGCAAGCTCTCTTTCCTTGATATGAGTGAAGGATTAAATATCCTCTACGAAGAGAATACATTTGCATTTGGCATTGGTAGATGTGATACAAAATCAAGCATTCAAACTTCCACATGCTACATTGTAAGTTCTAGTTTAAAATATAAGCAGGGTTCTTTTTAAGATATACGGACTAAGACGTAGAAAATTTCCACATGCCAAGAATCTCTCTTGAAATAGATACTAAAACTGTCTAGCTATCTTCTTAACCTCTACAATAATCTCTTTTTGTCTATTGTAGACATACTCCATCAAAATGGATTCATTCACATCATCTTTAAGAAGTTCACATACGATTTTGCAAATTCCATCCTTGCAAGTACTAAGGATAACTTTGGCTTCTACAGAAATCTTTACACTTCCTTCAAGACTGTTTCTATTTGGCAAAACAAAGGAGAGCATGACAGTATCTGCTCTTATATGATCTACCAGTTTGGCATATTTTAGTTGTACAGCAATCGAACTAATGGATATATCTAAAATTTCACCGCTTAATGTAGCACCAAATTGAGAGATAATGATGGGAGTTCTTGCAGAGCAAGAGACTCTGCTATATTTTCTCGCATTTGCATTTCCATTTACAAAAGAAAAACCTTCAACAAGTGCTATCTTCTTTTCCAAATTTATAAATTTAACTTTCGCTTTGATATCTTGACTGAAACTTGAGGATTGTAAAACTGTCTCCTTTTCAAGCTTCATCACAATACCTTGAAAATGCTCAAATTTGATGTATACGCCATCTTCGTTATATTTAACAATAGTAGCCGATGTATTAATACAAAGGCCTTTATAGATGTTTAAAAGCTTAATTTGGATGCTATTTGTATATACTTCCCGTAAAAGGTGTTTAATAGACTCTTGCTCATCCATTTTGTCATGTGCATTTCCAATATAGATGAGTTTATCCTTAGCAATATCTTTTTGGGTAATACTCTTGTTGGATATTTTCCCAAGTGTGCTTAAAATATCATTTAAATCTAAAGTAGTTGTATCAAAAGCATAGATATCAATAAAAGGATTAAACTGCTGTTCACTCAAAAATCCAGAAATTTTATGTTGAAAATTGTCCGCTTTACTCTTTAAGAGTTCTAATGTAATATCTTCAAAAATTACAATATAAAAATCACTGTCATACTGTGCAAGAATGATTTTTTTATCTACAATTTTATCTACTTCAAATAAAAAATCTTTAAGAAAGCCTTCTACTTCAACCTTACTCCAATCATTTTGAAGACTCTTAAGATTCTCAATTTGAATCGTCATAAACGAAATCTTCTTGCTTGAGATGCTTTGTTCAATAAATTTTTCTTTCACAACTTCTATAAAGCTGATTCTGTTTGAGACAAAACTGAGCTCATCTTCGGACGAGACATGCTCTTTTAAAAGCTCAAGAAAAATAAATTTCTCCTCTACCTTTTCTGTTGTGCTACTTCTTATATCAAAGTATGCATTGCTGTTTTCATGAAGGGTGAGCTGTTGCTGCGTGACTGTATCCTGAGAAAGCAGCTCATGAAGAGGAAGTTGTTTACAAATGTTTTTCTCAACTTGGGATAAATCTTTCCATCCGAATGTATCAAAGAGTTTTTGGCTAGCATAGGTGAGTTCGTTATTTTTAAAAAAAATAAAACTCTCTGTTTTCAGGACAATCTGACCTAACATATTGTGAAGATGCTCTTCTTGATTGAGTTTATAATCACTTCTCAACTTTAGAATAAGCCTATTAACATCTTGATTTGCTGTTATAATTGTCTTTGCTTTTAATAAAAAAGCCAATTGAAAGAGTGTGAGGCTGTATTCATTTGGAACAATAAAATAGATTAAAGAATCTATTTTATCTTCAAATAACTTTTTGAATTTTTCTGATATATCTTTATCAACTTTATAAACCTCTACGATATATACCCCATAGCTAGCCAATGTCTCTATGGTACTTATATCAATAGACACACTCCCCTCAAAGGAGTTCAAGATACTCTTTGCTTGAGGGGAATCTGTTGTTTTACAGTATAAATGGCAGATATTCATTTTTGCTACCCGAGTTTATAATCCATATAGAAATTATAATTTTTTTTGTGTACTTAGCTATTATATTAATTTTTTACTTAATATATGAACAGCAGTAATCGGTAACACTTAGAACATTGATATCAAAAGCGCTATTTGCTTCCACCTCAAATGAGCATGGACCACTCATAGAAACGAAGCTATCGCTCCCTGGGAGTTTCAGTTCAAAACTGCCTGAATATATCTCCATAATCTCTTTATCAGCTGTATTGAAAGTATAGTTACCCTCTAGCATAATCCCTAAAGATTTTATGGAGCCATCTTCAAACTCAACTGTGCGACTCGTCACTTTTCCAGAGTAGTAAATATTAGCTTCTTTTACTACACTTACATTTTTAAACTTTGACATTACTTACCTTTTTGATTGAAAATATTGATTCGGTTCCAAGTCCGGAACCTTCGCTCTTAAGTATAACATCTCCACCCAAAATTTTTGCCATTTTTTTACTAAGAGAGAGTCCTAAGCCTGTACCCTTATGTGTTTTTTGCATAACATTTTCAACCTGTGTAAAGTCAGTAAACAATCTGTCCAAATCTTCACTCGATATACCGATACCATTATCTTTTATACTTACATAAAGTGTTTTATCATCTTCATAAAGCTCTACGACTATGTTTCCCTCTTTTGTAAATTTTATAGAGTTAGATAAGAGATTTAGGACAATCTGCTGAAACATCTTAGGGTCTGTATCATAAATAGTATTTTCAATTTTATCATGGTTGAAGAGTAAATTTAAATCTTTTTCAGATGCGAGTGGGGAGAGCATGTTGCAGCTAGCTTGAACAATACGCAATATATCAACACTCTGAATTTGAGCTTCCATTTTTCCGGCTTCAATCTTGGCAATATCTAAAATTTCATTTATCATTTCAAGTAGATATTGTGCTGAAGATTCAATGTTTCCGACTGTTTCTATCTGATCGTCTGTCAACTCTTCATAAGTAATCAAAAATTGAGCAAATCCGATAATAGCATTCAGAGGTGTACGGAGTTCATGTGACATACTCGATATAAAAGCTGATTTAGCATCTGAAACAGAGAGAGTACGCTTTATCAAGCGAATCTTATCGAGTTGAAGCGTAATCATAGAAGCGATAGCATTATAAAAATCTCGCTCTTTCTTGTCTTCGAATTTTTCGATGCCTAAAGCTATAGAACCAAAGTAGACTTTTTCATTTTTCTCAAAGTCACTCACATAAAGTTTTATCAACTCTCTATCAATTGCCCAGCTATTTTCTTCAATAAAATACAAATCTTTGTTACTTGTTAAAGTTGAAATCTCCTCTATAGAAACTTTCACACACTCCTCTTCACTTTTCGTTTGGATAATAGTGTTAAACACTTTGATAAGCTGTGTAAAACGTTCTAATCTCAGCCTGTTTTCATTTTCAAGCTTGATAAGTGAGACGGAAGTTGTCTTAATCATTTTGTTAAAAGATTGTGTTAGGATTGAAATTTCATCTTTTGAAGTTGTTTCCAACTGTATGGAGTAATTTTTTGTGTTAACAATCTCATCAGCAACTGCGGTTAACTCCTCAATTGGCTTTACTATACCTCTAGCATAATAGAAAGAAGCATAAATGATGAACGCAAAAATAAGAACTGACACATAAAGCATGAAACGGATAAAGTCATACAGATAGGCTAATGCATAACTCTTATCTACCGCGTATACGATGTACCAGTCATGCATAGGGGCAGCAATTCTTTTATAAACTATGACCTCAGAAGAGCCAAGAATGCCCTCTTCATCTTTATCAATATAAAGATTTAAAGAGAGATGTTCGCCTATGATAAGACCATTTTTATGATTGAGCATATAGGCATGTATATTGTTATCATGCGTAAGATAGATGTCTAAGTTTTCTAGGTTAAATTCCAAAACTATGTATCCAAGCTCTTTTTTCTTGTCAAAAGAAGCGTATATTTTTGAATAGGTATAAAAGGTTTTTGCTTCTATATAATCCCCACTATTCTCAGTTAATTTATTAAGATTAAACTCTTTATGTATACTCTCTTTGTCTGAAGATGAAGTTATCATTGCCTGCATATTTACTGTCATCAATTTGATTTGCTGACCCATATCGTTTGCTTTTTGATTTAAAAGCCTTGAGATCCTTTTATCAATATCATCCACTAGCATATCATCCATTAAATCAAGTGAACTTAAAAAAGAGACCTCTTTAGATAGAGAAGTTAAATGGTTATTGAGAAACTTTGATACACTCTTTGTTCTATCTAACTGCTCACCTATAATATTGTTAACTATCTTTGCTTCACTTAAAAAGATTGCATAAATCAAGAGTGTCAAAAATGGAAGGAAGCCAATTCCTATAAAGACCACAAGGAGTTTGTTTCGTAAAGATTTTCTTACAAAATCAAACATTGCTTTGCATTCTCACTCATGAGAGTGATTTTTTAATGCATTTTTCACCCTCGCTCCAAAATCTATGATGTTAAATGGTTTTGCTAGGTACTCATCCGCACCACACGCTAAAGCTTTAGAGATAGAGTTGGTATCTGAAAGAGCGGAGAGAACAATAAGAGGAATATCTGACAATTTTTCATCATCTTTTATAATTTTAGTTGCTTCATAACCATCCATAACGGGCATCATCAAATCCATTAAAATCACATCTATCTTTGTGCTTTGTAAAACATCAATCGCCTCTTGTCCATTTTTGGCTTCAACAACAGAAAATCCCTCTTTATTTAGTATCTTTGATGCCAACTTTCTATTCATGAGTTCATCATCACAAACAAGTACTATCTTCACTTATTCACTCCACTTATAGATAACTTTTAAATCATCATCAAAATTCTTTGCATCTATATATCCAATTGCACCGTCAACATTTTTCACAAAAGCTTTGATACTCTCTTGTGACTTCATGCTCACTGGTGGTCTATGCCCCATATAGTGCTCTTTCGTCCAGTATATTTTCAATCTCTGAAAACTTAAATGCAGTACCTCTTGCTCAAACTTTAGCCTCAAAGGGTCTCTTGCATCGAGGTTGATAGGAACTACCTCTATGTCATTTACAAATGTCAATTTCTTTAAGAAGATAGCTTTAACTTGGCTTATTGATAAGTCTTCCATATTTTTATTGCAAATAACAACATAATCATCAGCAAGGGTAAAAGATGAAAAAAACAGACCTATTACAAATATTCCAGCTAATCTTTTCATTAAAAAATCACCGAAAGAGAGAACATTAACTTATCTTGTAAATCATGTGAATTAAGTTCATATTCAGACTTAATCGCAATTGGGAATAGCGGTCTATATGTATATGTAAAAACTGCTAATTGCCCTACATCAGCACTAAGCCTGTCATCATAGGATTCAACCCTTATACTTCCTATATGTTGCTCCGTAAATCTATACAAGCCTTGTACATACCCGGCCAATGAAGTTATTTCCCTTTGTCCTTGTTGGTATCCTAGTTCTGTAGAGAATTGAAATTTATCACTATCATATTTTCCAGATAAAAGCGCATAATGAAGAAACTCTGTATCATCGAAAGCATTTGTTTGATGGAAGTATCCACCATCTAGCTTTAGAGTGTAGTCATCTTTCTCATAGACAACATTAAGTCCGTAGTGCTGATCTAGCTTATAGTTATTATAGTTATCATCAAAATCATCATTATTTTGATAAATTACTCCTATTTTCAGGCCATAGTCACTATAGGTTGAATAAGAGACTACTGCACCAGTTGTATAGTTTGGAAATATAATATCCGAAGTCATTGGATTGAAGATTGTTTGTCGTAATGCATTTACAGGTAAAAGATTCCAAAGGCCGATAGGGGAGTTGTATTTCCCTAGTGTTACAGCGAAATTTTCATTGTATATATAGTCAAAATATAATCTTTCCACATGCAGGTCTCTATCTTTTGTAATAGAGTAGCTATTAGGATATTGACTGTGTGTATAGAAATCTTTATATTCCACTTCTGCCATGTAGGATAACTTCTCAAAGGTACCATAAGCAAGAAGCGCTATATCATTGAGTCTATAAGTTGTAACTGCTTTAGATTGTGCATAATCTGCAGAGAAATAACCTCCGACATAGAGTGGTAGGGATGCAACTTGCACACCCTTCCCAAGTTCATACTCATCCTCTGCTTGTAAAATAAAAAAACAAAGAAATAAAATAGTAATAATCTTATTCATTAGAACTCCCTTTACTCTCACCCCTAAGACCTTAAATACTATTTATATGGTCTAAAAACTCTTGAGGTGGCTTATAACCAAATATCTTTTTAGCTTTTATCTCTTCTAAATTTTCATCGAAAAAGAGAATTGCAGGTGGTCCAAATACTCCATATTTTTTAGATAACGCTTTCTCATCTGCACTATTTTTCGTAACATCTGCTTGAATCAGAACAAAAGAACTTAATGCATTTTGAACATCTGCATTAGAGAAAGTATTGTGTTCTAACTCTTTACAAGAGGTACACCAGTCAGCATAAAAATCTAGCATTATCTTTTTGCCTTTATTTTTTGCCAAAACTGCATCTAACTCAGCAATAGAGTGCACTTTTGTGAAACTATTTGTTTTCACGCTTACAGAGCTAGTTGAAACAACACCTGCTGATGTAAATTTTTCTAATGGATTGAGTGGATTAGTTGCTCCACTTAATAAACCAAGCAACAAAGATGCACCTAGCATAAAGATAACTACACCCAAGCCTTTAAACAGCGCGTTCCATGATCTTTTATCATCTTTCAGTGCTTCAAACACTCCAAGATAAACAGATGAGATGATTAATAGTAAAGCCCATAAAAGCATTGAAATCGAATCTGGTAATATACGAGCCAACATCCAAATAGCAATAGCAAGCATGATAACACCAAATACTTTAGAAACAGTTGTCATCCAACCACCAGGACGAGGCATAAATTTACCTGCTCCAATTCCCACAAGAAGAAGTGGTGCCCCCATACCTAAACTCATAACAAAGAGTGCCAATCCACCCAGCATAGCATCACCTGTTTGACCTATATAAACAAGCGCTCCTGCCAACGGTGGAGCAACACATGGCCCAACGATTAATGCAGATAAAAACCCCATAACTGCTACGCCTGCAAAACCACCTTTATTTCCAGCTTTGTTAGAAGTATTAGATAGTTTACTCTGTAAAGAAGAAGGAAGTCCAATTTCAAAAAATCCAAACATTGAGATAGCCAAGATAACAAAGATAGCTGCAAAAGCAGACAATACCCATGGATTTTGTAAAGATGCCTGAATGTTACCACCAAAGAGTCCAGCTAAAACACCAGCCATTGTATACGCCATACTCATTGCTAGCACATAAACAAGAGAGAGCATAAAACCTTTTCTTGCCGTCATCCCTTCACCTTGAGAAACGATGATAGATGAGAGAATAGGAATCATTGGAAAAACACATGGAGTAAGTGCTAAAAGAAGTCCAAATCCAAAAAATGTTAACAAGATAAGAGAGATGTTACCACTTTTAAATGTATCCGTGATTGCATCTGTTTCAGAACCTGAGTTCGTAGTTTCATTTGCTACTACAGCAGATGCTTGTTCTAATTTTGATGCATCTATTTTAAGTGTAAACTCATTTTCTAAAGGTTCATAACATAAACCTTTCTCTGAACAACCTTGATACTTAACAACTGCAACTATCTCATCTGCATCACTGTTTTTTGTCAAAGGCATATCTAGCACTATCGACTTAGTAAACACTTGTTCGCCGCCATGATCTACACTTGCGGGATAGTTTATAGCACCTAAAACAATAGCACTATCTTTAAGTGAAATACTCAACTTATCTTTGTATAGATAGATAGATTCAGCCAACTCAATCTTCACTATTAGTTTGTTCTCTTTTACTTCTGCACTAGGTTTAAATGCATCTTCTGGCATTAAAAAACTACCTGAGCCACCCAAGCCAAATAACGAAAAGTACATCGCTACTAAAATTAAAATATATCTCATTTTTTTACCTTTATTATAATTTACAAATTATTTAAATTAATAGAGTCTAGTTTTAAATCTCTACAATTGTTAAACGATATGTTGGAGCCTTTATCAATCGAAATCGTTGAAAAATTCAATCTTTTCGAAAAAGAACTCACATAAGCCAAATCTTTGTTAAACATAGCAGTGGCAAAGGCATCTAACATATCTATGTTAAATCCATTTTGGATTACTGTCATAGAACTATAGATATTGGATGACTCACCACTCTTTTTATTTAATATATGGTTATTCTCTTTTGTTTTTATAAATCTCTCATAATCACCACTTGTCGAGATTGAAATTGGCTCTTTAGATGTTTTGATATATCCTAAATTCCCTTCCGAGAATGGATCCCTTAAAGCTATAGTATAACTTTTTCCAAAACTTACTATTTCTCCACCAACATTAACCAAACTCTTTGTCGCACCATTTTGCTTCAAAAAAGATACTATTTTTTTAGCAACATAACCTTTGCCAATGCCACCTAGATCTAATCGCATACCTTTTTTTGCTAAAAAGATACTATTTTCAGAGAGCTCAATGAACCTATAATCCACAAGCTCTTTTTGCTTGTCAATCATTTTTTTAGTCGCGACTTCCTGGTTTGAAAATCCAAAATGGTATGCTCCATGACTAAGAGCTCCCATGGTAATATCAAACTCTCCATCGCTTAATCTAGAGGCTTCTATACATCTTTGAAAAAGTGCAATATCTTCATCGTTGCACTCTCTCTTTTCTAAACCCGAAGAAGCATTTATCTGACTTAGAAAAGACTCTTTTTTATACGCGCTGTATCTATCTTCAAACTCTTTCGCCAAGCCGTAAGCTTGAAGCAAAACACTCTTTGAAACATTGGCACGAATGAGCAACTTCGTGCTCATAATATTTGCTTCTAATGCCTTTTCAAAAAGTGCCACTCTACGCCTTAAAATTCATAATCAACTTTTAAAGTTGTATATATCGCCTGTATATTACTGTCCCCATGCCAACTCTTAATATTAGCATTGTTGCTCGTTTGATATAAATCCACACTTGCCGTAAATTTATATTGACTCGTTGGCGACGGTTTATAGATAAATGGAATACCTAAATCATAAGAGTCAAATGCGCTCGTACGATAATCGATAGCGAAATATGGATCAGTTGCGCTATAAGTTCCAAGCTCTTTTGAAAAATTTGCTTTACTTTGAGTATAGTATCTCACTCTTATTCCTGAGGTTAGCTTAGAGTTAAATTCATGCATCCACTCTACATTAAGAGTATGAGATGATATATCCCAATCATCTGTGTAATATCTGTACGCATAGTTAATGCTATTTTCATCACTTAAAAGATTTACACCCTTCACAGCAAAAGCATCCCCTGACCTTGTGCTTGGGTACTTTTCAAACTTAGCAAAACCATCTTGTAAAACATAGTGATACGTTGATGATAGAAAACCTTCACTCCAGAGTTTTGAGTAAACAAATTGTATCGATGCGGTCGGGCTAATCAATTGATTGACTGAAATATCGATTTTTCCCTCTTTTCTACTATTGTTGGGCACTAAAACTCTATGTGTTACTGGACTCCATGTGTCATCTGACTGTGAAATACCAATACCAACCGCAGTATTTTCCTCATTGAGTTGTCTCACATAGTTTAGAAAGATTGCTTTACCATCATAGTCATTTTCAGTTGAAAGATAAAATCCACCACTTACCGCATTTTCTCCATCTTCATAAGCCATCAAAAATGTAGGAGCATATCTCATCTCATCAAAACCCTCTTTAGCAGAAGCACCAACAACTGTATCCGCTATAACAGGGCTACCACCGTTTGTAATACTGGCAGCAGTAATAGCATCTATTCTCATTGAAAAACCAACTAAAAGATTTTTAGAGAGTGTTTTCATAAGTGAAAATGTTGGCGAATAAACCGTAACGTCACTCGAGTCACTATAAGTATTAATACCTACAGAAGCACTATCTTTAAGACTCGAAGCATACGTTTTTAAAAATGGTGTTAGTAGCAAAATACCAACAAAAAATGATTTTATTACCTGCATCCACAACCTCCTTGAAAGCTACTATCTCCGCCAGCTGAAGCTTCACGAATTAAAAAAATGTGTCCCTCTTGTTCTGCACGTGCATCCACTGGACTTAGTCTCATTTTATCTTGAGCAAAATACTCTTTTTCGTAAGGCATAACACGCACCAAACGCTCAGAACATCCACTCAATAATAAAAGAGCAATTAAAACTAAATATTGCATATCTCAACCTACTTTAATTTATTGATTTCTTGTTTTAGCTCTTCAATCTCTTTATTATTCAAACTTCCTACGATAACAAGTTTAATAACACCATTTTTATCAATCAAATACGATGATGGCATCGCAACTGCTCTATAAGCTTTTGGCAATTTTTTTGAAACATCGTGAAGAGAAATAAAAGGTGTTGCAAAGCCCACTTCACCCTCAACACTATTTAAAAACTTTTTAGCATCTGCTGGGTCTTTATCAATACTTACAGCAACGATTTTAAATCCGCTCTTATACTCTTTTTGAAGTTTAAAAAACTCTGGCATCTCTTCTTTACAACCGCTGCACCAACTAGCCCAAAGATTAAGAAGAACTACTTCACCCTTAAAATCACTCATAGAGTAATTTTTTGAATTATCCAGCGTAGGAAGATTAAAAGCAACAGCTTTATCCCCCTCTGAAACACCTGCGAACAAACTTAACGCTAACGAGATTAATACTATTATTTTTTTCATGTTTTTTTCCTATTTACAATAACTTATTTGACCAGCACTAATATACAAACGAGAAGTTGTTATACCATGGCATGTGTTACAAGCGATTTGATTCGTAGCATCCGCTGAATTTGTTATATCATAACTTGCCCCACTAAATTTATGCACCGCTGTTGACTGAGCTAGATTGATACCTGAGACTCTATCTACGACTCTCATAAGATAATCTCCAGTTGGAGGAGTTGAGTTAGCAACTCTAGCAAGTCCAAAGATATTTCCCTGTCCCTTATAACCTTTCGAGTTTGCATCATAGGAGTCAGCGGTTGAATAAGCAACACTAAAATCTGTATTGCGTACAAACTGAAGTGCCAAATCAGCATTACAGCTATCAGTTAACTCTTGTGAGTTGTTAAAATCTGTAGCAGTTGCGTTTTTAAACAGAGTTCCCGCTAAAACAAGCTTTCTATCTGTTGCTAAGTCCACATTATGACAAGCTAAACAATCTCTACCTTGAAAGTGCCAGCCGCTAGTTGTAGCAGCTGTAGCACTTCCTCCCTCTTCTCCCTCTTCACTACATCCACTCAAAAGAAAAGATGTAGCTAACAGAAAGAGCAATGTGTAATATTTCATTTAACCTCCTTAGTTGTTTTGAGCACCAAGCTCAATCCATTTCTTAATATCAAGGTAATCTTGACTCGTAGCAGTAAAGACTGTTCCTCCATTATGGGAGATAGTATTGGTTGCTTTTTGTAAAAGAGCAGAACTTGTTGGCGTTGTTGTATTTACTTGTGCAACTACACTAGTATAATTTCCTACAAGGAATGTTCGTCCACTTGTACTAGAGTGACAAGCATTACATTTATTTGTTAATATTGTCGCTACATTACCTGAATAAGTAGAAGTCGTCGGTGCTGTTGCCGTTGTACCTGTTACAGTACCTAGTGCTGCACCACCTGCTATCCAAGCTCTAATTGTTGTATATCTTGTTTCAGAAGTAACTAAAATAGTACCGCCACTATGAGAAGTTCCAATTGCTTTTGTTAACAAGAGTGAATTATCTGGTGATGTAGTATTAACATCTGCAACTATATTGTTATACGATGCCGTTACATTTCCATCTGAACTATAGAGTACTGTACCTGTTGTTCCACCAGCGTGGCAAGCAGTAGTGCTACAATTTGCAACAATAATAGGCAATACATCCGCTTGAAAAACTCCTGCAGTTACTGTACTTGTTGTACTCGTACCAGTTCCTGTGCTTCCTGCTGTTGCTCCAGCAAATGAAGTAATTCTTCCTGGTGCACTGTTTGTTCCAGTTTCTGTATGACAAGAGTTACAATCTAAATGTGTTCTAGTATTGTGTGAATTTGTAGCAGAAGCATTTACAACTGTAAAAGTATTATCTACAACCTGACCTGTAAAGTCATAAGCACTAGTCAATGCAGGTGCATCACTACTCTTAACATAGGAGTTTCCGCTTCCACGTTTAGTTTTGATTCTATACGTAATTTTTTGTCCTGTGCTTAAGAGTGCTTGCAACGAATAGCCACTTGCAGCTTGATTAGCTGAAGATGTGTTAAGTTGATTAAAAACTGTTCCAGCAGATAAAAGATAATCTTCTCTTCCGTTTGGTCCATGACATACTGAACATGCTACACCTTGATTATGAACAGTTATTGAAGATGACGTATTTGTACTATTATAATTGTCATCATAGTTTTCATCATCACTATGACTATCATCACCGCCATCACTACTCGTGCTTGTTGAACCACATCCTACCAACATAAATGCTAGTAATAAGCTTAATAAGAATTTTTTTCTCATTTTTGCCCCTTTTTTATTGATTTTTAGAATAGTAATATTAGTTTATGAAGATAAAATGAAGATTTAATAAATCAAGAAGATTTACTAACTCTATAGCCCACGCCCCTAATATTTACAATAAAATCTTTTCTATCAAGTTTTTTTCTTAAGTTTTTTATATGAACATCTACAATATTGCTATGCTTTATAGAGTAGTTATCTTTGTTAATATGCTCGCTTAGTTGATAACGTGTAAGCACCACATTTGGGTTTTGCATAAACAGCTCAAGTAAATCATACTCTGAGCCTGTAAGTTCAACAAGTTTATCATCCACAAAAACTTCATGTGTAGTTATGTTTAAAGTCACTCCATTAAAACTAATGACGGCCGACTTTTCCTTGCTCTCTCTTCTTAAAAGGGCTCTCATTCGCGCCAAAAGTTCAACATTTGAGTAGGGCTTGCAAAGATAATCATCCGCACCAGAATCTAAAACGGCTACGCGCGAATCAATCTCTGAGTTTGCAGAAAGCATTAAGACTGGTGTTTTAATCTCCATTTCCCGAATCTCTTTGAGCAAAACCAGACCATCACCATCACCAAGATTCCAATCAAGAAGTATAAGAGAGTAGTTGTTCTTATCTATATAGTCTTGTGCTTCCCTATAGCCAGAAGCTACATCGCAGTCATATTTTTCACTCTTTAACATCATAAAGAGTTGTTTTGCCGTTAGTTCGTTATCTTCCACAATCAGAATATCCAAAAGTCCTCCTAAACGTTAGTTTAAAGTATTATAACTACATTTTATTTCATTTTCAATTTAACTCTTTGGGAGTGAGTTATTGCTACTGCCATAGCATCCGAAATATCTAAAGGCTTTATCTCTTTTTTTATATTTAATAATCTTTGCACCATAAAAGCAACCTGCTCCTTTTGTGCTTTTGCTTTTCCTGTAAGTGCTTTTTTCACTTGCAATGCCGTGTATTCATGAAATGCCCCAAACTCCTGAAGAAGCTTCAGCATTATCGCACCACGAAATTGAGCCAACTTTATAGTAGTCGCTGGATTGTGTGCATAAAAGATATCTTCCATAGCTACTTCATCTATCTTATGCTTTTTAAAAATCATCTCTAATCCCTCTGCCATTTGAGGAATCTGAAACTGTAAATCTTCTGCTTTCATTTTTATAAGTCCAGCTTCTAAAAGTGCTATCTTCCCATTTTCCAGTGTTATGAGTGCGTACCCCATATTTCTTGTTCCTGGGTCTATTCCTAGTATTGTCATTTCTGTCCTGTTTGGCATGTGGAATTGTTTTGATAGATTATATACAAATTTATTTCCACATGCCAAAAAGATTTAACTATTCACTCTATTCACATTTTAGTTATTCACACTCTTTTAACATAACTTATGCAAAAAATTGATACTATTCACATGAAAAGTGTAAAGAAGAAGCAAATTTCTTTGCTTTTTTAACTTTGGAACCGTAAGCGTTGTCTAAAAGACCGCTGAGGACTAACTATAATAAGGTTTTAAATGGAAATAGGTCAAGAGGTATTGTTACTTTTAAAAGAAGAGATAACAGAGTCGGAATACAATAGATATATAAAACAATTATCGTATGATTCTAAAAAGTCAACAAGTGATTTAGCCGTATTTTATGCTCCTAATGCCCTTGTATGCAACTGGATTAAAAGCAAATATACTCAAAAAATTGCACATCTTTTTGAAGTTAAAAACAACTCAAAAGTGACTGTTTCTATCTCTTTAAAAAATCAACTCGACAAAAGAAAGATTAAAAAAGCTACAGAACAAAAAACAGGACATTCACTTTTAAATCCTTCACATATTTTTGATAACTTTATGGTTGGGGGTTCCAACCAATTTGCTTATGCAGCAGTAAAAAGTGTGAGTGAAAAAGCGGGTCAGCTCTACAATCCCCTTTTCATATATGGAGGGGTTGGATTAGGTAAAACACACCTTATGCAAGCAGCTGGAAATGTTTTTCAAAATCAAGGCAAGACCGTTATTTACACAACTGTTGAGCAATTTTTAAATGATTTTATCCGTCATGTTAGAAACAAAACAATGGAAAGATTTCAAGAGAAATATAGAAAATGTGATGTTCTTCTCATTGATGATATTCAGTTTTTAAGTAACAAAGAGGGCATACAAGAGGAATTTTTTCACACCTTTGAGGCACTTAAAGGCGCAGGAAAGCAGATTATTTTAACAGCAGACAAACATCCCAAAAAAATAGGTGGACTTGAAAAACGTCTTCAAAGTCGCTTTGAACATGGTCTTGTTGCAGATATTCAACCTCCAGAGCTTGAAACGAAAATAGCAATTATAGAAAACAAATGTGAAATAAATAAGGTAAAACTTACTAAAGATATTATAAATTATATTGCAACGGTTATAGAGAGTAATGTTCGTGAGATAGAAGGAATACTCTCTAAGCTTCATGCCTATTCCCAACTTATGCATGTGGATATTGATTTGGCATTTACAAAAAATGTGTTAAAAGATCAAGTACAAGAGAACCGCGCGAATCTTACTATGGACATAATAACTAACAGCGTCTCAAAAGACTTAAATATTAAACCAAGTGAAATTCGCTCGAAAGGGAGAAGCAAAAACCTTGTATATGCTAGAAGAATTGCTATCTATATTTGTCGAGAACTCACTCAAAGTACTATGCCTCAACTTGCACAATATTTTGGTATGAAGGATCATACAGCTATAAGCCACACGCTTAAAAAAATAAATGAATTAATTGTAAATGACGAAGATTTTAAAGTAAAAATTGATGAATTAACGAATAAAATTACTTCCGTTTAATAAAAAAGTAAAAAAAAAAGTAAAAAAAGATATAATCATCTATGTGAACACATGTGAAAAGAGTTTGATAGATTCATCACATCAGAGTAACTCTTAAAATAGGGGTTTTATAGTGCTATTCACATATTCACTAAGACCTACTACTACATACTAAAATTATATAAAATATATAGGATTTGCTATGAAAATAACAATTTCAAAATCAATATTAGAAAATATTCTAATACATGCTGGACCATTTCTAGAAAAAAAAGATACTTCACAGATTACATCCCATGTTTATCTAAATGTTTCTGACTTAAAATTAACTCTAAGAGCTACAGATTTTGAAATCGGGTATGAAGTTGTTACTGATAAAATAAATGTTCTTCAAGAAGGAAGCGTAACCGCTAATGGTAAAAAGTTTTTAGATATTATTAGAATTTTAAAAGATGGGAACATTAACTTAGAAGTAAAAAATGAAATATTATATATTTCTCAAGCACACTCTAATTTCAAACTCCCTACTTTTTCTCATAGTGAATTTCCATCATTTCCTACTTATGAAGGCAAAGCTAGAATATCAATAAACTCTCTTTCTCTTATTGATTCTCTAAAAAAAATAACTCCTGCTATTGATACGAACAATCCTAAATTTGAATTAAATGGGGCTTTAATTGAAATTAAACAAGATGTTATAAATTTTGCTTCTACAGATACACGTCGTTTAGCAGTTGTAACTCTTCAAAATCAAAGTTCAAGTGAATTATCTGTTATTCTTCCAAAAAAAGCCATTATCGAGATTCAAAAATTATTTTTTGATAATATAGAAATTTATTATGATGAAACAAATTTAATCATCCACTCTGACCAATATACTTTTTTCACAAAACTAATCAATGGGAAATTTCCTGAATACTCAAGAATTATTCCTAAAGAGATAGCAAATAGTTTAATCTTACCAAAAGCTATTATGATTGAATCTATAAAACAAATCACTACAATTTCAACAGATGTAAAAATCACTTTTTTAAATGATTTAATACTCTTTGAATCACTAAGCGATGACAACATCGAAGCTAAAACAGAAATCAATTTTAATACAGGTTTTTCAACACCTTTTACAATTGCAATCAACAGTAGATATCTGTTAGACTTTTTAAGCAGTATTAATAATTCAGAATTTACTATAGGCCTCAACGAAGGAAATCTTCCTTTTATCTTGAGTGATGAAAACTTTAAAACAGTCATAATGCCAATAGTTATATAAATCACTCTTATCATCATTCCTTAAACATAAGGAATGATTTCCCCCCCCTCGTTTTAAATTCCCCCTCAAACTTATTTTTAGAAAAAAAATGATAGAATATCCCCAATTATGCCAAAATGGCTATGGAGTGTTTAATGGAAAATTACGGTGCTAGTAATATTAAAGTTCTAAAAGGTTTAGAAGCTGTTCGCAAACGTCCTGGTATGTATATTGGAGATACAGGTCATCGAGGACTACATCATTTAGTTTATGAAGTAATTGATAACTCAATTGATGAAGCAATGGCAGGACACTGTGACACAATCAATGTGACTTTAACAAAAGAGGGTACATGTAGAGTTTCTGATAATGGTCGTGGTATTCCTACAGATATGCATCCAACCGAAGGTATGTCTGCAGCAACTGTAGTTTTAACAGTGCTTCATGCTGGTGGTAAGTTCGATAAAGATACCTATAAAGTGTCTGGTGGTCTTCATGGAGTTGGTGTTTCTGTTGTAAATGCACTCTCTTCAGATTTACATATGACCATCTATCGTGAAGGTCAAATTTATGAACAAAATTTTAAAATGGGTATTCCTCAAGAAGTCTTAGCAGTAACAGGAACTACAAGAAAAACAGGTACAACCATAGAATTTTCTGCTGATCCAAGTATATTTACAGATACCATTACTTTTGAATATGAATATTTATCTAAAAGATTTAAAGAGTTAGCCTATCTCAACCCATTTATCACTATCAGATTTAACGATGAAAGAGATGGAAAAAAAGAGGAGTATCACTTTGAAGGTGGTATTGCTCAATATGTTGCAGATATGAATAAAAAAGAGGTAGTTGCACAAGTTTATTCATTTTCAGCAAAAGTAGAAGATATAGAATTTGACATAGCTCTTATGTATAACGACTCTTACGATGAAAAACTTGCATCTTTTGTAAATAATATCCGTACTCCAAATGGTGGTACACATGAAGCTGGTTTCCGTGCAGGACTAACGCGTGTTATCTCTAACTACAATTCTCAAAATGGAAATGCAAAAGAAAAAGATGCAAAAATTTCTGGAGAAGATGCAAGTGAAGGTCTTATTGCTATTGTTTCAGCACGTGTTCCTGAACCACAGTTTGAAGGCCAGACTAAAGGTAAACTAGGAAATACCTATGTAAGACCACTTGTTCAAAAGTCAACGTATGAGTTACTTTCTAAATACTTTGAAGAGAATCCTCTTGAAGCAAAAGCGATAGTTTCAAAATCTTTAATGGCTGCTCGTGGTCGTGAAGCTGCAAAAAAAGCAAGAGAACTAACTCGTAGAAAAGATTCCATGAGTGTTGGAACTCTTCCTGGAAAACTTGCTGATTGTCAAAGCAAAGATGCTTCAATCTGTGAACTTTATCTAGTGGAAGGGGACTCTGCGGGTGGTTCAGCTAAAATGGGTCGCGACAGAGTTTTTCAAGCTATTTTACCACTTAAAGGGAAGATTTTAAATGTTGAAAAAGCGCGGCTCGATAAAGTATTAAAGTCTGAAGAGATTACAAATATGATTACCGCGATGGGTTGTGGGATTGGTGAAGATTATAATGAAGAAAAACTCCGTTATCATAAACTTATTATTATGACCGATGCCGATGTTGATGGGAGCCATATTCAAACACTTCTCCTAACATTTTTCTTCCGTCATTTTAGAAGTGTTATTGAAAATGGCTACCTCTATTTAGCGCAGCCACCACTTTATCGTTATAAAAAAGGTAAAAAAGAGATCTATTTCAAAGATGATAGAGAGATGAATGACTTTTTAATTGACAATGGTGTTGAATCTTTAGAGACGCAACCACTTGGTCATAATGACTTGGTTTCATACTTTAAAATGGTTGACCACTACAGAGGTTCACTCGAAGCACTTGAAAGAAGATATGCATTAGTTGAACTGATAAGACACTTTATTGAAAACCCTGACTTAATTGGTCTTGATATAAAATCAATGTATTCAGAAGTTGAAAAGTTTTTAGTCTCTATCGATAATAATATTCTAACATCATCCATTACAGAAGATTCTATACACCTATTTGTTCAAACACAAGGTGGTATGGAAGAGTTACTAATTAATGATGAACTCTTTGCAGCTCCACATTTTAGTGAAGCTGATTTTGTTTTTAGAAAGATTCAAGAGTGGGATATAAAATTTGATGAAGATATAATCCAAGTACTTGAAAATGTAAAAGAGTTTGCCAAAAAAGGTTCATACATTCAACGCTACAAAGGTCTAGGGGAGATGAACCCTGATCAACTTTGGGAGACTACTATGACTCCTGAAAATCGCGTTTTACTTCAAGTTACAATTGATGATGCAGAACTAGCAAGTGACACCTTTACGCTCTTTATGGGTGATGAAGTTGAACCACGCCGTAATTATATTGAAACACACGCAAAAGATGTTAAGCATTTAGACGTATAAACTTTATGCTACTTCCAGAGACAAAAGAGAGGGAATACCGTTTTAAGTTAGCACTTAGAATAGGACTTCCTATTTTTGCTTTAGTTATCGCCCTCATTTCCAAATCATTTATTAGCAACTATGAAAGTTTAGATACTTTTTTTTATATAGAGATTACGCTTCTTATTGCATTTAGTATCTATTTCATTTTTTATATTATTTACAGTAGTTTTGATGTGAAGATAACAGATGAGGTTACTAAAACATTCACAAGAGAGTATCTCTATAAGTTTCTAAAAAAAGAGATAAAAGATAATAATAACTACACCCTTATACTTATAAGCGTAGACAACATACCTGACATCAACACTCTTTATGGAATAAAAAATGGAGATAAGATACTTCATAAAACAGCTTCATGGATTGGTGAATTTTTTGAAGAAAAAGGCATAAGTAACTTTCCTCTAGGGCACATAAAAGGTGGAGATTTTATTATTGGGCTCAAAGGTAATAAGAATTTATATAGTGCTATGCTAGAGTTGATGTTATTAAAAAGCGAAAACTTTAAAATAGATGCAATGGAAGTCAAAATATCAGGCGCTATAACCGATACCTATTTTTCAACTGATTTAGATTATCTTATAGAAAATTTATTTGAATTACAAATAAATAAAAGAAATTCCCCACAAGAAGAAGATATAAATCCCAGCGAATTAGAGTCTTTCGTCATAAACGCAATGAACCAAAAAAGATTTATTGTTTTAACACAAGATGTTTTTCAAAAAGACAAAGCAGTTTTCAAAGAGTGTTTTATAAAACTCAAAACCCCTCAAAATAGCATAATACATCAAAAAAGTTATATGAAAGTTATCAATAGACTTGGACTTATGCTTGAGTATGATTTAATGATTTTGGAAACAATTTTTTCTAAGCATGCTCTATTTGGAGAGGAGATTATAGCCATAACAGTATCTCCAACTTCTCTAAGAAATCAAAATTTTCTTTCAAGAACAAAAGAACTTTTAGAGGCAAACACCACAATTAAACATAAAATCATGTTTATATTCTCCGAGAGAGAGTATTATTCACAAATTAGTAGATATAATGCAAGCTTAAAATCTCTGAGAAATATGGGTGTTCTGATAGCTGTCGATAGGCTTGGTTCATTGCATACAAGCTTTTTGTATTTAAGAGATCTCGACATAGACGTGATTCGATTTGATGCTCTTTACATAAAAGAGATACAAAAGAAAGAATATGTGAATATCTTAGATGGCTTAAATGTTATGGCGCATAATAGTGGTGTTAAAACGTGGATGAAAATGCTTGAGAGCAAAGAGAGTGTAAGCTTTATCGAAGAGTTAGCTATTGATTTTTCCCAAGGTAATTTTTTAGCACCACTAGTAAAAATTTATGAGAGTTAAATAAGGATTAAAATGAAATATGGCGAAAAAATAGTAAGTGAATTTGATGTTGAAAAAGATTTAGAAATTTGGCCGAATGTACATAAAAGAGATTATCTGATTAAAATGACTCTTCCTGAATTTTCTTGCCTCTGCCCAAGAAGCGGTTATCCTGATTTTGCAACAATTTATTTGGAATACACACCCGATGAGTGGGTTGTAGAGCTAAAAGCTATAAAACTCTATATCAACTCTTTTCGTGAGAAACATGTTTCCCATGAGAACTCCGCGAATGAGATATATGAAGTTTTAGAGAGAAAGCTAAAGCCAAAATATATGAAAGTGGTCGCTGATTATAATCCAAGAGGAAATGTTCATACAGTCATAGAAATTGATAGTTCAAAAATGTGCAAAAATTAAGGAAAACAGATGTTTAATAAAATTTTCAGTAAAAATAGTTCAAAAGAAGAGAAGAGTGAAGAAAAAGATTCTCTCTTGATTCAAAGACTTCCTAGCATGAATTTAACCGATATGAGACTTTATGTTAAAAACAGTATTCATGAGATGGAATCTACTGAAAATGGTCTTGTTGAGATTTTAAAGAGATTGACACTTGAAGATGAAACAAGCTCAAAAAGATACATTGAAAGCGATAATATGGATAGTAAAATCAAAAAAGCTTTTGACTTAGTTATTGTTATTGCTGAACATAAAAAAATTACACTTGACGCAGTAGAGTTAATTCAAGAGTTTATCAATGTCTATCAAGGTATTATTCTTAATTTTGACAGACAAAATAAACAGATTTACGAGTCTAAACTAAGAACTGCCCTTGAAAAGTCGATTGAAGGTGTAAACCAAAGAACAGCGTTGCAAAGAAAAATGGATGTTTTAGGAAGCTAGATAGTTTTTTAGCCAGACCAGAGCATCTGCATGTGTACTAAATTTACCATCCATTTGTGCTTCATAGGCATCTTCTAAGATATTTGAAAACTCTTTTGAGGGGGAAATTCCACATGCCAATATATCTCGACCTTTTAGAAGAGGCTGCATCTTCTTATTAAAAATATCTAGCTCTTTAGCTCTTCCCTCTATAGCATCGCAAATCAGAAAAAGTTTGTTGTTTTTCTCTTTATAGAGAGCCCTGTTTAAAATCAAAAGCTCTTCTATATTGACTCTTGTAGCAAGTCTAAAAAGTTCCGAGTCTTTAAGCAAAGAGAGGATTGGATTATTTACTAAAGGCAAAACTTTTGTATACAGCTCTTTTTCATTACTCAGTTTTGAGATAAAACCCATCGTGCTAACAGTGTCAAGTTTATAACAGGTTGCGGCTAACATTAAAAAAGTGTTAGTTTGCTCGTTTTGAGTTTTAAGTGTCACGAGGTTGTCAATTATACGCAGAGTCTCTTCCCAATCGTCTCTTCCCAATAGATTTAATTCTGGAAAATAGTTGAGGATATGAAGCTCTTTTAAAAGCTTAAAACCAAGAGATGGTTTTTGTGATTTTAAGAGAAGTTTTTTTATCTCTATAAAAATACGCTCTTTAGAGAGTTGACTTAGCAGGTCTGATGCAACCATCTCTGAACAAAGCTCGAAGAGCTCCTTGTCCATATTTAGGTTAAATCTCGCACAAAATTGAATCGCTCTATAAACCCTTAATGGATCCTCTTTGAAACTTATCTTATCTACAGCCTTTAGAATTCCATCTTTTAAATCTTCAACTCCATGAAAAGGGTCAAGTATCTTTTTTGTAATTACATCGTAAGCGATAGTGTTTATTGTGAAGTCTCTTCTTCGTGTTGCAGTGATAAAGTCTAAATTTGCTTGAATATGAACGTCAAAGCCTGAATGTCCTTCTGCGGTTTTATTATCAACTCTTGGCAAGGTGAAATCCAAATCCAAATCGTCTAGCTTTAACTTGCAAACCCCAAAACTTTTACCAACTCTGTTCACGCTTCCAAACTCTTTTAATAGAGATTCTAATTTATCGAAGGAAGATATGCCATAAACTTCAATATCTATGTCTTTTGAATCAATATTTAAAAATTTATCACGAACAAATCCTCCAATGATGATAGGAGATGCTTCATGCTTTTTCAATTTATCAAATATAATATTTAATTTATTTGGATAATCAAGCATAATTTTCTCTAAAATTTGGATTTGTTCTATTCTGAAAATAAACTATTATAAAAATTTAATTTGATTACTAGAATAAAACGAGTATTTTATAATAGTAATTTTACTCTTTTTTTAATAGTCAATTTAGCATATTTGACAAGTATATCACTACTTTTACGATTTTATAACATTTATTAGGGTACAATCGCGAAAATTTTTACCCTAAGTTTCAAAAGTATTTTATGAAACTCAAGAAGGACTACTTATGCAAAAAATTAGGAACATTGCCGTTATCGCTCACGTTGACCACGGTAAAACTACATTAGTTGATGGACTATTGGAACAATCAGGAACATACGGTGCTCATGAGCAACATGCTGAAAGAGCAATGGATAGCAATGATTTAGAAAAAGAGCGTGGTATTACGATTCTTTCTAAAAATACAGCAATCCGTTATAAAGACTATAAGATTAATATTATTGACACTCCGGGTCACGCTGACTTCGGTGGAGAAGTTGAGCGTGTTCTTAAGATGGTTGATGGTGTTTTAGTACTTGTGGATGCTTACGAGGGTGTTATGCCTCAAACTAAGTTTGTTGTTAAGAAAATGTTAGCACTTGGTAAAAAACCAATTGTTGTTATTAACAAAATTGACAAACCTTCAGCGGATCCTGAGCGTGTTGTAGATGAGATGTTTGACCTATTTGCTGCAATGGGCGCAACAGATGATCAACAAGATTTCCCAATTATTTATGCTGCTGCTCGTGATGGTATGGCTAAACTTAATATGTCTGATCCTGATGGGAACTTTGAATGTATCTTTGAAACAATTTTAAATAGCATTCCTGAGCCAGAGGGTGACAGAGAAAATGCAACACAAGCACAAGTATTTACACTTGACTATGACAACTATGTTGGTAAAATAGGTATCTCTCGTATCTTCAACGGTGTTGTAAGAAAAGGTGACAACATCATGCTTGCAAAAGCTGATGGCGAACTTGTAAAAGGTAAGATTTCTAAACTTATCGGTTTTCATGGCCTTAACCGTATGGAGATTCAAGAAGCTGAAGCTGGAGATATCGTTGCATTTGCAGGGATGGAAACTGTGGATGTTGGAGATACAGTTTGTGATCCTGCAAACCCAATGCCACTTGACCCAATGCACATTGAAGAGCCAACTTTAACAGTTGTTTTTGCTGTAAATGATTCTCCTCTTGCAGGTAAAGAGGGCAAACACGTTACTTCTAACAAACTTCGTGAAAGACTTGAGTTTGAGATGAATACAAACGTTGCGATGAGACTTGAAATTGTTGGTGAGGGTAAATTTAAAGTTTCAGGTCGTGGTGAGCTTCAAATTACTGTACTTGCTGAAAATATGCGTCGTGAAGATTTTGAATTTTCTATCTCTCGCCCAGAAGTTATCGTTAAAGAGATTGAAGGCGTGAAATGTGAGCCATTTGAGCACCTAGTAATCGATGTTCCTGAAGAGTTAAGTGGTTCTGTTATTGAGCGTTTAGGTAAGAGAAAAGCAGAGATGAAATCAATGCTTCCAATGGGTCAAGGTTTCCAAAGAATCGAGTTTGAAATTCCTGCGCGTGCACTTATCGGTTTTAGAGGTCAGTTCTTAACAGATACAAAGGGTGAAGGTATCATGAATCACTCTTTTTTAGAGTTCCGTCCTTACTCTGGAATAGTTGAGTCTCGTTCTTATGGTGCTTTGGTTTCTATGACTCCTGGTTCTACTTTAGCATTCTCACTCTTTGGTATTCAAGACCGTGGTGTTCTTTTCATCGGTGTTCAGACTGAAGTTTACGAAGGTATGATTATCGGTGAGCACTCACGTTCAAACGATTTAGTTGTTAACCCGATTAAGGGTAAAGCACAATCAAATGTACGTTCATCGGGTGCGGATGAAGCGATTAAACTTATTCCTTTCAGAGATATGTCACTAGAGCGTGCTTTAGAGTGGATTGAAGATGATGAACTTCTCGAAGTAACTCCAAAATCTGTACGTATTCGTAAAAAATTCTTGACTGAAGCAGAGAGAAAAAGACACTCTCGTAAATAGTTAAACCCCTACTTTCCACATGCCAATCTTTTAGCATGTGGAAACTTCTTTTTCCCAAACATATCTTCTCCCAACACTATAAAAATAATAACTCTTTTTCATCTCTTTAAAGAAGAAAGAACCTTGCTAAAGATATAATCACAAACTATAAATTTTGGAGCATGTTATGAAAAGAAAAGAGATATATAATCCTAATTCAACAGAAAATGTCAATGACAGAAAAGTCTTCGGTGGTAATCCAACAGGTATATTTGAGTTAAATAATATCAAATACCAGTGGGCATATAATCTTTGGGAAATGATGTTAAATAACACTTGGTTTCCAAAAGAGGTGGATATGACACGGGATGTGAATGATTATAAAAATCTAACAGATGCAGAAAAAACTGCTTATGACAAGGCTTTATCTCAGCTCATTTTCATGGATTCACTCCAAACTAATAACTTAATTGATAACGTGAACCCGTATGTTACTGCTCCTGAAATCAATCTTATTTTAGTGCGTCAAAGTTTTGAAGAGGCACTCCATTCACAAAGCTATGCTGTTATGGTAGACAGTATTTCAACAAACTCAGCTGAGATTTATGATTTATGGCGCCGCGACATGATGCTAAAGAATAAAAATGATACGATTGCAAAAGTGTATCAAGAGCTTGCGAAAACACCATCTGAATATAACTTTGTGAAGGCATGTTTTGCAAATCAAATTTTAGAGGGTATCTACTTTTACAGTGGCTTTACTTACATCTATACACTTGCTCGTTCTGGGAAGATGCTTGGCTCTGCGCAGATGATTCGTTTTATTCAAAGAGATGAAGTGACGCATCTTGTACTTTTTCAAAACCTTATTAACACGCTTCGTAAAGAGCGACCTGATCTCTTCTCAGAGAAGTTAAGAGCGGAAGTTATTGAGATGTTTAAAGAGGCGGTCGAGCTCGAATCAGAATGGGGTAAATATATCACGCAGGGACAAATCTTAGGATTGACAGATGACATCGTTGGACAATATATTAAATTTTTAGCAGATGAGAGATTAAACGCAGTTGGATTTGATAAACTTTATAATGTTGAAAATCCTATTAAATGGGTGAACGATTTTGCGAAATTCAATGATCAAAAAACGAACTTTTTTGAAGGAACTGTTACGAACTATTCAAAAGGCAGTTTAAGCTTTGGCGACGATTTCTAACACGAGTGCGCATACCCTTTGCCCACTCTCTTTTGTAACCACTCCAAACTATGAAGCGAACCTACGCACACTCCTAACACTTATACAAACAGCCCAAACAAACTCCATTCTCGTTGCACCTGAAGTTTGCTTAACAGGTTTTGATTACGAAAATTTGGACGCTGTTTTAAACTTTTTTCCACATGCCATAGAAGCGATAAAAAAAAACTCCATAGATAAAACTGTTATAGTAACACTTATTGAAAAAAGAGAGTCACATGTTTTTAATATGTTGAAAATTTTTCATAATGGCGAAGTCGTTTATGAGAGAGCCAAAGCAAAACTTTTTCGTTTGGGTGAAGAGCATAAGCACTTTGATGAGGGTGAAGAGCAGCATGTGGAAATCGTAGAGGTGGATGGCATAAAGATAGGTGTGCTTATCTGCTTTGAACTTCGTTTTAAAGGTTTATGGAAGAGACTTGAAGGTGCGGATGTTATTGCCGTGCCATCGTGGTGGGGCGCGCCCAGAGCAGAGCATTTTTCAACACTAACAAAAGCTTTGGCTGTTATGAATCAGTGTTATGTTATCGCGACGGATAGTCAAAACGAAGCGTGTACAAAAATAAGCAGAGTTATCACTCCCCAAGGCAAAGAGTTCCCTAAAGGGAATAACTCTTGCTCAGAGGTAGTTTACGATAAAAAAGAGATTGCATTAATGCGTCGATATTTGGATGTGGGAATTGGATAGAATTACAGCGACAAAAACAGCTCGTTTGGCAGATGAGTGCCATAAACAATTTAAACTAGATAATCAAGTCAGAGATGCAATCGCATCCACAAATAGAGAGATGTTTGTGCCCATAGGCTTTAAACACAACGCCTATAAGCTCGATGCCCTGCCTATGGGTTCTGCGCAATGGATTAGCTCCCCTCTTACAGTAGCAAAGATGACACAATATTTGGAACCAAAGGGTGCAGACAGAGTTTTAGAGATTGGGTGTGGTAGTGGTTATCAAGCTGCTGTTCTCTCTCACATCTTCCGTGGTGTATTTACGATTGAGCGGATTGAACCTTTGATGTTAGAAGCAAAGAAGCGTTTTAGAGAACTCAAAATTCAAAATATTCACACAAGAACAGATGATGGACAAAATGGGTGGGTTCAGTACGCTCCCTATGATAGGATTCTTTTTTCTGCAACCGCAAAGGAGATTCCAGCAAAGCTTTTTGAACAGCTCAGTGATGGAGGGGTACTTGTCGCTCCAATGCAAAAAGGCTCCAAACAGTTTATTATGAGATTTACAAAAAATGGCTCTTCAATCAAAAGCGAAGAGCTTGAAGAGTGTGATTTTGTGCCTGTTTTGGATGGTGTTCAAAAGTAATTTTACAGACTCAAGAACATCAAGAATATTTATAGTAAAATTATAACAATTCAAAGAAGGATAGAGTATGGAAGAAGTGTATGGTATTGAGTACAGCAAACCAGAAGTAGTTCTTTTACAAGAGACAGGCATAGGTGTGAGTGAAGCGGCGGCTCGAACTTGCTATGATTCATTTGCAAATAGCGAAAATGAAGTTGTCCAATACATTGAAGAGAATATGCCTACGCATGAAATGTGCGGAGATTTAAACAGCATAGAGGGCTCTTCTCTTCTTGATAATCTCGCTTGGACACACTTCCACCACTCTATTTTAGAACATGCAAATTTGAGCTTTTTAGTGCGCGGTACCTCGCGTGGTGTTTTGCAAGAACACGCGAGACATCGTATACAAGCTATAAGTGTAAGAAGTACACGCTACACAATGAGTTCGATTATTAACGCTTTTGTGGCTTCAAAACATGGCGGAGATAAGGCATTTTTTATCGATAAAATTTTAAGTTTTGATATGTTCGTTACAAACGACGAAGAGTATAACAAGATAGAAATCGGTGCAGTGTATGATAAGTTGGAGTACCAATCAAAAAAATTAGAAGATTTTATCTCCATTGCAGTCGCACCGAGTTCAATTCCTTTGATAGAAGAGTTTGATGGCTATGCAGAGCCACTCTTTAACGCTTTAGAGTCTGGCAAGAAAAAACGTAATGTTGGAGATGCTTTTAAACATATTATTACCGACAATGTAAAAGTGGATATGGTTGTAACTTTTAATCTCAGAAGTTTAAAGAATTACTTTACGCTAAGAGATAGTGGTGCGGCATATTTTCAAATCAGATGGTTGGCTCAAGCTATGATGAGGGCAACCCCTTCAAAATATCTCGATCTGATTGTTAAAAAGAGATAGGGAGTTGGCATGTGGAAATTATATTTAGGAGTTGCCCTCATTTTTGGAGGCTGCTCAAACCTTACGTTTAATGCACTTATGTGTGATAAGATTGCTTCTGACCCAAATGCTGTGATTCCACAAGAGTGTGTAAAATATAGTGAAGAAGAGGCTGAAAAAGCTTATAACAAAACGAAAGATCAAAAACAAACGAGTAATGAAGAGATTTTAAAGTTTAATAAAGAGGAGAAGTAGCTATTTGCTATCTTCTGCTTTTTTAAGTGCTTGAATATTTATCTTTCTACCTGGTACTTTAGGTACATAATCTTTTGGAGTTCCATCGTGACGGTGGTTTCTATCTCCTGTTTTTCCTGAAAAGAGAGCTTTTCCATTTTCATCTTTTCCAAGATATTGTGAGCTTTTTTTCTTTTTATCCCAAGAGTCAGACTTCGAAGCATCTTTGTTGTAAGGTTTTTTTGCAGGACGCTTCTCATCTCTAGCTGGTTTATCAGCATATTTTTTCTCGCCTCTCTCTTCGTTGTTTCTGGGCTTATACTCTTTTTTCTCAGCTTTGAAATCATTGCTTTTTTGCTTATACTCTTTTTTCTCGCCTCTCTCTTCGTTACTTCTAGGCTTGAACTCTTTTTTTATCGGCACTGCTTTTTGAACAATCGTCTCAAAACCTTCGATATTTTCTTGCATCAGTGTTCTTCCTAAAAGAGTCTCGATTGGATAGACAAGGCTTTGCTCTGCTGGGTCGAGTAAAATGAGCGCGTGAGAGGTTGTTCTTGCTATACGGCTCATATAGACAATAGCTTTTTGCGGTAGATTGTAGCTAATGAGAAGTTCGCATGTTAAATCAGGAAGCTTTGCTAAATCATCATCGTTTAGCAGTGTCACATTTTCTGCTTTACTAATTACTTCACTATCGTTTGCTGTAATAACTAAAATAGTTTTATCACTGTTTTTAGAAATAAGCAACTCTAAAAGTTCTTGCTTTTGCTCTGTTTTACATGGGTGAATACGGTGGTTGTGACGCTTTAAAGTGCTTGGAGTAGATGACATAAAAAATCCTTGAATGAGTGGCGTAATTATAGCGTAAAAGGAGCGTCAGAATTCCATTTTTAAAACTCGACCTAACTTATGCTACAATGCCCTAAAATTAGCATACTTTAGGACTATAAATGCCATTTAAACAACTCGGACTTTCTGAGCCATTGCTTCGTGCAATCAAAGAACAGGGATATAGCGAACCTACTCCCGTACAAAAAGAAGCAATCCCAATTATATTAAGCAAAAGAGATGTGCTCGCAGGTGCACAGACAGGAACTGGCAAGACAGCTGGTTTCACACTTCCAATGCTAGAACTTCTTAGCAGACACAAACCACATGCAGGAAAACCTGCTGTTCGTGCTTTGATTTTAACACCAACAAGAGAGCTCGCAGCACAGGTAGCTGAGAGTGTTCAACTTTATGGAAAATTTCTTCCTTTTAAATCTATGGTCATTTTTGGTGGAGTGAAAATCAACCCTCAAATTGTTGCGCTACGAAAAGGTGTGGATATTATCATAGCAACTCCTGGTCGGCTTCTTGATCACGTTTCTCAAAAAACAGTAGATCTCTCAAAAGTCGATTTTTTGATTTTGGATGAAGCAGATAGAATGTTAGACATGGGTTTCATAAACGATATTAGAAAAGTATTGGCAATTTTGCCACAAACACGTCAAACACTTCTCTTTTCAGCTACTTTTTCTGATGAGATTAAAAAGCTAACAGACAAAATTCTTAAATCCCCAGCCCTTGTAGAAGTTGCACAAAGAAATATCTCCTCTTCACAAGTAACGCAGGTAATTCACCCTGTAGATAAAGAGAGAAAGCGTGAACTTCTTTCACACCTTATATCTAAAGGTGATTGGAAACAGGTTTTAGTTTTTACACGTACAAAACATGGGGCAAATCGTTTGGCAGACCAACTTGAAAAAGATGGTATAAGTGCTGCAGCTATTCACGGAAACAAAAGTCAAAATGCACGAACCAAAGCCCTCGCAGACTTTAAAGATGGTACGGTAAGAGTCCTGGTTGCGACAGATATCGCGGCAAGAGGGATAGATATAGATCAGCTTCCACATGTCGTAAATTATGAGCTTCCAAATGTTCCTGAGGATTATGTGCATCGTATAGGACGAACAGGACGTGCAGGGCATAATGGAGAGGCTATGTCTCTTGTTTGTGTAGATGAACTTGAGTTTCTTGCAAGTATTGAAAAGCTTATCAAAAAAGATATACACAAGTTTGTCATCAAAGGTTTCGCTCCAGACCCTTCGATAAAAGCAGAGCCCATTCAGAAAAAAAGAGGGGGAGGCTCAAACGGTAGAGCTCGTCCAAGTAACCGTGCTCCTGCTTCAAAAGGTAGAAGATAGCAAACCTCTCATTCCAAAGGAGTATCTTTGGATGAGAATCCACATGCCAATAAGTTCCACATGCCAAACCAATTTTCTTTTTATTTTAATGCTTTGTGCTATAATTTTTTCGTTAAAAAGCCCTAAAGGATTCTATTGATTAAAAAAATTGAAACAGCGCAAACACTCCTCGAGGCTCTCCCTTATATTAAAAAATATGCAAATGAGACTTTTGTTATTAAATATGGCGGTTCAGCGCAAATAAATCCAGAACTCAAAGATAAGTTTGCTCAGGATATTATACTTCTGTATCTTGTGGGAATTAAGCCTGTTATCGTTCATGGTGGCGGCAATAAAATTAACGAGATGCTCGACAAGCTTCAGATAAAGAGTGAGTTTGTAGATGGTATGAGAGTCACTGATGCACAGGTGATGGAAGTAGTTGAGATGGTTCTCAGCGGCAATATAAATAAAGAGATAACGACACTTCTGAATATGCATGGAGCAAAAGCTCTGGGTATAACAGGAAAAGATGCGAACTTTATAACAGCCATTCCAAAGGATAACGGGAAGTATGGTCTCGTTGGTGAGATTGTGAATATTGACAGTAAAGTCATTCAGAATTTGATTGATGACAAGTTCATTCCCGTAGTTGCTCCAATCGCATCAGGAAATGAGATAAACCACCCAGGGTTTAACATAAACGCAGATTTAGCAGCAAGTAAAATTGCCGCATCTCTTAAGGCAAGAAAGATTATCTTTATGACAGATATAGCGGGCGTAATGGATAAAGAGAAAAATCTTTTAACAACGCTTACACAAGAAGAGATTAGCAACTATAAAGCAGATGGAACGATTCATGGAGGTATGATACCAAAAGTAGATGCCTGCCTTGAAGCGGTAAGAGGCGGTGTGGAAAAAGCACATATTATTGATGGACGTGTTGAGCACTCTATTTTATTAGAGATATTTACAAGCGAAGGCGTTGGTACAGTTATAAAAGGATAGTTTTATAAAGTACGAACAGAGAATAAAAATTAAAATAAATTAAAAGGTGATTTTATGAGTGTAGAAAAAGAGTTAGTAGCAAGAAGTGGCGGTGTATGTGAACTTTGTGGAAGTAGTGAAGGGCTTGGAGCTGTAGAAGTGAAACCATCAGACGCAACCGCAGAGCAATCTATTTATCTATGTTCCACATGCCAAGAGCAGATGAATAATCCAGAAGCAATGGATGAAAACCATCTAAACTGTTTAAATGACAGCATGTGGAGTGAAACGCCTGCTGTAAAAGTTGCATCGTATATTCTGCTAAACAGACTTGGTCGTCAAGATCTTATAGAGATGATGTACTTAGAGGAAGCGGAACAAAAATGGGCAGATTCGGCTCTCAATGCTTCTGCAAATAAAATCGTTCATAAAGATGCAAACGGTGTTATTCTTCAAGCTGGAGACAGCGTTGTGATTTTAAAAGATTTAGAAGTGAAGGGCGCAGGTTTTACTGCTAAACGCGGAACTACAGTCACACGTATTGCACTTCCAGCAGATATTGATGATCATATAGAAGGTCGTGTGAACGGCACAAAAATCTTCTTAAAAACAGAGTTTTTGAAAAAAGCATAAACTATAAATACCACAGTAGTGCACACTTTTGTGTTGCACTAAATCCCTAAATAAAAGACAGATATGAATCCTTTAAAAACAATAGCTATAAATATTTTAATTCCCTTATTTATATCTGCAGTTTTTTCTCTTATGATATTTTATAATGAGAAAATTCCAAAGCTTATTTTTACTCTTGTTCCTTATCTTTTTTATGCAATAAGCATCCTGGTGTTATGGGTTTCTTGGCACTTTAATAGAAATAGATTTATCTTTATTATGCTTCCTCTGGTATTTATACATATTGGGTTTGAGCATTTCAGCGCTGTAAATGCTAGTAATTTATTTTTGTACACTTCTGTGCTTTACCCTCTACATCTCATCATTTTTTTAGCCCTTAAAGAGCGTGGTCTTTTTTCGATTTGGGGTATTTTTAAGATTGCATTTTTCGTAGCAGAGGTAGCTTTGGTCTTGTATCTTGTCTATTTTCCCAGCGAGACGATACATAGTTATTTAAACATTAAAATGTTTGCATTCTCATCTTATCCGCTTCAAGATGTGGCTGTTGCTATTGGTATCTTTGTCTTTTTTGTTCTGACATCATTGGTTCTGTTTAACCGATATTTAATATACAATAGCACATTTTTAGTTATTGCACTTACTTTTTACACTGGTTTTTATTTCCTAAAACTTCCACATGCCAATGAACTCTCTCTTTTGGCGATTGGTGTGATTGTATTTGGACTGTTGATTCGAGAGTCTTACAGACTTGCTTTTTATGATGAACTCACAGCATTACCGGGAAGAAGGGCTCTTGTAGAAGATATGGCAAAACTGGGAATGAAATATTGTCTTGCTATGATTGACATAGATTTTTTCAAAAAGTTTAATGATACGTATGGACATGATACTGGTGATGAGGTTCTTAAAATGGTTGCAAGCAAACTAGCGCAGGTTAGTGGTGGCGGTAAAGCGTACAGGTATGGCGGAGAAGAATTTGTTCTGCTTTTTCCATCCAAAGGTATCGATGATGCCTATCTGCACACAGATATATTAAGAGACACAATCTCAAAAAGTCCATTTAGTGTCAGAAATAAAAATAGTTTTAAAACTATCTATATAAATATTTCTGCTGGAGTTGTTCAAAATACTCCAAAAGACAAAGACCCATTCGCTGTTATGAAAAGAGCTGATAATGCACTTTACAAGGCTAAAGAAGCAGGGCGAAATAAAGTTATCAAGGGATAGGGATGAAACCAGAAAATAGATTTTATGCAATAGATAAAGATTTTAGAAACCCTTACGCAAGGGATAGAGATAGAATTATTCACTCTGGAAGTTTTAGAAAACTTGAGTATAAGACACAGGTATTTTTAAACCAAGAGGGTGATTTTTTTAGAACCCGTCTCACACACTCTATAGAGGTCTCTCAGATTGCACGCTCTATAACCTCTACGCTTGGCTTAAATGAGTCTCTCTCAGAGGCTATCGCATTAGCGCATGATTTAGGACATACTCCTTTTGGGCATGTTGGTGGCGACACCTTAGATGAGTGCCTTAAAGCAGATGGCTTCAAGTATGGTTTTGAGCATAACTTTCAGAGCTATAGAGTTGTCTCTCTTTTAGAAAAAAGATACAAAGCTTTTAATGGTCTTAATCTTACTTTTGCAACTCTTGAGGGAATTTTAAAGCACTCTTACCCCTATAAAAAAAGTTTCTTACCTCCTCTCATCCATGAACAGTTTAATCTCGACACGCACCCCTCCATAGAGGCAATGGTCGTTGACCGTGCGGATGAAATTGCTTACATAAGTCATGATATTGATGATGGGGTAAACTCTGGACTTTTAAGTTTTGAAGATCTTAAAGAGAGTGAACTTATTTGTGAAATTTTAGAGAAAGTTTCAAAAGAGGGGATAGGGCAAGAAGAGGATGAGATGTTCCGTTATCGTTTTAGTTCCCATCTGATAAATCATCTAGTTTACTCTCTTTTAGAGTATTCAAAAAGCCGCGTAGAAGTTGATGAGGTATTAAGTGCTACACTCGATAGTAAAACTCAAATTCCTATAGGTTTTGAACCAGAGTTAGAGACCAAAATCAAAAAGTTAAAGAAAATACTTTTTACTAAACTCTATCAGCATAAAAAGATAGTTATAAAAATGTATGCAGGAAAACAAGCGATTAAGGGACTTTACCATGGACTTATGGAAGAGGAAAAAATGCTCCCTGAGTTCTATCTCAAACAGCTTGATGGAAGAAACAAGCATAGGGTCATTGCGGATTATATCGCTTCGATGAGTGATAGACATGCACTAAGTTTTTATAATGAAATGTATGGAAAGATATAACTAAATTTTGATTTTTGAGTGTGGAAGTTGTTTTTGAGAGGATAAACGCTAGCCCGAAGGCTAGTGCTTATAGGCGTGATTCGTAACGTCTCATCATATAAAGACGTTTAAGCATTTTCTTGCGAGAAGCAATTTTGAATTTCTTAAGCTTTTCAGTTGCTGTTTCGTGGAAACGGCGAGCACGAGCTTCAGTAACGATTAAATTACGGTCAGTCTGCTTTTTGAAACGGCGGTAAGATGCATCAAAACTATCATCATGACGAAGTATAATACCAGGCATATCACATCACCCACTTTCTTTAAAATTTTTCGAAGCGGAAGTATAGCATGAATTTATCTATTTACAAAGCGTAGCCGCACATTTGGTTTTAAACCACTTCAAGATATAATTTCTCTATGATTACCCAAGACTCCATAGAAGCTTTAAAAGCACGACTTGATGTTGTTGATGTTGTAGGTTCGTATATAGAACTGAAAAAAGCTGGAGCAAACTTCAAGGCACCATGTCCCTTCCATGATGAAAAAACAGGCTCATTTGTTGTGAGTCCCTCCAAACAGATTTATCACTGTTTTGGATGTGGCGCTGGGGGTGACAGTGTTAAGTTTGTTATGGAGTATGAAAAGTTAAACTACCCAGAAGCACTTGAAAAACTCGCTTCCTCTTACAACTTTTCGCTCTCTTATACAGATAACAAAGATAACAAACCCCGCTCACAACTTATGGAAAAAGTGAGTGAGTGGTATCAAGGTCTTCTCACTTCAAAGCCGAGTGCACTCTCTTATATCAAAGAGCGTGGCATCTATGAGAGCAGTGTTGAAAAGTTTGGTATTGGTTATGCCCCTGACTCAAACGCTACGATAAACTACATAAAATCCCAAATGCTTAATATGTCCGAAGCAGTGGATATGGGTGTCGTTGGTTACAATGAAGAGAATAGAACAACTTACGCAAGATTTATAGAGAGAATTACCTTTCCCATCCACTCTGCAAATGGAACTGTGGTAGGTTTTGGTGGACGTACTATTACTGGTCATCAAGCCAAATATATCAACTCTCCTGAAACAAAGTTCTTTAATAAATCTAGACTTTTCTATGCATACCATCACGCAAAGCATGATATTTACAAAAAACATGAGATTATCATTACCGAAGGGTATCTTGATGTTGTCATGCTGCATCAAGCAGGTTTTACAAATGCTGTTGCAACTCTGGGAACGGCACTGACGGTGGAACATCTCCCTCTTTTAAGAAAGGGCGAGGCAAAAGTTATTATGGCGTATGATGGTGATGGAGCAGGCCGTGCAGCAGCGCTTAAAGCGGCTAAACTTTTGAGTGCTTCTGGTTTTAATGGCGGTGTTGTTATTTTTGAGGGGGGACAAGACCCTGCTGATATGGTGCAAAAAGGTGCGATTGAAGAGCTCTCAGATATGTTTAGAAAACCAAAACCTTTTATCGAGTTTGTCATAGATGAGACACTCTCTCTTTACAACCTCTCCGATCCAAAAGCAAAAGAGACAGCTATGCATGAGGGCATAGCCTATCTCAAAACTCTTTCAGCAATGCTTCAAGAGGAGTATAAACCCTACTTGGCATCACGCTTAGGGATAAGCCCCTCTTTTGTTCGACTAACAAACAAACCACAAACAAACCAAAACAATCCACTCATTCAAAAAAATTCTCATAGAGATATGTGGGAGTTGAGTCTTATTAAAACAGTTTTGGAACATCCTCATTTAATCGACCAGATATTAGATGCTCTTGACCCATCTCTTCTGCAATTTCACTCACAAGAGTTTGCAATGGCAATCCAAGGCAACCGAGAAGCTCCGACACTTATGGCGATTTTAGTAGATGAGACTATTGTAGCGCTTAAAGATGAGAAAGCGCTTCGTGCGGAGCTGATAGCTTTCTTATCGAAGCATTACGAGAGAAAGCTAAAGAAGATAAATATGCAGAGTTCTGTCTCTTTTGAGGAAAAAGCTTTTTATATTCGCCTGTATCGCGGCAAGATTGCAAAATTAAAACAAGGTGAACTGGTAACAGCGAGAGATTGAGCTCTCTGTTACTCTTGTGTTTTAATATTTTGTAGAAATTTTAGTTATACTAACATTACTCTAACAAAGGGGCTTTTATGGCAGGCGTACATTTTGCATTTGAAGATTACAAACAACTACTAAGATTAAGCATAGGGATAGCACAGAGACTCGATGAGAATCGAGCTGAGAGTTTCACTCTTCTTTATTGTGATTTCTCCGGAGTTTCAAAAGACGTGATTGAGGAAGCTTTGGGTGAGATACTTAGAACATCCGATTCCATTGTCAATTTTGGAGGAGACTACTTTTTTGTTCTCCCTTATACGGATAAATATGGAGCAGAGATTGTAAAAAAACACTTTGATAAATTTTTTGATACATTTTTAAAATCTTTTCTGGTGAGTTATCCCGTAGATGGAGAGAGCGAAGAGGAACTCACCGAGACATTGCAAAACAGCGTGAAAACTTTCCACAAAAAAGATTTAGCCTATTTAGACTAGGCTATTTTACAAATCCATACTCTTTTGAATTTTTATAAAAAGAGATAGCTTCTGCTATCTTTTGCTCTTTATAGATCTTCTTATCACATACGATTCTGCATGTTATTTGTGGATTTTTCGAGGCTTCTTCATTTAAGAGGCTCACTTTTTTTTCAAAAGCAGACAAATCACTACAGTGCTCCCCCTCACTTTCCGCCCCAAAAATCACTAAAGCCAGTAAGAGTAATAAAAATATTTTTTTCATGCTGCTATATCGGCATTTAGAGAATAATATTTGAGCTAATTTCTTAGACATTTACAAATAATGGAATACATAATGCTAGTTTTCTAAAAAACCATGAATATTTTAAGTAGGTATTTAGGAGAATAAAATGATTTCAGTAGATGTAAAATCAGACAAAAGCTCGTCATCACCTCTGAATTTGTCCTCGACACAAAAGAAGACAACTTCATCCTTTTCAGACCTTTTAAGAGGGGCAAGTGAGAAAAAAGATGCTAAAGTTATCCAAAATGGTGCTTTAGTATTAGATCTCTCAACTACAAAAAATGAGACAAAAAGCGTAAAAACAGTTTCTAAAAGTGATGCACTCCTCTCTCTCTTAAAAAATGAGAAGATTGAGAAAAGTGAAACAAAAGAGCTCTTAGAGTTAAATCCTAAGTTCGCACAAACTCTTAGTGTTCAAGAGATGAAAGTTTTAGTCAAAGATGCCAAAAATTATTTAAAATCGCAGATACTTGAAAGTGTGGATTATAAAAAGTCACAAATCAAAGATTTGCCCAAAACCTTAAAGGGATTGGTGGAATTAGCTAAAAAAGTAGGCATCGATATTTATAAAATCAGTGTTGAAGAAGTTCAAGCGAAGAAAACACCTCTTAAAGCAGACCTCAAAGCTGAAGTTCCACATGCTAAAGAAGCAGCTTTTAAAGCAGAGGTAAAAACAGAAGTAAAAGCAGAAATTCCACATGCCAAAGAAGTAGCACTTAAAACAGAAGTAAAAGCAGAAATTCCACATGCCAAAGAAAAAGAAGTAGCACTTAAAACAGAAGTAAAAACAGAAGTTCCACATGCCA
>PETN01000099.1 GCA_002781365.1 Sulfurimonas sp. CG01_land_8_20_14_3_00_36_23
TTCTCGCTAAACTTACTTCTTCGCATGAATACTCCTGATTTATTTTATCAGAATTATTCCGTTCTAAGTGGTACTGTTTTTAGGGAGGCTTACAGAGTCTCCTTGAGGTCTAATAGTTAAAAATATTGTAGCCACCCTGAACTTAAATAAAAGTTGCTTTTTTTACTTTTTAGTTACAATAACATATGGCAAAGAAACATAAAAAAAATACAAAAATCAATACCAGAATAAAAAAATATTTTGATGAAGACCCTTTTGATGTAGGCATTGAAAGAGTCAGTGTAGAGACATTAAGTGAACTTTTTCACACCTTAGGTATCTATGATGTTGAACACAACAAAAAGATACTTCTTAAAACAATCCGAATGCTATGGTCCGAATCTGATGGTACTGTCCGTCAGGACATACTCAACTTTTTTCAAGAAAATGGGGCGGTTTACAGCTCCAATACTCCAAAAGAGCCAAATCTCGATAGAAGTCATAAGATAGAGGAGTTACTCCAAGAGCTTGATGCCAATGCAGAAGAAGCCGCACTTCTTTTTGATGCCTTTATGGATGTGAGAAGTAAGAAGATAACCATAGAAAAGATGGAAGCAAAACTGAGACATATCCGTTATGATTTAAAAAAGAGTGCCTTGCAAAAAGCTTTAGATGGAGTGTTTGATTTAGATGACTCTTTGGAGTTTAATGCCTCTTTAAAATATGAACTCTTTGATCAGAAGTTCCACAAGATTCTCACGCTCAATACAAATCCATATAGTTATGAGTATCTTCAAGACAGTAGTATAGAAGAGATAGTTGCTAAAATATCAGAAGATAAAGCTTTGGCAACTGCCGCAAAACAAGAGAGTATTAATACTTTTTTAAAAAATTTGAAAATTCCACATGCCTATTTAACAGATAAAGAGATACTCTCTGCACTACGCACATCTCCACCAAAAACGAAGTTAAAATATCCACTCTTGAAGCCTGAGTTATTAAAAAGTATTCTTCATGCGAAACTAGATGTGAGAGAGCTAGAAGTGCATAATGAAGAGATTCTCCTAAGTATGAACGAGCGTTGCAAACTCCCTTTTTCAGAGATATCCCTGCCATATACTCTGGAGTTACATATAGAACTCAATGCGCTCCTTGAAGATATCTGGCTCTGTAACGATTTTGATTTTGATGCCGTTGTACTCAAAAGTAAGCAAGAGCATGAAGAGAAGTTTTTAGAAGATTTAGAGATGCTGGTAAAAGAGTGCGGAACCTATGCGACTCTGCTTCATTGGAGCCAAGAGGAACTCCATCAAAAAGTGTATGAATTTTTTGTAGAGTTGATGGGTAAATCTCTAGTGATAACTCCAAAAATTGAACGAAAAACCTCTCGTATCTTTATCTACAATATCCATGAACAGGTAGTAAAAAAGCAACGTCAAGCACTTTTAGCAAGGACGATAAGAGACTTTAAAAATCTTTTCCCTATGGCACGGGAGATGAGAAGAAAACTCATCCTGCACATTGGACCTACGAACAGCGGAAAAACCTACAGAGCGATGCAAAAACTTCAAGAAGCAGATACGGGCTACTATCTTGCACCGCTGAGACTTCTTGCCCTAGAGGGGTATGAGACTTTAAAGGCTAACGGGATTGACTCCTCTTTGATTACAGGTGAAGAGCAGATTTTAGATGAAGAGGCTACACATATTAGTTCGACGATTGAGATGCTCAACTTTGAAGTGGATGTAGATGTCTGTGTTATTGATGAGGTTCAGATGATTGATGACAGAGACCGTGGCTGGGCATGGGCAAATGCGATTATCGGAGCACCTGCTAAAGAGATTATTATGACGGGCTCTCCAAATGCAAAAGAGGCGATTGTGGCTTTAGCAGAATATCTTGGCGAAGAGCTTGAGATTATCGAGTTTGAGAGAATGAATCCACTCACACTTTTAGTAGAGCCTACAGAGGTATCCGAGGTAGAAGCGGGAACAGCGATTATCGCTTTTAGTAGAAGAGATGTTCTAAAGCTCAAACAAAACTTTTCTCGATTTTTCAATGTAAGTGTTGTGTATGGAAACCTCTCTCCTGAAGTGCGACGCGAAGAGGCGAGACGATTTAGAGAGGGTGAGACACAGATTCTTATTGCAACGGATGCTATAGCGATGGGGATGAACCTTCCTATTAAGACGATTCTCTTTTCTAAGGCTGAGAAGTTTGATGGGGTGACACAGAGAACACTCCAAGCAAGTGAAATCCATCAAATAGCAGGAAGAGCAGGGCGATATGGACTGCATGAAGAGGGATTTGTTGGAGCTTTAAATAAAGAAGTTTTAAATATTGTCAAGCGAAACTTTCATAAAGAGGCGAAGACGATTACCGTGCCGTTTCGTGTCATGGCAAATCTCGAGCATATAAAACTCGTGGGAAGCATTCTTGAAGAGAGTTCGCTTAAAGAGATACTCAAGTTTTTTGTTGACAACATGGAGTTTAATGGTCCATTTCATGCATCGAACTTAGATGACATGCTTGAAGCCGCGGTCATTGTGGATAATTTTGATTTAGATATAGCGATGAAATACCATCTTGCTTGTGCACCACTTACGCTGAAGTCCCCTTACATTATCGCGGCGTATGAGAGTTATATCTTGGCACTCGAGAAAAAAGTGCCAGTGCGATACACTCCGCCTGCTTTGGTAGGAAATTTCGCGCAAACAACGGATGACCTTTTGCGGGCAGAAGATATGGTAAAGGAGATATCTCTTTACTTATGGCTTAGTTATAGGTTTGGTGAATATTTTGTCGATACAGAAAAAGCGCGTACCTCAAGAGCTGTTTTAAATAGGTTTATTGAAGAGTCTCTGCAACAGAGCCAGTTTGTAGCCAAGTGCAGAATCTGCCATATACCTTTACCACTCAATTCAAAATATAGTATTTGTCAGGCATGTTTTAAAAAGAATTATACGGGAAGAAGTAGTCGTAGAAAGATTCGACACGGTTAAGATATTTGGCATGTGGAATTTCCACATGCCAAAGTATTAGCTTTTAAACTCGTTGATTGTTGCGTGAAGTGATTGTGCAACGTACACTAATCTTTGCATATCTGAAGCTATGCTTTGTGCACTCTTTCCGTTTGCGTTGGATATACTCTCAATGTTTGCAACATCTTGGATAATCTCTTGAATGTTGGATGACATTTTAAGACTGTCATCTTTTGCCTCAATCGCTACTCTACTTGAAATATCTATCGCTCCAGAAGTTGTGTCAATTTTATCTTTGACTTCATTGGAGATATCTATAAGGTTCTCAATCTTTTGCGTATTTCTATGCATCTTGTCACTTACGTCATTGATAGATTGAACAATAGTACTTACACTTATCTCTATCTCTGTTAAACTTTTCTGTGTTCTCTCTGCAAGTTTACGAACCTCATCCGCAACAACCGCAAAGCCTCTCCCATGCTCGCCAGCGCGTGCCGCTTCTATGGCAGCATTAAGGGCCAAGAGGTTTGTCTGTTCTGCAATATCTTTGATAACGTTAAGAACAGATTTAACTTGGTCTGCGTTTGTTTTAAGTCCTGTAAGTTCATTGGAGAGTTCATCTTCAGTTTCTACAAAAGAGTGCACCTCATTGCTTAAATGCTCAAGGGATACTTTGGCAATATTTAAATCATCATTTGCCTGTTGTACATTCTGCTGTGTCTCTGTTGCAGTGATAATGCTCTGCTCAAGTAAACTTTTTATACTCTCACTTTTTAGAATGGTTTGCTGCACTATCTCTTGCTCTTTTGAGGTGCCTTGAGTAATAACGCGACTAGAGAGTTCAACTTCAGTAGCGATTTGAGAGTTTTGTGTTCCAAGGCTCTTTACATCAGTAACAGTCTCTTGAATCATACTAATAAAGTTATTGACCTCTTTGGCTGCATCTCCAAACTCATTCCCGTTTTTATCATCAAGACGCTTCGTGAGATCTTTATCTCCACTTACAAGTTCAGAAATACGTGTCTTAAGCGTTTTGAGTGGATTGAAAATCTCTTTTATAAAAAAGATGGTTGCCATAACCGCAAAGAGTATGCCCACAATAATCAAAGTGACAAAAAGTGTTAACTCTGTCTCTTTGATATATGCATCATCTTTGTCAAGGGAGATAACTAAATCCATAACACCTAAAACATCACCCTCTTTAGAAGTGTAATGGCAGGCAAAACACTCCGTTTTTGCTATGAGAGGGCGAAGCATACGGATTGTATGGTGGTTGTTCTCTTGCGTTTCAATTACTTGTCTTTGCGCTGTTTGAAATACACCTTGGATAAGAAGATCATCTGTAAACTTTTCAGCAGGTGCGTAGATGTCAATAATATTTTTTGACTTTGAAACATGCAGAGATTCTATACCATCTATACTACTAGCCGCATCAAGTGCTTTTTTAACAATAACGGGATCCCCCGCGAACATACTTCCCCTAAGTGATTGAAAAACGGATTCACTTAGCATGTCTAATGACTGTTTTGTTGTCTTTTTTGATATATTCTGGAGTGTGGATGAGAGATAAGTCATTCCTCCAATCATACCAAGAATACTGATTACGGCAAGAGAAAAAATCACTTTTGTTTTTACTGTGTTGAACATACTTCTTCCTATGGGTCTAGTTTTGTTGGATTATTATAGCAAAGTAGACTTGATTATTACATTGTGTAGATTAAATATTCTATTTGTTCTATTACGCTTTGTGTTGAGAGCTGATTTTGAGAGGCATAAGCGAGTGCCGCTCCCACGCCTGCACTCTCCTGCACTTTTCCCTTGTCATATTGATGTAGAGTTGTTATTTCACTGCTTTTGAATGAGAAATCTGTAAAGATGGCATGTGGAATATAACTTAACTCAGAGAGATATGCCCTTATATCGCTGTTTTTATCTTCAAGAGCCCAACGGGTGGTAGCAAGTGTGATATTATCACTTTTTACCCGCATAAAAATATCCTCTCTTAGTTTGTCCGCGACTAGCAAACACGCCGCCATCTCAAATCCACCTGCTAAAACAACATGAAATCTTCTCGATGCTTCAAGGATAAAACCAGCGTAGAAGAGAAGGGTTCGCTCACCCAAAAGAGAGAGCTTCTCAAAACTGCTCATCTCTTCGCTTAGAGAGTCTAAATTACTGTGGTTTGCCTTAGAAGCACCCTTGTTGCAGGCATAGCCTAAAGCTAAGAGCATCGCTTCTATCTCTGTGTTTGGAGTGTTCGTGCTCTGCGCTAAGATAAGGTAGTTTCCTTTAAGCTCATAGCGTCTGCCTGCATCTGCTCCTTTGGTAAATATAGCCCTTGCATCTAGTTTTTCTGAGGGGGAGATGTTGAAATTTTGGCACCCCAAGGGCATTTCCTCGCTAACGCTCAGGGCACACGTGGAATGTTGAGGAAGCCTCTCCATCCCAAGGTTTAAAATCTCAAGAGAGGCAAAGGGATGAAGATTGTGAATGGCTCGGGTGACAACTACAGGCGAGGGCTCCTGTATAAAATGTTCCGCTGAGTAGAGTTTTTCATTGATAAGATACTCTGCGTCTAAACAAGCAGAGATAGAAGAGCCTTTTGCATCACTGAGCGCCAATAAAAAATCAGCTTTTCCAGAGGGTAGAGAATCGGGCATATTTGTAAAAATATTGGATGTTTTTATGCTTTTCATCATAACCTCTTTTTGTGAAAGTTTACCCAAATAGTCGCTTATATTTATGCTAAAATCCCACAATTCCTGTTTATAAAAGAGCTACTATGCATTTTCATCGCGTTCATGTTGAAATAACAAATATCTGCGGTCTCTCATGCAGTTTCTGCCCGCCTAAACTTCAACCGACAAAAACAATGTCGCTTCCCTTTTTTGAAAAGGTGATAATGCAGCTTCATCCCTATACAAAATCGCTTGCTTTTCATCTAATGGGCGACCCCTTGACACTCTCCAATCTTGCTGAATATTTAGACCTTGCGCAGAAATATGGGTTTGAGGTGGAGCTTACAACGAGTGGTTACTATCTTCAAAAAACAGCACCTGAAGTTTTGTTCCATAAGGCGGTCAGACAGCTCAATATTTCGCTTAACAGCTACAATAAAAACTCCCTCAACCTCACTTTTGAAGCGTATATGGAGGGGGTTTTTCTGGCATGTGGAAATAAGTTGCAAAACTACCCAAAACCATTTATAAACCTGAGGGTTTGGAACCTTGATGAGAAGTTTTCAGAAGCTGTGTTTAACAGGAGTCTCTTTGAAAAACTTGAGCGTTTTTTTGAGGTGAAACTCGATGGTGAGAAAATCTATAAAGAGAAGATAAAATCTTTCCGCCTTGCTCCAAAAATCCTTCTCAATTTTGATAGCTATTTTGAGTGGCCCTCACTGCAAAGTTCTCATGAAAGTGATGGCACATGTTATGGACTAAAGTCACACATCGGCATACTCGCTGATGGCAGAGTTGTTCCTTGTTGTCTTGATGCAGAGGGAGTTATAAACCTTGGAAATCTGCATGAGAGCGGACTCTCTGAGATACTCCACTCTCAAAGAGCCGAGGCTATCCTTGAGGGGTTTGCGCACTCAAAAGCAGCTGAAGAGTTGTGCCGTAAATGTAGTTATAAAAATCGCTTTATCAACAAGTAAGCTAGTTTAGCTAGAATCTGAAAAAAATTATATATAACGAGTACATGTGATAAAAATTCTTTTAAGCGTATCTCTTCTGCTCCTCTCTCTATCAGCAGATGAAAAAGTAGTTCTACAACTAAAATGGCTCCATCAGTTCCAGTTTGCGGGTTATTATGCCGCCCATGAGAAGGGTTTTTACAAAGAGGTCGGTCTTGATGTGGAGATACGAGAGAGGGATTTAGATAAAAATAATGTCCAGCAAGTCATAGATGATGAAGCCCAGTATGGTGTCGCAGATTCGGTTTTACTTCTGTATAAGGCAAAAAAAGAGCCCGTTGTTATTGTCGCTCCAATCTTTCAGCACTCCCCAAACGTTTTAATTACTCTAAAAAGTAGCGGACTAGATAGCCCCTATAAGTTAGAAAGTAAAAATGTAACTTTTTATAAAAATCAGATAGATGGATTTTCTATTCTTGCAATGCTCAAAAATATAGATATCCATCCCAATATTTACAAAAATAAAGAAGATACAGACTATACCTACCTCATAAACAAAAAAACGGATGCTTTTGTTGGGTATTTGAGTAATGAAGCCTTTTATCTTCAACAATCGGGGGTAGAGATAAATATAATAGACCCTGCAAACTATGGGTTTGATTTTTATGGTGATATGCTTTTTACAAGTACGAAAGAAGCGCAACTCTATCCAAAAAGAGTAGAGAAGTTTAAAAAAGCCAGTCTCAAAGGGTGGGCTTATGCCCTAGAGCATAAAGAGGAGATAGTACAACTTATAAAAAAGAGATATGCTCCAAAAAAATCGCTAAAGCACCTAAGGTATGAAGCAGATGCCATAGAGCAAGTTATGCGATCGAAAACGATTCCTATTGGCACAACAGATGAGGGGAGAATACGCTATACACTTGAGGTATTTGAGAAGCATGGTTTGATAAAAAATAGAGTCTTCATAGATGAGTATGTCTTTAAAATGCCAGAAAGTAAAAAAGAGGGTAGGGAGTTTTTAACAGAGCAAGAGTGGGCGTATCTTAAGAGCAAAAAAGTTATTAAGATGTGCGTTGACCCTGATTGGATGCCATTGGAGAGGATTGAAAAAGGTGTTCATGTAGGCATGAGTGCTGAGTATATGAAACTTTTTTCAGCATATATCCAGACCCCTATTGAGTTAGTCAACACAAAAACATGGACAGAATCTATCGAGTATGCCAAAGAGCGAAAATGCGATATTTTCTCTTTAGCTATGAGTACACCAGATAGAGAGAGCTATATGGATTTTACAGAGCCGTATCTGAGTCTTCCAGTAGTTGGAGTCACGAATCTTGATACGCTCTTTATAGAAGACCTCACAAAAATAGAAGATAAGCCTATGGGTATGGTACGGGACTATGCTTTGGCAGACATTTTAAGAGAAAAATACCCAAAAATGCAAATAGTAGATGTTGAAAACGTAAAAGAGGGTTTGGAAAAGGTGAAAAATGGGGAGCTGTTTTGTTTTATAGATACGCTCTCTTCAGCAGGCTATAACATCCAAAAAGATTACATAGGACAACTGAAAATTGCTGGTAAGTTTGATGAAAAATGGAGACTAGGCGTTGGAACTAGAAATGATGAGCCATACTTAAGAGAGATATTTAATAAGGCTATACATTTGATTCCTCTAGAGAAAAATCAAGAAATTTTAAACAAGTGGATATCTGTAAACTATGACCAAGGAGAGGATTACTATACTCTTTTCAAGTGGATTGGGGTCATTAGTTTTATCTTTCTTGTGATACTTACAGCCATCATGTTTGCAAATAGAAGACTCATTTCTGAGATAACGCGTCGTAAAGAGGTTGAGAAGAGACTAGAACTTATGAGTGTGACAGATGCGCTTACTTCACTTTATAACAGAAGACATTTTAATGAAATGTTTGTACAAATGATCAACAGTGCAAAAAGAGAGAACCAAAATATCTGTTTTGCGATTTTAGATGTTGATTTTTTCAAGCAGTACAATGACACCTATGGACATCACGCAGGAGATGCGGTACTCAAGCGTTTTGCAAAAGTTATGCGAGCGTCTACACTAAGACCAGATGATTACTGCTTTAGACTTGGCGGTGAAGAGTTCGGAATTTTATTTAAAGGGACACAAACCGCAGAACAAGCGAAGCGTTTTGTAGAGCGCATAAGAGCAAACCTAGAGAATGAACATATCGAGCATAAAAACAGCAGTGCAAGCAATTATGTCACAGCCTCCTTTGGTCTGGTAATCAAAGAAGCAAACTCAGTTGAGGAGAGTGACAAACTCTACCAAGAGGCAGATGAGCTACTCTATCAAGCTAAAGAGAGTGGGAGAAATAGAGTTATATCGAATGTGCAGGATTTACAATAGAGTAACGCATAATCCTTTTCCAATCTAAATCAAAGTTTTTTTCCACATAGCTTTTGGCATGTGGAATGTGGCAGTTTGAGCAATCTTGGTGGATGGTATCGCCGTAGATGCTCTGTGCTCCCTCTTTTGAATCTATCGCGCAGAAACTCTTTTGCATCTTTTTCTCAACCTCTTTTACCCCTTTGTCATTAAACCTAAAGTGAGGGCAGGCACACAAGTAGCAACTTAGATAAGCTATATCATGGCACTTTTTATTCTCTGCATATAAAAGGCAGAAGTTAGGTTCACTCTTCACCATGTTTTCAAATCTGAAATACTCAATAATCTCCTCTTTGCTTTTTCCAGATGTGCCCTGAGCGTTAGCGAGGAGATGCCCTTGGGGTGCCAATAATTTTTCTATAATCTTTTTATGTTTGAGCGCATGTGCATCAAACCATTGTATATAAGTCATGATTCTCGCCTAAAAGATTTGAGAAGAAAATAGATGATAAGCAGTTGAACACTTAAGAGTAAAAAGTAGATTGTGTAGACTTGCGCCTGTTTATCTAAAAGAGGGAGCCAGTTTTCAAGCACTTTATAGAAGCTAAAAGAGAGGAGCATACCAGCGAGATAGCCCACCTGTTTTGCAACATCTACCTTCTCTAAAAAGATAGCTCGCCTCAAAAAAAGAGTCTCGGCTCGGATGAGGTAGGAACCAAAAGCAAAAGTGAGTTGATACCCAGTGTAGAGAATGAGCGCACTCATGTAGCTATAGGAAAAAATCAAAAACCAAAAAATCATCGCCAATGCCACAAACTCTACAAGAAGTGATATTTTGTAGAAGTAGTGCATATTTAAAATCTTGTAGTAAAACTTCGCCACAAGAAGCATACTCATAGCGAGTAAAATCCCGCCAAGACTGTAAACAGAGGGCTCAATAGGTTCATAAATAGTAAAAATAGTCCCAACAGAAACCCCTAAAAAAAGAGAGTTTAAAAATTTGTATTTTATAAAGTTGCGAATATCGAGTTTTAATTTTTTCATTAGGCAGCTTTTTGCATATAAAGATATTTTTGAAACTCTATGAAGAGTGAACTAATGCCTGCAACATCACCTAAAATCTCTTTCGCATCTTCTAACGACTGGTATTTATTTGTAAGTAAAATAGGGAGTTTTTCTTGTGAGAGCTCTTCCACGCCTGTTTCTATGTACTGACTCAGTACAAACTCTATAAACTCTTTTTGTTTCTCGTTAAGCAGTGCTAAAATCGTTGTTTTGGCATCATTTACTCTTGCCTCTCTGCTTATCGGTTTTACATCGCCGTTAAAAACATACTCCAAAACATCAAACAAATCACTTTGCTCTGCATTTACAAGTTTTTTAAGAGTGTTTAGTTCCTCTTTACCAAAGCCTGCCTCATCTAGTTTTTCAAGCAGAGTTTTTCGTGTAAGCGGATGACTCCAAAGTGTTCTCAGCTCCTCTTCGCTTGTAAAGAATTTTGGCAGTTCCCCAAAGAGATTTTGTAAAAATTCATCTGCAGAAATAGGTTTGCCGTCGGCGCTCCAAAAAGAGGTGCTCATCATATGCTCTATTTCAAGCTCTTTGCCGTTTTTGAGTTTTACTTTTACTTTTTGTTTTTTTTCACGCGCTTCTTTTGGCTCTTTTGGTTCAGTCGGCTCTTTCTCTTCTTTTGGTTTTTTAGGCTCAATTGGTTCAGCTTCTATCGGCTCTCCATCCCACTCAGGGTCTAAAAATCGCTGATACGCATCCACAAAATCATAAATCGTAAAAAACTCTTTCCCATCAAATAACCTTGTTCCACGCCCGACTATCTGTTTAAACTCTATCATCTGTTTTACTGGTCGCAGGAGAACAATGTTACGAATATTTCTAGCATCAACACCCGTTGAGAGTTTTTGAGAAGTGCTTAAAACAGTTGGGATGAGTTTTTCATTGTCTTGAAACTCTCGCAAAAACTGTTCGCCTATTTCACCGTCATTTGCGGTTACTCTCACGCAGTAATTGGCATCTTTGCTCTGCTTTTTGTTTTGGTTTACTATGTCACGAATGAGAGCTGCATGTTCTTGCGTGGCACAAAAAATGATGGTTTTTTCATTCTCATTTGCCTCATTCATAAAAATTCTTACCCGCTTCTCTTCTCTGGCTTTTATCTCAATGATTTTGTTAAAATCTTCCTCTTTATAGAGTTTTCCCTCTTCGATTTCACCCTCTATGATGTTGTCATCGCTGGTAAAAATGTAGTCATCCAGTGTTGTCTTAATTCGCTTCACTTTAAAAGGTGTCAAAAAGCCGTCATTAATTCCCTCTTTGAGTGAGTAAACATAAACCGGTTCACCAAAATAGGCGTAAGTATCGACATTGTCTTTTCTCTTTGGTGTGGCTGTCAAGCCCAACTGAACCGCAGGTGAAAAATACTCCAAAATCGCTCTCCAATTTCCCTCATCGTTCGCACCGCCACGATGGCACTCATCGATGATGATAAAATCAAAATAGTCTGGCGGATATGCACCAAAGTAGGGTTCACTCTCACCGCTCTCATCTGTCCCTCTCATAAATGACTGAAAAATCGTAAAAAAGATGCTTCCGTTTGTAGGAACTTTTTTACTTTTTTTTATCTCTTTTGGTTTTATGCGAACAAGTGCATCTTCGGGAAAAGCAGAAAAGGAGTTAAAGGCTTGGTCGGCTAAAATGTTTCTATCTGCCAAAAATAAGATTCTGGGTCGTCTTTGCCCATCTCGCTTGAGATTCCAGCGTGTGTGAAAAAGTTTCCATGCTATTTGAAAGGCTATGGCTGTTTTTCCTGTTCCTGTTGCTAGAGTAAGAAGAATGCGGTTTTGGTTTTTGGCTACTGCTTCGAGTGTATTTTTGACCGCTATCTCTTGATAGTAACGAGGTTGCCAAGTTCCGCTTTTGCTCTCGTAGGGTACAGAGCTAAATCTGTCTCTCCACTCATTTTGGTCGGAGTAGGTCTTTTCCCAAAGTTCAACGGGAGTTAAAAAGTTCTCTACTAGTTCTTCTCTGCCAGATTTGAGACAAATACTATAAATCTCTTTTCCGTTTGTAGAGTAAGTCGTCTCAAGTTGTAGTTTTTGTGCGTAAAGTTTGGCTTGTGCCACGCCCTCACTCACTTCAAGCTCATCACTTTTGGCTTCAATGACAGCGAGTTTTACACCTTTGTACACCAAAATATAATCAGCGATGAGCGGTTTAGCTCTTCCACCGCCTACTTGAATACGCCCGTCAGTTATGCGACAAACATCTCGCTCTCGAAGCACTTTAGAATCAGGAACTACGCCCCATCCACATGCCAAGAGTTTTGGGTCTATAAGTTCGGCTCTTGTTTCTGATTCATTCATTTTTATTTCCTAAATCTTGATGAGATATTTTGTTGTTACAAATCACTAAATCCCCCAACAGCTTCAAATATTCTCAGTTTTACAGACTCACTAAATTCATCATCTTCAATGATAGATTTTATAATATCAAAGAGTAAATCATCTTTTATTTTCCCCTCGGCAAGCCAAACAACTATCTCTTCCATCTCTAAAATAAATTTATTGACACAGTAGTCATAACCGTTGAGTTCTAAAAAGTAGGCTCCCAAAACCAAGCTTGATCTTTTGTTTCCATCGCTAAAGGGGTGAAACTTATTGACAGCAATGACAAGATGTTTTAATTTTTCTTCAAATGTCGGATAATAGTCATCGTTTTGTATATGCTCCAATGCACTATCCAAAAGTCCTATTTCTCTATAACCGTGCAAACCGCCACTCTTATCTATAATCCAATCATGAACTTCAATAGCGTGTTTGGTGTCGAAATAGAATATTTGAAGTTCCATTATCTGTCTTTAAGTCTTTTTAAGACATCTAAAGTTTCAGGGTCTGACAATCGCTCTTCCAAAGATTTGCTAGTTTCTCCCAAAAATTTGTCAAAATCCCCTTGAGGAACAGACTGTATATAGCTCTCTAGTTTATGATGCAGAGCATCTCTAAAACACAAATCACGACTAGCCATTTTGGCTCTGGCATCGCTTATATGTGGCAACAAATATGGATTTTGTGAAGCTTTTTGTATCAAAGTCTCTAGCTCTGTCGTTGTGAGCTTTCTGCCTAGTCTCTCAAACTCTTGTTGCATCTCTACCGCTAACCCATGTTCAAAACTAGAGATGGCATTCAGCACTTCGGCATACATTGTTTCTCTGATTTTATCTTTCTCTTTTAAATCCAATATTTTCTTATATTCAGCTGCATTCTCTAAAAAAATTACTTCATATATTTTATTTGTATATTTGCCGTACTTCCATTTATCGGCTTGTAAATAGTTGTCAAGTGCATCTGTAAACTCTTTTCTATAACTATACTCTTTATAAGCGGAGGGCAAATATGCTTCATCTCTTTGGTTAATATATTTTGTATGTCCGCCTGATTTTTGAGCCATGACATCTATGACAATATCGAGTATCTTACTTCTTATGGCTTTTGCTTTTTCACTTTCAGTGACAAGCATAGCAATATTTAAAACTGTTCTAAAAGAAAATACCCCTAGAGAGGGAGCTTTAGCTATGTCGACGACATCAATGTCGTCGACATAATTTTTGAAATCTTTTAACTCTTTACCTTTTAGGATTCTATAGCCATTTTTACTAAGTTCTTCTTTATTGCTCTCTAAATATCTATCAATAGTCCGTTCATCTATCTCTAAAATTTCAGCAACTTGCGTCTTTGTAAAGAGAGCTTCATCATGCCAATATATACCGCCCAAAGATAAGTTTGACTCAATCTGCTCTAGTGCATAATTATTATTTAAAATATTTTGTCTGCTAAGTGTTGATGAAGTTAAATCTTTTGTCATGCTTTCTTACCTTGGTTTTATATAAAATATTATATCGCAATTGAAAACTACTCTCATCTCTCTTGTAAAGGCTTTTTCTAAGATGATTTCATTCATTGTCTTCATCCAGTTCAAGTAAATTACTCTTTGGCAAAAAGTTCTTTTGTGTGCTAAGGGGTCTGCCTAGCTCTTTTTCTGTTTGTACCCTTGCATCTCCAGCAACTTTTCCGCCTCTTGAGGCTATCTTTTTGCTTTTGTCAAAGGTGTCGGGTTTTTCTTCTTTGGAGATTTCAGTCGTGACTCTCTCACCCAACATGGAGAAGATAAGTTCCAAATCGTCCATGTGGTCACGAAGATTTGTATTTGATTTTTGCGGTAAGTTTTTGTGATTTTTGTATTCGTTTGGAGTCATTCCAAAGGTGGCTTTTGAGATTTCAGCCGTTAAAATCGCAAAATCACGATGTTCCGATATGCCTCTCTCCCTCCATTCATCTGTAAGGTTTTGGCGAATGGCGATTCCGCGGAGCCGTTTGTCTATCCAATCTTTAGGATACCCTTTTTGTTCATAAAGAGTTTTCATCCGCTCTTGTGCAAGTTCTGGGTCTTCTATCTCTTGGATTCGTTCATGCCCGACTTGAGCCAGCCACTGTTTAAAAGGTTCCGCTTTTTTGGATGGGATGGATTGGATAAGGCGAAAAATATCTTTAGTATTTCCTGCTAAAATTTTTCTTTTTTTCCCTGTTTGCGTTGACATCTCTACCTGGGGACAATTTGTCCCTAGGTAGCTTCCAAGCTCTTCATCTCTTTTACGGGTTTTTTTGAGATAATCAGTAGCATTGGCACTATCGGTTAATGCCTCAACTATATCAACCAAAGAGTAATACCACTCATCTTCATGCCAAGCTCTACGAATCTCTTTATTTTGAAAGATTACTAGTTTATTTGAAGTCATTTCTGATATTGACTTTTCCATTAGTTAATGTCCTTCTAGTTTATCAATGAAAATTTTATTTCTTAGTTTAGCTCGTTTTAAAAGAGTGGAATATTTTATTACTTCTGTATAAATTGAACCATTTGTTTTATCATCAAACCCAATTACATTTTCAGATGGTCTAAACCAGTAGTCAAAATGGTATGAATGTTCAAACCTACTTACTCGTCCTCTTACATCTCTGTCTTCTATATTTTCACCTATTAGGTAGCCGTAGAATGTTGTAATTTGAAATTTATCAGTTGTATAATTTCTAATTAAATTTGCATAAAAATCCACTTGACTTAAATGTTCGGAAACATTAACATCTGGAGCTTTAAATTCAATGATGATACATTTCCCCTCTTGTGGAAAAAGAAGTACATCAGGTCTTTTATCAAGTCTTTTTTCTCCTAGAGAATTTAAATATTTATTCTCTTCTTCTGTAAATTCTTTTTTAAATATCTTTTCCCCATCAATTTCTATTTGACAGAGGCGTTTTTCTGAAAATCCTCTAAAATAAATGAAAGTTTCTTCAATTAGCCATAAATCACTACTTTCTGGATTGTCTGAACTTTGTTGAAAAATAAGATTGTGCATTATATCTTCATCTATTCTTCCACCTTTTTTTAACTCTTCTAACTGTTTTTCAAGGATTTTATCAAATAAATCCAGTACAAGTTTACGCCTCGCAACATATTGAGTTAAGGCTGTTCTGTTTTGGATAGGTATTAATTTGACAAATTCATCAACTTGTAAACTGAGCTTGGCTTTGTAGTCTTTTTCTGTTGTATTTAATTCTTCTAATTTTTTGATTTGTTGCTTAATATTGGCATCGCCATCAGCTTTTATCTTAGCATCAACCTCATAAACTTTTCGTAGGATTGTAGAGTCGCTGTCATTGATATTTATCTTTTTTCTTAAAGACGATATTATTTTAGGGTCGAGCAAAAACATTTTTTGAAGCTCTTGGATACCTCTCATTTTTTCATCATTTTTTTGCTGTATTTCTATATACAAGTTATCAATGACATTGTTGATTTTATCTTCAATATCCTCTAGTAAGATTTCTTCATCATGAAATAGTGAATCAATATTTTTTTTCTTAAAATCTTCTTTTGTAGAAATGTTTATATCACCTCTTGTATCACTATCTCTATCATCTATGTATTTGCCAGAAGCTAAAAATAAATATCGATTATCATCAATAGCATCTTTTGGAAGCAAACTGTATAGTTTAATATCTTTTGCTATCTCCCCTTTACTTATAAGAATAAGAGCATTTTTATCCAGTTTTTCTTTAGAAATTTTAAAAGCTTTTAAATGTAGAGTCTCTTTATTTGATGTACGCTCAATTTTAGAGTTATTGAATTGACTGTAATATATATCAATTAGCTGTTCTTTTTCTGGAATCGGAATGTCATCAGAAATAATTTCTAGTTCATTCTCTATTTTATCGTCTATCGTTCTTCTGATAATAATTTGTGGTAATGAATTTCTATTTTCACAGAATCTTGCCATATAATGAAAAATTAAATCTTCTTTGATAGTTTCAGTTGTTAAGTTTGAAAAGTATATTGCATCTTTTTCTAATAATATATCTTTAAAAACTAATTGGGTAGAAGAATGAGTAGCTTCCGTCTCTTCTTCCTCCTCTAGTCGTATGATTGCATTTCGAGTTAAAAATTCTGTTGACTTAGAAAGTGTAAATATTCGTTTTTTAAAACCTGTTTTAGAACTTGGATCATTGTAGATAGTTGTAAATTCTGTTGTATCAAATGTATGCAAAAATTGGATTCGACCAGTTCCTTTATTTGAGTATCCTTTTCTATTGTCTTTTAAATTTATGAACCTTTCAAACTCTTTATCATTAAAGCCAATTCCTATGTCTGATATTTCAATTTTTTGAAAATCGTATTGCCCTGTTTGTTCGGAAAGCAGTTTTGTTGTCAGAAAAAGATTTATAACAATTTTACCTTTTTCAGTAGATGAGTTTTGTTCTTTTAAAATATTGATTGATTCCAAAGAGTTTGTAAAAGCTTCAAATACAGGCTGTAAAGGAGTATCATCTTTTTTTCTAATATCTCGCAGCGCATTATCATACCAAATACCAATAACTTCTATATATTTATGCTCATTCATTTATTGTAATTCGTTTATCATTTGATTAATCACTTTTTGCAACTCTTCAAGCTTTGTGTCACAAACAAAGTAAATCTCTGCTGCATCTATATCGAAGTAGTGGTGAGAAATAATATCTCTCATTCCCTTAGCGGCTTTCCAATCGATTTGAGGATATTTTAAAAGAAGTTTTTTGTTTGTGATTTTATCAATATTTTTTAAACTCTCCCCGATGGCGATTAAAACCATGCAGATGCTGTCAAGTTTTTCCATTCCCTCGGGTGTGTCGGTAAAGTAGGAAGCATCATTCACGACTTCAAATCTTTTTAATGCGACGCTTACGGCATTTGATATTTGGCTAAGTATCTCTACGACCAACTCTTTATCATACATAAATAGCATCCTTCTCGATTCTTTTTTTAAGAAATGCGTTCATTTTATCTCTCACTCTCACAATATCAACAGGAGCAGATAAAAGCGTTTGGAGTTCATCTTTGATGTGAATTATCATAAACATATCAGGAGTTTTTGTTTTGATGCAGATATCTACATCGCTAGAAGAAGTCGCTTCGTCTCTTGCAACCGAACCAAAAATTCCAAGTGCATCAATACCATATTTATCAAAATTTTCTTTTTTGTATTTTGCTAAAATCTGCAATACCGAATTTCTTTGCATACTTTACTACCTTAATTTTATATAAAATATTATATCACACTTGAGAACTACTCTCATATCAATTCTCCATTAAAAGCTTTTTGCAGGATTGATTTTTTGAGTTCGTCTAGGTTTATGATTTTTTGTTCGTAGATTTTTTCTAGGTTTTTGGTTTGTTCTGAGAGGGTGTCTAGTTTTTTTACTATTGTTTGTTGGTCGATTATGGATTTTGGAAAATATATTTCTATTTTTTTCAAAAGACTTGATTTTATTCCAAGAACTGTTGCACCTGTTCCACTGCTCAATATTTTAGTTCTAATCGGATTTGACAAAAGAAGATATTTTAAAAATGTTTGATTAACTTTATTTGGATTTGGTTGCATAACAATTATTCTTTGTGCAAAGGCTAATTTTTCAGTTGTGTTAATTTGTGCTACATTAGCCAATGGTGCTTCCGTAGTAAAAATTATATCACCAAAATTTGGAATACCTCTTGACATCCAAGATTCATAATTATCAGTAGCTATAAACTCTTGTGGTTCTAATTGTAGATAGCCAATTTTGACATTTTTAGCCGTTATTAATCTAACTCCACTTTCTGTTTTTACAGGTGTTCTACCCCTATAATCAATCAATTTTATATGATTTTCAAGATTACATATTTCCCAATCTATAGTAGGATTCTCAAACACGCTTTGCAAATAGCTTTCAAAAAGTTCTTTGGCATGTGCAAGGTTGCGTTTGGCATTTTCTTTTGCCTTCTCTATCGCACCAAAAGCCTCATCTAAAATGGCTACTATTTTTTGTTGTTTTATTAAAGATTTTGGAAATAAAATTTGAATTGATTGAAGTTCAGATTTGACAAGACTTGGTATTGTTGTTCCTCTATTCATACTTTTGAAATCAATACCTAGGCATAGATAATAAACAAACCTTTTATCCATGTCATTTTCGTTTTTAGGATAAAGTCCAAATGCTGTATCTACATTCCAAAATTTTTCATTAATATAAATTGGTTTACTAATATTACCCTTTCGTCCAATAATTGTTGTTCCTGCATCACAAATATAATCAGTTGCATAGCCCATTACATTTCCTGCACTACCCATAATTTTATATTTGCCATTTTCGGATAATACTAATTGTTGATTTTTCCCATTCTTTATTTCAATAATTTCCCCAAGCTTCCTAACTTCCCACCCCTTTCTTAAAGCTCTACCCACGAGATGCACCTAAAATATTTTTCAACTCTTCAAGCTCTTTTAGGTCGGTTTCTTTGGCTTCTTCTATTTTTCTTTTTGCATCAAACTCTGCGTAAATCTCTCTTACTTTTTCTTCCATTACGGCATGTGGAATTGTGCCGTTGCCTTTGAGGATTTTTTTGTCGTTAAAATCGAGCATTTTATCTATGTTTTCTCTCCAAAAGTTCATTGTTATGTCTTGCTTGTTTTTTACTCTTAGTTCTGCTGTTTCTAAAAAGATAACGACTAAACGGTTGAGCGTGTCTATCTCGTCTGCACTCAGATAGTTCTTGGCTATGGTTATATCCCCTTTACGGACAATAGAGCCTTTAAAAGATGTGAGTGCCATGTTCGGCTCATCTTTGGAAGCTCTTGAGAGTATGAGTTCTGCGGCGGTTTGGTCGGTCACTGCATAGATAAGTTTGTTCTGAGTTTCGGCAAAAAACATGTGCGTTGCTTTGTCTGTTTTGTCATAATCACTGCTGAGCATAAACAGATCTTTTACCTTTTGATAGAAGCGTTTTTCAGATGCGCGAATATCACGAATTCGTTCTAAAAGCTCATCAAAATAGTCCGTTCTTCCATCAGGATTTTTGAGCCTCTCATCATCCATCACAAAACCTTTGACCATATACTCGCTCAGGTTTTTGTTTGCCCAGATTCTAAACTGTATGCCTCGTTTACTTTGTACTTTAAAACCGATGGCTAAAATCATCTCAAGTGAGTAAAAAGCTACATTGTAATTCTTACCGTCAGAGGCAGTTGTTAAGTAATCCTTAACAACTGAATTGGCTTCTAATTCCCCATCTTTTAGGACTTTTGAGATGTGCATACTTATGTTTGGAACAGAGGTGGCAAAAAGTTCTGCCAACTGACTTTGGTTCATCCAAACCATACCGTCTTTGGCATAAAGTGCTACGGAAGCTTTTCCGTCTGCCGTGTTATAGATGATGATGTTTTGCTCTTGGTTCATAACAGCTCTTTAATCGTTTTGAGAATAGCTTCACTCTCTTTATCTAGCTTTGCCATTGCTTTTAAAATCTCACTCGGTTCTCTGAGCGGTGCCTCTTCAGCTATATTTGGATTTTTTGCAGATAAATCGTAAGTTGTTTTGTCGATGTTTTTTAGGTCTAGCGTCCAAGAGTTTGCACTGTCGGCTTGTGTTTTTTGAAGCTCCACAAACTCACTCAAATCTTTTTCGTTGAGCGGATTGGTTTTTCCTAAGTTTCTATCTAAGCTCAGTGAGTAAAACCACACTTTTTTTGTACTCATGCCTTTGTCAAAAAAGAGCACGACGGTTTTTACACCTGCACCTGTAAAAGTCCCCGCAGGTAAATCTAAAACCGTGTGTAAGTTGCATGATGTGAGTAACTCACGACGCAAAGCAATCGAAGCGTTGTCGGTGTTGCTTAAAAAAGTGTTTTTTATAACAACTCCCGCTTTTCCGCCTGCTCTGAGTATTTTGATGAAATGCTGTAAAAACAAAGATGCGGTTTCGCCTGTTTTTATGGGGAAGTTTTGTTGCACTTCGGCACGCTCTTTGCCACCAAAAGGAGGGTTTGCCAAAACTACATCGTAGCGGTCTTTCTCCTGAATGTCTGCAATGTTTTCGGCAAGGGTATTTGTGTGAATGATGTTTGGTGCTTCGATGCCGTGGAGTATCATGTTCATAATGCCGATGATGTAGGCGAGTGATTTTTTCTCTTTGCCGTAAAAGGTGTTTTTTTGCAGAGTTGTTATGTCGTTGGTTGTAAGCTTTTTACTTTTTTTGAGATACTCAAAGGCTTCCACCAAGAAGCCCGCAGAACCTACGGCACCGTCATAAATGGTTTCGCCTATTTTTGGGTTTACAACTTTTATGACTGTTTTTATGAGAGCTCTTGGTGTGTAGTATTCGCCACCGTTGCGCCCTGCATTTCCCATGTTTTTGATTTTGCTCTCGTACAAGTGGCTCATCTCATGTTTTTCTGCATGCGTTCTAAAGCGAAGTTCATCTATGTAGTTTATAACTTCCCGTAAGTTGTAACCGCTTTGGATTCTGTTTTTTAGTTCACTGAATATTTCACCGATTTTATACTCGATGGTGTCGGCACTCACGGCATTTGCTTTGAATTTTTTAAAGTAGGGAAAGAGTTTGTTGTTTACAAAATCAGTGAGGTCGTCACCGCTGAGAGCATCATGGTCGAGTTTGCCATTTTCAAGTTTTGGAGCCGCCCAAACACTCCACTGAAATTCGGGTGCGATAATGGTTTGGTACGCATTACCGATAAGCTGTGCCGTCGTTTCTTTGTCTTTTTCTAAGTCGTCAAGGTATTTTAAAAACAAAACCCAAGAGGTCTGCTCGACATAGTCAAGCTCACTCCCGCATCCTGCATCTTTGTGGAGTAGGTCGTCTATATTTTTAAAAGTTTGTTCAAACATTATGATTTATCTTTGTAGGGAATTTTATATTGTATTTTAGCATACATCATTTTGTTTATGGTCTTAGGAGCTAAAGCATTTTCTAACTTCAATAGGTTTTATTCCACATGCCAAAGATTTGGCTGTGATTATACCTTTTATAGTTTTGTTTGACAATTTTTAAATGTAACGCAATAAATGCTTAAGGTTAAAAGGCATAGAATGCTTATATCTTAATTTTAAAGGATTTAAATTGAAAAAACTTCTTATAAGCGTAGCAGCAGTTGTAGCTTTAGCTACCTCAGCAATGGCAGGTGTTAACTCACAAACTGGTTGTGGTCTTGGTTCGATGATTATCAAAGATGATTCTACAGCTATTATGTTGGCGCTTCAAGCAACAACGAACGGTACTTCAGGAAATCAAACTTTTGGTATTACTTCAGGAACTCTCGGCTGTCAAAAAACAAAAGTGGTTATGAATGAAAGAGCGCAAGAGTTCGTTGCTTCAAATATGGATACTCTTGCAAAAGAGATAGCTGTAGGTCATGGCGAGTCTCTCGATACTTTAGCGGAACTTTTAAAAGTTGAAGACAAAGCTACTTTCTCTGCAGCGCTTCAAGCAAATTACAACAGCATCTATACAAGTCAAAAAGTACAAATGTCCGATGTTCTTGATAACATCGCATCTACAACACTTTAATCCAAAAAAACTCTAGCGAGATTTTCTCGTTTGAGTTTTCCACATGCCAAATCAGGAAATCTCCATTTTAAATAAAATCATAGTTACCCTCATTTTTTGTATCTGTTTTTTAGAAGCCTCAAGCCAAGAGTATAAAGAGAATGCAGATAGCCTCAAGCTTTCAGAGCAGAGGTATTGGCAACTCCTTCTTCACGCGACAAATAATGTGAGTGAGATAGATGACAGTACTTTTTTTCTCGCAACAGATGGGAAGACAAATCCAAAAAATGAACTCCACGCAACACTCGATGCACTCTTTAATGAAGAGAGGTTGGATGACAACTCCACAGCATGTAGATTTCCTGCTAGAAAAGCTTGGCTCAAAGAGCAGCTTGGTATTGATGATTTTGTCGCGGTACATTGCGACGAATATGACACAACACTCAAAAGATTGAGCCCAAAATCAGCAACTTTAGTTTTTCCAGCCGCACATATCAACTCTCCCGCTTCCATGTTCGGGCATACTTTCTTAAGAATCAACTCCGCCTATGAGTCTAGACTTCTCTCCTATGCTATCAACTATGCCGCAGATGCAAATCCTGATGAGTCTAATGCCGTTGAGTTTGCTATAAAAGGTCTGTTTGGGGGCTATTTTGGAAGATACTCCCTTCTTCCCTATTATGATAAACTCAAAGAGTATAGAGATACGGAGCAGAGAGATATTTGGGAGTATAACCTTAACCTCAATGAGGCGGAAGTTCTTAAAATGGTAGAGCATATTTGGGAGCTTAACGGAACGCACTCCTACTACTACTTCTTTACAGAGAACTGCTCGTACAATATGCTCTGGCTTCTAGAACTTGCTAGACCAACCCTGCATTTGAGAGAGTATTTCAGTTATCAGGTTATCCCTATGGAGACAGTACATGCCGCTCATCTGGAAAATATTATAAAAGATACGACTTTTAGAGCATCTAAAAGAACTACGCTTCTCAAATATGAGAGTTTGATAGATGAAGAGTATATCCACATGCCAAAAGAGCTCATCCATTCTCGTCTAAAACTCGAAGATATAGTGCAAAACAGGCAGATAGCGCTACAACAAAAGCAGTACATTCTTGAGGCTTCCATAGAGTTTTTAGAGTACGCATTTAGTAGAAACAAAATGAGTAAAGAGGAGTATTTGGAGATGTTTCATGCACTCTCTAAAGCTAGAGCAGCGCTAGGAAGTGGTGCAAGACTTGATATTCAAACCCCTCCAAATCCGCTCAATAGCCATCGCGCTATCAGAACAACTGCAGGCTTTGGTTATCAAGAGAGTAGTGAGGTAGGCTTTTTAGGCATTCGTCCTGCCTATCATGACCTCTTTGATAGCAACTATGGTTTTTTGCGCGGGACACAGATAGAGTTTGGAGATATTCTCCTCTCTTATGCGCAAGATGAACTTAAAGTAGAAAAGGCGACGATTCTCTCTATCGCCTCCATCGCACAAAGGTCTGAGTTTTTTGATAGTTTTTCATGGAGAACAAAATTTGGCTGGGATAGAGACTCGCTGGATGAGAAAACAAATTTTATGGGAAGTGTCGGGTTTGGATATAGTTGGGGCAATGAGTTTGCTTATGTTTATTGTATGGCTGACCCTCTTTTTTATATGCAAAACAGAGCCGTATCCGCCCTTGGCGGGAGCCTTGGCATAGTCATAGATACGTACCCTTTTATGAGTACAAATCTAGAAGCCACGCAAAGATTCTACGACAGGGGCGAAACACAGTTTTTAGCAAATGCAGTGCAGAGTTTCAGGCTCTCTCAAAATACACAACTCAGATTTGAGTATAGCTATCTTGAGAGATATGTCAATGATAAAAAAGTAAAAGAGGCAAGCTCTAAAGCAACTTTAAACTACTACTTTTAGAGCTCACTTTTTTAGTATTTTAGTTTAAAACCAAAGAGCGCAGTTGTCTCAAAGTTTACAGGATAAATCGCATCCTCTTTAATCCATAAACCATTTTTTTGGTTGAAGAGATTGTTGATTTTAGCGAAAACTTCCCACGTCTCTTTTACATAACTCGCCGAGAGGTCTGTGCTCATATACGCCGCTTGTTTTTGCGTAAAGTTATTGTTGAAATCATCAGCCGCGTATGCTTCTGAACGGTAGCTCTGTGTCAGTGAGATTGTGGCATGTGGATTTGGGAGATAACTTAGGATGGCTTTGATGTTATGATCTGAAACACCTGGAAGCGTGTTACCTGAAAAATCATCACTCCCTCTCTTCTCATCATCTATAATCGCTTGAACATAGTTATAGTTGAGTGTAAGGTTATAGCTATCGTTGATGAGGTATTTATCATAGAAATCAAGGCCATATTTATGTGATTTGTCCAAGTTTGTGTTTGTTCCAAAGTCGCCAGCGTAAGCCTTGTGAAGATAAATTTCATTTTTCAAATCTACATAGTACGCAGAAATTTTGAGTTTGTTAGTGTTAGTTATACTGTTATACCCAAGGGTAAAAGAGTTTGCCTGCATAGGTTCTATAAAGGCATTGAAGTCAGTACTGGCTGTGTAGAGTGGTGGCGTATAAACAGTTGAGAAAAAGTTATCAATGTTAGGTGCCTGATAAGAGTGCGCGTAGTTTATAAAAAGAGAGTTCTGCTTGTCAAAAGCGTAGTTATATCCAAGCTCTGCACCATGAAGGGAGTTGCTTTGTGTCAAATCACTCGCAGAGGCTTTGTATCTGTAACTTACATCTTCAAAACGATACCCCGCTTTGAGTGTAGAGTTTCCAAGATAGAACTCACTCATTACAAAGGCAGCTCTGTTATTTTTGCTCGTTGTATTGGAAGAGGCTTTTCTATCTCCGTTAAAACCATCCAAACCAAGTGTAAAAGCTAGTGTCTCACTCAAATAATCAAGTGATGTTTTTAAAGAGCTGTAGTCATAATAGGAAGGACCGCTCCAAGATGGAACATAATCAGATTTTTTCTTCTCATTGTTTAGCTCTACTTTGAGCGTAAATGCTTCATTGATAAAGTAACTAAGACCCGCACTCAGTGCATCAGTATCAAAAAGAAGATGTGAAGCAGAACTCGCACCATAAGCCCCCGTTCCCTGTTGTGAAGGGTCTTCGTTATACTCCGCTTCTTTCATTGTCCCGCCATAAATGACATCTGCGCGAGCGGAAGAAGCCCCGACTCTCAGTTCTAAGGCTTGTATAGGTGTATATGCCACACTTAAGCTACCTGTTGAGAGTTTGCTTACATCTTTGTTTCCGCTTGCATCAATCGTACGGATACCATCATTTTTTTGTGTCTCTCCGCTTGCTGATACAGAGAGTTTATCATCGCTGTGCCCAAGGTAAAAAGAGCCATCAAAAACTCCATTTGTTCCGCCATAAAGAGAGATAACTTTATCGTTACTCTTTTTGGTAGTGATATTGATAACGCCACTATTGGCACCATCACCGCCGCTCACAATACCGCCTGATTTTATAATCTCAATAGAGCTTATAGAGGCTGGAGAGAGAGCACTTAGAAGTTGTGGTATGCCATCGATATTGTTAAGTTTTCTTCCATTGAGGTTGATAACCACATTCTGGTTTCCATTGCTCGTTCCATATCCATGCATGTCGATTAGCTGGCTAAATGGGTTTCCATAACTTGGCATACTCAAAACAGAGGTTTGTGTATTTAAAAACTCATAAACATTTTGAACGCGGGCTTTTTCTATATCCTCTTGGGTGTAGACTTCAACAGCATCGGTGGATTGCAACTCATCTGTTGCAATAGCAGTGGATGTGATGTTGATAGTCTGTAGTTTTATCGCTTCTTGCGCGTGAAGCGCACTAATGAGAGCAACTGAAATAAGGGAGAGTTGTACTGTTTTTTTCATTTATATTTTTCCTTTTATATGTTTGAGTTTAATAACCATCATTTTCTATGCTTAAGCATATACGAAAAAGATTCTATGGAGATAGGGCTAAGGGAAGTGAAGCAGTTCACTTTCCTTTTAACGCCCGTCTAAAATGTGGAAATAGGGTGGAGATATAGAGTTGTTAAGTGATTTAAAATAGTTTAAAAAGTAGTTTTGATTGGGGTGTTGCAGGAGGATTTTACGTGTTTTTTTAAAAAAGTAACAGTTGCAATGGCATGGTTTTGAAGAGAGTTGTGGCAGGCAAATGGGGGCAAGCTCATCCTCTTCTATCTCAGCTTCAAGCTCAGAACCCTCAAAACTCAGCATGTGGAAACTCTGCACTCTTGACGTGTTTGCGTTGATGCTCACTTGATTGACAGTAGCAGTAATAGCACTTAGGGTAAAATAGTTTCTACCAAAACCACGAGGAAGTTTCATCTATCTCTTTTTTATTTTTTTGAAATTGTAGCGAGTTTTTTTAGATTACTGCTCCCTTTTACTTCAATACTCTTCTCATTACTCTATAAATAAAATATTTCATTTAAATATGTTAGAATCCAGTTAAAAAACTTTTAGATTACTTTTAGGACTCTTTTTGAACAAATTTATAATTATTTTACTTCTCAGTTTTAGTTTTTTATTCGCGAGTGAGTTGATAATTACCAAAGAGGGTCAAATTTTTGATGACTTTCTAATAGAGATGTATGAAGACACTACAGCTTCACTAACATTAGATGAAACCAAAGATAAAACATTTGTGCCTATCTCCAACAGCATTAGCACTGGCTACTCAAACTCCTATTATTGGTATAAGTTTAAACTTCAAAATCAGACAGAGAAGAGTCTTAAATATATTTTTGAATCTACAGAACATTTGACGCATGAAATGGACTTTACTATTATCTCTAAAGGTGAAAAAAGAGTTACCTATGAAAAAGGTATAGGGCGTTACAATAAAGAGGGTGTTGTTGAAACCACAAAATTAAACTTTCCTATTTACCTAAAAAAAGGTGAACAAAAAGAGATTTATATACGACACTTTAGTTTATACCCAAACTATACCTCTTTTCATATCAGGGATGAGTCTTCTTTTAATGAATATACATTAAAGCATGATAGATTTTTGAGCCTCTACTTTGGTGCTGTGCTGGCATTGATACTCTACAATCTTTTTATCTTTTTCTATAGTAGGGACAGTACATATTTACTCTATGTTTTGTATGTAACATCTTTTATTACTTGGCAAATGAGTATGAATGGGTTCCCTCCTTTTGATACAAGTAGTAGTATCTTTAGAGCCTACATGCTAGGTTCATCTGTACCTTTTTTTATAGCATTTTTACTTTTGTTTAGTCGAAGGATTTTAGAGACAGAAAAATTATTTCCAAAAATAGATCAAGCGATAAGGTATGTTGCGTATTTATATTTTATTTTAGCTATCTGTTCATGGTTTGATTCACATACAACATTTGTTATTATTAATGCACTAGGCACATTTCTTTTGCCATTTTTACTCTATATAGGATTTAAAAGTTATTTGTGCGGAAATAAAATAGCACTCTTTTATCTTATTGCACAGACCACTTTCTTAGCAACCACCACGATGCTTTCCCTCATGGCAGATGGTTACTTAGAATACAATATAGTGACAAGACATGGTATCGTCGTAGGCTCATTTTTAGAGATTCTTCTTTTTTCTTTAGCCCTTGCATACCGATTGAGACTCTTAGAAGATGAAAAAATCGGACTCATGTGTCAGAGTAAAGAGGAGTTAACTAAACTCATCGATGAGAGAACAAAAGCGCTTACAGAGGCCAATAAAGAACTAGAGCATTTAAGTGTTACCGATAGATTAACCAGTATCGCAAACAGATTAGGACTTGATAATGTTTTTGAGTATGAACTACATAAATTTGAGCGCTACGAGAGCAATCATTTTGGAGTAATTTTAATTGATATTGACTACTTTAAAAAGATTAATGATATGAATGGGCATCAGGTTGGGGATAATGTACTTCAGGAGTTCGCAAAGATTTTAAAAGAGAACTTACGCAATAGTGACACGGTAGGGCGCTGGGGTGGAGAGGAATTTTTAATTATATGTCCCAACACACAAAGAGAGGGTGTCCTTACAATAGCTGAGACATTACGTGAGAAAATTGAAGCACATAATTTCAAAGAAGTGGGTAACTTAACAGCAAGTTTTGGGGTTTCTATGATGCAGATGGGTGATACGAAACTTAGTTTTTTCAAACGAGTAGATGATGCCCTCTACGAAGCAAAACAGACAGGACGTAACAAGGTTGTTTTTTTAAAATGAAAGCTGATAGTTTGTACCTAAGAGAGTAAAAAAAGAGATTTCGCACCAAATTATAGAACATGCAAGCGATATTAGAATTGTTTTTTATTATGATACAATCGTGTACATATTAAAATCGGAACCTCTATGAAACTATCTCACCTTAAACAAATCATCATCTATCTGCAAAAATTTACAAAAATATCGGCTATCCATCGCGTTTCAGACACTATCATGAAGGTGGCGTTTGATAGAGATGAGGAGGTCTATTTTGAGATGCAACGCTCGAACTCTACTATCTTTAAATGCCCCTCTTATCCGCGTTCAAAAGTTTACAATGCCCCTTTTGATGTGCTGCTATCCAAACGCTTTAATCGCTCCAATATACTCTCGATGGAGCTGTTGAATGATGACAAAATTTTACGTATAAAAACTTCTGTAGCCTCCGCATATAAGCAGGAGATAAGCTATTTGCAGATTGAGTTTACAGGGAAATATACAAACATTATTCTCCTTGATGAAGAGGAGATAGTTCTTGAAGCACTTCGGCATGTGGATTTGTTCTCCTCTTTTCGTGAAGTGAGGGTTGGGCAGAAGCTCCTCTTGGTTCCAAATGCACCTTTTGTCGCAAAAGAGTACCCCATAGAAGATGTGGAGCGTTTTCTCTATGCGCAGTATGAAAAGGAGCAGGAGCAAAAACTCTCCTCTTTAAAAAAGCAGAAAGTCTCACAGCTAAATAAAAAACTCAAAAAACTCCAAAAGCTCTCTAGCTCTCTCGAAGAGGAGCAACGTCTCATAGAAGATGCCGAGTTGTTTCAGCATCAAGGGAATTTAGTTCTCTCAAATATGCATACGATTCAACCCTATAAACGCGTCTTTGAATTGGATGATTATGATGGGAAGAGCGTTACTATCGAGCTTTTAAAAGCGTATCCGAGTGTTGCTATGATGGCAAACTCTCTCTTTGCAAGAAGTAAAAAGTCCAAGCAAAAAGCAAAACATCTGCATATAGAAAAGGAGAGTTTAACTGCAAAGATAGAGCATATTCTCCTCTTTATACATACGGTTGAAGAGGCAAAAGATGTCGCTAAAATAGCACTTCTGTTTCCAAAAAGAGTGCAATCAAAGAAGATAAAAGTGAATGAATCTATAGAGACTTTTTTTATAGAGGGGTATAAAGTTCAGCTTGGGAAAAATGAGAAGGGAAATATCGAGCTCCTTGAGAATGCAAGAGCAAAAGATGTCTGGATTCACATGAAAGATTGCCCCTCTGCACATGTTTTAGTGACAACGGACAAGCAAAATGTTCCCACGAATGTGATTGAGAGCGCGGCAAGGCTCTGTGTAGATTTTACAACAACTGCAAAAGATAAGTATTTGGTCGATTATACTCCTAGAAGAGAAGTAACTATACAGCATGGGGCGAATGTGCTGTATAATAAGTATAAAACTATTGAGGTAGACACTAGGTAATCCTCGTAAGAATGAAGCTTTAGTGACCACAGCGGTCCGAGCGGAGTAAAGGGACTTGTTCCTTTACGGGACCAATAAGAAAAGGTTCCCTTCATTTTATGAAATAAAATTAAGGAATAAGCAGATGGCAATCGGTCCTGTAGGAAATGCGATTTTCGTAAACCAGATGACAGCGAGTGTTGCGACGGCTCACGGAAATCAGAATAACCGTTTCGATTTACAAAATGTCATGGCTCAGGCTGCTGCGAATGAGAAAGAGGAGAAGGTCTTAGAAGTTCGCCCAGCTGAAGAGAATCATAAAGTGGATGCAGACAGGGAGCATCAGAAAAATGAAGCTGATCAAGAGAGTGCGAGAAATGAAAAAGAAGAAGAACACGAGGATGACGAGGACGATAACACGGAAGAAGAGATAGATTTTACAAAGCACAAGTTAGATATTAAAGTCTGATTAGATATAATTTTGTAAATTGTATTTTAGGAAAGATTATGGCTCTATTTGGGGAACATCAAGAGAGAGTAGTAACAGGATTGGGGCTTTTAGCTGCTGTTTCGCTTGTTGGATTTATAGATAACTTTTTTGTTATGTGGCTTGTTTTGGGTGCTGTTTATCTTATCGCCTTCAAAGAGGCTCTGCGCCTTTTTGAGATAGATAATGACCCTCTCATCTTTATGGCTATAGGTATCTGGCTTGTAGCTGGAATCTACCCTTATGGAGATGACCTCTTTGTTTTAGCAGGTGTTGCGTATGCAAGTGCGATAGCTTATAACAAAGATTTGGTCTGGAAAGATTTCTTCCCTTTTATTTACCCGACTGCGGGAATGCTTTTTATTTTAACGATGTATCAAGAGTATGGCGTTATGTCTCTTTTGTGGCTTTTGGTTGTGGTTGCCCTGACAGACGTGGGCGCATACGCAGTTGGTAAGAGCATAGGCAAAACAGTTTTTTGTGAAACAAGTCCCAACAAAACAATGGAAGGGGTAGTTGGCGGAATTGTTGTCGCAACTATTGGCGGTGCGTTTGTAGGTTTGTGGGTTGTTGACTTTTATATCTCTTTCATAATCTCGTTTATGGTCGCCACGAGTTCTATTTTTGGTGATTTGTTTGAGAGTTCTCTTAAAAGAGCTGCAGGAGTCAAAGATAGTGGAGATTTACTTCCAGGACATGGCGGCGCTCTTGACCGCATAGATGGCTATCTCTTTGGTGCAATTGTGATGCTTGTACTCTTAAGAGGATTGGTATAATTTTTTGATACTCCTTGGTTCAACAGGCTCCATCGGTGTAAATACACTCGCGGTAGCGCAAAGATTTGGTATGCGTGTAGAGGTTTTAGTTGCTGGAAAAAATATAGAACTTTTAAACACTCAGATTGCAATACATCAGCCAAAAGTTGTGGTTATAGCGGACAAAGAGGACGCTTTAAAAGTAAATCATTCTAATGTTCTTTATGGACAAGAGGCGATTGTAAAAGCGATAGAAGATGCTTCAAGCGAGTTGGTTGTCAATGCACTTGTAGGCTTTTTAGGTCTTCGCCCAACACTTACAGCTTTGGCATGTGGAAAAAGAGTGGCACTCGCAAACAAAGAGTCGCTCGTGGCATGTGGAAGATTTATAGACACTTCAAAAATCCAACCTATCGACAGTGAACATTTCGGTCTTTGGTATTTGATGCAAAATCGTCCTGTCGAGAAGATGATAATTACCGCAAGCGGTGGAGCATTTCGCGACTGGGATATTAAACGCCTAAAAGATGCGACTTTAGCAGACACGCAAAAACATCCGAATTGGTCAATGGGACAAAAAATAACCATCGACTCTGCGACGATGGTCAACAAAATGTTTGAACTCCTAGAAGCAAGATGGCTCTTTGGCGAGGGCAAGTACGATGCAATTATTGAGACAAAATCGCTCATTCACGCACTCATAGATTTCAAAGACGGCTCTACCACAGCACACTTTGCACATGCCAACATGCAACTGCCTATCGCTTTTGCAATAGATGGCAAAATGAGTGAAAACATTTTAGGGCATGTGGATTTACTCAAAGTTGGCTCGTTAGAGTTTCGAGAGATAACACAAGAGCGATACCCAATTTGGCAGATAAAAGAAGATTTGCTTAAAAATCCTGCCAAAGGCGTGGTTGTAAATGCCGCAAACGAAGTGGCAATCGAGAAGTTTATTAACAAAGAGATAGGTTTTATGGACATCAGTAAAACCATCATCAAAGCCTATGAGAAAGATTTCCACATGCCAAGAAGTGTTGAGGATGTTTTTACTCTTGATGAAGAGGTTAGAGCTTTTGTGAGAGGTATCAAATGATTTTATCTATAGAGAGCAGTTGCGATGACAGCGCGATAGCTATTACAGAGATTTCCACATGCCGATTACTCTTTCATAAAAAAATATCCCAAGAGTTAGAACACTCTGTGTATGGCGGTGTTGTTCCTGAGCTTGCCGCGCGTCTTCATGCTGAAGCTTTGCCAAAAATCTTGCAAGAGTGTGAACCCTATTTTAAAGATTTAAAAGCTGTGGCGGTTACCTCGACTCCAGGTCTTGCGGTAACGCTTGTAGAGGGTGTGACTATGGCAAAAGCAGTCGCGGTTGCACTGGGCATTCCTCTTATCGGAGTAAATCATCTCATCGGTCATATCTACTCTTTGTTTATAGAAAAAGAGGCACACTTTCCGCTTACAGTTCTTTTAGTCTCAGGTGGACATACTCAGGTTATGGAAGTAAAAAGTTTAACGGAGATTACTACGGTTGCAAAAAGCATGGATGACAGCTTCGGTGAAAGCTTCGATAAGGTGGCAAAGATGATGGGACTTGGTTATCCTGGCGGACCGCTTATCCAAGAGCTTGCAAAAAATGGAGATAGAAAAAAGTATCACTTTACTATCCCTCTTCAAGGCAAACAATCCTCACTGCTCGCTTTCTCTTACTCGGGACTCAAAAATGCCGTTAGACTTGCAGTTGAAAAAGAGGAAAAAGGGAACTATGCAGATATTGCAGCTTCGTTTGAGCATGTGGCAACGGAGCATATCATTCATAAACTCAAGAAATATTTTCAGACACACTCTCCAAAAACTTTTGCAATTGTCGGTGGTGCAAGTGCAAACCTCTATCTTCGTTCTCAGATTGAAGCGCTTTTAAAACCACATGGTGCGGGACTCCTTTTAAGTGAGTTGAAATACTGCTCGGACAACGCAGCGATGATAGGCAGAGTGGCAGTTGAGATGTATGAGAAAAAAATGTTTAGCAGACTTGATGCTTTGGATGTCTCCCCGAGAAGTTCTCTTTAATCTTAAAAAGGTCTTGTTCAAAAAAGAGTATTTTCTAATTAAGACAAATATTATCCGATTTAACCTATACTTCGCTTACAAAATAAAAGAGATGCTTTTACGAAAGATGAACATTCCTTTTGTTACAATAAATTAAACAAAAATAAGGAGCCGAAAATGGCAACTACAAAATTTAAAGGTACAGACGTAGAATTATTAGGAAATGAAGTAAATGTAGGTGATAAAGCACCTGAAGTTACAGTTGTAAACTCAGATGGTTTAGGTGACGTTGTTGTTGGTGGCGCGCAAGGACATAAACAACTTATTATTGTTGTCCCTTCATTAGACACAGGTGTTTGTGCTACTGAAACTCGTAACTTCAATGCAAAAGCTGCATCTTTAGCAGGTGTTAAGCCAGTTATCGTTTCTTTAGACTTACCATTTGCGGCTGGTCGTTTTTGTTCAGCTGAAGGTATCACTAACTTAACTGTTACATCTGACTTTAGAAACAAAGATTTCGCAAACGCTTATGGCGTACTTCTTGGTGGTTCTGTTCTTGCAGGTGTTACTTGTAGAGCAATCTTCGCAATGAATGAAGAAGGTATTGTAACTTATAAAGAAATCGTTCCTGAAATTACTGAAGAGCCTAACTACGAAGCTGCAATCGCTGCTGTTAGTTAAGTACTCCTTTTTTAAAATACTCCTCAACTCTCTGGGCAATTGCCCTGAGAGAAACACCCATAAACCACTCTTTTTAAGTTAAACACTACATCACTTTGATACAATAACGCTTATATTTATAAAATGGAGTTAGAATGAAAAAAATATTACTTATACTCGCAATTGCTTTGACAACAACTTTAAGTGCAGACATAGCAAGAGCTGAAATTGGTGTTGGTGCTTGGATACAAACACCTACAGGTGACATGAGCGCTTCGAGCGTATCTGATAAAACACAAGATACAAAACCTTACGTTTGGGCATTGGTGAAACATCCGATTCCTGTTATTCCAAACTTGAGACTAGAGTATGTAAGCGTTCTTACAGCTGACACAGCTACGCAACTTGAACTTACACAATACGATGTAATCCCTTACTATAATATTTTAGATAATACTGGTTGGATTACACTTGACATCGGTCTTGACGTAAAAGTGATTGAAGCTTCAAACACGGCGTTAGCTGTAACTACAGACTCATTTGCTATTCCACTTGGATATGCAAGAGCAAGATTTCAGTTGCCTTTTTCAGGATTAGCAGCAGAAACAGATGTAAAGTATATCTCTTATGATACAAATACAGTTTATGATGTAAGAGCAAAGTTAGATTATACGCTTGATATTACTCCTCTGATTCAACCATCGATAGAAGTAGGTTACAGAGTTCAAAAATTTGAAACAACAGAGTTGTTGGGTCAAGCTATGAAGCTTGATTTCGCAGGTATTTACGCAGGTATAATGCTTCGTTTCTAGTCGCTATTTCCACATGCCAAAAAATTATTTGCTGTGTGGATTTAAAAGGGGTGAGTTCTCACCCATAAACCTCTCATCTAAAACAACTATCTCACACTCAAGCCAGATTTTAAACTCTTTATAAACTTCTCTTTGTGCCTCTTGAATTAAAAAAAGTGCGTCATCAAAAGTGCCATTCTCACAGTTAACTAAAAAGTTTGCATGTTGGTTGCTAAACTCCATGCCTCCAACTCTTTTGCCTTTGAGTCCAACCGCTTCTATAAGTCTGCCTGCATAATCTCCAACAGGATTTTTAAAACAGCTTCCTGCACTAGCTCCATTTGGCTGGTTCGAGCGCATTTTTTTAAACATCTCTACTTTTGTTTCATCAAATCCACATGCCACTTCAAAGCTTGCTTCTAAAACAGGGAAGTCAATATTTGTATATCTATAACCGTACTCTATCTCTTCTTTGCTAAGTTCAATGAGACTCTCTTCTTGGCATGTGGAAATAGAAATGAGATGGTTAAAAATTTCGTACTCTTTTAGCCCTGCATTCATATATACAAGTCCGCCGAGCTTGCCTGGAAGATGCGAGACAAATTCAAAATTTGCGATATCATGTTTTTTGCAAAAAGAGGCTATCTTCCCTGATGGCGTTGCTCCACCTATTTTAAGAGTGTTCCCCTCTAGCTTTATGTAATCAAATTTTTTACTAAGCATCATAAGCGGGGGAGGTTGTGAGCCGATAAGAGTGTTATTGCATGCGCCAAGAAGATAGAAGACTTTGTTGTAGTCTGAACAATCTTCCAAGATTGTTACGTCAAATGTAGAGCCTATTCTGATGGAAGAGAGTTTTGAAAAGTCTACTTGTTTAAAATTCATTACTGCACGAAAGTAGGAATCATATTGAAAACGTTCACTGAAAAGTCAGTCATGGAGTTGAGCATCCAAGGCATAGTAAGAATAATGACGATAACAACACCTATAATCTTTGGAATAAAGGAGAGTGTCATCTCATTTATTTGGGTCGTCGCCTGAAAAATACTGACTGCCAAACCTAAGAACATACCAGTTAAAAGCCCAGGCAGGGAGAGAAGAAGAGCAATTTTAAATGTTTCGATTCCGAGTGCTATAAGTTTTGCTTCCATAATTTATGAATTCCTTAGCTCTTTATACTCTGTTGGGATGAGATAATCTTCTACTTTAACTTCTGTGTCATAAAAACCATTTTTATAACCTATTTCAAAGAGTTTGTTTATCGCTTTGTATTGTATCTCACTTAGTGTAATAGAGTCATCATTTGCATAGAGTTCAAGATATTTATCAAGTGTCGCTGCATCTATACGAACCAAATCTCTCTCAAGGAGCATTTTAGAGAGTCTCTCTTTATGGTCTCTTGCTACTTGAACAGCTTTTGTAAGTGTTGCTTCATACTCTATGGCTTTGTTGAGTGGAATGGAGCGACGAATAGCCATGCCTCCAAGAGGAAGAGGAAGCTCTTTACCAGCGAGTTCCTGCCAAATATCCCACATCTCAATCTCCACTTCAAGTTCATTGTTATAGGTTAAAATAGATTCATGTATTAAAACACCAGCATCCACTTTGCCATCAAGAACAGCCTGCTCAATATCTAGAAAATTCATGTAAGTGATTCTGGCATGTGGAAATTTTATGCGAAAAAGCATAGCATTGGTTGTATGTGCACCACTGAGGGCAACTTTGAAGTTTTTTTTGAGTGTTGCACCTTTTTTCTTGATAACCTTAGGACCGTAACCTTCACCAAAGCTAACGGCGGTACGAAGGGGAGCATACTCCTCTTTGATGTGAGGATAGAGAGCAAAGCTTATGGCAACTATGTCATAAACACCATTAAGGGCATCTTCATTGAGAGTCTGAATATCTTTAGCTATGTTATCAAAGAGGGTATTTTTCATATCTACCCAACCAAATTTTATAGCATAGTACATAAATATATCGTCGGCGTCAGGTGAGTGTGCAATTAAAGTTCTTTTCATAAACTAGATTTTAACCAAATAAGGATAAAATTCCGCCTTAATAAATGTGTAGCATTTAGAAAAAGAAGAAAGAAATGTAGAAAAATATGACAAAATGAAAGATTTTTAACAGAGTCCTTCAAATTGACATACAATAAGTCTAAATTTAATAATAAGTGAGCCCAAGATGGATGCAAACAAACAAAAATCATTAGACTTAGCAATGAAACAAATCGATAAGGCATTTGGTAAAGGTGCTTTAATGAGATTAGGTGACAAGGACATTGTTCCTATTCAAGCAATTAGCACAGGTTCTCTTGGGCTAGACTTGGCACTTGGCATAGGTGGTGTTCCACAGGGAAGAGTTGTAGAGATTTATGGACCAGAAAGTTCTGGTAAAACAACTTTAGCACTTCAGATTACAGCAGAGTGTCAAAAAGCAGGCGGAGTTTGTGCGTTTATAGATGCAGAGCATGCTTTGGATGTTGTTTATGCTAAAAACCTTGGCGTAGATATTGATAACCTCCTTGTATCTCAACCAGATTATGGCGAGCAAGCTTTAGACATTGTTGAAACAATTGCGAGAAGTGGTGCGATAGACTTAATCGTTATAGATTCAGTTGCCGCTTTGACTCCAAAGTCTGAGATTGAAGGTGAGATGTCTGATCAAAACGTGGGTGTTCAAGCGCGTCTTATGTCAAAAGCACTTCGTAAATTAACAGGCGTTTTACATAAAATGAACTGTACGGTTATCTTTATCAATCAGATTCGTATGAAAATTGGAATGATGGGCTATGGTTCACCTGAAACAACAACAGGTGGAAATGCTCTTAAGTTTTACGCTTCAGTGAGAATCGATGTAAGAAGAATCGCATCACTCAAACAAGGTGAAAACAATATTGGTAACCGAGTCAAAGCGAAGGTTATTAAAAACAAGGTAGCTCCTCCATTCCGTCAAGCTGAATTTGATATAATGTTTGGTGAAGGAATCTCTAAAGAGGGTGAGCTTGTTGATTACGGTGTGAAACTTGACATCATTGACAAAAGTGGAGCTTGGTTCTCTTATGAAGATGTTAAGCTTGGACAGGGTCGCGAGAATGTTAAAGCAAAATTTAAAGAAGAGCCAGAATTGGCTCGTGAAATAGAAGAAAAAATCAAAGTAGCGATGGGCGTAAGTAATCTTATGGTCATGGATACATTAGAAATTAACGAGGCGGATGAATAAATGTATATAGATAGTGTTAGTGCAATAGAGGTAATGGATTCACGTGGGAATCCAACTGTAAAAGCGACTGTAGAGTTGAGTGATGGAACGATTCAAAGCGCAATTGTTCCTTCAGGTGCAAGTACAGGAAAGCGTGAAGCTTTAGAGCTTCGTGATGGTGGAGCAAGATATATGGGCAAGGGTGTTTTACAAGCAGTTGAAAATGTAAACACTCAAATCTCTGATGTACTTATTGGACTCTCTCCTTTCAATCAAGCGCAAATCGATGCTGAAATGAAGCAACTTGACGGAACGAACAACTATGGAAACTTGGGAGCGAATGCAGTTCTTGGTGTTTCTATGGCTGTTGCTCGTGCGGCAGCTGCTAGTTTAGGCATACCACTTTACCGTTACCTTGGCGGCGCAAATGCTATGGTTATTCCAACTCCTATGCTAAACATTATCAATGGTGGTTCACACGCAGATAACTCTGTAGATTTTCAAGAATATATGATTGTTCCAAAGGGCTTTGAAGACTTTGCTGAAGGTTTACGCGCTTCTGCTGAGGTCTATCATACTTTAAAAGGTATCTTAAAAGCAAAAAATCATAATACAGCTTTAGGGGATGAAGGTGGTTTTGCACCAGACCTTAGTTCAAACGAAGAGCCTATACAAATTATTATGGAAGCGATAGAAAAAGCAGGCTACATTGCGGGTGAACAAATCTGTATCGCTTTAGATGTTGCTGCTTCTGAGTTAGTTACAGAGGGTGGATACCGTTTAGAATCAGAGAACCGTACCGTTACATCTGAAGAATTAGCAAATTATTATGTAGATTTATGTTCAAAATATCCAATTGTATCTATTGAAGATGGGTTAAGTGAAGATGATTGGGATGGTTGGAAAGTTTTAACTGAAAAATTATCTGACAGAGTTCAACTTGTAGGGGATGATTTATTTGTTACAAATGTAAATATTTTAAATGAAGGAATTTCAAAAGGTATTGCTAACTCTATACTTATTAAGCCAAATCAAATTGGATCTGTAAGTGAGACAATGCAAACCGTAAGACTTGCTCAAAGAAATGGTTACACTTGTATTATGAGTCACCGTTCTGGCGAGAGCGAAGATGCTTTTATTGCTGACTTCGCTGTTGCCCTCAACTGTGGTCAAATCAAAACAGGTTCAACTGCTCGTGGAGAGAGAACTGCTAAATATAATCGTCTTTTAGAGATTGAAAACGAAGTTGTATATGGTGAATATTTAGGTTCTGTACTTTTTAATTAAGAAATAATTCTATGAACAGAGAAGAACTTTATAAAAATATAGACAATACACAGAGTATAACTCAGCGCTATTTAGGTCTATCTTTTGGAAAGTTTCTGACTCTGTTTGCTATCATATTAGCTTTAGGGATTTATCTTGGCGTACTTTTGTATGGTGCAAACTCACTTGAAGTTTTGTTCGGATTGCAAGAGTATGAGAGCTATCTTCAAACAGAAATATACAGACTAAAAGATGAAAATGCCGAACTTCAAAGAGAATATTTTGAATTAAAAGAGATTTCAGCCAAATAGTTAAATAGTATAAAAAATAGATGTTTAATGCTATAATAACTCAAAAAAGGGGACTTGTTTGATTAAAATATTTTTTATATCACTTTTTTTACTCTCCACTCTCAATGCTCGAGAAAATCCATTTTTTCCATCTCAAGGTGAAAAAGATATACCACTTACATCTGTAAATAGCACAAACCTTCTCCCTTTAAAAAGAGCAACTATAAGCCTACCTCCTCAAGCGAGAGTTCTTCAAAAAGTGACGTTAGAGTTTAAAAATCTCGATGGATCAATTGAAAGTAAAAGTATAGAACTTGAAAATTCGATTGATTGGCATTTGCCTGTGTTTGTATCGCAGAGCTTCGGAGAGATAAGCGAAGAAAAAAAAGCCCTAAAAAAGCAAGAGTTAAAAGAGTTTAAAAAGATTGCTTCAATGAAACATGCAACATTTTTCTCTCTTGATAAAACTTTAAAAATTGTTACTTCTGATAAAAATATTAGAAACTTTTTACTTGTAGAGCCACATAGAATCGTTATGGACTTTAAAAAAGATACAACATTTAAAAGTTATACAAAAGTTATGAAAAAAAATATTTTTTCTGTTATAAGAGTAGGAAATCACTCTGGTTACTATAGAATCGTTATAGAACTCGATGGTTTATATAGATACAAACTAGAAAAAATATCAGATGGATATATGATTCATTTAATATGACACTCTCTTAAGAGTTCCAAGAGAGAAACTGATTAAAAAGTAGCTCACTCTTTGGGATATAAATACTATTATTTGCTATAATGACAACTCATTATTATAAACATCTGGTACCTTTGTGCCACTATTTTCTTATTATTAAAGGATATTGTAAAACTTGGACTTATTAATACTGTTCTTTTTCTTGTCGGTAAGCGTTTCCTTCATCTGCTCTGTTTTGGAGTCAGTACTCTTGTCTGTGAATATGGCATATGTTTCGGTGTTAGAAAAAGAGAGACCAATAGTCGGTGCATATTTACGAAGCCATAAAACTAATATCAATAAATCAATAGCCTCTATACTGATTTTAAATACAGTTGCTAACACTTTAGGCGCTGCTGCAGTTGGTGCGCAAGCTTCTATTATATTTGGCAATGACGTTGTTGTCTATGTCTCCATTATTTTGACTTTTGCAATTTTATTCCTATCTGAGATTATCCCTAAAACAATAGGAGCGCTTTACTGGAAACAGTTAGCTCCAATGTCTGCACAGATTATTAGAATTCTGATTTTTGTTACCTACCCAATCATCTTGTGTACGCTTTTTGTTACAAATAGAATTTCAAGAGGGAAGCAAGACTCAAATATTTTGACAAAAGAAGAGTTACTTCATAGCATGCTTCTGAGTGAATATGGTGGTGTGATTGATGAAAAAGAGTCTGACTTTATAGAAAATATCTTAAATCTAAGTAAGATAAAAGTTAGAGATGTCCTTACTCCAAGAAGTGTTGTGTTTGCACTCAAAGAGACGATGACAATACGTGAGATAATTGACACGCAACCAGCTATTTTTAAATTTTCCCGTATTCCTGTTTATATAGATTCCATAGAACATGTAAGTGGAATCGTTCTGACAAAAAAGATTTTTAAACAAGCTCTCATAGATGATACCGTAGATGTTGGAAGTATAAAGAAAAATATTGTATCTCTGAATGCGAATATACCTGTCTCTAAAGCACTAGATATGTTTATCAATAAAAAAGATCACATGTTTTTGGTTCGAGATAATTATGACCAAACAGAGGGTATTATTACCTTAGAAGATTGTGTTGAGACGATACTTGGTGTAGAAATTGTAGATGAGAGTGATACTACAGAAGATATGCGAGAGCTTGCAAAGAGAAGAATGAAGCAAAATCGAAAAATGCAAGAAGAATAAAATAGGAGAAGGCACTATGTCTAGGAGGCAACGAGACATAGTACCAAAAAATTATAAGAGTTATTTGCAAGAGAAGAGATACTTAGTCAGAGGGGATTATAAGTCTAAGTATCTCTTTCTTGTCTGCATTATAATGACAAAAAATGTAGATTTAGTGTCATTAATATTAAATATTGATTTATGAGTTCAGAACTATTTCGGTTGTTAGCCTAGTTAGTTTATAAATTGAGAAACAAGCTTATTTAAAGTCACTGCATCAAGTGCACCAGATACCCTATGTATCTCTTTAGAGTCTTTAAAAATTATAAGTGTCGGGATGCTTCTTATTCCAAATCGTGCCCCAAGTTGCTCTTGTGCTTGAGTATTTACTTTTGCAAAAAGTACCTTCAGAGGGAAGTTCTTTGCACTTTTTTCAAAGTTGGGTCCCATCATCTTGCATGGACCACACCAAGGCGCCCAAAAATCAATAAAAACAGGGATGTCACTATTGACTACAACTTCGTCAAAAGTGGCATTACTCAATTCCAAAGGTGTTGTAACAAGCAGAGAGTGATGGCACTTTCCACAGTTTGCTTTTTTGTAAGAGTCTCTTTTTGGGATATTATTTACACTTAAACAGTTTGTGCATACTACGCGCATAGGATTTTCCTTATGGTTAAATTGAAGCTACCCCTACTTTTGTCAATATCAAGTTTAAAGTACCTTCTTCTATCTCAATAATACCCTCAGATTTGAGTTCATTCATCGCTTCTTCTAGTGCATCATCTTGTTTGGCATTTAGTTTTGTTAGTACATTTCTTACAACATCTTGTTTTGTCATAACCTGACCAATGTGATTGTTTTTTCTAAACCAATTTAAAAACATCTCTTTGACTTCATTTTTTGGAGCAACATCAAGAGGACTCTTTTTCGGAGGAGATTTTCTTTTGTTGGAGTGGGGCGTATTTACTTTTTTATGAGATGGTTTCATCTATAAACCTTTATATTTGTTTAGGCTATCTGAAATATGCGATGCTTAGTAAAAGTCACTTTTTCAGTTGTAAGGGTATTATACAATCTCTTAGCATTAACCGTAGGCATTACGCCATAATCTATGATATTTTTCTACTCTTTTAAATCAACTGATTTTTAACAAATTCCATATAGTGACCCACTTCGGTTTCGAGTTCTTTATGCGTTCCCTCTTGTACGATTTTTCCCTCTTCCAGAACATAAATTCTATCTGCATTTTTAACAGTACTAAGTCTATGGGCAATAGTGATGACAGTTTTATCTTTGAGAATGGATTCAAGATTTATCTGTAGTTTTGCCTCGGTATGAACATCAAGTGCAGAAGTAGATTCATCAAAGATAACGACGCTTGGGTTAGCAATTATCATTCTTGCAATGCTCAAGCGTTGGCGTTGTCCACCAGAGAGTCGTATTCCGTGATGCCCGACAATGGTCTCTAGTTTATCACTCATATTTTCAACCATTGAACTCAGTTGAGCAATTTCGAGGGCTTTATAAATCTCTTCATCACTGATGCTCTCATCCCCCATAGTGATATTAAATCGCAGCGTTGCGTTAAAAAGTATAGGCATTTGAAGTACGAGGAAGATTCTCTCTCTGAGTGCATTTTTATCTATCTCTTCTGTTGGTAGAGTATTGTATGTTAGCGCCCCTGCATTTTTTTCATAAAAACCTGAGAGTACCTGAGCTAGTGTTGTTTTACCACTTCCGCTTGCTCCAATGAGTGCGATTTTTGAGCCTGATTTTATATTGAGGGAGATATCTTTGAGTATTGGCTTCTCTTTGTTGTAGGAGAATTCCACATGCTGTAATTGAATATCCACATGCCGAGATTCTATAAGCTTCTCACCTGTAATCTCTGTTTTGAGTGTGAGAATCTTATTGATTCTTTTGAGTGCTGCCGTTGCTGAAGCGTAAGAGTATTGCATCGAGAGTATATCTTGAACTGGTGTCATGATAAACCAGATATACCCAAACATCGCGAACATCATTCCTATACTCAAATTGCTATAAGCAACAAGTAAAAGACCCGAGGCTCTGAGGATTTCAAAAGCACTTAAAAAAATTGTGTAGGAGAGTTTTTCATACGCCACACTTTTAAAACTAAACTCATTTGAAGATGTTTGAATCCTATTTGCCTGCGCTGTTGCATTTGCAAAGAAGTACTCCTCTTTGTTGGAGGCTTTGATTTGTCCGTAGAGTTCTAGTGTCTCTCCTATACCCTCTTGAAACCTTGCTATTGCCTCATTCTCCTCTTTTTTAAGCAAACCTACTTTTTTTGACATCCCTTTACTGAGGAACATGATAAGAGGTTGAACAAGAAGTATCAAAATTCCTAAAATAGGGTCTATCGCTATCATGACAATGCCTACGGCAATCAGTGTTAAAACAGAGGCTATAAAACGGCTTGCACTACTCATGATGAAAGTATCAAGGGTATTTACATCGGTTACAAGGTTTGCTGTAATCGCTCCGCTTCCAACTGTTTCATACTCGTTCATAGAGGCGATTTTTAAGTGCTCTATGAGTTTTTTACGAATCATAAAAGTTACATATTTTGAGATTTTAGTAAATATCTTTGTGGTAATTATGCCTAGAAAATAGTATAAAAAACGTAGAAATATGACAACCAAAGTAACGATGGCGATATAAAAAAAAGCACTTCCTTGTCCAAAAAGTGCATCAATAGCAGGAACAATATTTGAAGGCTTTGAGAGAAGCACTTCATCAACCATTACTGGAAGCATTAAAGGGATAGGAACACTTACTAGTATGGCAAGGAGTGTAATTATTTGCCCATAAATAAGTGCTGGCTTCTTATCTAAGATAAGCTTGAAAATATACTTGAATGTTATCTCCTCTTTTTTCATTTTATCTATCATATTTGATGAGTTTGTTAAATCTTATCATTTGACTGAGCTCTTTACCATACGCCACACCGATTTCAGAGTATTTATCAAGTTTTTTCACAAGTTTATGTGGGTCATTTGTTTGAACTCGTAATGCTCGAAACTCTTTAAAAGCCTTCCCTTTTGCCATAAGCTTGAAGTAGGCTCTTACACTATCCTCAAGAGTAGCAAATTTTTTAAGCCAGATAGTTTTTTTCCCTTTTCTCTGCTCAGAAGCTGCGATTCTAGGTTCCTTTTTATTGAAACTCCACATGCCAAAAACATTGTTTGCTTTGACAAAAAATCGTGAAGTAGCCCATGAACTCTCCATCGCTGCCTGCGCGATAGCAATACTCTGTGGGTGTGGCTTGAGTGCTCCTAAAAGTTCTTTATCTGTCTTTACTTTATAAGTCGTTTTTAACGCTTTGATTTTTTGTGCATTTGTGCCATTTTTGATATCTTTGGCTATCTGTTTATACTCAGTAAGGAGCTCTTTGTGAACCTTTTGCACGGCAGGGACAACCAGAGCATAAAACCTAGCTTTTTTCTCTTTGACACTCATGCTTTTTGGAATAATATTGGGCAGATATTTTGGTGACACTGTTTGTGAGGCTGCAAGTAAATTTGCAGTGAGGAGCAGGGCTAAACAGAGGTATTTCATTTGTTTCCTTTGTGATATGGAGCACTAATAATAAACAGCAATAATAGCAAAAGCCAAGAAAAACATGAGGTGTGACATCCCTTCAAAGTAGTTTGTATGCCCTTCATCTGTTGTCTTCCAAGCTAAAATAACGGTCAATATCAATGCCCCAATTTCAAGAGGGTTAAAGTCAAGAGTAAAACGTATGCCACTTGAATAAGCAAGTGCCATTAAGATAGGTACAGTTAACAAGATAGAGACAGTAGAAGCGCCCATCGCGATGTTTACAACTCTTTGAATCTCATCATTTTTGGCAGCTTTAATTGCTGTAACGATTTCAGGGGCAACAGCTACAATGGCAATGATGAGTCCTGCTAAGCCCGCAGAGATTCCATGCTCTTTTGCTTGTGCAATCCCATCAATCGCAAAGACTTCCGCACCAAAGGCGATGATAGCGATAAAGAGAAAGATAGAAAAGATAAGCCCGAGCTTGTTAAATTTCTCAAAGATATAATCATCTACACTCTCCGTTTGTTCTTGATTCTCTTTTGCCATTTTTCTTTTGATTCTAAAGATTCTACTTCTTGCAGTACTTTTAAAGAAGTGCGTATGCGTTTTTGTTTGAAAAACTAAAATGATGAAGTAAAACAACATGAGAAGTATGGCGATGGCAATGGAAGCATCTTCTATAATAGAGGCAGAATGTTTGCCAAGGCTAAGAACACCAGGAACAAGTAGCGCGATAGCAGCAACAAAAAGGATGGTTGTATATGCGCTTGAAGTCTCTTTGTTATGTTCTTGTTCTGTAAATTTGAGTCCACCTAAAAAGACAGCGAGACCTAAAAGTACATTCATATCAACAATGACCGCAGAGATGATACCACCCTTGACAGTTTTTATCACTTCAGGGTCAGCGACCGCCTGAAGCAAGATGATATATAAAAGTATGATTTCAACAATGACCGCACTAAGAGTCAGCACAAAACTTCCATAAGGTTCTTGAAGTTTGATAGAGAGGATTTCTGCCAGTTCTGAAACAGTGAGAGAGAGGGAGCCTATGCCAACAGCTGCAAAAAGTGTAGCAAGAGCACCTTCTCCATTTTTATGAAAATAAAAAGCTAACAAAATAGTGAAGATACCTAAAAAAATATCCCAATAATCTTGAACGAAAAATTTAAACTTATTATCCATTTTTTCTACAACATTGACCAAAAATTTCCTTTAAAGTAAGATAAGAGTTGCAAGACCTAAAAAGCTAAAAAAGCCAACTATATCTGTTACTGTTGTAAGTAAAACAGTACTTCCAATCGCTGGATCGACACCTGCTTTTTGCAGAACTAGAGGGATAACACTTCCAAAAAAACCTGCACTTATAAGGTTGATGAGCATTGAGAGCGCGATGACAACTCCAAGCATAGGGAGGCTAAACCAGAAGTATGCAATTACGCCTATAATGAGGGCAAAGATCATACCATTTACTAAAGAGATAACAACCTCTTTTTGAATGGTCTTTTTAGCATCCTCGCCTTCAATATCACCTAGTGCCATCTGCCGAACTGTAACGGTAAGTGTTTGTGTTCCTGCATTGCCTCCCATAGATGCAACTATGGGCATTAAAATAGCAAGCGCGACAAGTGACTGAATCGTGCTATCAAACATACCAATCACCAAAGAAGCTGCAATAGCAGTAAGAAGATTGAAACCAAGCCAAATGGCTCTCGTTTTTCCAATTTCAAACATGTCATCATCTTGCTCCGCTTCATCATTAACACCTGCAAGATTAAAGATTTGTTCTGTTGCGCTCTCTTCCATAATGTCATAGATATCATCAGAGGTAATTCTTCCTATGAGCCTGTTATAGTTATCAACAACAGGTACAGAGGTCAAGTTGTAGTTTGTTACCATCTCAACAACATCTTTAATATCTGTTTTATGGTTTACTGAGTAGGTTCTATGTTTTTCAAGTGGAATATCTTGAAACTTTAAGTCATGTTCAAAAATGATTAAATCTTCTAAGCCAATGGAACCTATGTATTTGTCTCTGTTGTCTATTAAATGCACATGCCAAATATTATCTACTTCGCCACTCTCTTTGAGATACTTGAGGCGTTTAATGGCTGCTCCAATATTTTCATCAATATTTGCACTAAAAAGCTCGGTCTGCATATAGGAACCGGCTTCATCCTCTTTATAGGCGATGAGTTGTTCAAGTAGCTCTTTGTCTTCGTCGTCAAAAGTCTCAAGGATATTTTGCGACATCTCCTCGTGCTCTTCACTAATGTTCTGGATGAGCGTAGCCGCATCATCGGTATCCATTCTAGAGGCAATGTCTGCGAGTTTTTTAACACTGAAAATATCTGCAGTCTCTTCTTGCACATAATCGGGAAATTCAGAGAGGACTTCTGCAAAGAGGTCATGAGGAATTCTCTTAACAATATTTATGTATTCTTCACTGCTAAGCTCTCTAAGCTCTAGAAGTTGTTCAGCAATATCATAAGGGTGGACAGTTGCGGTATTGCCTTTATACTGTTCTATTTCAACCGTTATGATCTCGACAAGAGCGTTGATTTCTTCTGTGCTGATTTCCATTATGCTTCTTCCCACTATTTGTATCTATACTCTCATTTGTTTTCATTTTAAAAAATGTAGCTCTTATAATACTATATTAACTATTATAGGGGGGTTTAATTTGTAAAGTAAATAGCAAAATATATCTATTTTAAGGTAAAATTTCAAAAATTATTTCATAAAGAGAAGAGCAGTGAGCGAAATGAAACGAGTCGAATTTTGTGATGGGTATCGAGACAAAAAGAATGCTGTTTTTTTGGTTATTTATGTCAAGGAAATATCTCCTTGGAAATATTTTAATGATGACATCAAAAGCATGCGATGCCCTGCCATAATCATGATAGACAGATGGGATGGACGCATGGGTTTTCCAGGTGGAACGGTTAATGAGGGCGAGAGCCTTATCGATGCACTTGTTCGAGAGGTCAAAGAGGAAATTGGCATAAATGTAAAACCCGATAAAGTTCGCCCGATAGCTTCCCATGAGTGGAAAATCGCGACACATCTCTATGGTTTGGAAGTTCAAGAAGCAGAGTTTCTCCACATCTACTACCATATTCTCAACAACTTTTCTCGCTCGATTTTGCTTCATGCCTACGAAGAGGGTGACCAATCTCATTTTATGTCTGAGATAACAGGGATAAAAATCATCCCACTCGTGCAACATGCAGGAAAAGGAATCAACTATTTTTTACAAAACAGCTTTGCAGGATCTGCTAAAAATGAGTTGTTAATTTTACTCGATGAGGTTTTTAACATAGAAGTGAAATAACTTTTTAGTTATTCTCTTGAGGAATAAAAATTTTAAACTCTACGCCATCATTTTTATTTTTAAGAAAAATATCCCCATATAATCGCTCTTCAATAAGCATCTTTGCCATAGCAAGTCCTGCTCCATGGTTCAGCTTATCCTCTTTGGAAGTACTGAAATAATCAAATACTTTTTCTATAGGTTTTATTTTTATACCTCCAGCATTATCTGAAAATGTCAAGATATATTTTTTAAGTAGAGTATCTTGAGTAAGAGAGATAGATATTTTATTATCCTCTGATTCTATCTTAAATTCATCTAAAGAGTTGTCTATCAATATCATTATTATATTAGAGAAGATGTGTTCATAATTATGCATTATGAGGGTATCTTCTATCTCTAAAGTAAACTGAGCATTTTTTATCAATATTTTTGAATTTAAAATATATATCACATGCTCTATTGTATTTTTAGGTGAAAAATCATTTTTTGTAATATCTTGAGAATAATAGGCTGAAAACTCATCAATCGTTTTCTTCATTAGATTAAGCGAGTAGGATATCTTTGGCAACTCAGTCTCAATCGTAGGGATAAGCGACTCTTTTTTATTTTTGAGAAGTGACTCAATCATCAGTATAGATAAACCGATGTGAGAAAGAGGATGTTTCCATTGGTGTGTAATGTTGTTGATTGCTAGTCCAATCGAGCTGTAACGGGAATGTTCTAGGAGTGCGATTTTGCTGTTGTTTAGAAGATTTACATGGTGTTTTGTTTTTAATGACTGCGCGATAAGCAAGAGTATAATATCTATAAAAAGAGCAGTCGTAACCAAATGTCTGTAGATATCATAATAGGTAATAAGCCCATAAATACTCAGTGTACTAAGCACTACTGCACAAATTAGAATTAATTGTCCTATCAAGTAAAACTTTGAACCTACCTCTCTCATATAGATACCAGCGCTTAAGAGATAGATTGTGTTGAACATTATAGAAAGACCTGTAAGAAAAGAGTATTTTGTGTATGTTGGATCAACAAAAAGTGCGTAACTCATCAGTAAGATAACAAAAGTATGCAGAGAGATGAGTCCTACCATGACATAATAAAACTTTTTGTATCTCTCTTTAATGGAGAAAAATAGATATGTATATATCAAAAAGAGTATAGAAGTAAAAGAGGGAGTGAGCCAAGCGATAGCTGTTAATAGTTTTAAATTAATACCAAAATCAAGATTGTACAATACTCCTTGTAATGAAAGGGTGTAAAGGAGTAAGCTTAACGTATAAACCCCTACTACAAGGTAAACAGGAGTTCTGTGAATACTATACAAAATAAAACTCAAAATCGAAAAGAGTATAAAAACCCCGCCAAATAGTCCAAAAATAATCAGCTTTTGGGAGTGTAATAAATTCTGTGTCAACACCTAATTTCTCTTAAAATTGTATCATAAAAATGCTAGCCAATGGCATTTTACAGACCTAATCCTA
>PETN01000082.1 GCA_002781365.1 Sulfurimonas sp. CG01_land_8_20_14_3_00_36_23
TGCTTCTCGCTAAACTTACTTCTTCGCATGAATACTCCTGATTTATTTTATCAGAATTATTCCGTTCTAAGTGGTACTGTTTTTGGGGAGGCTTACAGATGTAACGATTTATACTCATTTTGTATCTAAACAATTGAAATTAGATGTAGAAAAATATAATTCCCAATATAAAACCATTACAATTAAAAGTTTTAAAGATTCTCACGATAGATTTATGATAGTTGATAATATAGAAGTTTATCATATAGGGGCAAGTTTGAAAGATTTAGGCAAAAAATGGTTCGCTTTTTCTAAGATAGGTATAGAGCCATTAGATATATTAGACAAATTGCAATATTAGAAAATTTATATAAAGGATTACCATGCTATTAGACTTTTCAACCCTAACCGAATCAAAAAAATACAGCGTGATGAGCAATACAATTTTTCCTCGTCCTATCGCTTGGATAACTACGGAAGATGAGGGTGTTGTCAACCTTGCACCGTTTAGTTACTTTTCCCCTTTGAGTTCCGAGCCACCTCTTGTGATAGTTTCCATCGCAAAAAAAGAGGAGACAGAAGAGTTCAAAGATACCTTTGCAAATATTCTCAAGCACAGAGTCTGCACGATAAATCTGGCGCATAAAGAGTTGTTGCAAGATTTGATAAACACAAGCGAAGATTTGCCAAAAGATATAAGTGAGTGTGAAAAGTTCGGCATAAAAACCAAGAGTGTTTTAGATGATTTTCCGCCGATGGTTGCAGATGTTAAGTGTGCTTTGTTCTGCGAATTTGTCAAAACAGTAGAGCTAAGCAACAGATACGAGCCGATGATTTTAGAGATAAAACATGTGTATGTCGCTGATGAAAATGTGAATGAGAAAAATCAGATTCACTTAGAAAATATCGGAAGAGTCGGGATGGAGTTTTTGGTGGACGCTAAAAGAGTGCATAATGATAGAAAAAAAGTTCCCCGACATAGTAACCCTTTTACTCAAAACAAAACACTTCGCCATGGAAATGACTAGTTACAATGTAAAAGCTAAAAATATAAGCTGTAAAAGTCAGGTCTCAAATGAGCACATTACAAATAACAAAGCAGTAAGCGACTTGCTTATATCTCGTGGAATAGCAAAGATAGTTTAAAATAATACTCGGCATGTGGAAATAAAAAGGAGAAGACTATGAATAACTCAAATATCATTATCTACAACACAGCGGACGGTAAAGCATCTGTTTCACTTCTTACAAAAGATGGTACGGCATGGATGAGTCAAGCGCAAATAGCCGAACTTTTTGCAAGTACAAAGCAAAACATTAGCTTACACATTCAAAATGTATTTGAAGAGGGAGAACTAGAGCAAAATTCAGTTGTCAAGGAATACTTGACAACTGCCGCCGATGGCAAAAACTACTCTGTATCTCACTACTCTTTAGAGATGATTTTAGCCGTAGGGTTTCGTGTACGAAGTAAAAGAGGGACACAGTTCCGCCAATGGGCAAACAAAAACCTTAGTGAGTATATGATTAAAGGTTTTGTGATGGATGATGAGAGGCTTAAAAATCCAGATGGTAAACCTGATTATTTTGATGAATTACTTGCTCGCATTAGAGATATACGAGCTTCTGAAAAGCGATTTTATCAAAAGGTGCGAGAGCTTTTTTCACTTAGTAGTGATTATGATGCCAGTGACAAAACAACTCAGCTTTTTTATGCCGAAGCTCAAAACAAACTTTTTTATGCCATCACAGGAGAAACCGCCACAGAGATTATTGTAAGCCGTGCAGACGCTACGGAGCCAAATATGGCGATTACGAGTTTTAAAGGCTCAGTAGTCCGCAAACAAGATATTTTCACCGCTAAAAATTACCTTAGTGAAGATGAGCTTGATAGTTTGAATCGCTTTGTTGTGGTCTTTTTAGAGACAGCGGAATTAAGAGCTAAAAATCGTCAAGATATTACGATGGATTTTTGGAGAGAAAATATTGACCGCATTATTGAGTTTAACGACAAAGAGGTACTCAAAGGTCATGGAAGCATTAGTAATGAGCAAATGAAAAAAATGGTAGAAGCCGTTTATGAAACATTTGATACAAAGCGTAAAAAACAAGAGGCAATAGAAGCAGATAAGCAAGATCTTGAAGAGCTACAACAGCTTGAAGCTAAGGTTAAGAGAAAGGGAATCTAATGCAACTCAAAATTTATAAAATCGACGCATTTGCAAAAAAAGTTTTTGAGGGAAATCCTGCGGCGGTTATATCTTTAGAAGCGTGGCTAGATGATGCTTTAATGCAAAAAATAGCACTGGAAAATAACCTTAGTGAGACAGCTTTTTTTGTCAAAGAAGACGAGAAGTTTCATATTCGCTGGTTTACTCCGACAAGCGAAGTAGATATGTGCGGTCATGCCACTTTGGCGAGTGCTTTTGTGTTGTTTGAGATACTAAACTACAAAAACGATACGCTTGTTTTTAGTTCCAAAAGTGGTGATTTACGAGTGAGGCGAGATACGGAAATGTTTGTGCTGGATTTTCCCTTGCAAGAAATTTCCACATGCCAAGTTCCACATGCCATAGCAGAAGCGTTTGAAGTTCAGCCAAAAGAGTGTTACAAGTCGATGGACTACCTCTTGGTTTTTGAGAATGAAGAAGATATTTTAAATGCAAAACCAAACTTTGAAAAACTCAAAAACATCGATGCGAGAGGCGTAATCATTACTGCTAAAAGTAAAGAGTATGATTTTGTTTGTAGATTTTTTGCTTCAAAAGTAGGCATCGATGAAGACCCTGTAACGGGTTCAGCATTTACCCAGTTAGTACCGTACTGGAGTGAAGTCTTGAACAAAAATGAGTTCAGAGCGAAGCAAGTCTCACAAAGAGGTGGAGAAGTTTTTTGCAGACTTGTGGGTAAAAGAGTTGAAATAGCTGGATATGCTGTGAAATACCTTGAAGGGGTTATAGAGATATGAAACAATTTTTAAAAGCGAGCGAACTTGTAGATTTCCACATGCCAAACATTCAAGCTTTGGAATGTGGATTGGCGGATGGGTTGGCTTCGGATGTTGAGATTGCAAGAAGATGTTTTTTGTATGTGCGAGATGAGATTCATCATAGCGGGGATTATAAAGATGAGATTACGACTTACAAAGCAAGTGATGTTTTAGAACATAAAACGGGTTGGTGCTATGCTAAGAGCATTTTACTTGCCGCACTTCTGCGTGCTAATGGCATTCCTACTGGCTTTTGTTATCAAAGACTTTCCTGCTCTGAATATCTGGAAGATGTCTATTGCTTACATGGGTTAAACGCGATTTATCTCAAAGGTTATGGCTGGTATAGAGTCGATGCCAGAGGTAACAAAGAGGGAGTCAATGCAGAGTTTACCCCACCTATAGAAAAGCTTGCCTTTGAGCTACAAGTAAATGAGATAGATTTGCAAGATATTTACGATGAACCTTTAGATGTCGTAGTCGAAGCGCTAAAAACACACAAGAGTTATGATGAGATGATTCATAACTTTCCAGATATAAAAATATAAACCTCTTTGGCACCCCAAGGGCATTTCTTTCAGGGCACATGTGGAAATAAAAGGAGCAAAAATGAGCGAGAAAATCCGTTGTGGCTGGGTAAAGTTAAACGACCCAGTTTATGTTGCATACCACGATGAAGAGTGGGGAAAACCTCTGCATGATGAAAAGGCACTTTTTGAGCTTTTTTCTTTAGAGACACAATCCGCTGGGCTTAGTTGGTTGACTGTGCTTAAAAAAAGGGAAGGGTACCGTGAAGTTTTTGAAAACTTTGAACTTGAAAAAGTGGCAGCTTTTAGCGAAGAAGATTTGGAACGGATTTTGAGTAGTGGTTTGGTTATCAAAAGCCGTGCGAAGATTGAGGCAATCATCTCAAACGCGAAAGGTTTTGTGCAGATTGTAAGTGAGTTTGGCTCCATCGATAACTACTTTTTCTCAAGAGTCCAAGGCAAGCAGAAAGTCAATGACATCCATGACTACAAAACCGCGCCAAACAAAACAGACATCTCCGATGCAATTACAAAAGATTTGAAAAAGAGAGGTTTTAAGTTTGTAGGTTCTGTAACCATTTACGCTTTTATGCAGGCATGTGGAATGGTGGACGACCATGAAAATAGCTGTTTTTGTAAACGAAGATAACAACACCTATGCTAAAGTAAAAGTCACAAACTGGATTATTGAGTAAAATTAAGCTTTATCAAGCTATCTGCATAGGTGAAATATTGTAATACTCATTTAAGTTCATTCACAATACAATCGCTTTATAAATGAACGTGAATAATGGAGCTACATTGAAAACATTTGAAGAATCTTTAAACTTTAGACATGCTTGCAAAATCTTTGATGAGAACAAAAAAATATCTGCTGAGGATATGAAATACATTCTTGAAGCTGGGCGAAAATCTCCATCATCATTTGGCATGGAAGCTTGGAAGTTTTTAGTCATAACAAACCAAGAGTTAAAAGCAAAGCTTCGACCTGCGTGTTGGGATCAAGTTCAAATCACTTCTTGCTCTCATTTGGTAGTTGTCTTAGCTGGAATCGAATCTGTCAAAGTGGAATCAGGCATTCCAGAAAAAAGATTTAGAAGACGAGCAATGCCTCAAGAGCAACTTGATTTTTATCTAAGTTTATATGCAAAACATTTAGAAGAGACTTTAAGTTCAGATGAAAATATCTACGCTTGGACTTCTAAACAGTCTTATATTGCCGCTGCGAACATGATGAGTGCTGCTGCAACGGTAGAAATAGATTCATGCCCTATAGAAGGGTTTTCTAAGCCTGCTGTGGAAGAGATTCTTGAACTTGATACTAGTAAATATCAAGTAGCAATGCTTCTTCCTTTCGGATATAGAATCAACCCACAATCCGAGCAGTTACGATTGGACTATGATGAAGTTGTAGAGTTTATTGACTAGTTTTAGATAGAATTTCAAAAAGGAATAATATGAATAAATATGCTGCGTTATTTGAAGACGAAGATGACATCTTCGGAGGTACTCCCGTATCAAAATATTGGGATATAGTGGGTCAAACACATACAGATTTGATGCGAGATGAGTTTGATAAAGTGGTTGAAAGATTAGCCGTAATGGAAGCGATGTTAAGTGAGACAAACAACTATGAAGAGCTTGATGCAACAATCAAAAACTACTACTATGCCAATCAAGATAAGATAGATGAGCTGAAAAAAAGTCTCTATATGGAGCTAGCGGGTCAACTTATCTACAGAGTCGCTGATTAATCTAAAAAAATTTAGTATAATTTCAAAAAAAATAAAAGGTCATAAAATGTCAATATATGTAATAAGTCACACAAATCCTGATACTGACTCGATTGTAGGTTCTATTGCACTTACATATCTTAAAAATCAATTAGGTGAAGATTGTATTGCTATCCGTCAAGGGATAATCTCTCCTGAAACTGAATTTGTATTAAATAAATTTGGCGGTGTGGCTCCTGAATTAAAAACTTCTGTTTCGGGAGAAAAGATATATCTTGTAGATTTTGGTGATTTGGCACAAAGTCCATCGGACATAAAAGAGGCGACTATTTTAGGGATTGTAGATCACCATAAACTTGGTGATTTAACAACGGATACTCCATTGGAGTGCTGGATTAGACCTGTAGGAAGCTCAAATACAATCGTCAAAGAGATGTTCGATAGCTATCACATTGAGATTCCAAAAGATTTAGCAGGGATGATGATGTGTGCTATTTTAAGCGACACGGTTATCTTTAAGTCACCGACTTGTACAAAAGAGGATACAAAAGCTGTGAAAGAGTTGGCAAAAATCGCTGGGATAGAAGATTTTAAAGCACTTGGAATGGAGATGTTTATCGTAAAATCAGCACTCGAAGGTGCAACTGCGCGTGATTTACTTACAAGAGACTACAAGCAGTTTGATATGAACGGAACACCTGTGGGTATTGGGCAGCTTGAAGTTGTGGATTTGAAAATCTTTGATGATAAAAAAGCGATGCTTTTTGAAGATATGAAAAAGATGAAAGAGGAAGCGAACCTTCATAGTGTTGCACTTCTTTTGACAGACATCATGATAGAGGGCTCACAGCTTTTAGTTGTAAGTGATGATGAGAGCAAATTTGAGTCTGCGTTTAATGTAACTCTTGAAAATCACGAAGCTTGGCTCAACAAAGTTTTAAGCCGTAAAAAACAAGTAATCCCTTTCCTCCAACCTCAATTTTAATCACTTTTATTTTACTTTCCACATGCCAAAGCTTGGCATGTGGAAAAAAGCTCTTTTTATTCTTTTTTAGCTATTCTACGCACCTTATTTAAACTAACATTTGGAGAAAAAGATGAAAAATAAACTTATGATAGTATGGTCTAGTAGCGAAAAAGAGGTAGCAAAGAAGCTTATTCTTATGTATGGTTCTGTAATCTTGGAGCGTAAGTATTGGGATGAAGCAACAATCATCGTTTGGGGTCCATCAGCGAAGCTTTTAGCAGAAGATGAAGAGCTACAAAAGCAGTTTGAAGTTGTAAAAAAGAGTGGTGTGAAGTTTTTTGCTTGTGTTGTTTGTGCAGATAGTTATGGTGTTTCCGATACCTTAAGAGAGTTAGGAATTACACTTATTCATACGGGGGAGATGCTTACAGAAGCACTTCAAAGTGATGTAAAAGTCATCACTTTTTAAGAGAAGTTTACTCTGTGTAGAGGTATCTTTTTATCTTTTTTGTTGGAGTCTTTACAAAAGGCTCTATCTGCTCCACAAATTTTACGATTCGAGAAAAAGAGGAAATTTGGGCATTGACATCTTGTCTCATCTCTTCGAGAAGGTTTATGATTTCCTCTTTTACTTTTGCATCAGGGCTATTGTCTGCTTTAAACTTTTTATCTAAAAGCTCATAATCAAGATGAATTCTAGCGATTACTTTTCCATCTTGTTCCATAACTAAAGAGTCCAATACATTCTCATTTTGATTTATAACTGATTCAATTTGCTCAGGGTAAATATTCTCTCCCCCTGCACCGATAATGACATTTTTACTTCTTCCACTTATATATAAAAAACCATCACTATCTAAATAGCCCAAATCTCCAGTTAAAAGCCACTCTCCATCTAAAACCTCTTTTGTTTTCTCTATATCTTTGTAGTATCCCATCATCACACTAGGAGATTTTACACAGATTTCGCCTTCACCTGTTTGCGGATTTTTATCTCGTATCTCTATATCAACATAGGTAAAAGCTGTTCCTGTGGATTTGAGTCGTGCTTTTGTGCCTAAAACACTTCCAGCGATAAGTGGAGCGCTCTCTGTAAGTCCATAACCGATGATATAGGGAAAGTTTGCTTCGATGAGGAACTGCTCCACAAAAGGGGATAAAGGAGCACCGCCAATAGCAAAAAATCTGAGTCGCCCACCAAAAGTTTCTATAAGTTTTTTACCTGCAATTGCATTAAGTTTTTTTCTAAAAAATTCAATCTTGTAGAGATTTCTTGTGATAGCGGAGCTATTGAACTTTGTTAAAACTTTATTTTTATATATTTTTTCTATAATCAGTGGAACACTCAAAATAAAAGTTGGTTTTACAACTTCAAAAGCTTTTAAAAGTACAGAGGGTGTCGGAACTTTATCTATGTAATGCACACTACAGCCATGTAAAACAGGAACAATAAGTCCTACAGTACACTCAAAAGTGTGTGCTAAAGGGAGTATAGATAAGAAGATGTCACTAGGTAAGATTTCCACTTTACAGTAAGAGGAGAGGGCATTTGTCACAAGGTTTTTATGCGAGAGCATCACCCCTTTGGAGTGACCTGTTGTTCCAGAAGTGTAGATGATAGCTGCCAAATCATCCTCTAGCGGTCTTGATGTTTCCTTTGTTGTCTGCATTTTCGTTGTTAGTTTTGAGAGATAACTTAGATTTGTCAACTCATTAACGAGCTCGAGCGTGTCTAGTTTTATGACAAGCTTTACATCGTTTTGCTCACACTCTTCTATGGTTTGAAGGTGCTTTTCTGAGGCAAATACAGCTTTTGCTTCTGAGTGTCTCATAATATGATGGACATCAGAAGGGTGGAAGTCGGGAAGAACTGGAACTATCACAGCTCCAAAATAGGTTACTGCAAAATAAGCTATACCCCAATGCGGCATATTTTCACTAAGAAGTAAAACTTTATCTCCTTTGCTAATGCCATTTTTTTGTAATAATTTTATCATTTGATGAATTTTTTCATTAAATTCAGAGTATTTCATAGCACTCTGTCCAGCTTTAGCAAAAGCATCGAAATCATTATAAAGATTTACCGACCTATCCAATAAGCTTGGAAGCGTAAAGTTTTCTAAATTTTCATAAGGGTATAGCATTAAAAACCTCTTTCTTTGTTTTGATTTAGTATTATTATACACATAAAAAATATTTATTTTATTAAAAAACTATTTCCACATGCCAAAAGGTAATACATTGAGTAGAAGAGCAAAAAACAAGCAATCAGACAAAGAGAATAGAACTTTCAGTGAGAAGGATTTTCTGCCTACTACACGGGCTGAGATGGATGCTAAGGGCTGGGATTACTGCGATATTATTCTTGTCAGTGGGGACGCATATATTGACTCTCCGTTCATAGGCGTTGCTATGGTTGGGCGAATGCTTGAGCGACTTGGTTATAAAGTGGGAATGATAGGTCAGCCTGATATAAACAGTGGCGATGACATTATGAGACTGGGTGAGCCAAAACTTTACTGGGGCGTAAGTGGTGGAAGTGTGGATAGTATGGTGAGCAACTACACTGCAACCAAAAAGTTTAGAAATTCAGATGATTATACCCCTGGCGGAAAAAATGACAAGAGACCCGACCGTGCCCTGAGTGTTTACTGTAACCTCATCCGACGACACTTTAAAGATACAGTTCCTTTGGTGTTAGGTGGAATAGAAGCTTCGCTCAGACGTGTAACGCATTATGATTACTGGTCCAACAAACTTAAAAAGCCTATTTTGTTTGACTCCAAAGCAGACATCCTTGTGTATGGAATGGGCGAGATAGCCATCAAGCAGTTGAGTAGAGCTTTGGCATGTGGAAATGACTACAAAGATATACGCGGTATCTGTTATATCGATAAAGAGCCAAAAAATGAGTTTCATCAATTGCCATCGCATGCAGAGTGTTTAGAAGATAAAGAGAAATACATCGACCTCTTTGACCTCTTTTATGACAACAATGACCCAATAGCGGCAAAAGGTTTATGTCAAGCTGTAGATAGTCGTTACCTTATTCAAAATCCACCTTGTGATTATCTCAATGAAGCGGAGATGGATGCAAACTCTAATCTTCCCTTTACAAGAGAACTTCACCCCTACTATGCAAAGATGGGGAAAGTAAAATGTTTAGAGACGATAAAGTTCTCAATCATGACACATCACGGCTGTTGGGGAGAGTGTAACTTCTGTGCAATCGGTGTCCATCAAGGCAGAACCATACGCACCCGCTCAGAGACAAACATACTCAAAGAGGCAAAAGATTTTAACCAGTATAAAGATTATAAAGGGATTATCAGTGATGTGGGTGGACCTACTGCAAACATGTATGGCTACGAGTGCAACAAGAAGCTCAAGCTTGGAACTTGTGACCATCAACGCTGTGTCGATGCAACGCATCTCTGTAAATCTATGAAACCAGACCATAGCCGCAATATAAACCTCTTACGACAGGTAAGAGCAGTAGAAGGCGTAAGAAAGGCATTCGTAGCTTCAGGGGTACGATATGACCTCATAACAGAGGATAAAAAGTATGGGTATGAGTATCTCAAAGAGATGGTGAAACATCATATCTCAGGGCAGATGAAAGTAGCCCCTGAACATACAGAACAACATGTCTTAGAGCTTATGGGTAAACCTGGGAAACAGACGCTTATAGATTTCAAAAAACTCTATGATAAGTTAAACAAAGAGGAGGGGAAAGAACAGTTCTTAACCTACTATCTTATAGCCGCGCACCCTGGGTGTGAAGAGAAAGATATGCATGAGTTAAAAAGGTTTACAACCCAAGAGCTTCAGATGAACCCTGAGCAGGCTCAAGTATTTACACCGACTCCTGGAACTTACTCTGCGGTGATGTACTACACAGAGTTAGATCCAAAAACGCGTAAAAAAATCTTTGTGGAGAAAGATACCAAAAGAAAAGAGAAGCAAAAACAGATAGTAATTGCAAAAGAGAACTTCTCTAACGGCTTTGCTTCTTAGGCACTATCCCCATGATGCAATAGTTTTCGTACACTATTGAAAAAAGCGGCAACCAAACCTCTGTATTGGGTTAACTCTTTAACATAGGTATCGTAATCCTTATCTTGCTCTCTAAGAAAATTTAAAAAGTAAGCTTCCGAAGCATCCATACCTTCACTTGCCTCTATCTCAACGAGTTTCTTATAGAGAGGTTCTATATCTCTTATGGCATCATCTGGAGCAGCACGACGCAGGGCGAGATACCCTTCATGTTTTTTTGTATAGGGGTGATATTTGGTTTCAAAGAGGGTTGTAACCCAATAGTAGTCCCCATTTTTTGTTTTGTTCTTTACAATAGCTAGCATGTCTTCATTGTTTTGAATGCGCTTCCACATAAGTTTAAAAATCACTTTTGGCATATCAGGGTGACGAATAATACTGTGAGGAGAACCTAAAAGCTCTTTCTCAGTGTAACCGCAAACTTCACTAAAGTAGGGGTTGCAATATCGGATGTTTCCACTTAAGTCTGTTCTGCTTAGTATAGGCTGTATTTTACTGAGTGTAATCCGTTTAGGATGTTGATTATTAGTATTTGACAAAATAAACTCCCTTACAATTATGATTTCGATTTAATTATATTATAAATTATTATAAAAGTAAATAACTAATTCAAAATTTAAAGAAAACTATATAAATAAGTTTTTATGCGAAAAAAATTTCACGCAAAAAATGTTCCAACTTTTCTCTTCTCTTACATTCCTTTCAGTTTTTTTACTCTACAATAACCAAAATTAATTTGAAAAGTAACATGATGAGAATAGATAAATTTTTAAATTCTGTAAATATTACAAAAAGACGTTCTGTGTCGCAAGATATGATTCATAATGGCGTTGTTTTAGTCAATGGAGTTGTTGCAAAAGCGAGTAAAAATGTTGAAGTCGGAACGATAATAACGCTTAATTTTTTAGAGAGTAGCAAAAAATATGAAGTGCTTAAGATTCCAACCGCAAAATCAACACCAAAAAGTTTGCAAGATGAATATATAAAGGAGTTATCATGACCTATGATGAAGCAAAAGTAGCTTTTACTTCACTCTTTCAACATGAGATGAGTGATGCACAGATGCGAGAGTTCCTCGTGAGCATGACCTTAGATGAATATACTTCAGTAAACTCCATTGCAGCCGCTGCTGAGGTAATGCGCTCTTTCGCAATTGCTCTGCCAATCTCAGAAGAGCTTCGTCTCAAAGCTATCGATATTGTTGGAACAGGTGGAGATAAGATAGGAAGTTTTAATATCTCTTCAACTGTTGCTATCTTAGTTTCGGCATGTGGAAGTGTTGTAGCAAAGCATGGAAGTCGCTCAGTCACTTCAAAATCTGGAAGTGCAGATATGTTTGAAGCGCTTGGTGTACGACTGGACTTGAACCTCAAAAACAGTGCGAGATTACTCGAAGAGACAGGTTTTACTTTTATGTTTGCACAGTGTCATCATCCTGCTATGCGCTTTATTATGCCTGTGAGAAAAACGATTCCTGATAAGACGATTTTTAACATTCTTGGACCTTTAACAAATCCTGCTGGAGTTGAAAAATCTCTACTTGGGGTTTTTGATAAATCTTTTGTTCCAAAACTAGCTGAGGCTTTAAAGATAAACGGTTCAACATCGACAATGGTTGTAAGTTCCAATGAGCACATGGACGAGATAAGCATAAGTGACGTTACCTATGCTTCACAGCTTCGTGATGGCGTGATTCATGAGTTTGTTATAGACCCACAGGAGTATGGCATAAAGAAGATGCCTCTTCAAGCCATCATAGGTGGAGATGCAAAAGAGAATGCGCAAATCTTGACGAATATTTTTGATTCGAGTGCAACCGATGCACAGAGAGATATAGTTCTTTTAAATGCAGCGGCTGCTTTAATGGTGGATGGAGCCGCACGCGACTTGCAGGATGGTTTAGAGATGGCGAGAGAAGCTATACGAACATCACGCGCTAAAAAGAAACTTCAAGAGATTATCGAGATTTCTAACAAACTATGAAAATCTATACATTAACTCTCTATACACTTCACACTTTAGTGGATGCTATTGCCAAAGAGTTTAAAAATGGCGTTGTTATTTTAAGAGGTGACTTGGCATGTGGAAAAACAACGTTCGTCAAAGCGATGGTTCAAGCGCTAGGGTTGAGTGATGATGTAACCTCTCCCACTTTTTCACTTCAACAGTGTTATGGAGAGAGCGTTTTTCATTATGACATCTACAACCATGGCTTGGAACACTTTATCTCCTTAGGAATGCTCGAAGAGTTAGATAAAGAGGGAATCCATTTTGTAGAGTGGGGCGATGAAGAGTTAGAGACGATTTTAAACTCGGCAGGGATAGATACAGTAGTTATAGAGATAGAAAAAATTTCAGACAATATGAGAAAATACAAGGTCAGATATGCACACGCTTAAAGCAGTAGATTTAAAGAAAAAAATAAAAGATTTAGAAATAGTCAAGGGGATGAGTTTAGAGGTTTCAAGTGGAGAAGTTGTAGGACTTCTTGGACCCAATGGAGCGGGAAAGACAACCACTTTTTATATGATTTGTGGACTTGTAGAAGCGAGTGGCGGTGAAGTCTTTTTTGATGGAGAAAATATCTCAAGTATGCCTCTGCATAAACGTGCTTTAAAAGGGATAGGTTACCTTCCTCAAGAAGCTTCTATCTTTAAAGATTTAAGTGTAGAAGATAACCTTATGGTGGCCGCACAAGTCAATATCGTAGGCAAAGAGGCACAAGAGGCGAGAATCTTGGAACTGCTCGATATGTTTAACATTGAGCCTATACGATTTCGTAAGGGTGTGAGTCTGAGTGGTGGGGAACGCCGTCGTGTTGAGATAGCGAGAGCCTTGGTTAATGAGCCAAAGTTTTTACTTCTTGATGAACCTTTTGCAGGGGTGGATCCTATCGCTGTTTTAGATATTCAAACGGTTATTAGACAGCTTGTCTCTTATAACATCGGTGTTTTAATTACCGACCATAATGTTCGTGAAACTTTGGCTGTTTGTGACAGGGCGTATGTTATTAAGTCTGGTGAGCTTTTAGCGAGTGGTACAAGTGATGAGATAGGACAAAATGCCGATGTTCGCACGCACTATCTTGGCGAGGAATTTAAACTCTAAATTATGGCAGGATTAAGACAGACTCAGAGTGTAGAGAACAAACATAAACTCTCTAACACTTTACGCAATTGGCTCCCGATTTTACACTCAAGTCTTAGTGATTTGGGAGAAGCGATGGCACCCTTTGTTGAGTCAAATCCGCTTATAGAAGTTTCCTCTGGTTATGAAGAGGATTTTGAAAAAAAGATTCCTAGAAAAATCATCTCAGGAAGTGTGAGCAACTCTAGAACAGAGCAGATAGAAGCGCTGACTATCCAAAAAAGCTCACTTTATGATATTTTAGATGAGCAGATAGGCAAACCTCTCTTTCCTACACCACTCTCTCAAAACATAGCGACTTTTGTTATCTCCAACTTGGATGAGAATGGTTATTATGAAGGGGATAGCGAAAAATTTTGCCATGAAAACGGTATAAAGATAGAGGAGTTTGAAAAGGTACGCTTACGATTTGCGCATGTGGAACCTGTAGGAATCTGTGCAAAAGATTTGGCGGAATCATTTATGTTTCAGCTAGACAATTCGGACATAAGTGACAAAGCCTACCCTTTGGCAGTCCAAGTGATAGAGGATTTACAAGCAATCTACAGCTACTCCAATGAAGAGCATTTTAGTGAAGTGATGCATATCTTAGGGACTTTTAAAAACCCTCCCTCCATAGAGTATCAAGAAGAGTCCGCGCAAATCGTTCCTGATTTGATGATTTTTTTCAATGAAGATGAGTCCATAGAGGTGAAACTCAATGATGCCTACTACCCGACAATCCATATAGATACAAACTACGGGGTGGAGCATGAGTTTGTCTCTCAAAAAATCAAAGAGGCTAAAAGCTTAATAGACGCGCTTGATATGAGAAAAGCAACGCTCTATAAAGTTGGTTTGATGATTGTAGAGTACCAGTATGCTTTCTTTACAGGTGGTGCGATTATGCCTCTGACGCTCAAAACCTTAGCCGATGAGTTTGGACATAACCCTTCAACTATTTCAAGAGCAATTGCAAACAAATATATCGCTTGCGATAGAGGAACTTTGGCAATGAAAGAGTTCTTTACAACAGCCATTGATGAAGATGTCTCGAATGCCGCTATTAAAGAGTATCTCATTGGACTGATTAAGCAAGAGAGTAGAGAAAAACCACTCAGCGATATGAAACTTTTAGACTTAATTGAGAAGAAATTTAATGTCAAAATGGTGAGACGCACCATCGCAAAGTATAGAATGCAGTTAAATATTGCAGGTTCAAGTGAGAGAAAAAAACTCAATCAATTGCATTAGGTTGGCATGTATGAATAAACATTTTTGTTCCACAAAAAACGATTCTCTTGTTTTGAAAATAAAACAACGACTTGATTTAGAGGTGCAAAAGCGAAATCAAATGGGTGAAATTTCAGAGATGAGACTCGACCCGATTTTAGTCGCTCGTCGCTATAATGACCCAACTATCTCTCTTATCTGTGCGCTTTTTTCTTATGGGAATGTCAAACAGATTGTAAAGTTTTTAGACTCACTCGATTTTTCACTGCTTAGTAAAAGTGATGAAGAGATAGAAGCCTCCCTTAAAAACCACTACTATAGATTTCAAAAGAGCGAGGATGTGGTTGCTCTGTTTATCGCACTTAAACGACTCAATGAAACAACGACTTTAGAAGATGTTTTTATGAGTGGTTACACAAAAGAGAGAAGCACGATAGAGGGGATAAATGCTCTTATAAGAGTTATCAATGAACTTTTTCCACATGCCACACAGGGGTACAATTTTTTAATCTCTAAAGTGACAACCAAGAGCAAAGGCGCAGGTGCGCTGAAGCGTTGGATGATGTTTCTTCGCTGGATGGTGCGAGAAGATAATATTGACATGGGGCTGTGGCGTGAAGTGGATAGAGCTGATTTGATTATGCCACTGGATACGCACACTTTCAAGGTCTCTCAAAAGCTTGGACTTCTAAGCAGAAAAAGTTATGACTTAGAAGCGGCAATCGAGTTGACACAAAAACTCAAAACCTTTGATAAAAATGACCCTTTAAAATATGATTTTGCACTCTATAGAATCGGGCAAGAAAAACTACTGTAAAATTAAAAATAAAAAGGATAAAAGATGGCGATAGGATTTTTTGCTGTATTTGATGACATAGCGATGTTGCTTGATGATGCGGCTGCTATGAGTAAAGTCGCAACCAAAAAAACTGCAGGAATACTTGGAGATGATTTGGCGGTCAATGCTCAAAAAGCTTCTGGCTTCGCATCTTCACGCGAACTTCCCGTATTGTGGGCAATTACAAAAGGCTCCTTTAGAAATAAAGCTATCATCTTACCTATGGCATTTTTACTGAGTGCTTTTGCACCTTGGCTGATTATTCCTATTTTAATGCTTGGAGGGGTCTATCTTGCTTATGAGGGAGCAGAAAAGATTTATGAGTATCTTTTCCATCACCCTGAAAAAAAGAGCGAAAATAGTTTGCAAAAGCTCTCAGAAGCAGAGATTCTTGAAATAGAAAAAGAGAAAATCAAATCAGCAATCTTTACAGATTTTATTCTCTCTATTGAGATTATCATTATGGCGTTGGGAACCGTTTTAGAGCAGTCGCTTCCGATTCAAATCATTGCTGTGACCGTCGTGGCTGTTTTGGCGACAGTAGGTGTTTATGGGTTAGTTGCACTTCTTGTACGCATGGATGATTTTGGCTTTAAACTTATAGAGCTTGCAAAAGATGAGAAGAGAGTTCTTAAAAAAGTAGGTGAGATACTTGTTCTTGCTTTACCAAAAGTGATTCGCATTTTAACCGTGGTTGGAACTTTTGCAATGATTTTAGTAGCGGGTGGAATCTATACACACAATGTGCATCAGATTCATGAACTCTTCTCGATAGTTCCAGCGCTTGTTGCAGATGTGTTGGTGGGTCTCATTATCGGTGTGGTTGCACTTGGTATTCATGCGCTTGTTGTGAAAGTTATTCCTAAAACGGAGGTCTGATTTATTTTGTCTTTCTCTCCTTTTGAACCCTCTTTTGGACTTAAAAATAGACATATACAAACACTCTACGCCTCTTTTTTTAGAAAAGTTGAAGTAGATGCGCTAGAAGTGGAAATCTTTGAACTTCCAGATGGTGATTTTCTTGAGTGTGCTTGGCTTGGTAAGCCAGAGAAAGGTAGCTCTAAACCGATAATTATACTCTTTCATGGTTTAGCAGGCTCTTTGAACTCTCCCTATATAAATGGGGCAATGCGCTCTTTCAAGGAAGAGGGAATCGCTTCTGTTGTGATGCAGTTTCGAGGCTGTTCTGGCACGCCAAACAGACTTCCAAGATCGTATCATAGTGGAGAGACGGGCGATGCAAAAGCTTGGATAGAACATCTTCACAGAGAATTTCCACATGCTGAACTTTTTGCGGTTGGTTACTCTATTGGTGGAAATATGCTTTTAAAACTTTTGGGAGAGTGGGGAAGTGCTTCGCTCATCAAAGCAGCTATTTCTGTCTCTGCTCCAATGCAGTTAGAGGTTTGTGCCAATCAAATGAATCGAGGATTTTCTAAGTTTTATCAATCTGTTTTAATGCATGATTTAAAAGAGGCACTGCTTCAAAAGTACAAACTCCACAATATGAAATCCTTGATTGGTATCAATGAAAGAAGAGTGAAACATCTCAAAACTTTTTGGGAATTTGATGGCGCTTACACTGCACCTATTCATGGTTTCTCCTCAGCTGCAGACTATTATGAAAAATCAAGTTCAAAGCAGTATCTAAAATATATAGAGGTACCTACTCTGATTATTCACTCTCTTGATGACCCTTTTATGACACCAGAAGTTCTTCCAGAAGAGGAGGAACTCTCTTCTAGTATTACTTTGGAGATAACTCACAATGGTGGGCATGTAGGCTTTGTTTCAGGGAGTTTGACTAAACCTTTTTATTGGCTTGATGCAAGAGTGACAGACTACTTTAAAAGTTTTGCAGGTCTTGTGAGAAGATAGCCACCGAGGAGTATGGGAAGTATGCCTAGAAGTTTATGCAACTCAGGAACTTCTCCCAAATAGAGGTAGGCAAAAAAGAGTGTCATTGGCGGTACGATTGCCACCATCGCACTCACTTTGGTTATGGAGATTCTATGCAGTGCTTCCATCCATAAGATTTTTGAGACTCCAAAAACGAAGAGACCAATAAAGAGAAGTGGGAAGAGCGCATTTGTTAAAGCTTCTTCGTTTATTTGTGGCTCTAAAAACCAAGCAAGCAAAGAGATAACAGGAAGTGCAATTAAGCTTCTAAAGCCCAAAATAGTTTCAGAAGAGCAGAACTCCCTTTATAATACCCCAAGAAAACAACACAAGAAAAATCAATTTCTAATTCCAAAAGAGTTAAGATACATAGATTATTTTAAGGGGTAGATGATGA
>PETN01000019.1 GCA_002781365.1 Sulfurimonas sp. CG01_land_8_20_14_3_00_36_23
TAAAAACTACTAACTTTTCAAACAAAGTTCTGTAAATGGACTTGTTCAGAGGGTTCAATTAATTATGAAACATTGTTTCAAGAAGATATGGAAGAAGTACGACAAGCTTCTGATAGTATTGTGTCAATGCCTAAACTTCAAGATCAATGGTTCTCACTAGATGCACTCGATCAATACAATGTTTGTTTAATTGAAATATTTCCTCCTTCTGTACCATATTTTAATGAAGAATTAAATAAGATGGCCTGTTTTCAATTGTATTCAGAAGAATTAAATGAATGCGGATTTAAAAAATTTGAAAGTTATGAATTTCAAAATTATATTGCCACACTTGAGAAATTAATTACAAAAATTCGAGAAATAAATAGTGACATCAAAATTGTTTTAGTCAATGGAGAACTAATTACCAAGAATAAGAGTAATTTTATCGGTTCAAAAGAACTCAATGCGATTATTGAAGATCTGAAAAACTCCACTATTCTCTATGACAAAAATATTAAATTTTTAAATATGATTGACTTGTTGGAATGTAATAACACAATGAACTATGAAACGGGATTTCCTTATTTATATTTAAGAAGAATTCGCAATAGCGACGAAATAGTTGTTTCACGAGATTGTAAGCATGCTACAAAAGAGTTGAGATTAATGTTTTTACAAGAGATGTTTAACTTAGTTAATGAATTGGGATATGATTTAAGGATTCAAATTGAAGAAGAGAAAAAGAGATACAAAAATTTAATTGCAGGGGCTACCTTTAGCGATAGAGCAAAGAATTTTGTCGAATATTCTTTAAGTACAAATTTTGCTTATTTGGATTTAACAAATCCGAGAGACTTTTCTACTTCAGTTTCCTATGCATTAGAAACAAAAGATTTATTGTTGATTGAGAATATCAAAACTTTTATACAAAACTTTAGTGACAAATATTTACTTGAGCCCTCAGACTTAAAATCTAAATTTTATTACATTAGAACTATCGCTGCGTTTGTTTATGATACAAAAATTTGCTTAGTTGAAGATTTACACAAGATTTTTTTAAAGATATTATCGATGAGTGATTATGTATCAGGTGAGCTCGATAATTTTGCACTATTGTGGCTTGATGATTTAGCAACAATTTTATTAGCATCATTATCATCTTGTTCCGATAAAAATAAACAGGTTGCAGAACTTTTTGAGTTATTGCAAAATAGTAGATATGTTCAAGATTATAGAGATTTAGATAAGTGCATTTTGAGATATGAAAAATTACAGTTGTTTAAATGAGCTGTATAGAACAAGGACTATAGATGGGTAAGCTTTTAAATATTGTTACCAAACTTCATACAGCAACATCAAGAAAATATATAGATAGAATGGTTGATGACAAAATTAACTGTATGATAAAAGCAAAAGAGTATGGCTATGATTATTGGGATGGCGATAGAAAATATGGCTATGGCGGTTATAAATACGATGGCAGGCATAAAGCGGTTGCACTTGATTTAATCAAAGAGTATGACCTTCAAGATGGCTGTAAAATACTTGATGTCGGTTGTGGCAAAGCATTTTTACTTTATGAATTAAAACAGTTACTTCCACATGCCAAGATTGTTGGATTTGATTATTCCGAGTATGCGATAAAAAATGCAAAAGATGAGATAAAAGAGTTCCTTTTTAAACATAATGCTCAAGATGTTTATCCTTTTGAAAATAATGCGTTTGATTTGGTTATCTCATTTACGACTTTACATAATTTGAAAATATACGATTTAAAGAGAGCGGTTCAAGAGATTGAGCGAGTCGGTAAAAATAAGTTTATTATGGTTGAAGCTTATCGAAATGAAGCGGAACTTTTTAACTTAGAGTGTTGGGCACTTACATGTGAAAGTTTTTTCAGACCTGATGAGTGGATATGGATGTATGAAGAGTGGGGTTATAAGGGTGATTATGAGTTTATATATTTTGAATAAGGAGAGTTATGGCGAGTAAATATTCAAATCTTAAGATATTTCATTATCAAGAGAAGCTTGACACCTTATCTAGAGATGTTTCTGAGATAAAAGCGCCGATTCATATCCGCATCAAACCTACAAATGTTTGTAATCACAACTGTTGGTATTGTGCTTATAAAGTAGATTATCTTCAACTTGGACAAGATATGGTTGAGCGAGATTATATTCCCCAAGTAAAGATGATGGAGATACTTCAAGATTGTCACGATATGGGAGTGAAAGCTATTACATTTAGCGGAGGCGGAGAACCTTTTACCTATAGATATTTCAACCAAACGATAAAAAAACTCATAGAGTATGGTATCTCATTTGCAAGTTTGACAAATGGAAGTAAGCTTAACGGTGAAATAGCAGAACTTTTTGCACAGCATGCAACGTGGCTGAGAGTCTCCATAGATGGCTGGGATGATGAGAGTTATGCAAAAGCTAGAGATGTAAAAGTAGGAGAGTTTAGTAAAATCATACAAAATATGAAAAACTTTTCAGCGCTTGGTGGCAGATGTGCTTTAGGTGTAAGTTTTATTGTCGATAACAAAAACTACACACACACTTATGAATTTGTCAAACTTATCAAAGAGAGTGGAGCAAGTAGCATAAAAATATCTCCTTGTGTTGTGAGTAACCATTCAAAAGAGAATGATGCATATCATAAAGCACTCTTTGATGTGATGCAAGAGCAGATAAAAAGAGCAAAAGCGGATCTTGAAGATAGCAGTTTTGAGATATACGACTCATATCACCTTTTTGGTGATGAGATGGATAAAAAGTATGAGTGGTGTCCATTTATGCAAGTATTGCCTGTAATCGGTGCTGATTTAAATATCTATCCATGCCAAGATAAAGCGTACAACTTGGACAACGGTTTGGTTGGAACTATTAAAGATAAAAGTTTCAAAGATTTTTGGTTTAATGACAAAGAGAAGTTTTTTAAAATAAATCCGAGTTGTGATTGTCAAAATAGATGTGTGGCAGATGAAAAGAATAAGATGATTTTAGATTATTTGAATGTTGATAGTGAACATTTAGGGTTTGTATAATAAATATAAGAGGTAAGAATGAAATATAATGTAAATGAATATCCCAAGATGCTTCCAATTTGTATAGAAGAGGGATTTTGTAATTTAGCTTGCCCAAAATGTCCTGTACATGGGGATAACCCTAGACATAATGATATTGTCAAGGGCAGAATGTCTTTAGAAAATGCAGAAAAAATTTTTAATGAAGTAGAAGGGCATAATGTACTCGTAACACCTTCTGGAGTAACAGAGCCATTCGTACAAAATGATTTTTTTAAATATGTTGATTTGTTAAATAAAAGAAATATCAGTATAACCATAAATTCAAATGGATTATTAATAGATGAGGAAATGGCAGAAAAAATTGTAAATGATTATAGTATCTCTTCCATATTTATTAGTGTAGATGCGATGACGAGTGAGACACTTTCAAAAGTACGAGATACTGTAAAATTAGAGAAAATTAATGATGCTGTTTTTTGTTTACTTAAAGCGAGAGGTGAAAAAATAACTCCTCGTATTGGTGTCTCTTTTACAACAGAAGATGCTAATAAGATGGAAAAAGATAGTTTCATTAAATATTGGATTCAGTATGTAGATGCTATCAGGGTTAATGAATTATATCAGTATGGTGATGAAAAAACTATACAAGGCGATAGACCACCGTGTCCAGTGTTGTATGATACCCTTTTTATAGGGATAAATGGAAATGCGAGAATATGCTGTTTGGATGTATTTGATAAGACTTCGGTTGGAAATGTTTTAGAGACAAGCGTTAGAGAAGTGTGGAATGGGGAAAAAATGAATCAAGTGAGAAAGTTTCATGAAATAGGAGAATTTGATAAAGTTGATTTATGTAAAAATTGTCAAGATTGGTCCAGATACATTTTTAATGAAGAATACGAAAAGGATGGTTTACTAATTAGAAAATCAAAATTATTAACTTATTACAATAGGTTAGACAGAATGAAAAATTGGAGGATGTAGAATATTGAAATCTAAGATTAATTGTTTTATGGCTGATTTGACACACACAAAGCAAGGAGTTCAGGCAAAATGTTTTCCACTTGGAGTAGGGTTAGTTGCTGAATATATAAAACAAGAATTAGGTAACATTTTAAATGTAGAGATATTTAAGTATCCAAGTGATTTAGAAGAAAAGTGTATTCAATATAAGCCTGAAATTTTAGCCCTATCTAGTTATGCATGGAATCATGAATTAGCAAATAATTTTGCTAAAGCGTATAAATCATATAACCCGGAAGCTATTATTATATTTGGTGGACCAAATTTTCATCATGTTGATGATGAAAGAAAAAAATTTCTTTTGCGCTATGATGTGATAGATTTTTTCATATTTGGTGAAGGAGAGATAGCTGTTGTAAATCTTTTACATGAACTTATCTTAAATAATTATGATGTTAATAAAGTGAAAAATAGTCATAAATACATTAATAATTGCTCTTACATTAGTAATAATATAATTTACAGCGGTAATAATATTAGGATAAAAAAGATTAAAGAAATGCCATCCCCTTATTTGAGTGGTACTTTTGATAAATTTTTTAAAAATGATTTAATACCTCTTTACGAAACTACAAGAGGTTGTCCATTTTCTTGTACATTTTGTTCCGATGGTGCAAGTATTAAAAATAAAATATATAGACATACTCAAGAAGTTATTAATGAAACTTTGGAATATATAGCAAATAAAAAAGAATATATAGATAGTTTGATTTTAGCAGATTTAAATTTTGGTATGTATAATGAAGATATAAGCACTTGTGAAAAAATAGCAGAAACTAAACAAAAATATGGTTATCCTGTGTTTTTTTCAGCTTCTGCAGGCAAAAGTAAATTTGAAAATATTTTAAAATCTGTAAAAATTTTAGATGGTAGTTGGTTTGTAGGTGCAAGTGTTCAGTCAACCGATATTGATGTTTTAAAAAATATTAAGAGAAAAAATTTACCATATGATAAAATGATTGAATTAGCAAATAGCACAAAAGATAAAGGATCCGTATCCTATACAGAGATTATTTTAGCGTTACCTGATGATTCTAAAATAAAGCATTTTAAATCTTTAAAGACAAGTATAGATGCAGGATTAAATTCTATAAAAATGTTTCAATTGATGCTTTTGACTGGCACTGAAATGAGTGGTCAGGAAAGTATAGACAAATATGGTATGTCTGTGAAGTTTAGAGTTATGCCTGGAGCAGCAGGTGAATATACATTTTTTGAAAAAAAATATTGTATTGCAGAATTTGAACAGATAGTTGTATCAAATAATACATTAAGTTATGAAGACTATATAGAATGTCGTTTGATGGATTTAATTGTAGAAATATTTATTAATAATGCAACATTTTATGAGTTGTTTATCGTGCTAGATAAATATAATATAAGTAAGTTTGATACACTAAAATATATAAAAGACAATGATAACTTGTACACAAAAAAAGTTAAAGATATATTTAATAGTTTTAAAAAAGATACGCAGCAAGATTTATTTGATACTTATGATGAAATATTATCATTTATTCAAATGAAAGATATTATAGAAAAACACATTACAGGGGAATTGGGAAATAATGAAATATTAGATCACAAAGCATTAAGCTTTATAGAATATGAAGAGTTTATCGATTTATTGTATAGAGCTATTGTATGTATGTTAAAAGAGCACAATGGGTATAATATCGATATAGATAAAGTTCTTATCCAATTAAAAGATTTTATAGTAACTAAAAATAGTAGTTTACATAATTATGATTTAATTGAACAAAGAGTATATAATTATGACTTTTCTAATATTAGAACTAAAAGTTTTGATGATATAGTAAATAGTAAGAATGAAGGAATGGAATATGAGTTTTATCATACAAATGAGCAAAAAGCAATTATAAAAAATATATATAGTTCATATGCAGGCAATACAATTGCCGGATTAGGTAGATTAATACAAAAATCTAATATGAATATAATGTATAGAAACTTTAAGATAAAAGATACATAAAATGCAAGAAAAATATGTTTTAATTACTGCCTCCAGTTCTGGATTAGGACTTGAAATAGCAAAGCAACTTTCATCTGATGGATACAGTATAATATTAACATCAAGACATAAACAGAAGTTAGAAGAGTCAGCAAAACTACTGAATAATAAGTTAAAAAATATAATAGTTAAAATAGATTTTAGTAAAGATGATATTAATAGGGTGCTAATAGAAAAAATAAAAAATTTAAATATTGTAGCCATAATACATAATTTCGGCTTAAGCTTAGAAAATGATAAACATCCCATAGATTTAGATATTCTAGATAAGAGTATATATAATAATTTTATAGTTTCTTTGAAAATCAATAACTATTTTTTTGATAAATTATCTGGTGAACCAAGTAAAATAATATATATTGGTTCAACTGCTAGTTTGCATGCCAAAGCTTCACCATCATACACATTAAGTAAAAGTTTGATTAATACTTATGTAAAAAATTCATCCCAATTTTATGTGGAAAAGAATATATCAGTTTTTGCAATATTGCCAGGTATTTTAGGGCATGATGGTAGTGAATGGGATAAAAAAAAGATTATAGATAGAGAAAAATATCTAAGTACACAAAAATCTCAGCCATTAAAGAGATTTACTATGCCAAAGGAAATTAGTAAGTATATTAGCGCTCTTCTTAGTGTTAATAATCTTCTTGTAAGCGGAAGTGTTATAAAACTTGATGTAAATGACTATTAATTGGAAATATGATGAAAAATTATAAAAATGACAAGTGTAGAATATGTGCTAGTAAGGAATTAGAAGAGGTTTTATTTTTAAATCCATCACCCTTAGCAGATAACTATGTCTCAAAAAGTCAGTTGTCTGACAAGCAAGAACTTTTTGATATGAATGTTTCATTATGTAAACAGTGTGGATTGGTTCAGCTATTAACAGTGGTAGAGCCTGAGGACATATACATTGACTATTTGTATAAAACGACTACTTCTGTTGGATTACCGCAACATTTTGTTGATTCTGCATTAAACATTATTAAAAAATATAATATAGAGAAGCATAGTTTTATTGTTGATATTGGGAGTAATATTGGAAGTTTACTTCATGGATACAAAAACTTTGGCATGAAAGTTTTGGGGATAGATCCAGCAAAAGATATTGCTAAAGAAGCGACTACTAACGGTATTGAAACACTGCCTATATTTTTTACATCGCTAACTGCTCAATCTATTGTAGAAAAATATGGAAAAGCAAAAGTTATAAATTCTAATAATATGATGGCAAATATTGATAAAATAAATGACTTAGTAATAGGTATTAAAGTTTTACTTGCTGAGGATGGTGTTTTTGTCATGGAAACATCTTATTTACTGCATCTGATTAATAATATGGTATTTGACACTATTTATCATGAACATTTATCCTATTTTGGATTAAAACCTTTGCAATATTTGTTTGAGGAAAATGGATTGAGAGTGGTTGATGCTGAGATTGTAGACACTAAAGGTGGTTCTTTAAAATGCTATATAGAACATGATAAAAACCAAAAAATAAGTCAAAATGTGTTCGATATTATAGAAAATGAAACATTACAAAAACTCTATGAAAAAAAAATATATCAAGAATATCAAAATAAAATATCTAAGCAAAAAGAATTATTAGTTGATTCTTTGCAAACTATTAAAAAGTATGGGAAAAAAGTTTTTGGATATGGTGCTTCAAATACAACTACAACGCTACTGCATCATTTTGAAATAGCTAAGTATTTTGAGTATATTGTTGATGACAATGATATAAAAATTGGAAGATTTTGTCCAAATAATCATCTGCCAGTAGTAAGTTCCAATGTAATATATGAAAGAAAACCTGATTACATAGTGATTTTTGCTTGGCGATTTGCGGATGTTATAATAAAAAAACATCAAAATTTTTTAGATAATGGTGGCAAGTTTATAATACCGTTACCAAAATATCAAGAAATAAGTTGTTAATATGAAATATTTTGTAGTTATTGGAGGTAGTAAAGGGATAGGTCGTGAATTAATTAAAAAGTTAATTAAAGATCAAAAGAATATGGTTTTATTGGTTTCAAGGCAAAATATAGATATAGATTCATCTAATATAATTCATTTTAAAACCAATTTACTAAATGAAGAAGATATTCAAAATACATTAGTATCAATAAAAAAGATATCTCCTAAAATTGATAGTTTATTTTTCAGTCAAAAATATCGATTAATTGATAAAAGTGCATATAAACTAACAGAAGATTTGATGGTAAATGTAGCGGCAACAAAAATATTTATTGAATATTTTAAAGATAAATTTTATAAAAATGGATTAAAAAGTATAGTTATTATTGGCTCAATTGCCTCTAAGTTTGTTGCTACAGAGCAGCCTGTTGATTATCATATTTCAAAGAGTGCATTAGTTGGTTTAGTTAATTATTATGCAGTCGCTTTAGGAGAGAATAAAATCAGAGTAAATATGATTTCCCCAAGTACTGTAATTAAAGATGAAAATAAACTTTTTTATAAGACGAATAAAGAGTTGTATAATCTTTATCGTTCAATTAGTCCATCGAAATCTGTACTCAAATCATCTAATGTTGTGGATTTAGCCAAATATTTATTATTTAAAAAATCTAAATTTATAACAGGTCAAAATATCATAATTGATGGTGGAATATCGTTACAATGGCAAGAATCGATTGGAAGAAAGCTTGTAAATCTTGATAATTTAAAATTAATACAATAAGTTCATAATGGAAGGGAAAATGAATCAATTTTTGGAACATTATATAAGCAATAAAATAACTCCTGTAAAACAGGATATTAGTGATTTAGAAGAACATTTTCATCGAAGAATAGCATTATATAAAACATTAGGGGTGCCACCTCTTTTATTTCAAGATAAAATAGTACTGGAAGTAGGGCCAGGAGGCGGTTATAACCCTTTGGTTACACAAAGCCTAAAATTAAAACAATATGATTTAGTTGAACCAAATAATTATGCAATAGACAATATAAATTCCATCTTTCAAAAATATAGTATTGATGCAAGTAATATAAATATCTATAATCTAATGTTAGAAAACTTTAGTACAACAATAAAATATGATATTATAATTTGTGAGGGTATGGTTCCTGGCCTTCATAATAAAAATGAAATACTGAAAAAATTTGATTATTTATTGAAACCTAATGGTATTCTAATCATTACTTGCATTGATGAAATTGCATATTTATTTGAAATTTTAAGATATTTTATTGCTTCAAAATTAGTAACAAATAAAAATACTTTTGATGAAAAACTTGATACATTTGAAGAAGCGTTTACTTCGCATTTAAACACTTTAAAGGGTATGAGTAGATTTAAAAGAGATTGGTGTGCTGATAATTTAATGGGAACTATGCATTTTAATTATAATTTTTCTTTTAAAGAGTCTATAGAATTTTTTAAAAATAAATATACTTTTTATAATTCATCTCCTAATATGTTTACAGAATATAGATGGTATAAAGAAGTTCCAAATGAATTATCTTTATACAATGAATATTTTTTGGAGCAATTTAGTAAAAAAAGACATAATTTACTGCATTATGAAGTTATAGAAAAAGATAGAAAAGCTGAGCTAAATAATGATTTAGTGGCATTATGTAAAGAAATATTTGAATATATTGAAGATTCCGTTATAAATAAGAAAGATAGAGATAAAGATATCTCTAGTGTGCTTAGTAAAATTTGTGATAATATCAGCGGTTTTAGTATTCAAAATAGTATTGCATACAAGGCTATTAGAGAGATAAATGAGTTAATTATGAATCAGCAATATACGGTAGATGTTGTAGCAAATCAATATGAAAACTTTCAAAGAAGTTTTGGAAGAGGTGCTTTTTATATCAGTATGATAAAGGAAGTTACAAATGCTGAAAAATAATGAAGAATCAAAAAAGCTATCTAAAAAATTGTCTATCATAGATATAAATGAGTCTGTTAAATTTCCAAAATATTTTGAAATAGAAACAGTAAATGCATGCAATGCTAGATGTGTTATGTGCACTATCAATGAATGGTCAGGTAATGATTCTCAAATCATGAGTGATGAGCTTTTTGATAAATTTGTCAAAGAAGTTTCTCATTTTAATGAATGGATAGAGATTATATGTTTAAACAGAGATGGTGAGCCAACCTTAGATAAAAATATAGCAAAAAAAATAAAATTACTTAAAGAAGCAGGTATAAAAACTGTTAGATTTGTTACTAATGGAGAAAATCTAAATGAAAAACTTTCACGAGAGGTCTTAAATGCTGGTATAGATGAGGTGATGTTTTCAATCGACTCCATAGATAAAACTACATATGAGAGTATTAGAGTGAAGTTGGATTTTGATAAAGTTATGCACAATATACTCAATTATTTTCAACTAAGAGATGAAATCAATCCTCTTTCTAAAGTTACTATTAGAATGGTAGAGTTACCTATAAATATAAGTCAAAAAGATATGTGGTTGGATTTTTGGAATACTAAACTTTCAAAAGTTGATAAAGCATATACAATGCCTATGCATAATTGGGGAAATCAACTCGGCGAAGATAAGAATAAGGTACAGTACTATGCAACGAAGGCTTGTACCTCTCCATTTTCATCAATCGCAATACATAGTGATGGTAAAGTCGGTATTTGTGCTGCGGATTATAATACTAAACACTACATGGGTGATTTTTCTATTCAGAGTATTGAAGATATTTGGCAGGGTAAAAGATTTGAAGATGTTAGGGAAGCACATTTAAGCAGTGACAGAAATAAATATGATATATGTAGAGGATGTGATATCTGGGATAGAAGCTATACGTCAAAAAGTAGTAAAGAATGAAAAAACGGGTAGCATTCATCCCTCCTTCTGGAATAATGGTATATCAAGATAGTTTTTTTAGGAGAATTTTAAAATATTTTCATAAACTTGACTATGTAGAAACTTATCTGATATCTATATCTAATGTAGATTGTGTGAATACATTTATAGTTGATTACAATATAACTGTTTCGAATTATGATGAATTAATTACATTTTTAAAAAAAGAAGCATTTGATTTAGTTATTCATAGGACTTGGATGCATAGATACAAATTTGCTGGGAACCTTTCTAAAGATGTTAATAATATAGTATTTTATATTAAGGATTGGATAGATGAGATAGCTCAAGATAAATACAAATTTTTATTCAATACTGTAAATGATTATGAAGGAATTAAAGAAATTTTTGAAAATGGAAATCTTATTTTATCTCATTATGCTACATCCTATCGAAATAAATTAGCAAATACCTATAATGTTTCAAAAGAAAAATTTATTTTTTTCCCAGAATATTGTAATGAGGAAAATTTTGTAACTAAGAAATTGTTGCACTATAAAAAAAGTAAGAACAAGAAACTTCTATGGATAGGTGGATTTGTTCCCACAACCGGACCACAAGAATTAGGAGAAAATAAATATCATTTTGAAACTGCAAGAACTATAACGGGAAATAATATAAAATTTCATTTTTTTTTATTAAAAAAAAGATATGATGAAGTGTTTAATCCAGAGAATAAATTAATATGGCAAGATTGGCTTTATGAACATCAATTTAATAAGAATTTAAAAATTAAATTAGGCACAATTGACCGATTTGAAATATTTGAAAAATATAATTTTGCGGTAGTTGCTGGATTGAAATATGATAAAACAGCACTGTATCAAGAAAATTACTCTGAGGCAGTTGTAAGTAAACTTGCTTTTTATATGGAGCTAGGAATACCAATGATTGTAAATAAAAGATGGTCAGCAATTGCTAAGATAGTAGCTGAAAATAAGCTAGGCATAGTGATTTCTAATAAAGAATTGAAGAATTTAAATACTATTCTTAATATATCAAAAAAAGAATATAAACTAATGGTTGAAAATATATATGATTTTAGAAAAACTTATACCTATAATGATCAAACAATGAAACCAATTTTGGAGATGTTAAAATGAGTGACAAATACGCAATAGATAGCCACAAACTAAGCTACCATCCAGACAGAGTCGCACAGTGGCTTGCAGCGGGTGATAATATAGAAAAACTGAAAAAAGTTTATCCTATATATGTAGAAATTTCTCCAGTAGGGGCTTGTAACCACCGATGTACTTTTTGTGCGGTTGATTATATAGGGTATCAAAATATTCGATGGGAAACGGATATCTTAAAAGAGCGACTTAGCGAGATGGGTAAGTTAGGTGTTCGAAGTGTGATGTTCGCTGGTGAGGGTGAGCCACTTTTACACAATAATCTTGATGATATTATAGAGCATTGTGCCAATGTAGGCATAGATAGTTCTATAACGACAAACTTTACAATGCTGAATGAGAAAAATGTCTATAAAATCTTTAAACATGCTTCATGGGTGAAGATCAGTATCAATGCAGGAACAAGAGAGACTTATTCTCAAATTCATAGAACCAAAGCTGAAGACTTTGACAAAGTTATAGAGAATATGAGATTGGCTGTAAAAACGAAAAGAGAGAATAACTTCAAATGCACACTGGGTGCTCAAATGTTACTTCTGCCTGAAAACAGAGATGAAGCAGTCACTTTGGCAAAAATTGCAAAAGAGGTAGGTTTGGATTATCTCGTTATTAAGCCATACTCTCAGCACTTGTTTAGCCAAACAAAAACATATAAAGATATAGATTATAAGCCGATGTTGGAGCTTGAAAAAGAGCTTGAACTGCTTAATGATGGAAATTTCAATGTTGTCTTTAGAAGCAATACTATGAAAAAACTTGAGACTGGGCACAGTTATGAGAAGTGCTATTCAACACCTTATTTCTGGGCTCATATGATGGCAAATGGAGATTTATATGGTTGCAGTGCCTATTTGCAACAGAGTAAATTTTGCTATGGAAATTTACTAGAAAATAGTTTTGAAGAGGTTTGGGAAAGCGATAAACGAATCAAATCTATAACTTATGTAAAAGAGAAACTTGATATTTCAGGATGCCGTGCAAACTGTAGAATGGATGAAGTAAACGGCTACCTTTGGAGACTCAAACATCCAAGTGAACACGATAATTTTATATAAGGGTTGAGATGAAAGCAGTAGTAACAGGCGGAGCAGGTTTTATAGGCTCGCATATGGTGGATTTGTTGGTATCGAAAAACTATGAAGTGGTCGTTTTAGATAATCTTGCGAATGGTCGTTTAGAAAATATAGAGCATCATAAAGGCAAGGTGGCATTTTGGCATGTGGATATTGGAGATTACGGGGTAGATTTAGACCCTTACTTTGAAGATGCAGATTATGTTTTTCATTATGCGGCACTTGCGGATATTGTCCCTTCTATTAACAATCCTCTAAAGTATCATAAGGCAAATGTCGATGGAACAATTCAAGTTTTAGAGGCTGCAAAAAAAAGTAAAAATCTTAAAAAATTTGTTTATGCGGCTTCGAGTTCATGTTATGGTATTCCTGAAATGTATCCTACACCTGAGAGTAGTCCAATTAAGCCTGAGTATCCCTACGCACATACAAAAACAATCGGCGAACAGTATGCTATGCACTGGGGGCAGGTGTATGATATGCCGGTTGTCTCCATGCGATTTTTTAATGTTTATGGTGTGAGACACAGAACAAGCGGAACGTATGGAGCTGTTTTTGGTGTCTTTTTAGCACAGCTTCTCAATAATAAACCACTCACAATTGTCGGAGATGGAGAGCAAACAAGAGATTTTACTTATGTTACCGATATCGTTGATGCCTGCTATAGAGCAAGTCAAAGCGAGATAACACAAGAGATTTTTAATGTCGGAAGTGATAATACGTACTCTATTAACTATTTGGTCGATTTACTCGGTGGGGAAAGGGTATACATCCCAAAAAGACCAGGTGAGCCTGATAGCACCTATGCAGATATAAGCAAAATAAAAAGGATGCTTGGCTGGACTCCAAAGGTAAGTTTTGAAGATGGAGTAAAGATCATGCTTGAAAATATCGAGCAGTGGCGAGAAGCCCCAATTTGGGATGAAGCGAGCATAAAAGAAGCGACCAAAGATTGGTTTGCTTGTTTAGGGGAAAAGTAGTTGTTACATTCAGCAGAGATACGCAAAAAAACCATAGCACTCTCCTGTGCGAGTGGTGCAGGGCATTTGGCACCTTCACTTAGTACAGTAGAGATACTCACGGTTTTGTTTCGTGACTTTTTACACTACGATAAAAACGATGCAAAAAGTGATGCGAGAGATAGACTCATTTTTAGTAAAGGACACGGTGCGTATGCCTACTATGTGCTATTAAACGAGCTTGGTTTTTTACCACATAATGAGTTGGAAAATTTTTATAACGGAGCTTCCATCAAAGGGTGCCTCACGCAAAATCTTGATTATATGATTGAAGCTTCAACAGGCTCACTCGGGCATGGTTTACCGATTGCAGTTGGTATAGCACAAGCTTTTAAGATGCAAAACAAAAAACAAAAAGTTGTCTGTATTGTAGGTGATGGTGAGATGCAAGAGGGAAGTAATTTCGAGGCACTTGGACTTGCTTATAGATTTAAACTTGACAATCTTCTTCTCATCGTCGATGCAAACGGACTTCAGGCAATGGACAGAGTCGAAGATGTAGGTCTGGACAATCCTAGACTTGCAAAAGTTCTCAACTCCTACACCGATAATTTTGCATCTATCGACGGGCATGATGAAGCTGCCTTAAAAGAGACAATGGGGGACTTTTTTTTAAATTCACATGCCAACTTCTCCGTTCTTTTTTGCAATACACTTAAAGGAAAGGGAGTCGATGTGTGCGAAGATTCCATTGCCCATCACTTCAGATGTCCGACACAAGACGGTTATGTTTTAGGAGTTGAAGATGAGTAGTTTAGCTTCCAAACAAGAAGTAATGCGCGAAATCTACGGCTACTTCAAAAAGGATGAAACAATGGCTCTGCTTGTCGGAGATATGGGATTCGCGGTTTTAGACGACTACTTTAAAAATCATCAAAGCAGAGCATTTAATACAGGTATTTGTGAACAAGCGACTATCAGCATGAGCGCGGGAATGTACTTGGCTGGACTTAAGCCCATAGTTTACTCTCAAGTACCATTTTTGGTGATGCGCGCCTATGAGCAGATTCGTTATGATTTGAACGAACACAAGATGAATGTTAAACTTATCGGTGTTGGTGCCGATAACTACTTTGAGAAACTCGGACGCAGTCACTGCATGGACAGCGATGATGTGGATATGATGAAAATCTTTAAAAATTTCAAACTATTTGCTCCAACAAAAGAGAGTTTAAAAGAAGATATAAAAGAGATGCTTGAGTATGAGGGTCCAACATATTTAAGATGCTTATAAAGGAATAAAAGTGGCAGAATTAATTTTAGACGGTTCTAAAATACTATGGCATCAAGAGAGACTACAAGAGTGGGTACGAGGTGAGAGAATCGTGCCAATTACTATAGATATGGCACTCACACAGGCATGTCAGTATAATTGCGAGTTTTGTTATGCCAATATGCAGAGAAACAAACCGCATAAAATCACATTTGAAATTATGAAAAACTTTATGGATGATTGTGCCGAAGTCGGCGTGAAGGCAATCAGCTTGGTAAGTGATGGGGAGAGTACAGCAAATCCGATTTATGAAGATGTTATAGTTTACGGCAAAAGTGTCGGGCTTGATATGGCCATAGCAACACACGGAAATACTTTAAACGAAGAAGTTTTACGAAAAATTTTACCTGCTTTAACCTATCTCAGATTTAATTTCAGTGCGGGTGAGCCTAAGCGATATAGTGAAATCATGGGTGTGCCAGAAGAGAAGTTTTTTGAGACTTGTGAAAATATAAAAACAGCGATGCGCATCAAAAAAGAGCTTGGTTTGGATGTAACCATTGGGATGCAGATGGTGTTGATGCCTAAATATGGCGACCAGATTATTCCTCTTGCCAAACTCGGAAAAGAGTTGCGACCAGATTATCTAGTTATTAAGCACTGTAGTGATGATGAAGATGGAACTTTGGGCGTGGATTATAATGAGTATGAAAAATCTTATGACCTACTCAGAGAAGCAGAAAGTTACAGTGATGAGGGTTATTTAGTAAAGGCAAAATGGTCAAAAATAACCTCTAAAGGAATTAGAAACTACAATAGATGCTATGGAACACCTTTTCATCTTCAGATGTCTGGAACTGGACTTATTGCGCCATGTGGAAGTTTCTTTAACGAAAAGCATAAACAGTATCACATAGCGAACATTACAGACCCAGGTGTGCGCTTAAAAGATATACTTCAAAGCAAGAGATATTGGGAAGTGATGGACTTTTTGGCATCGGATAAGTTTGATGCATGCAGTATGTGTGAGACTTTGTGTTTGCAAGATAAAACAAATGAAGTTTTGGACGCTTATAAAAAAGGTACGCACAAATTAGACGCTCCAAGCGGAGAAAAACCGCAACATATAAATTTTATATAGGTTATTTATGAAAAAAGTATTTGTTTATGGTGATTTCAATATTCTTCATCCCGGTCACTTAAGACTTTTAAAGTTTGCTAAAGAGAGTGGAGACTACTTGGTTGTCGGTGTCAATAGCGATAATGTTAGTCAAAAGGGCATCTCGCAAGATGTAAGGCTTGAATCTATTCGAGCTACGAGTTATGTGGATGACTCTTTTATTTTAGATGTGAGTGCAGTTGTTTATATTGAAAAAAATAGACCTGACATTGTTGTAAAAGGGAAAGAGTACGCAAGCAGATATAACCCAGAATTGGAAATCATAAAAAGTTATGGTGGAAAGTTACTCTTTAGTTCTGGAGAGATTGGTTTTTCATCTATGGACTTATTAAAAAAAGAGTTTTTTTCATCCAACTATCAAGTAAATCAAAATTTTTCATATTTAGAGAGACATCATTTTAAACTACCTCAATTAAAGAGTATTGTTGAGAAGTTTTCTGCTTTAAACATTTTGGTCATTGGCGATACAATTGTGGATGAGTATATCACGTGTGAGGCTCTTGGAATGAGCCAAGAAGACCCAACCATTGTTGTAAGTCCACTTGCAACAAATAAGTTTATAGGTGGAGCAGCTATCGTAGCAAGTCATGCAGCGACCCTTGGTGCAAATGTGAAGTTTTTTTCCGTAGCAGGAGATGATGAAAATAGAGCGTATGTACAAAATGGTCTCAAAGAGTTAGGAATCGATGTTTTTTTATACACGGACACAACAAGACCAACGACACTCAAACAAAGATTTAGAGCAAGTGGCAAAACACTTCTAAGGGTAAACCATCTCAAACAGCATGCGCTGAGTTCAGATATAGAGAACCTACTTTTAGATGAGTTGACGAAGAGCATAAAAGATATTGATTTAATCATTTTTTCGGACTTCAGCTATGGTGTTTTAACAAAGAACTTAATAGAAAATATTGCAAATTTAGGTCTTGAAAACTCTATACTCATGTCAGCAGACTCACAAAGTTCGTCACAAGTTGGAGATATATCTAAATTTAAAAATATGACTTTAGTGACACCTACAGAGAGAGAAATAAGACTCTCTCTCAATGACTTTGAGTCTGGTTTAGTTGTTTTATCTGATAAACTCGTAGAAGTTTCAAATGCAAAATATATATTTACAACATTAGGGGCGGAGGGAATGATGATATATAACTCCACTCAGGATAAACTTTTAACCGATAACATCAATGCTTTAGGAAATATTGTCAAAGATGTAAGTGGGGCAGGTGATTCTCTACTTACTTGTAGCTCTATGGCTTTAGCTGTGGGTGCGAGTATTTGGGAAGCTGCCTATCTTGGCTCTTTAGCATCTGCTATTCAAGTAAGTCGTGTTGGGAATGTACCAATCAAAAAAGATGAGATTTTAAAAGAGTTTGAGTAGATGAGAGCACTTCTTTTGGCTGCGGGACTTGGTACAAGACTTCGACCAATAACAGACACAGTACCAAAATGTTTGGTTCCTATTGATGGAAAACCTCTTTTAGGATATTGGCTTGAAAATCTGAGTAAAGCAGGTGTAAATGAGTTTTTAATTAATACTTCTTATCTGAGTGAACAGGTTGAAGTGTTTATAAAAGAGAATCCACATGCCAAAAAAGTAACCTTAGTCTATGAAGAAGAGCTTTTAAATACAGGGGGAACTCTCTTAGCAAATAGAGATTTTTTTAAAGAAGAACCTTTTATGTTGGTTCACGCTGACAATCTCTCTTTTTGTGATTTTAAAGCGTTTATAGCCGCACATGTTAACCGTCCGAGCGGATGTGAAATAACTATGATGAGTTTTAAAACCGACAACCCCTCGGCATGTGGAATTGTAGAACTAGATGAAGTAGGAGTTGTGCAAAAGTTTCATGAAAAAGTCGAAAATCCACCCTCAAACCTTGCAAATGGTGCCGTTTATATCTGTGAGCCAAATGTTTTAAAGTTTATTGAGAGCTTGGGAAAAAAAGAGGTGGATTTCAGCCTTGACGTTTTACCTCATTTCATGGGCAAAATAAGCACTTTTTTAAATGAAGTTTACCACAGAGATATAGGAACTCCACAAAGCTATGCTCTAGCGCAGTTAGAGTGTAGAACTCTCTTGTAGTTTTTGTATATATTCATCTAAAATCCTCATGAGTGCTTCGCAGAGGAGTCTATTGACTGCTGGAATGTGTTCATCAATATTTGTTAAATCTTTCGTGTTAAAGAAATCAAATATAAATGTATAAATTAATTTAAAATACTCTTGTAGAATGAATGATAAATCGTAACCATTCACAGATGCATCTGTTGTAAGTCTTGAGAGAAGCATGAGTAATGAACCTAAAAATTCACCATGCGTACCAAAGTAGTAGCTACGCTGTGCAATGACTATCTCTTTAAGCCCTAAAGCATATGCTAGTTTACCTTTTAAAAGTGCTAGTTCCTCGTCGCTCATAGAGGATGAACTTCTAGAGACAAAGGCACTTTGTAGCTCTTTTGATAAATCTGTTTTATCTACTTTTTCAAAACTATCTATCGCAATACTCTCTATTTTTTTTGGAATTGTATTGTTGAAAAATGCACCATCGTTTAGGTTGTAAACAATTTGGGTGTCTTTTTTAAAGCCCATAGAAGATGCTTTGATAGAGTCAATAGACAAAAGGTACTCTGGCTTTGTGAAAACCTCTTTTTGAAAGTTTCCAGCTGTTTTTAGAACAGTTTTTCCAAACTCCATTACATCTTCGTGGGTCTGTGCAGATTCTAGGTCTAAATTTTCACTAAAATGGTGACCGCTAGAGTGTGTTGAACCACTCTTTGGATCAAGAGCTAAATCCAAGCCCAAGAGATATAACTCTTGTACCCCAAGTGCAAGCAGGATAAGATATGTAGTAGAGCCAACACAAGGAGCAGAGAGATTTCCTATATTTTGCTTATAGGAAGTACCATTCTCATAGAAAAATATATGCTCTTTATTTAACTTCTTGACAACCGAATTTTGGATTCTTGCAGAGAATAAAAAGAGTGTGTCATCTAAAAAATCCAGTGATTTTAATCTATCAAAATGTGCGGTACTTGATTCAAAAGCATCCATATGTGTCACTATGTCTGGTTTGATACTCTCTTTTTCTAAAATATTTAAGGTGGAAGAGAGTGCAACTATAATGAACTTCTCTTGATTCTCTTTAATCCACTCTATGTTTGCTTGAAGTGAGGGACCTGCCGCTAACATAAGAACAGGCTTTTTCTCCAATGAAGTATCTGCATACGAGACCAACATATTTAAAAAGTGAAAGTTTTTTTGTATGTAGCCTATAGGAACTAGGTATTGCGTGAGTATATCTTTGTAGAAAAATATATTGTGTGATTGTGAAATGACTCTTAAGTGAAACTCTTTGAGTTTCTCCTCATTATGATTTAGCATGTGGAAATATTTTAGATAGTGGTTGTAGTAAAACTTGTTATTTAAAAATTGATTTGCTTTGAGGACAAACTCCTCGTTTGAATTAAAAACAGAGAAGATAAGTTCGGATTTTAAGGATAGCTCATAATATTTTGTAACAAAAAGGGATAGCTTAAAGAGTTCTATATCATCTTCAATAATAAGATAAATATTCGCACCTATTTTTTTGTCAATTTCTGTGATATGTGTTCCAAGCCCTGCACCAAAAAAGATAAACTTTTTGATGCTATGCATCTCAGAGGCAGGGTTGAGGTTCTTTTTTATATATCTTAATATGGGTGCAATATCTACAAAATGCTCTGACTCTATCTCAAGAGGAATCTTTTTAAAGCTCTCAAATAGATTGGAGTCTCTTTTAAAATTAATGCTTTTACTTGCAAGAGAGGCATAATCTTTACTGCTAGAGTTGTAAAGATAGTCACCGCTTGAGAGTTCTAAAACATCAAAATAGTCATCTCTGATGATGAGTTCATATCTGTTTTGATATTGATTGTTCTCTATAGCTGTATCAAATGCTAATAGTTTGTCATAAACATCTCTATGATTTTTTGCCAAGTATTGGATATTCTCATGGAATGTTGTAACTGCTATCTCGTTTAGATTATTTGGCATGTGGAAATATCCTTATTTTATTACTCTTACAGATTCAAAAGCTTCGACATACTTTTTTCCGATGCGCATACCTTGATATTTGGCATTTAACTCAATCCCATCTAAGCTTCTAGGGTGTGGATATGCACAGAGTTCAGATGTATACTCCCTCATCGCCTCAAGTTTTAAATTCAAAGTGTCACTAATATCAAAAAATATATCAGGTGAAAATGAGAGCGGGTAATTCCACTCGGTTGAACTTAAAACTTCAAAAGAGTAGATCTCTTTGACAGACTCATCTTCCATAGGTCTTGTTGCTGTTATTACAGCTTTGTAGGTAATTTGATGGTCTATATTTAAATCATTTTTGAAATGGGTGAAAATAATGTCAGGTTGCACTTCATCTTTGACATCAGAGATGACTTTTATAATATCAAGTAAATCAATACTGTCAAACCTATTGTCTGCAAAATGATGCACAAATGTTTTTTTTATGCCAATGCATGCGTTTGCTTTTTGTATCTCTTGGTTTAAAATTTCTAGTTCTTCTTTTTTTTCTTGGACAACTCTTTGTATATCTCTGCTTGTTTTACCCTCTCCGAGGATGAGAGTATACGCTTCGTATCCCTCTTTTATAAGTCTTGCAACTGTACCAAAACATCCAAGAACTTCATCATCTGGGTGCGCGGCGACAATTAGGATTTTTTTACTCATGTGGCACTTCCTCTTTTGTAATGTTGTTTTTTAAGAGTATCTCTTTTGGATTTTTTTCATTAAATAGTAAATCAATTATACCCATATATGGGTGGAAGCTTTTTGCATTTTGCGTATAAGTTGGATGTTTATACTCTTGAAAATAGGGTTTGATTCCATGTTCGTTTAAAATTTTCTCATCCGCATACTCTTTTCCAAGGGCTCCAAATATGAAAGTCTCGGCATTTAGTTTTTCGCACATTTCAATCACGTAAAAGAGCTTTTTAGACTCTATATGAAGCGAGGAAGCATGAATGATTTGAGTCTCTATTTTTAGATAATCTACTAAAAAGTTCAAATAAGCATCCGTGTAGTCGATTAAAAAATCACTCTCTATGGCGTAGACTTTTTCAAGTTCACCAAAAACTCTCTCAAAGTAGGGAGCTTTTTTATAGGCCTGCTCAATGCTTTTTTTGTGTTTTATTTTCCACATGCTGTTGGCAATTTTTATATCTCTAATAGTCTTTGTTTTATACTCTTTTGTCTCAACAGGGATGCTGAGCATTACTTCATTGGAGTTTTGTAGGATTCTGTTTCGATTGATAAATGAGTTTTTTTCAAACTGCACATCATCCATAACAACAAAAATATCACACAGCAGTATCTTATGTATAAACCCTAGCCATGGGTTATAAGCACTTTGATGGGCAGAGAGAATCATGCGTTTTTATTTTTTTTATATTGGTTTTGGATAAGCGTTTGAGCAGTGAACTCATTTTTCATAATAACCCTTTTTGACTGTTGCGGGATTGCCTGTGACTAAAGAGTAGGGAGGTATTTCGCCTAAGTTGATTAAAATAGTCCCCGCTCCCACAACGCTATGATGACCGATTTTAACATAACCACCTATAAAAGAGTGAGAGCCGATAAATACACTCTCTTCAATGATTATTTCTCGACGCTCTATCTCGTGACTCAGTCCAAGGGTAAGCTTATGAGAATCAGCACAGTTTATGGAGACAAAAGATGCAATATCACAGTTTTTTCCGATGGTAACCTTTGATTTATTTGCATTTACTTCGCTAAAAAATCCAATAGTTGTACCTTCTCCGATTGTATAGTTTCCTGATATGTAGACAAGAGGATGTATACTGTTTTGAGGTAGTTCAAGTGATTCTACTACTTTTTCTTTAAACTCTTTCACACTAAATCCTTTAATTTTATGGCGCTGTTTTTATCTATCCTGTTTTTTACTTTTTTACCTAAAATATTTTGAATCTCTTTAGGTGGGAGCATATCTTCTTCACTCACTCTTTTAAAAGATATATTTTCATGCGTGAGTGTATCGCCGATTTCAAGGTTTTCTTCAGCCACGATGGATCTTCTGGCTATTTTTCTCATCTCTAACTCTTTTGGAGTTGGTATAAGTTCAGAATTTCCAATCGCTTTTTCGATAAATCGGATGGCTTCGACATATTTTTTTAGCTCCTCAGGAGTGATACTAAACCAATGGTCAGGTCCTGCCATAGTAGTGTCCAAAGTAAAATGTTTCTCAATGACTTTCGCACCAAAACATACTGAACCTACTGCAGCGGTGCTTCCAAGAGTATGGTCAGAAAAGCCTACTTTTACGTTGAAAGTATCACGAATCATGGGTATCTTTTTAAGATTGACTTCCTTGGCATCTGCTGGGTAAGAGGATACACAGTGAAGTACGGTAATATCTTCATTTTTCATCTCTCTTATACTCGAAATTGCATCTTCTATCTCGTCTGCGTACGCCATGCCTGCGGAAATTATCATCGGCTTTTGTTTGGAAGCGTAGTACTTTAAAAGATCTAAGTTTGTCAAATCATCACTACCAACTTTTATAAATGGAAGTTCAGTGAGCGAGAGAAGAAAGTCTAAATCAGACTTATTCTGTGCCGTTGAAGAGAAAAGAATATTTTGTTGTTTACAGTACTCTATTATCTCCATCCATTCACTCTTTGTAAACTCATATCTTTTAAACATCTCCAGCATCGACTCAGTAACTTCTTTTCCTTGGGATTGATAGGTATAAGTTTGCTTTGAGTCACTCACAAACTCTTCGGCTCTAAAAGTTTGAAACTTGACACAATTGACTCCAGCTTTTTTTGCTTCATCAATCATCTTTTTTGCAGTTTTTAAATCGCCATTGTGATTGATGCCAACTTCTGCAATGATGAAAAGACTCATTTTTTGACACCTACTATAATCCATTCTGCATAGTTGTATTGAGCATTGGAAGTGTCGTAAAGTGTAGTGCTTGTATTTGCATTGATCAATTTTATGTCACAAAATGAAAATAGATCAAACAGCTCATCATAGGTTGAAAAGTGAACAATACCCGTATTATGAAAAGAGCCAGATTCGATATTTTTATAGGTATTAGCTTCTACCTCTTGTGCTTTTAAGAGACCTTCTTTTATTTTTACAAGGTCAGGGTTCGTATCAGAAAATTTAAAAGAGATGATGAGACCACCTTTTTTTAAAACTCTATTTGCCTCTTGCCACCATAGTTTTATATCACTAAGTGTCCCACAGTAGGTTGCTTCTCTATCAATGATTATATCCATGCTCTCATCATCAAATGGCAGATTGTCAAAGTAGGCTTGTTGGATATTTACTTTTACGTTTCTAGCTTCACACAATTCATTTGCAATCTTACAAGCACTTCGACTCCCATCTATACCATAGGTTTTAAACCCCTCTTGGGCAATAAACCATAAGTTATTTCCTGTGCCAGAACCAATCTCTAGTACTTTTATATCTTCTCTATCTCTTGCTTGCGTAGCTAAGAATTGCAAGCTATTGAAAAAAATAGATACCAATTCACCATAAGGATATCTGTTTATATGCTTTTTTTGTGAGTAAATATTCTCTTCCCAACTTGAGTCAAATGACATTGCAATCCTTTTTTGTTGAATTTATTTAATGTTCTAAATCTTTTCATTTTTAAATATCTATATATATCGTCCTGATTGGATGCTGTCTTAATAGCGATAAAAGGAAGCTCCATAAAATAGACTTCATTGAGAATGACACTTGGAGTTACAATGGCAAAGTCACTCTTTCTCATTAGTGTTGCAATGGTACTTGAATCTATATGTAGAGTAACCCTTTTTTGATTTTTAACATATCTTTTTAAACTATTGAGATGTCTATTTGAAGAGGTAGTTACAAGATGCACTTTTGTCTTTTTAAACTCTTTTAGAACTTCTAAAATTTTTTTACTTATGTTTTTCTCATCTGTTCCACCCATAGCAATAAAAACAGTTTTTTTCTTTCGAAGAGCTTCTCTTTTTTTCTTTTGGGTGTAAAACTCATCTCTTAGAAGTGTGTATGCGCTTCCACATTGTAGCTTACACTCTGAAGGTAGTAAGTTTTTGTATTTTTTTTCATTGGCACTAATGTTATGGTTTAGAAGAGTATCACAGTTATGTTTTTCATAGGTATCATCCAAGGCTAAAATTTTCACTTGAGAGTTTGCTTTAATGAAACTTTCATACACATAATCTATACCGTAATGGTCAATCACAAGGAGATCAATTTTTAGTTCTTCAATGAGCTTTAACAATTCGCTTTTTTTGTTTGAGTTTAAGATTTTAAGCTTGTATCCAGCTTCTAAAATTGTATGATTAATGTTGCCTGCAAGATTTTGTGTCGCAAAAGTTATCTCGGCATGTGGAAATTGTTTACATAGAACCAAATCACGCATGATGTGCCCGAGACCGATTTGTGATGATGCATCTACTCTAACTAAAATTTTTTGCAAAATATTTACCTGTTGATGACTTCATACATAATTTCAGCGCGTCTCCAATCCTCCAGAGTATCAATATCCTGTACTAAATATCTTGGCAGAATAATGGGAATACTTTCATTGGAAAACATCATTTCTATGGCGGGTTTATGAAGATTTGTCCAGTAAAATTGTCCTGCATCCTGGTAAGCTTCTACTAAATCTTGGCTTCTTGATTCGTAGTACTGCGGTGTAAACATTTCACATCTTCCATCCTGATTCAAAAAGAAAGTTCTCTGAATTGGAAAGGGCATGGAAGTAGCTGAAAAAGCATTCGTCGCATCATTTTTTTGAAGTTCATTGTAGCCTTGAAGTAGGTACTTATATCGCATCAGTGGAGCTGTAGCATAGATAGTGCAAGCATAATCATACTCTTTACCAATGGATTTGAGATATGCAAGTGCATGCTTGATGACATCTGCGCTATCGGCAAAATCATCTGATAGCTCTTTTGGTCTTATGAAGGGAACTTCTGCCCCGTACTCTTTTGCAACCTTTGCAATCTCTTCATCATCTGTTGAGACAATCACTTTTTCAAAAAGTTTACTTTTAAGAGCAACTTCAATAGAGTAGGCTATAAGTGGCTTTCCGTGAAAATCTTTGATATTTTTTTTTGGAATTCGTTTACTTCCCCCACGTGCTGGGATGATGGCAACTGCTTTAGTTTGCATTCAAATTACCTCCTTAACGTGGATACTTATGAATGATATTTAAAATGGTATCAGCAATATATTTGGCATCTTGCATACTTATTTTTTGATGGCAGGGAATAGAGATTTCTGAAGTATAAAAATCCTCAGCCACAGGTAAAGATATCTCTCCAAATGTTTCTTTGTAAAAGCTGTTTTGATATATTGGCTTGTAATGTACCTGTACTCCAAGCTCATGTAACTGAAACTCTTTAAATATCTCTTCTTTAAAAGAGTGAAGTTGAGGGGCTAAAAGGATAGGGTATAAATGTCTAGAAGTTTTTGTATTTTTATCTATTTTAATAATAGAAAAGAGTTTTTCATCTTTAAAACGCTCATTATAATAGGATGCTATAGAGTTCCTTGTCTCTATAAATCTATCTAACTTTTTCATCTGCGTAATACCGAGGGAAGCTGCAACTTCTGTCATTCTAAAGTTATAGCCTTGGCTAACCATATCGGAGTGCCATAGCTCTTTTTTGACCATCCCGTGTGAGCGAATAAGTCTTAGTTTTGCTGCATATTCATCATTGTCAGTAAGAACAGCTCCCCCTTCACTCGTTGTTATGGGCTTTATAGCATGAAAACTAAAGATAGTCATATCAGAAAATGAACCAATTTTTTTACCATGTATGCTTGAGCCAAGAGCATGAGAAGAGTCTTGAATAACAAGTAAGTTATGTTTTTTTGCTATGGAGTTTATCTTCTCAATCTCAACAGGCTTTCCAGCAAAATCAACAGGAACAATAGCCCTTGTTTTTGGAGTGATGAGTTTTTCAATGCATTTTTCATCTATGTTTCCATCCAGTTTTACATCGCACCATACAGGCTTTGCTCCAAGAGAGATAAACATATTTGAAGTGGCTACAAAGCTGATAGGTGTCGTAATAATCTCATCACCAGAAGTAATTCCACATGCCGAGTATGCACCAAAAAGGGCAGAGGTTGCAGAGTTAAAAGTAATGGCATGTTTGGCTCCAGTATAGGTACATAAAGCTTTTTCAAACTCTGCTACTTTTTGCCCCTGTGCTAAAAATGGACTTTTTAGTACCTCTATGACTCCATCAATATCATCATCTTCAATACATTGTGTAGAGTAATCATATTTTGACATTTATATCTCTTCATCTTTTGTTAATTGTAACTCTTCATGGGTAGGCCAAAGTCTATTTGTTTGTATATTGTTTTCTATAATTGTTCGAACATATTGTTTACCAAAATTGCTCATTCTACCTATAATAAGTATATTTTTGCCATTTAGCATACTGCTCTCTTTTTTTATTTAAGTGAATAACTAATAGCAATAATAATACCATATTAATTGAGTGTAACTTTGCTGAGTTGACTAAATTAATTATATAATTTGCCGATTTACTTGTTAAGAAATATTATAATAATGAAAGATTATTGGTACAAAAGGATTTGTTATGGCAATTAGTTCACTAGGTGTAGGATCAGGAATTCTAACACAAGATGTATTAGACCAGCTAAGAGCGGCTGATGATGCGGGCAGAATACAGCCTATTACATTAGATTTAGCAAACGAAAATGATAAACAAGATAGTTTAAAAGTAATAGATGCGAGTATGACTAACTTTAGAGATGCTATCAATGAGTTACAGAGTGCAACTCTTTTTGATGGTAGATCAACTACTGTGAGTGGAACTTCTGTTGCAATAACAGCTAGTGCAAATAGTGATATACAAGATTTCTCTATTAGTGTAACCAATTTAGCTACAAAACAGATAGAACAGTCTGGTGCTTTTGCTGCCTCTACAGATTTGGTAGCACCAGGAATGGTAGGTACAGGTACTTTTACTCTTAATGTTGGTACTGGCACTCCCGTAGATATTAGTTATGATGCAACGACAACATTAGATGATTTTAAAAATTTAATCAACGCTGCGGCAGGTACCCAAGTGGATGCTACCGTTGTTCAAGTAAGTGCGACTGAATCTCGTCTTTTTATAAGTTCAACAGCGACAGGGGCTGCCCAAGACATATCTATTACAGATAACAGTGGAGGATTGAGTGCAAATTTAACAACAGATACAAGTTTAAGCACAGCACCTACAAATGACCCTCTTACTCTCTTGCCATATGCACCAATTCAATCAGGACTTGATAGCAACTTTACATTTAATGGGCAAGCAATTACTCGTAGCACTAATGATGTGAGTGATTTAATAACGGGGTACAGTATAACACTCAAAGAGCCTGGCGCTTCAACAGTAAGTGTAGCGCAAGATCGTACAGCTATTGAAACTAAAATTGACAGTTTTGTTGAAAAATATAATGCAATTATTACTGAGTTAGATAAACAAACAAAAGCAAGTACAGATAGTTCAACTAGAGGTATTTTCTCTGGAGATAGTGGGATAAAAAGTATGAAACGTGCTATCCAAGATATGATATCTAGCGTAGCTGGTGGTGTTGGGAGTATGGAAGATTATGGTTTTAGTGTTGATAAAGCTGGAAAAATGAGTATTGATAAAACTATGTTAAATACCCAGTTAGATACAAATCCAACTAATGTTGAAGCATTTTTTGCTGGTGGTGATTATACTGACCCAACAACGAGTGTAGTGACAACACTTACAGGAGCATTTCCTGGTTTTTATGATTTGGTAAATGGATATGCTAAAACTAATGGCGGACTTGACCAAGCAAAAGATGCTATAACACAAAACATAAGTTCATTAGAAGATAAAAAAACTACAGCGATTGCAAGATTGGATGCGAAGTATGAGATAATGAAAAAACAGTTTAGTGCCTATGATGCAATGATTAGTAGATTTAACGCTGCTTCATCAATGTTCACACAAATGGCTAATGCTCAAAATGGAACTAATTAATAGGAAATTTCCTCTTTAAAAGCTAAAGAAAACTACTGATAAGTCGATATGTTTAGTATGAAAGATTTAAACAATTAAAACAGAAAAAGGGTCTAAAATGTATGGTAGTAATGCTCATAATATTTATGCACAAAACAACGTAGGAATCGAGTCTCCATCTAAGCTAGTAGAGATGATGTATGAGGGTGTTCTTCGTTTTAATGCTCAAGCAAAAAAAGCTATTAAAGATGGTGATATAGAGAAAAGAGTTTATTGGTTGAATCGTTCAACGGCAATCATTACAGAGTTGATAGCTATTTTAGATATGAAACAGGGGAATGTCTCTGAATATTTAGCAGGGCTTTATAATTATGAAATTCATCTTTTGGCTTCTGCAGGTATGGACAAAAACACTGCATCCCTAGATGAAGTAAGTAATGTGTTTAAAGGTCTCTTAGAGGCATGGAGAGAGACTACGAATGTGGCTAACTAAGTTAAAAATAGCCATAGTTGAAAAAAATACAGATAATTTAAACAAGTTGATGGATGATATTCCACAGCTTGAAGATAAGAAAGAGATAGAAGAAGCGATTTATCTTCTTAAAGAGGCTTCAGCAATTGTCCAAAATTTAAAAGATGGACTTGACAAATCTATGAAGCAGATGCAAAAAAATATAAAATTTTTACGCGTTACAGAATCTACAGCTTCGAGTAAGTTTGATGTTACAACATAATTTCCACTCTACTTTTTAGCAATTCCAAACTTTAAACTTCTGATTGTGTAGTCCGTTACAACAGCCCCTTTGCGCATCGTGATGATATGCTCAACCGCATTGGCAATATCTGAGCACAACAGTTTTTCATCCTCTTTAGCAGTTGTCTCAAATCGAAGGGCATCATAAAAAGAGCTTTGTGTCATATCTGGATTGATATTTGTGATACTTAGTTCACTTTTTCTTGTCTCTTCAAAGAGTGCGTCGCTAAATGCCTTGAGTCCAGCTTTTGTTGCACTATAAACGCCTGCAAATTTACTCGCTCTTATCGCCTCAATAGAGTTGATATTGATGAGATAACCAGCATTTTTTTTCAGATCTCGCAGTAGGGCATTTGTGAGAAGCATAGGTGCTGTCAGGTTAAGAAAAGTCATTGTAGTTATGGTCTGTGCACTTAACTCTTCATGTGGCTCAAACTTTCCAAAACCAGCACAGTTAATCAGCATGTGGATATTGTACTTTTTCAACTTTTCACATGCGCTAAGCGTAGAAGTTTGGGTCGATAAATCTGCTTGAAGTGCTCTAAAGTTTTTATGCTCAAACGCATCTTCTGTGATGGTTCTACTTATTCCAATCACCTCAAATCCAAGTTCTAAAAGTCTTTGGCTTATTGCTTCTCCAATGCCACTGCTTGCCCCTGTTACTACTGCTGTTTTCATAGTTTTACCCTTTGCATAATCTCATCTATATGGTTAAATATAAGCGCTTTTGTACCCTCTTTTGTAACTCTCTCTGGCTCAAAATGATCACTAACCACTTTAAAAATATAACGCTTTTGAAGACCCTCTGTCGCTTCTAAAAACCCGCTAGACTCCATATCTACAAGCGTATAACCCTCATCTTGAGAAACCTCACAATCCACACAGGTTAAATTCTCTTTAAAACCATCAACAAGTTGCCCGATTTTATACTCTTTGGACGCACCACAAATACCGATATTTACAATAATATCATCATCACTCATAAGCTCTCGAACCATTTTTGCTTTAGTAAACATATTTTGAGCACCAACTCCGCTTATAAAAAGAGATAACTCATCATTTTTTTTATCTCTAGTAAGCTTGTATCTATCAACAACAGCTTGCGCTTCAGATTTTAATGCAGTGAGTATATAAATCAAGTTTCCTCTTTTTGTTGGTTTTTTTCTATTTTAAGTTTCTTAAGTTATAATTTCACCGCTCTTCTTTAGACCTGTGCAATGGTAGTTAGAGATAATGTGTCAGGGTAGGAATACAGCAGCACACCTTTAGCAATTATGTGCCGCAGGTATCTGGAGAAGGGTACTTCAGAATAGATTCTTTTATCCAATTTCTTCGTTGAAATGAAGTGAAGTTTCGTCATTTACCTCAGTAAACTCCTCAAATTAACTTTATTTCGCTTTGAACTTGAACAAAATAATCCATTCTGACTAATTCACAAATACTAATCTTCCCTATATTTTGAAATTCCACATGCCTGATTTGGTGTTGGTGGATTCTCTTTTAAGTATGTCAAATCCTCTAGCGTTTGTGTTAAAACTCTCTTTTGTTGAAGCAGAACAAGCATAAGATTATCTTTCTCATTGAGTGGAATACTCCAATCTAAAAGAATAGTTTCAACCTCTTTATCTAGCTCTGCAAGCGCGTTTTGTATATGTTTAATTGAATTCATAGATGGATTGTATCAAAAAAATAGAATAGTTTGGGTATAATTGCGACCTTTAAGTTTAGAGTGTTTACATTTTTTACTTATATAAGAATTTTACAAAGGAGCCATCGATGCCAAAAATGAAATCGGTAAAAGGCGCTGTAAAGCGTTTTAAGGTTAAGAAAAATGGTACTGTTAAACGTGGTACAGCGTTTCGTAGCCATATCTTAACGAAACAAGATTCAGGAACTCGTCGTAAGCAAAACACGCCTAAAACTATTGCTAAAGTAGATGTAGCGAATATCAAAGCGATGATTAACTAATTTTTAGTTAATGAACCAAACTCTCCAGATTTAGTCTGGGCAAGTCCACCAATGATGTGGCACCGTGAATACAAAAGTATCGTCGGTAAAGAAAAAGGAAAAATATGCCAAGAGTAAAAACAGGTGTTGTTCGTAGAAGAAGACACAAAAAGATATTAAAATTAGCAAAAGGTTTTTATAGCGGACGCCGTAAACACTTTAGAAAAGCTAAAGAGCAAATTGAACGTTCATACTATTATGCGTTCCGTGACCGTAAGCAAAATAAACGCGAATTCCGTAAATTATGGATTGTTCGTATTAATGCAGCTTGTCGTTTAAATGGAATGAATTATTCAACGTTTATTAATGGTCTTCATAAATCTGGCATCGAGCTTGATCGTAAAATTCTTGCTGACATGGCGATGAATGACGCAGCAGCATTCACTGCAGTTGCAGAAGCTTCAAAAGCAGCACTTAGCAAATAAGTTTAAAGACCCTTTGGGTCTTTAGCTTTGCTAAACTTTTTCCTCTCTATTTTTTAATACTTTCGTACCAATCTTTCATCTTCTTTTCGTAACCTATCTCTTTGAGTTCCACAAACTTCATCGGTTTCTCAAGATATTTCTGTTTTACATAACCACCATAGTCATGTGGATAGAGATAACCACTTCCATTGTTTTGTAAATGTTTTGGGATAGCTAGCATCACTCCATTTTTCACAGCGTTTAAGGCTTCATTGATTGCCATATACGCTGCGTTAGACTTTGGTGAAGCACAGAGATAGATAACGGCTTGTGAGAGGATGATTCTTGCTTCAGGGTAGCCAATCTTTGCAACACTAGTCAGCGCAGAGGTACAGAGTGTGAGTGCTTGTGGGTTTGCATTTCCTACATCTTCACTCGCTAATATTACAAGTCTTCTCGCAATGAAGTCTGCACTCTCACCACCTTCAATCAAACGCGCAAGATAGTAGATAGCCGCATCCATATCCGAACCTCGAATAGATTTTATCATTGCACTTGCCAAATCATAATGCACACCCGCTTCACTACTTCCAGCACTGAGTGCATTTGGTCGGATAGACTTTAAGGTCTCTAAAGTGATATGCATGTCGATATTTGAAGCAAACTCCAAGAGTTTGAGCATCGCTCTTGCATCCCCACCACTACTTGCGATGAGATACTCCTTTGCATCTTCGTCGTAGGTTATTTTTGAATTTCCACATGCCAAGAGGAGTAGTTTTTCAAGAGATGCGTTATCGATGTGTTTAATCTCAAAAAGCATGGAGCGTGAACGTATGGCAGATGTGAGCGAGAAAAAAGGATTTTCAGTAGAAGCACCGATGACAAGAACAGAGTTGTTTTCCATCACTGGGAGTAAAACTTCTTGTTGATTTTTTGCAAGTCTATGCACTTCATCTATAAAGATAAGAGGTTTTTGCAGTGTGTTTTTGTACTGCTCAAAGATTTTTCGGAGTTGTTCGATTTTTATAGAGGTAGCGTTGAGTTCGTAAAAAGGCAAATCCATACTCTTTGCAATGATTCTGGCGATTGTAGTTTTCCCACAACCTGCAGGTCCATAAAAAAAACTATGTCCTAAAACACCTTTTTCGCAAAGAACACGCAAAGGGGCATTTTTTGCACTTAAATGCTCTTGACCAACTAGCGTATCAAAAGTAGTGGGTCGTAAAAGAGAGGTGAAGTCTTGCAAAGTATTTTAGCCTGCGATGATTTTTATAGCGACTTCTCTCATCTGTCTTGGACCATCAAATTCGCCAAAAAACAGACCTTGCCATTTCCCAAGAATTGCTTTTGCGTTGACAATGGGAATCGTTACAGAGTTTCCCATACGAGAGCTTTTAAGGTGTGCTGCTGCATTCTCTCCTGAGTGAAGATACTCTTCATCTGAGGGTGCAATGCGGTTGAGAGCATTGAGCAAATCACGGCGAAGTGCAGGGTCTTTGTTTTCAAACAGAAAGATACTCCCTGTCGTGTGCGGCGTAAAAACAACACAGATTCCATTTTTGATACCTGAAGTAATGACTGCCTCTTGTACCTCTACGCTAATATCCATAAGTTGTGTTTTATGGCTTGTAGGAAATTTTAAAGTTTTCATTTTTTACCTCTTGCTTTACCTTTATCTTTCCAGTTAGCTGTCTCTCTAACTTTACCTTTGCCTTTTTCTTTATTGTTAGCTGTCTCTCTAACTTTTTCTTTACCTTTACTTTTTTCTTTACTGTTAGCTGTCTCTTTAGCTTTTTTATCTTCCGCTTTCATAAATGTAAAGAGCGCTGCATATTCGCTTCTACTTAAAAATCTTGATTTTCCAGTTGGAAGATTATTAAGCTCTATCTCTGCAAAACTTACTCTTTTCAAGTCCGCAACTTCAGCTCCAAAGTGAGCAAAAAATCTTCGAATCTCACGATTTTGACCCTCAGAAATTGCTATTTTTAAAACAGAGTAGTTATGCTCGCTTTTTTGAATCTTGTAGCCTAAGAAAGGGGCAAAGGTCATAGAAGTTACACTGCTGTGAGAGTGTCCGCCAGCAGTTGCATCTGTCAACTCTAAACCATTGAGCATAGCCTCTTCCATGATAGGAGTTATTTCGCCTTTTATCTTCACTTTATAGATTCGCTCCAAGTTTGAAGTCATCAGTGCCGTTGCAATTTTTGAAGCATCTGTGAGGAGTAAAACACCTTCAGTTGCATAGTCAAGTCTTCCAACAGGAACAAAGTGTTTGTACTCTTTATCGAGAGTATCATAGATAGTTCTTCGACCTCTTGGGTCATTTTTTGTTACAAGCTCACCTTTTGGTTTGTTGTAAACGATAACTGTATATTTATCTTTAGGAGTGATTTTTTTGCCGCTTACATAAACGACATCCTCTTTCTCATCAACCTGTGTTGAGAGATTTTCTTGAATCTCTCCGTTGACTCTCACATATCCATCTTGGATAGCTTTGTCTGCTTCTCTTCTTGAGTAGCTTGAGTTGTGTGCAATGTATTTGTTCAATCGCATCATTGTAATATGCCTTTTTCAATCAGCGTGTGAAGATGGAGCACGCCTTTTATCTTTTTATTTTTATCTGTAATTACTAAAAGTTGTATCTTTTTCTCTTCTATAAGAACGAGTGCTTCACTCGCGAGCATATCTTCATCTTCTAAAGTTGCAGGATTGAGTGTTGCATACTCCAAAACATTGGATTCAAGTGAAAAGTCATCTCGTAAAAGTGCACGGCGAATATCGCCATCACTGACAAGTGCAATCAAGCGATCTTCTTTGTCTGTTACGAGAACTGTTCCAAGTCTGCCTTCACTGATTTTGAGGATAGCCTCTTTTGCTTTTGTATCTTGCGAAACGATCGGCAGATTTTTCGTCTGCATCAGGTTACTCACCTTCACAAAAAGTTTTTTTCCTAAAGCTCCACCTGGGTGAAACGAAGCAAAATCACTCTTTTTAAAATCTCTAGCTTTCATAAGACAAACTGCAAGAGCATCTCCCAAAGCAAGGGTGAGTGTTGTAGAACTTGTCGGTGCGATATTAAGAGGGCAAGCCTCTTTGGTTACAACGACATCTATCACCAAGTCACTATATTGTCCGAGGGTAGAGTTTCTATCTCTTGTCATTCCGATAAGAGGCGTGTTAAACCTTTTGATATGAGGTAAAATGGAGCTGAGTTCTTCACTCTCTCCACTGTAGCTTATAGCGATTACAACATCATTTTTACCAATCATTCCCAAGTCGCCATGAAGTGCTTCTGTCGGGTGAAGAAAAAAACTAGGTGTTCCTGTAGAGGCAAAAGTTGCCGCCATTTTAGCCCCGATAAGACCAGATTTTCCAACACCTGTTATAACAAGTTTCCCACTGCACGCAAGTACCATTGCAACAGCTTTATCAAAAACATCAGTGATATTTTCTGCGGCTTGAAGCAAGGTTTGTGCTTCTATATTTAAGGTCTCTTTCGCAATCTCTTTGTAATTCATAGCGGTATTATATCCTCTTTTACTTACAGCTGAGACGCACACCACTCTAGACCTTTTTCGTACCCTAAATCAAAGCCGCTTTGGAGCTTGTTTAGTGAGAACATTTTTATATCACTTAGCTCTTTTGGGGCGATATACCATTTGCATTTTTTTATATCTTGGTGCAGTGTTGAACTAAAGAGGAGTTGTAAAACAGTTCTTATAAGAGAGAGAAAGTTGTCTTTACGCGCTATTTTATAGGGCATAAGATTGATGCCCAAAATCGGGTAGTTATATTTTAAAAGAGGCGTTGTTGGCATAAGGTTTAAAATGCCTCCATCCCCTAAAAGTTTATCTTTATCTTTAATAGGTTTAAAAATTGGAATCAGTGCGCAAGAGGCTAGGATGAGTGTCCGACCCTCACCCTCATTTGCATAGATAATTTCATGATTCGTTATGTCAGTTATGCAGGCATAAAAGGGAATGTGAGTCTCATTGAGATTTGCAAGAGGAAAGAGTTTGGAGATGACATCTGCTTTGTAGTCGATGCAAAAGAGACTTTTACGAAGCCAGTTGAACTTAAAAATATCTCTAAACTCTTGTGATTTGAGGATTTCTAGTACTTCTCTTGGCGAAGTTCCACATGCCAAAGCTCCGCCGACTACAGCGCCTGCACTTGTTCCGCTGATAGCTTTTATCTCTACTCCATTTTCTAGCAGAGCCTCTATAAATCCAAGATGAAAAGTCCCTCGTGCAGCTCCACCTGAGAGCGCTAAAGCTATCTCTAGTGCTGGTTTGGTTGGAGTTCTATGATGATCCATTGTCCATCCATCGTCTCAACAACTGCACTACAGTTTTCGACCCAATCACCGCAATTTAAGTACTGAATTTCATCTATCATTTTGTTCTCTGCTTTATGAATATGTCCACAGATTATGCCATCATATCCTTTGTTTCTTGCATGGGCGGTTAAGATATCTTCAAAGCCAGTGATGAAACTTACCGATTTTTTGATGTTGTCTTTTACATATTTTGAAAGTGACCAGTATCTCCCGACACCGACAACTTTTCTCGCTCTGTTTATGGCTTTGTTGAGGTGCAAAAGCAGATCATAACCAACATCTCCAATGTAAGTGAGCCATTTTTTACTCATTGTAATCGAGTCAAAAAAATCTCCGTGCGTTACGAAATATTTCTTTCCATTGATGCCATGATGGATAAAATCGTTTGCAATTGTCAGACGTTCCCCTAAAAGTATGGGAAGAAAAGGGCGCAAAAATTCATCATGATTCCCAGTGATATAAACAACTTCAGTCCCTTTTCTGGCTTTTCTGAGAATCTTTTGAATCACATCGGAGCTTGATTGTGACCAGTTAAATTTACGCTTGATTGCCCAGCCATCTATGATGTCTCCAACTAAGTAGAGATAGTCGGATTCATTGTCTTTTAAAAACTCTAATAGCTTTTCAGATTGTGAGAACTTTGTCCCCAAGTGAACATCAGATATAAAGATTGATTTATAGTGCACAGTTTTATAGGTATCCTTATTTAATATGTGAAATTTTATAGCAGGGAGGCTACAGCAAGGTTACATTTGTAATCTTGCTTGGATATAATGCCGTTTATGAAAAAAATAGTTATATTATTCAGCGGTAATGGGTTTAATGCACAAAATATTGTTCAAACACTCCATCAAAAAGAGTGTTTTGTGGCATGTGGAATTACAAACAACAGAGATGCCAAAGGGCTTGAAAAACTTCAAACACTTGGTGTAAAAACAGAGCTGCTTGAACATACAAACTTTGATTCACGAGAGGCATTTGATGCTGAACTTGTCAAAATTATCGACGCGTACAAACCCGACTTAGTGGTTCTAAGCGGCTTTATGAGAATCCTGAGTGAAGTTTTCACAAACAGCGTGCGCGCTATCAACATTCACCCCTCTCTGCTTCCAAAGTTTAAAGGTGCTCAGGCGATTGAGAGAAGCTTTGAGAGTTTAGACAAGGAGTGTGGAGTGAGTGTTCATTGGGTGAGTAGTGAGTTAGATGGTGGCGAACTTATCATGCAAAAGAGCTTTTTTAAGCAGACAAATGAGAGCTTAGAGAGTTTTTCTGCTAAAATCAAGCAAATAGAATATGAAATTATGCCAGAAGCGATTTTAAAGGTTCTAGGCTAATGAAAAGACAAATACAAAGGAGAAGTAATATATGAGAAACGTAATAGGAAAATTTCAGAGCAGTATTAATAGCTTAAAAGTTGAAGAGAGAGCACTCTACTGCAATACACTTATCTTAGGAGAAGAGGGTTCAGGAAAAACAAACCTCGCTTGTAAAATAAGAAACTTCGTCATCGACAACAGTGTCCCAACTATCTATATAGATTTCGCGGATTCCAATGAAGATGAGATTGAAGAGAGATACAAAGATGTCCATTTTAACTATGTGCGTTTTGATGAGAGTGAAGCATTTTTAGCAGAGTTAAATAAATTGGTTTCAGAGAAAAAACATATCTATATGTCCGTAGATCCAAGCTATTTTTCGACTAAAAGAGGTGTAAGAAGTAAACTTACACAAACACTTCAGTTGGAAGCTCTTTTAGAGAACTATTACTATTTTTTCCATGACATTAAAAATCTCGATGGTTTCTACACAAAGTTTGAAGACTTCTTGTTTTACATGCTGAGTTTTTTAAATATGAAAAAATATGGACTTACTTTTCTTGCACAGCCACATGAAGTTTTTGAGAGCCCTCAGTTAAAACTTCTTTTTACTCTGCTTTACATCGGAAAGTGTTCAAACTTGGAGTATTTTAATACAGCTGAGTTGAAAAACCTGCCAAAAAATATGTTCTACTATCAGTATAGAACACCGCACCGTACTATTTTGTTTAACGATATTGTAAGCGATATTGTAAATATTGATGAGTACATTTTAAAAGATTAAAAATGCAAAAACTATTTGACGAACTTGGTTCACTTGACAGGCGCTGTTGTGAAGCGTTTGCTCTGAGTGAAGATATTCTTATGGAGCATGCGGCACAAGGGATGTCCGAATATATTCGTCAAAATTTTGCTCTCAACTCGAAAGTGATTGTGGCATGTGGAAGTGGAAACAATGGAGCGGATGGACTTGCTCTTGCAAGACTTCTTCATGCGGATTACCAAGTAGAGATTTTTTATGCCAAAGAACCAAGTTCGCAGATGGCTCTCCTTCAAGCAAAGCGTGTCCAAGCGCTCCACATTTCCACATGCCAAGAACTTAGCAGTTGTGATGTTTTAGTTGATGCCATTATTGGCACAGGACTCAGCGGAAGTTTTAATGCAGAGATAGATTCGATTTTAAAAGAGATGAACAAACTTCAAGCTTTTAAAATTGCCTGCGACATTCCCTCAGGTATCCAATCAAACGGTATCTGCGCTCAAAATTGCTTCGTTGCAGATGTCTCACTCACGATGGGTGCTTTAAAAAAGAGTATGTTCTTAGATGAGGCGAAAGCCTTTGTCGGAGAGATAAAAGTTTTGGATTTAGGCGTTTCACGCAGAGTATATGAAGGGGATTCAAACTGGAACTTACTCGATTTGGAGGATTTAAAACTTCCACATAGAGGAGAGAAAGATTCTCATAAAGGAAGCTACGGACATCTCGCTTTGGCATGTGGAAACAAAGCAGGGGCAAGTATTATAAGCGCGCAGAGTGCTTTGCGTTTTGGTGCTGGTTTGGTGACACTTGTCGGTTATGAAAATGTGCAGATTCCAGAGATACTTATGTACTCACATGCTCTACCTGCAAACACAACTGCTTTGGCATGTGGAATGGGTTTAGGGAATGAATTTAGTGAAGTGGAACTAGAGAACTTTTTAGACAATTCCCTTCCAATGGTTGCGGATGCAGATATTTTCCACATGCCAATCCTGAAAAAAATCCTTCAAAGAGAAGATATAGTTTTAACTCCACATGCCAAAGAGTTTGTCTCTCTTTTGAAGATAACGGGCATCGCAGATGTTACAGTTGAGGAGTTGCAGAAAAACCGCTTTAAATATGTAGAGGCGTTCTGCGCACAATTTCCACATGCCACACTTCTCTTAAAAGGTGCGAATGTTATCTTGGCATGTGGAAATGCTTTTTACATCAATCCACATGGCACATCTGCCTTGGCAAAAGGTGGAAGTGGCGATGTTCTAAGCGGGCTTGTTGGCGCACTTTTAGCGCAGGGTTACACACCTCTTCAAGCTGCTATCCATGCCTCTTTGGCACATACAAAATTGGCGATAAACTATAAGGGTGCTGATTTTTCACTTACTCCTCGTGAGTTGATAGAAGGGATAGCTAATCTATAAGATTGCTTATGTTATAAGTCATACAACACAAAAGATAGGAATAGAAATATGAATCACATTTTAAAAATCGGAAAATATGAACTAGGCTCTCGCCTCATTGTAGGGAGTGGCAAATATAAAGATTTTGAGACAACAAAACTCGCAACACTTGCAAGCGGGAGTGAACTTATTACAGTTGCCGTTCGCCGTTTAAACATCACAAACCCAGACCAAGAAAATCTTCGCGATACTTTTGCTGGCACAAATGTAAAATTTTTACCAAACTCTGCGGGGTGTGTCACTGCCGAAGAAGCAATCACAACGTTTAGACTTACACGTGAGGCTACGGGGATTGATTTGATAAAGCTAGAGGTTATCGGAGATACGCAAAAAACACTTTATCCTGATGTCTTAGAAACTATCAAAGCGTGTGCAGTTTTAGCCAAAGAGGGTTTTACGATTATGGCATATACTTCAGATGACCCAATCATGGCAAAGCGTTTGGAAGATGCAGGCGCACATGCGATAATGCCTCTTGCCGCTCCTATTGGTTCAGGTCTTGGGATTCAAAATCCATACAACATAGTCTTTATTCGTGAAGCGGTTAATGTACCTGTGATTGTAGATGCAGGAATCGGGTGTGCAAGTGATGCCGCCTACGCTATGGAGCTTGGGGCTGACGGCATTTTAACCAACACGGCAATAGCACAGGCGCAAAACCCTATGTTCATGGCTGAAGCGATGAAACACGCGGTTATCGCAGGTCGTCTCTCTTACCTCTCAGGAAGAATCCCAAAAAGACCTTATGCAACTGCATCAAGCCCAGTCGATGGAATGATTCAGTTTTAACTTCAGCATGTGGAAATTTTTAATTTCCACAAGATAGCACTTTGCTAGACACTTTCTCGATACACTTTCTACTTTTAATTAACCTCTTCTCATCAATCGGAATAGTATGAATAACAGCAATAAAAAAGAGTATGAAAGCTTAACACTTGTCGGTTTGGGTGCGAGTGCAGGTGGTTTTGAGGCTCTAAAAAAGTTTATCGAAAATATAGAACAAAGTGATAATATCGCTTATGTGATTGTCCAGCATTTAGACCCAAAACAGCCGACACTCCTTGGTTCGCTCTTAGAGAGATTTTCTAAGATACCAATTGTTCAGATTACAAACGGTATCTCTCCCAAAGGAGATACTATCTATTTGTGTCCTCCAAATACTGACCTGCTTATCGAAGATGCCCAATTTTTACTCGTGCCTCCTTCTCAAAAACCCTATCCTAAACCCTCTATCAACAGATTTTTTAAATCTCTTGCCTTAGAGAAAAAAGAGAAAGCTATCGGGATTATTCTCAGTGGAACAGGGAGTGATGGGGCGGAGGGCGTGGTCGCCATTAAACAAGCAGGTGGTTTGGCACTAGCCGAGAATGAAAATGCAAAATATTTCTCTATGCCAAAAGCGGCAATCGATACACATGCCGTAGATGCGGTACTCTCCCCAGACCTTATGGCACAGAGAATCATTTTAGCCATCGAAGACCCGAGCTATTTTGAGAAGCATTTTGATGTTTTAGATAACATAGATAAAATTTTCAGACTGCTTAATCAAAAGAGTGATGTCGATTTTAGCGACTATAAAGAGAGTACGATTTACAGACGTCTGGAGCGAAGGATTTTCGACACGAAGTCTGAAAATGTTGCCGAATACATCACACTTTTACAGCGTTCACCTGCGGAGATTATGAAGCTCAAAAAAGAGCTTCTCATCATCGTCACCTCTTTGTTTCGTGATAAAGAGGCTTTTAAAGCTCTTGAAGAGAACCTCACAAATCTCATAAAAGAGAAAGAGGAAAATCACATAAGAATCTGGGTAAGTGCCTGTGCGTACGGCGATGAAGCCTACTCAACCGCCATCGTTGTAAGTGAAATACTTAAAAAATTAAACCAAAGAAACAAGGTAACCATTTTTGCAACCGACATCAGCGAAGAGGCAATAGACGAAGCGAGGAACAAAACATACTCAAAAGATGAAATTCGCGAAGTTCCCAAAAGGCTTCAAGAACTCTATTTTCTGGAAAATCATGGAAGATTTATGCCCGTAAAAGAGATTCGCGAGATGATAGTTTTCTCAAAGCATGATGTCATAAAAGACCCACCTTTTTTAAACCTTGACCTTGTCAATTGCCGTAATCTACTCATCTATTTTAACTCAGAGTTGCAGCAGAGAATACTCAGTATCTTTTACTATGCACTCAAATATGAAGCACTTATGTTTCTTGGGCTCTCAGAGACTATCGGCGCACTGAAAACTCTTTTTTCTACGGTGGACTCGAAGTACAAAATTTACCGAAAATCCAATGACATGGGAAGCATAAATATAGAATCTTTTGCCTACTTTCAAAAAAGAGATTTTAAAAGAAGCTCTAAAAAAAGCCGTGACGAAGAGAGTGTCTTTGACATAAACAGCTCAGTAAACACAGCGGTAGCAGGCTATTTTGCAGAAAATGGAATTGTGGTAGATTCCAACGCAAATGCACTTTTTTACAGAGGCGAAAATAGATATATCTCCTACCCGCAAGGTATTGTTACAAGTGATGTGTACAAGCAGATTGCCGACTTCTTGAGGTTGGATTTACGTGCAACAATAGCCGAAGCCATTAAAAATGAGAGCGTTGCAACCTCGAAAAAAATCAGACTTTTACCTATGACGCAGGAGAGAAACTATGTGGTCATTACTGTTTTTCCTCTCACAAAAAACAAACTCTCAGAGAACAGTTTTTTTGTTACCTTTACGGAGATAAGCGAAAAAAGTGAGAAAGAAATTTCTATTAAAAAACTCAAAACCTTGGGTGTTGAAGAGGTGAATGTTTTAGAAAGCGAACTCGCTTCCATAAAAGAGCGGTTGCAAATCACTATCGAAGAGCTTGAGACTTCAAACGAAGAGTTGCAAAGTACAAATGAGGAACTCCAAAGCACAAATGAGGAGTTGGAGACTTCAAACGAGGAGCTTCAAAGCACAAATGAGGAGCTTCACACGGTCAATGATGAGTTGGAGTTTAAGAACAATGAGTTAGCCTTCGTCAACGAAGCTTTACATGAAGTTGTCGAAGTTGTCAATACAAATGTACTCATTTTAGATAAAAATCTAGACCTCTTTTTACATACAAAAGGGATAGAAAAGTTTTTTAAAATCAACTTTTTATCCAAGCGAATTAACCTCAATGACATCATCTTTAACTCTGAAGTGACTATTCCAAACCTCTTTGAAAATGTGAAAAATGTCATTAAAAACGAAAAAGATGTCAACCACGATTTGATTATAAATAAGCGGATTTACTGGTTTCAGATAAAAAGAATCCGTTTTTCAAGCGATGAGTACGGCGTAGTTATAGGCTTTACGGACAAAACAGAAATCATACGAAATCAAGAGATAATGTTCCAGCAATCTAAGCTTGCAAGCATGGGAGAGATGATAGGAAATATCGCTCATCAGTGGAGACAACCCTTAAACTCGCTCTCTTTGAACCTTTTTGCCTTAGAGAAAAAGTTTGACACAGAGACGGTGGATAAACAATCTTTCGTCTCTTTTTCAACAAAAACAAGAAAAACGATTGAGCACATGTCCGATACCATTAATGATTTTAGAGATTTTTTCAACCCAAACAAAGACCAGCACTTTTTCTCTTTGAGTAATGTTTTGGAAAAAACAAAAACATTCATAAAAGATGCTTTTATCAACATCGACATCTCTATTCCTGCAAAAACGCAGAGCGATGTTGAGATATATGGGTATGAAAATGAGTTTGCACAGGTCATCATCAACATTTTAAACAACTCAAAAGATGCCATAGAAAAAAACAAGATAGCAAAAGGGTTTATCAATATCACTGTTTCAAAAAAACAAGACGAGGTAATTATTACCATCATAGATAACGGCGGGGGAGCAAACAAAGAGATTATAGATAGAGTTTTTGAACCCTACTTTACGACAAAAGAGAAAAAAGATGGAACGGGAATAGGACTTTATATGAGTAAGATGATTATAGAAAACAGTATGCACGGCTCTATAAAAATGGCAAATTTTGAAGAGGGAATGAAGAGTGAGATTTTTTTTAAGATAGGTGGTATAAATGAATAAAAGTATTTCGATTTTATATGTGGAAGATGATGTTTTAACCGTCGAGGCATTTTTGGATGCTTTTGGGGATGTTTTTAAAAAAGTACATGTGGCATATAACGCAAGTGACGGGTTTGAACTCTTTTTAAAAGAGAAACCCGACATCGTTTTAACTGATTTGCAGATGCCAAAGATGAGCGGTTTAGAGCTAATTGCAAAGATAAGAGAGATAAATCAAAATATCCCCATTATCGTAAACTCGGCATTTAACAACACAAAGTTTTTGCTTGAGAGTATCAACCTTCATGTGAATGAGTACACGATGAAACCGACTGACCCTTATAAACTTTTGACTGTATTTGAGAAAATTTCACGAACGATTCTCCTTGAGCGTTCTGTCAAACACTCTCATGCGATGTTCCAAACGGTAATCAATGAGATGCCAGACCCTGTTGTTTACATCAACAAAGACAAAAGTGTAGCCATGTTCAACGATGCGGCGAAAAAGTTTAACCAAGAGGTGGTGGGAAAAGAGAGTTTTACTTGCCATGAACTTATTTTTAAAAATGTACAATCCTGCTCAAACGAAACGATTACTTGCCCCATAGAAACCATAAACAGAACAAAAGAGCCTGTGACACTCTACAATCTAAAAGCGATTATTGAAGATACAGAGCGTTGTTTCGATATTCATATTCGCCCAATTTTTAATGAAGAGAATGAGATAAACGGCTATATCGAGATTATGCATGATATGACAGAGTATGTAAAAATGAATAGCCAACTTATGGATGAGAAAAATAAACTCGAACATCTCTCTATGCACGACCAGCTCACACGTCTGCCCAATCGAAGACTTCTAAATGACAGAATGGAGCAGGTTATAAAAAGAAACACAAGAACAAAAGAGAGTTTTGGTGTATTTTTTATGGATTTGGATCATTTTAAAGAGATAAATGATACTTTGGGACATTTAGTGGGAGATATTTTACTTGTGGAGTTTTCAAAAAGAGTGCTTGATTGCATTCGTGAACAAGATACCTTCGCTCGCATTGGTGGGGATGAGTTTGTACTCATCGTCGAGAACAGTGAGGATGAGAAACACTATGAAGAGTTTGCAAAAAAAATCCAAGAGATGCTTAAAGAGCCTTTTCTCATTCAAGGGCAAACTATCTATTCGGCATGCAGTATTGGGATAACTGTTTTTCCACAGGATGGCACTACCCCTGAAATACTCATAAGCAACGCCGATGCAGCTATGTATTTTGCCAAACACTCTGGACGTAGCACCTTCACCTTTTATGCACAAGAGATGAGAGAGAAAGCTTCAGCGTACTTAAACGAAGGAAGTGACTTTATACGGGCTATAGAGGAGGAGGAACTTGTTTTGTATTATCAGCCAATTCGCAATATGGCATGTGGAAAATTTACGAAAATCGAAGCACTTTTACGATGGAGGCATGTGCAAAACACGCTTCTCCTTCCAGATGAATTTTTGCCTATTGCCAAGAAAGCGGGAGTTCTTACAAGGGTTGATTTTTGGGTTTTAGAGAATCTCTTTAAAAATTTTGAGATACAAACATTTGAAAATCTTGGCATAGAGAGTATCTCCGTCAATATAACATCTGAGACATTTCTTTCCAAAGGTTTTGTCCAAAAGCTTGTTCATCTGATGGAATCATATAGTTTTAAGGCAAGTTTTTTAGTGCTTGAAATCATTGAAAATCAATTTATGCAAGATACACGCTCTTCTCAAAATATACTTCTTGAGCTTCGTGCTTTAGGTATTAGAGTAGCAATCGATGACTTTGGAACAGGTTATTCACCGCTAACTTATCTGCCTGAATTTCCCATAGATGTACTTAAAGTTGATAAATCGTTTGTTAAGAATATTACGACGGATAAAAAAGCTTTTAAACTGCTCAAAAGTATTCTCACTTTAGCAAATATATTGGAGTATGAAGTTATTGTCGAAGGTGTTGAGTTAGCGTCTCAAGTCGATTTACTGCTTCTTGAAGAGATAAGCTATATTCAGGGCTTTTATTTTGCTAAACCGATGGATTACGATGCTTTAAAGCTATTTTTAGTACAATAAATCACTATGGATTCAAAAGAAAATATAACTTTACTCTTTGTTGAAGATGTCATTGAGGAGGGAAGAAAAAATGAAAGATAACTTAGTACAACTAGCACAGCATTGCTACTGGGATAGAGAGTTTGAGTCTTTAACTGTTGGGGGTAATTACGTAAAGTTGACGGCTTCGCAAACGAATTTACTTGCGCATTTGGTCGAAAATCTTAATCGACCTGTTCATAGCATAGACATTTTTAACGAGTTAACCCATCTACTCTGTAAAGAGTACAGCCTCAAAAGTGTTCGTAACCTTATAAGCACTCTGAGAAAAAGTGTTCCCAGCCTCAATATTCTCAATATTTATGGCGGCTACTATATGCTTAGAAAAGAGAACGCCTCTTCTAATGTAGAGTTTAAAGATGATCTGTATGAGATTTTAGAGCAGTCAATCAGCCCGACTATCATTACAAACCCTAATGAGGATGATAACCACATTATTTATGCGAACAACGCCTTTATAGAGCTTTTTGAGTACACTTTTGAAGAGGTGGTGGGACATAACTGCCGTTTTTTGCATAGTGACGACACGGAGCAGTTGGCTTTAGATGAAGTAAGAGATGCCATCCATGAAAAAAAATCTATCACGGTCAATCTTCACAACTACACGCATAGTGGAGCTCTGATTTACAATGAGGTAACCATCAGCCCCATTTTTGACAAGAAGAGTGGCAAGCTAAAATACTATTTGGGTATTTACAAAGATGTAACAACGACTCAAAGATTGATGTAGCACTTCAAAGGAGAACTTTGAGCTGCACAAGTTACTCTAAAATTCCCAGTAGACCTAACATAACTACAAACATAGCAACAGGAATGATATAACGTAGAGAGAAGTACCACGCTTCAAATGCAAACCCAAGGTGCGGTTTGAGAATGGATTCGACTCTCTGCTTCTCCATAACAAAACCAACAAACACAGACATAGCCAAGCCACCAAATGGAAGCATAATCGCGGATGTGACATAATCCACCCAATCAAAAAAGTTGCGACTTCCCCAAGTAAGTTGCTCTTTAAAGCCATCGATATTGGAGAGAATCGCAATGATTCCGATAAGATAGAAGAAAAGCCCCATAGAGATAGAAGCTTTGAGTCTGCTCCAGCCAAATCTATCGATGAAGTACTGAACCATTGGTTCAACTAAGGAGACTCCAGAGGTAAGTCCTGCAAAAGCAAGCGCTATAAAAAAGGCAACTGCAAAAACATTTCCTATGATTCCCATCTCATAAAAAGCGGCAGGAAGAGAGATAAAGACAAGCCCTGGACCTTTTGCAGGACCTGCTCCATATTGATAGAGAAAAGTAAAAAGCATAAGTCCAGCAACAATGGCAATCGTGGTATCTAAAAAGAGAACCCAAAAAGCATTCGTCACAAGGTTGGAGCCTTTTTCCATAGATGCAGAGTAGGTCATAATCGCACCCATACCAAGCGAGAGCGTGAAAAAGGCGTGTCCAACCGCAACAACAAAAGCTTCTGAGTTTATTTTAGACCAATCAGGCGAAAACATGAACTCGAAAGCTTTTCCAAAAGTGTCAAGCGTCGTCGAATATGCGAACATACCTAGTAAAATAATCATAAGCGTTGGCATTAAAACCATATTCATCTTCTCAATACCGCCCTTGATACCTCTGGTTAAAACATAGGTAATCCAGCTAAATGCCATCGTGTGGTAGAAAAGTTGTGTGAGGAAATCTGTGTGAAGCATAGCGCTAAAAGTTGTCTCCGCCTCTTTAACGGTTGAGGGAAGATATGTGAGCGAAGTGACGATGTAGTGAAATATCCACCCAATCACAACGGAGTAAAATATCATAACAAAAAGACCTGCTAACGCTTGAAAACCAGCATATTTCCACATGCCAGAGTTCCTTGGTGCCAACTCCTCAAAAGAGGTAACAGTATCTTTACGTCCAAGGTATCCAATGAGCATCTCTGCTATCATAATAGAAAAGCCTACAAAGAGTACGGTTATGAGGTAAACTAAGACAAAAGCACCTCCTCCATACTCTCCTGCAATATAAGGAAACTTCCATATATTCCCAAGTCCAACAGCACTTCCTGCTGCTGCTAATATAAAACCAATCCTACTAAATCTAGCTATTTTCATACAGTACATCCCCCTAAGATGAAGCAATTATACTGAAAATAATAAATATATAAAAGAATTACTAATTTAGTATTGACATTCGCACTCTTATTGACTATAATTTCGCCTCATTAATCAGCTAATCGCTTGGTTTTTGTGTATAGGTCGGGGTGTAGCTCAGTATGGTTAGAGTACCTGGTTTGGGACCAGGGGGCCGAAGGTTCGAGTCCTTTCACCCCGACCACTTTTTAAATTACAACTTTTTATATTTTTGGCATGGTGGGATTAGCTCAGTTGGTTAGAGCACTGGTTTGTGGTGCCGGGGGTCACGGGTTCGAGCCCCGCATCCCACCCCATAGAAAAATAAAATATAAAACTTAATAATAAATACAGTAGCGTTCGTGGCTCAACTGGATAGAGTTTCGGATTTCGGCTCCGAGGGTTATAGGTTCGAATCCTATCGGGCGTACCATTTAATGAAAACGATAAATGAACGAAGTCCATTTATCTACGCTAGACGCTTGGTCACTGAAGCTTTGATTTTTTCCTAAAATCAAGATTTAAGAGCAGGTTAAAGTTACAATCAAAATGTGCGTCCATAGCTCAGCTGGATAGAGCAATGCCCTTCTAAGGCATAGGCCAAAGGTTCGAATCCTTTTGGGCGTACCACCTATTTACATTGTCATGTCTGAAGAGACAAAAAAAACTTATCTACAACGTGCGCGGATGTGGTGAAATTGGTATACACGCCAGACTTAGGATCTGGTGCCGCAAGGTGTGGAGGTTCAAGTCCTCTCATCCGCACCATCTACAACAAATAATCTCCAAAAACTACTTATACAGCGAACTTTACTAATAAATTTAAGTTTTCTATTAAATCTATTTGCTACCCTATTGCTACCCATTATACCACTCCAGTTATTGATTGTATTTTATCGTAAAAGCTTTCATCTCCGCAGGGCTTACCTATTCTTGTTTTTTCTTTTAGTAATTTTGTTTCTGCTCTTTTGAGTGCTAGAATAATTAAATATTACGCAACGCTTAAAACAATATCTTGGCATGTGGAAACAACCATTACCTAGTTTCCACATGCCAAGATATGATATTTAACCCGTGGGTGTCAGTTTTGCAATATAGATAATTTTATTCAGTAATTTATCTCGTAACAAAATATAAATTTAAATAAAATAACAATACATGTAAGCCTCCCCTAAACTAGAACCAGTTTAAACGGAACAATTCTTCTCCTGATTGTACTTATCTAAATATTCAACAGGACTTAATTTACCTAAAA
>PETN01000006.1 GCA_002781365.1 Sulfurimonas sp. CG01_land_8_20_14_3_00_36_23
TGTGTATTGTGTTTGAGTTGCTGATGAAACATTCATTGTTATTCCTTCACATTAATTATTAAAATTAAGCAACTGATGTTCCAAAAAATTGCCCATCTGTTTAGAAAGAAAAAAAGAAAGAGTAGGGTCGGAGTTTTACTTCTTTACTTTTAACTAAAAGTGTTGATATAGTTAAAAATGTTCCTCAAAAATAATCATGTTTTATATAGATAATAATCTTTCAATATATCTCTACTCTTTAGCTTGGCTTGTGAAAAAAAGTTTCCATCGAGTTTGGAAAGAGTAGGGTCGGAGTTTTACTTCTTTACTTTTAACTAAAAGTGTTGATATAGTTAAAAATGTTCCTCAAAACTTAAAATATTGGTTTCCCAATATTTGACCGTCACCATTTACACCGTTATTCAATTAGCGGATACGATGGTGCGCTTAACTTGATGAAGAGACGAAAGGTATCGCTTCAACGGATTATTTCTTCGACTTAGTTCGTTAATTTTATTCCATTCTCCAAAAAGCCACCCTCCTGATGGGTGGCTTCTCCTCAGAACAACGCCCCTGAGAATGAATCTCCACTTTTCATAATATTTGTAGTTCGTTTTACAACACAAAAAAGCCCCAGCAAAAAGCGAGGCTTCCAAACTGTCCCCAAGGAACGAGCAAAGAGATAAAATCTCTAGCCCAAATAAAACAGAATCATTTTAACTTTTCCATATATTTGTTTATACCGATGATAATAATTTGATTTTTAACAGGATCAATTTTATAAGGCACAACATAACCTTTAAATACAAGGTCTCTTATATTTTTATCATTAAAGTAGATTGATTTTTTATATTTAAAAGGCATATCTGGTATATCATGTATAATCTCATCTAAATCTACTTGAAATTTTAGAGCTTGATTTACACTGTCTTGTGCTATATATTCCATGATAGATTGGAGTTTTTGAAGATAGTTGGTATCTCTAATTATTTGCATATTTAGACTTGAGATTTTCTTTGAAATCACTCATTTGATTGGTATATTGTTCTTGCGATAGTAACTGCGTATTGCCATTTTCTATATCTGATAAGCATTTATGAAAATACACCTTTGTTTGTTCAAAATCTTTATTTACGGCATCGCTCTCTTTTACCGAGAAATTTTTGACCATACCCTCTTTTAAACTTTTTATAACAGTTAAAAATGACTCATAATTATCATCTTCTACTTGAAGCTGTATAGTTCTCATCCTTACCTCTTTTTTCTTTTATTGTATCTTATTTTTAATATAAAATTATTTATAAATCCAAACTCAACAAAGAAGCCCCACCAAAAAGCGAGGATTTGAATTGTTACCAAGGGACGAGTAAATAGATAAAATCTCCAGCCAAAATACTTGAAACCACTTGCATTTTATATGTTTTTTAGCAAATCATTTACCGACATACTCATTTTATTGACTGCAAATACTTTGTTTCCCAAATCTTTGAAACTCGCTCCAAAATGATATACGGTTTCATCACAAATTAAAAATCTATCGTGAAAATTTTTAGTGATTTTTACTTCAAGATTGTAGTATTGTTTGTTGTATTTTTGATTTCTATTGTATTATTTTTAATATGAGATTTGATAATCTCTATATCATTTTCAAGAATGTTTAATCTTT
>PETN01000096.1 GCA_002781365.1 Sulfurimonas sp. CG01_land_8_20_14_3_00_36_23
TTTAGGATTAGGTCTGTAAAATGCCATTGGCTAGCATTTTTATGATACAATTTTAAGAGAAATTAGGTGTTGACACAGAATTTATTACACTCCCCACTAAGCGCTCAACTTCAGACTCTCTTCTTCTACAACTTCTTCTCTATTTTTTCCTCCGCTACTTCTGTCTCTGTACTCTCGTTAGCTCCATTCGTTTCACTTCTATATCTATCTCGTCCAGACTCTTTAGCTTCATAAAGTAGTTTGTCAGCTTTAGAGAGAAGTATCTCATCATCTAGTGCTTCATCGGCGATACAACAGACTAAGCCAATAGAAACCGTTAAGAACGCATTTGCCTTTGACCTTTCATGTTTAATCTCTTTTGCTCTCACTGCATCGCAAATACCCTGCGCTATTTTTTCACTGTTTTCTTCATTCGTTTGCGTTAAAAGTATTCCAAACTCTTCGCCACCTAATCTAAAAACGAAGTCTCCTGGTCGTTTTAAACTCTCTTTGAGCACCTTCGCAACACTCTTGAGTGCAGAGTCGCCTTCTAAATGCCCATAGGTATCATTATACTGCTTGAAGTAGTCAATATCTAGCATCATATATGTAATATAAGTATGATTTCTTCTAGCTCGTTGAAGCTCTTTGTCATAGATAAAATTGAAATATCTTCTGTTGTGTAACGAAGTTAAAGAGTCTGTATAAGAGACATTTTCAAGTTTTTTGTTTGCCTGTTTTAATTTTTTTGTTGCAATTTCAAGTGTTGTATGGTCATTTTGAATACTTTTAAATACATAATAAGAGATAAAGAGTATCCCAATCACTACTAAAACTAAAATTGTAAAAACTTGCGAAACCAAAGTATCATACTTTTGTAAAAAATAGCTTCGCTCATAGCGTGCGACCTCTACTTCATAGTTAATTAATTTACTTAGTATTTGATGGATTTTTTCTGCATTATGTTCAAGCGTGTTAAGCGAGATACTTTTCAAATCTTTTCCAGCTATACCCTCTTTTACAATACTTATAAAATAGTTATTAATACTCTTAATCTCAAGTGCAACATACTCAACATACTCTATCTCATGCTCTTTTTTATAATGAGATTTGTAGCTTTGCCAGTTTTTTTTTATTTTATTAAGGGCACTATCAATCCTTGCTATCGCTTCACTTTGACTTATCTGAGCACTTTTTATTTTATATATTGTCGTTGTCAATTCACCATTATAGGTTTGTAAAATGTTATTTAATTCTGTAACAGGCACAAGTGATCCGAAGTAGATATAATCTATGTTTTTTTTCATAGATTTCATATTTACAGCACCCATGATTCCAATGGAGATAAGCCCAAATGTTATAAGTAAAAAAAGTAAAAAAAGTTTGTTCTTTAATTTTAAAGCTTCTATAAACTTCATAAGGCTCCTTTTTATCTCTATAGTAATAAATTCTAAGCAAAAGATATACCAAAGACAAAGGTGAGATTTCTCTATAGAGATTTTTTGCATCTTTAACTGATTGCCTATATTATGATAAAATAAACCAATTAATTGAACCCTCTGATTAAACAACAAAATTTCAGAGCCAATTAGATAAAATAAAAGAACTAAAAAA
>PETN01000061.1 GCA_002781365.1 Sulfurimonas sp. CG01_land_8_20_14_3_00_36_23
TCTCACTCTTTTTTTAGTTCTTTTATTTTATCTAATTGGCTCTGAAATTTTGTTGTTTAATCAGAGGGTTCAATTAAAAAAAGATGAACAAAATCACAAAGAGTTAGACTATACAGAGTTTAGAGAGCTTATTCACAAAAATTTAGGTGTAGCAAGAAATTTACGAATAAAAGATGCTCAAACTATTTTAGAAGAGATGATGGGCAAAGAGGACTTGATTTATTTAAGCCATGCTGTGAATGCTTTACGTGCATGTGCTGTGAAACTAAAACCTACCTGTGCCTACGATACAATTAAACTCATTGAAATTAAAAACTCTTTGGAAACTTAGCGTCTTGCAGCATGCGAAACTTTTTCTAAGACTGTTTGAGGAAGTATTATAACCTCTTGTTTTTGTAATGGAAGGGCAAAAGCAAGTAAAATAAATATAAGTGAAAAAACCATCCCACCTAAAATACTAAGAACTAGCTTCAGTTTAAAGTCATTCATCTTTTACCTATTTTTATATTTCTATCTATGAAGTTAATTATAACATGTTAGAATACTTTATGCCTAAATTTATATCTATTTTTACTCTTCCTGTTTTATTGATACTCTCTTTACATGCTAAGGAGCCGATGATGGCTATCTTACAAAATGTGATTTCGAATGAAATGCAAAAGTTTACTTTTGGAAATTATAGTTTTGTTTGTGAAGCTTATGGAGTAGTATCATTAGAAAAGCTATATGAAAAATCACAGAACAATTCCACATGCCAAGAGAGTATAAAAAGCTTTTATAAAAAAAATCCTTATTTACAATATTACACAGAATCTATACTCAAGAATCAGGTGATGTATCATGTTGAGTTTAAAGAGAAAGGGTGTGTTATCTATGTTCAAGGAAAAAAAACACTCTCTGAAGTTTTACTTGAAGAGGGTTTAGCTGTGAGTCAACCATCTTTTCAGGATGAGGAGTACAACTACTCCTTCTTGAAACTACAACAAAGAGCAAAAAGTAACAAAAAGGGACTATGGGGTGAAGATATTCTAAAAAGTTGTGTTGACTCTCTCTATAAAGATGCGAAGTAACACTCATAAGCGTTTTTCTTATGAATGTTTATGTGTCATATATATCCAAAACTCTTTATGTGAAAGACCTTTGTTCAAAAAGTAAATTTGTAGAATTCCAACTCTAAAAAGTGTTATGAGCATCTTTGCAAAGGGTATAAAAAGACTGAGACTCACTAAAATGGATTGCTCTTTATTTCCCTTGGATTCTATCATCTCTTTCATTCCAATATTTTTGCTTAAATATAAGCCAAATAGTATAGAAAAAGTAAAATTGAGTATTAATCCAAAAATAATATATGCTATCAAATCTTGTTCATGCATTCCTGCTATCATATATCTATGCCCCTAAATAAAACTATAAGTACTCATTTTACCTAAAACAATCTTTTAAATTTTTTATTCGTAGGATTTAATTATTTTTTTTGTATAAAAAGTTCCAAACGGTATTAAAGAAGCTATAAAAAAAATCATGTTTTCTTTTTGAGACCATTTCTTCTCTTCCCATGCTTGATAAAGTAAAATGCAAAAGAGTATGAACAAAATTCCATGAAGCATTCCTGCTATTTTCACAGCTATTGCGAAACCAAGTATATATTTGAGAGGCATAGCTATAAATAAGAGTAATAAATAGGAATATCCTTCTGCACTATTTATAAACTCAAAGTTTTTCACACTATTATTTCTCATCTTATTTCCTTGTAATTTTATGCGAAGTATATAATTAAAAAGTAACAATTTGGGTAAATTTAAAAGTTTATCAAAGGGTTGAATTTATTTTAATCATCTTTATAATATACTAACCAAAATTATAAATCAAAGGTATGTGAATGGATACTAACCTAGTTTTAGAGGGTTTAAAATTTATGGGTTTGGGCATGGGAACTGTTTTCTTGTTCTTAATTATAATGATAGCTTTTATGAATATAATGTCAAGTGTAATACATAGATTTTTTCCAGAACCTGTAGTTTCTGAAATGGAAGTTCAACCAAAAGATAATAAAAAGATAATTGCAGCAATAACTGCCGCAATATCACATCATAGACAAAGTTAAGGACTAAAATGGCTAAAAAATATATAGATGTAATGGATACAACTTTTAGAGATGGTTTTCAATCAGTCTTTGGTGGTAGGGTGCTGATGAATGATTTCTTTCCAGCAGTAGAAGCAGCAAAGCATGCTGGTATAACGCATTATGAATTTGGTGGTGGAGCTAGATTTCAATCATTGTATTTTTATTTAAGAGAAGATGCTTTTGAGATGATGGACAGATTTCGTAAGATTGTAGGACCTGATGCAAACCTTCAAACGCTTGCACGTGGTGTGAATACTGTTATGCTCGATACTGGCTCAAAAGATTTGATTGATTTACACGCAAAACTATTTAAAAAGCATGGTACAACAACTATTAGAAATTTTGATGCATTGAATGATGTTGAAAATTTAAAATACTCAGGAGAGAGAATCGCTTATCATGGACTGAAGCATGAAGTGACAGTAACTATGATGGAGTTACCTCCAGGTTGTGTGGGTGCACATGATGTCGCTTTTTATGAAAGAACACTTAGAGAGATTTTAGATAGTGGTATTCCTTATGACAGTATATGTTTTAAAGATGCATCAGGTACATCTAGTCCACATAAAGTGTATGAAACAATCAATATGGCACGAAAATTGGTTCCTGAGGGGACACATCTTCGTCTTCACACACATGAGACAGCGGGTGTTTCTGTTTCCTCTTATATGGCTGCACTTGAAGCTGGAATAGATGGAATTGACATGGCAGCTGCTCCTGTAAGTGGTGGAACATCACAACCAGATATTCTTACTATGCTCCATGCTACAAAAGGTCTTGATTTTGATCTTGGTGGTTTAGACATTGATAGAATTTTAACCTATGAGAAAGAGCTTCAAGGATGTCTGAGTGATTATTTCATGCCGCCTGAAGCAACAATGGTCTCTCCACTTATCCCATTTTCACCAATGCCAGGTGGTGCATTGACTGCAAATACTCAAATGATGAGAGATAACAACATCTTAGACAGATTCCCAGAAGTTATCGATGCGATGAGAGAAGTTGTTGAGAAGGGCGGTTACGGCACATCTGTAACTCCTGTTTCTCAATTCTACTTTCAACAAGCGCTTAACAATGTAATGCAAGGACCATGGAATGCAATCGCTCCAGGTTACGGAAAAATGGTTCTGGGTTATTTTGGTAAGACACCGGTTTCACCAGATCCTGAAATTGTAAAAATTGCTTCTGAAAAATTAGGACTTGAACCAACAACAGAAAATGCTCTTGATTTAGCAACAGCAGATGAGAGCAAGTCTTTAGAGACATGGATTAACAAGCTTAAAGAAGAGGGTTTAGATATAACTGAAGAAAATATATTTATAGCTGCTGCTTGTCAAGAAAAAGGGATAGCTTTCCTAAAAGGCAAGGGCGAGTTAAATGTTCGTAAAATATCACAAATGAAAAAAGAAGAGGGAAGTTTAAATATGGGTAGTGGAAATTATACAGTTGTAGTAGATGGTCAAAAGTTTAGTGTTCAGGTTGCTGAGGGTGATGCGGATATCCAAGTTACAGCGGTCAATGGAGAAAGTGCCTCAACTGCAACTCCAAAAGTTTCTGGAAGTGATATTTCAATCAAAGCACTTTTACCAGGTAATGTATGGAAAATTGTTGCGAATCCAGGTCAAAGTGTAAATGAAGGCGATGTCATTATGATTTTAGAATCTATGAAAATGGAAATAGATGTCCCAGCACCAAGAGGCGGTGTCGTAAAATCAATCAACGTTGCAACGAACGACAAAGTAGTTGAAGGTCAAGTTGTAGCAGTAATAGGTTAATTATGAAAATTGTTATTCTTAAATTCCTGACACTCTTAATGTTTTTTGGTGCTGTGAATCTCTATGCAAACACACAAGAGACTGCTACGGTAGAGAACTCTACTTACAAAGAAGAGACATATAAAAGTAAACCATTCTCTGAAATGATGAGTGGTTTCTTGGCTTCAACAGGTATAAACGCATTTTTGAACCCAGACCCAAATGAGATGAACGCGCATGGTGAGTGGATGAGTGACTTCCATAAATCATGGGGTCGTTTAATTATGATTCTTGTGACATTTTTACTCTTTTACTTAGCTATCAAAAAAGGGTTTGAACCTCTTTTACTACTCCCGATAGCTTTTGGTGGACTCTTAGCAAATATCCCAGTTGCAAATATTGCAGGTGAACATGGCTTTTTGGGTGTTATCTATAATATGGGTTTAGCAAATGAGATGTTTCCAATAATCATCTTCATGGGTGTTGGAGCAATGACAGATTTTGGACCACTTTTATCAAATCCTAAAACAGCACTTCTTGGTGGCGCTGCACAGTTTGGTATTTTTGGAACATTAGTTGGAGCAGTTGCACTCTCGCAATATACTGATATTTTCAACTTTACAATCCAACAAGCTTCAGCAATATCTATCATTGGTGGAGCAGATGGACCGACGTCTATCTTTATTGCTACAAAACTTGCACCTGAACTTCTTGGAGCAATTGCTGTGGCATCTTACTCCTACATGGCAATGGTTCCAATCATTCAGCCTCCAATTATGAAAGCATTGACAAATGATGCTGAGAGAAGAATCAAAATGACGACACTTCGTCATGTTTCTCGTTTAGAGAAATTAGTTTTTCCTATCATGGTTCTCTCTCTTGCAATTTTGATTCTGCCAGAATCTACACCACTTATTGGTGCATTTATGTTTGGTAACTTCTTAAAAGAGTCTGGTGTAGTTGAGAGACTGAATGACACTTTACAAAATTCACTTATCAACACTGTTACTATCTTCTTAGGTTTAGGTGTTGGGTCAAAGCTAGCAGCAGATCAGTTTTTAGTTGCTGATACTTTGGCAATTTTAGCTTTAGGGGTTGTTGCGTTTTCTGTAGGAACTGCAGCGGGTGTTATTATGGCTAAGATTATGAACTTATTCCCTGGAAATAAAATCAATCCATTGATTGGTTCAGCTGGTGTTTCTGCTGTTCCTATGGCAGCACGTGTATCAAATAAAGTTGGTATGGAATATGACCGCTCTAATATGCTTTTAATGCATGCAATGGGTCCAAATGTTGCAGGTGTAATCGGTTCAGCGGTTGCAGCTGGTGTACTTATCTCACTCTTTCAGTAAGTAGCTACTCTTAGCATGTGGAAATATTTCCACATGCCAATAAACAAGCGTTTATTTATCTTCCATTACAGATATTATCAGTGGAATTATATTATGGCTTTTTGTTTTATCAATAAAACCATCTGCTCCTAAAACTTCAGCTTCTCTTTTATTGTTGTCACCAGTCATTGAACTATTTACAATAATAGGTATATTTTTAGTTTTTGCATTTTCTTTTAATAGCTTAACAACAGTAAAACCTGACATTTCGGGCATTTCTATATCCGTAATGATGGCAGAGATGCTTGTAATATCTTCTAGTGATAAGATGTAGTCCACTAACTTTTTGCCATTGTCAAATAACTTCATATTTATTGCTGCATTCTGAAAAATTTGGGTGAGGGCTCTTTGTGCTGTTCTAGAATCTTCAGCTATTAAAACTGTTCCATTAAGTAGACTTTTTGGAATATCTATGTTGTGCAACTCTTCTGTATTCTCTGCAACATTCACCATCGCTTGTGGTATAACATCTGAGAGTAGTTTTTCATAATCTAAAATCAGACAAACACTTCCATCATCGAGTCTTGTATCATTCATAACAAGTCCATCTTTACCAATTCGATAACTATCAGGTGCATGCATCTCATTCCAGTTTTTCTTTACAACTCTAAAGGCAGACATGATTCTAAGACCTATAATGATGCCATTAAAGTCACAAACTAATATATTGGATCTCTCTTTCTCATCTTTATTGAAATTGATTCCAAGCCATGCTGGGAGATTTAAGATAGGGATTTGTAAGCCACGAAGGATGATAGTACCTTCGAGTAAGGGGTGCGAAGATGGAATCTGAGTCAAGTAGTGATTTTTTGACTCTACTACTTCTCTCGTCTTAAATACATTTATTGCATAGTATGCGGAATCTACATCTTCTGAAACTCTAAAAACTAAGAGCTGAAGTTCATTATTTTTTGCTAAGTTTGTAGCTGCATCAACTTTGTCTAAAACTGACATGAAAAACCCTTTAATTAAAACTGCTAAATAATACCTAAAATTGGATGAAAAATGCTTTAATGTTAATATAGAGATGGTAGAATATTGGCAATTAATTTAAAGGTGTGTATGTGAAGATTTTAACAATATTATTTTTAATGGCAACAATGCTCTTCTCAAAAGTTTATTACTCAAAAGTAGAGCCTTATGAAATTCGTGATGTCTCTTCAAATGTATCAGGACTTGTTCTTTTTACAGATGACAATATGCTAGGAAAAGAACTCTCAAGCAAGCCATACATAAAGATAGACTCAGAGTTAGATGCACAAGAGCTAAAATATACAGAAGATAAACTCGAGTATTTAAGAGAGATGGTAACTGAGAATGAGACAATTTTAAGTAATACAGAGCAAGCTCTAAATAAAAAAAGAGAAAACTATAAAAGAATTGAAGCTTTAAAAATAAAATCTGTTTTAGAAAAAGATAAAGAGTTTTATGACCTTATCACAAGTGAAAACCAATTTTTATCGACACAAAAAGAGATACAAAATTTAAAAGTTCAAATTACAGACTTGAAATTAAAAGCGGCTTACCTCAGAAGAAGTTTAAAAGATAAAAATCTAACTGCAGAAGGCTTTGTTCTTTACTCTATCTTAGTGAAAAGTGGTCAAGTAGTTGGAGTGTCAACACCATTGGCAAGAGTAGCAGATACTTCAAAAGCTATTCTCACTATCTATCTCGATGAAGAGGATATGGTAGATGTTAAAAAGAGAGTTATTTATATAGAGGGTGTGAAAACTGCATATAAAATCTCAAGAGTTTCTAACATAGCAGATAGTAAAAACATCTCAAAATATATGGCACAGATAGTGATAAAATCTCCTGAACTTTTTTCCAAACTTGTGAAGATAGAACTAGGAAATGAGTGATACTACCGCTTGTCCTCTTGATTGTTATGATGCCTGTGAAATAAGTTATAACAGTGGGAAATTAAAGGGAGTGAAGAGTGGGCATACGCGAGGTTTTTTATGCCCACATTTAAATCATTACGACACGCATAAACAAATCCACATGCCAAGATATAGAGGCAAAGAGATAAGTTTACAAGAGGCACTGTGCATTTTAAGCGATATGCTTTACTCCTCTAGGCGAGAAGAAGTGCTTCACTACAGAAATCATGGAAACTTTGGACTTATGCAAGCAGTAACAGAGCACTTTTTTGCCTCATACGGCGCAACGCTTACAAATGGTTCTCTTTGTGATGGTGCTGGAGAAGCTGGTATTATCCAAGGAAGAGGAAGCAATCTCAATATGCCTCTCTCAGAGATAGAAAAATCTGAAGTTTTCATCTTTTGGGGAAGAAATCCACATGCCACTTCAAGCCATCTTCTTCCTCTTGTCAAAAATAAAACCATCATTGTTATTGACCCTATTCAGACAAAAATTGCTAAAGAGGCTGATTTACATATTCAGATAAAACCTCATGGCGATTTATCTCTGGCTCTTTTGTTGAGTCGTTTTTTGTATATTGAGGGCGATTATAATAAAGAGTATCTGGAAAAATATGCAAGTGAGTATGAAGAGTTTTATGAGCTAACGCAAGGCGTACGCATCAAGATGACTCTAGATGAGATAGATGTTACGCTGGGTCAGATAGGTAAAATTTTAGCCTTAGTGAAAAACAAAAAAGTTGCTATTGTCTGTGGGGTTGGTTTACAAAAATATAGTGATGGTGCAGATGTTTTAAGAGCGATAGACTCTTTTGCAACTCTCTTGGGACTTTTTGCAAAAGAGGGGTGCGGGGTAAGCTATCTTGGAAACTCCCAAGAGAACATCACTTCTCCTTTTAACCAAAAAGCAAAACGCGTATCCAAAGTAGATACAGATTTTAGTAAGTTTAGAACTGTTTTTATACAAGGCGCAAATCCACTCTCACAGATGCCAAACTCTTTGCGAGTTAAAGAGTCTCTTGCAAAAGTTGAGAATCTTGTCTATTTTGGTCTCTATGAGAATGAAACAAGTGCAATGGCAGAGTTGATACTTCCTGCAAAAGACTTTTTGCATAAAAACGACATACGAAGATCCTACTCCCATAATGCGATGCTTACTATGCCAAAAATGTGCGAGAGTGACTTTGGTATCAGTGAGTATGATTTAAGTGCATGTCTATGTCAAGCGTTCCAAATTGAGTTACAAGATGAAGCCTTTTACATAGAGCATTTTAAGAGTTTTGCTGTGGAGTATCCAGATGGTTCTTGGCATGTGGAAATGAGAGAGGAAGCTCCTTATCGCGATGGCTTTGATACAGAGGATGGTGAGTTTGAGTTTTTGGACTCATTTGAGAAAGATTTCAATATGAATGAAAAACTCTTTTTGATTACTTCAAAAAGTGAGAAGAGTTTAAATTCGCAGTTTAACCGTGAAAAGAGTCTCTATCTCAACAGCGCGCTTGGGTTTCTTGAGGGGGAGATTCTCACTGTAAGTTCGGCATGTGGAAATGTAGACCTGAGCGTCAAGATTTGTGATGATGTGAGAGAAGATTGTGTCCTGATTTATAGCGGTACACCAGGGGTCAATAATCTAACAACATCTAAGCACTCTTTGGATGGTAAATGTGCTATCTATCAAGAGGAAAAAGTAGAGTTGAGTCGCCAAAAAAAGATGAGTGATGATAAATCATAGTAAATCTTTTTTGGATATAATCTTATTAAAAAATTAGGTAGATTTATGAATACAAAAGAATTAGATACTAAATATGTTTTATCTACGTATGCAAGAGCAGATGTAGAGTTTGTAAGTGGGAAAAATGCACGACTAAAAGATGCGCAGGAGAAGGAGTATATTGACTTTACCTCAGGGATTGCTGTGACAAGTGTTGGACATGCAAATGAGAGATTAAATAATGCAATATGCAATCAAATTCAAAATATGATACATATGTCAAATCTCTACTACATCGCTCCTCAGGCGAAGGCTGCACAAAAGCTTGTCGATGCAAGTGGCTATGATATGAAGTGCTTTTTTAGTAACAGCGGTGCCGAAGCGAATGAGGGTGCTATCAAGATTGCAAGAAAGCATGGCGAGAGAAATGGTCAAGTGAAAAAGTATAAAATCATAACACTTGATCACTCCTTCCATGGAAGAACCATCACTACAGTAAAAGCAACAGGTCAAGAGTCAATGCACAACTATTTTGGTCCTTTTCCTGATGGCTTTGTCTATGCAAAAGATGTGGATGAGATTGAATCTCTGCTGGACGACCACACTGTAGCGGTTATGTTAGAGTTAGTCCAAGGTGAGGGTGGAGTTCAGCCACAAGATAAAGCAAAAATTCAAAACCTAGCTAAACTTTTAAAATCAAGAGATGTATTACTTATGATAGATGAAGTTCAAACAGGCGTTTATAGAACAGGTAAATTTTTAGCTTCAAACCTTTACGAGATTGAACCAGATGTTATCACTTTAGCAAAAGGTGTTGGTGGAGGTGTCCCAGTTGGCGTTGTAATGACAAGCTTAAAGGAGATTTTCAATCCAGGCGATCATGGCTCAACTTTTGGCGGAAACAACCTAAGTACAACAGCGATTTGCGAAGTTATGGATATTTTAGGCGAGTGTGATAAGAGCGGAGACTTGGAGATAACGATGCTTCTCTTTGAAAAAGCACTTGAATCTTTTTATAATGCACACAAAGATGTTTTTACAGAGAAAGTCGGACTTGGAATGATGTGCGGTCTGCGTGTAAAAGATGCAGAAACCTTAGGTAAAATCATCAACAGTGCCCGAGAAGAGGGTGTCATCGTTTTAAAAGCTGGTAAAAACACATTAAGAATTTTACCACCACTTACAATAACAAAAGAGGAAATAGATGAAGGTTTTAAATATCTCAGTCGCGCTGTTTCTAGCTTGTAGTACGCTACTATCTGCTGCAGAAAAAAACGAAAAACTAGAAGAGTATATCTCTCAAAACAAAAAAGAGCAATTTAGTTACGATTATCAAAAAAATGAGGCTGAGAGTTCTAAGCTTCGTGATTCATGGATTGCTCCGCTCAATTTGCAATATAGCTACACAGTAAGTAACCCTTATTCGGCAGAACAGACATCACAAAATGCTGCGATTAAACTCGACCAGCCAATCTTTCAAAGTGGTGGGATTTACTATGCTATCAAATTTGCAGAGGTTTCTCACCTTTATGCAAACTACTCTGTAGATGCGGCAAAAAGAAAGTTGGTTAAAGATGCCATCTCTCTTTTAATGCAGATTAAACAGTTAAAGCTGAAGATAGATAAACAAAACTTACAAATCAAAAACGCTGAAATTAATTTAGAACTTAAAAAAGAGCAGTATCTAAGCGGGCAACTTGATTCAGGCTTTTTAGATAATGCCATCATCGAGAGAAACTCTGTGATTCAAGCACTTTATGATATTGAGACTACCAAAGAGAGACTTATCTCAAAGTTTCAAGCAATCAGTGATAGCTCTTATGAAAGTGCTCAAATTCCACATTTGGAAGTTCTGGATAAAGAGAGCTTTTTAGAGTACAACATACTTTTAAATATTTCTAAAAGTGATAGAGAAAAATATAGATATACAAAGAACATGACAATCGCAAAATACCTTCCAAAAGTAAGTATTACAGGTGGGTACAATTGGAGTAAAAGTGAGAAACAACTCTTCTCAGCTTCTGATGGTGAGAGAGACTACTACGACTATGGTGTCAAAGCATCCATGCCTCTTAGCATCAACACGTTTAGAGATGTTGAATCAGCAAAGATAGATTTTTTAAAGTCTAAGTTGGTTATCGAGGACAAAAAAAGAGAGTTGAATGCACTTTTTGAACAAGTGATGCAAAATATAGATAACTTTGATAAAAAAAGAGTACTCAGCATAGAAAACAGAGACCTCTATGAAAAACTACTTGTAGATACAAAAAACTTGTTTACTGCAGGTTATAAAACGAAGTATGATGTAGACCTATTGGAAAACTCTGTAGAAATTCAGAAGCTAGATGTGATGATTTTTGATATCGATAGACAGTTGGAACTCTTAACACTTTATGAAATGTATATCAATGACAAGTACTAAAGTGCAAAGCAGTAAGGTTTTCAATGCAGAGTCGTAAATTTAGTGAGTATATGGCAGAGTGGCTCTACGGTGAAGATGGGTACTACGCAACTTACAAAAACATAGGTAAAAGCGGTGATTTTTATACCGCAGTAAGTACAAGTAAGTTTTTCGGCGGAACTATTGCTAAGCATATTATCTCTTTAGTAGATGAGAGCTTCTTGGCGGAAGATGGGGTTGTATGTGAGATTGGCGCACATCATGGCTACTTTTTGGCGGATGTTATAGAGTTTATTTACACACTTCGACCAAAACTTCTGAGCACTCTAAAGTTTGTAATCATCGAGAGATTTGACGCTTTACAAGAGTTTCAACGCAACTATTTTAAAGACTCCTTTGGCGATGCAGTTTCACTCACGCACTACAAATCTTTGAGCGAACTCAAGTGTGAAAATGCTTTTTTCATAGCAAATGAAATCTTTGACGCTTTTCCTTGTGAGCTTTATTTTAAAGGTAAGAGTGCAAGAGTGCAAGGGCACAACATCGAGTTTGATGTAGAGAACGACTGGGTAGATGAAAAAGCAAAAAAATACCATAAAGATAGAGGCGAGATAGCCATCGGGTATGAAGAGTTTGCAAAAGAGATGGCTTCCACATGCCAAAAGTTTGAGTTTATGAGTTTTGACTATGGCGAGATGCAAGCACGTCCTGACTTCTCCATAAGAGTTTATACCAAACACAAAGTGATTCCATTGTTTGATGAAGAGATTAACAGAGAAGAGCTCTTTGCAAAGTCGGACATAACCTACGATGTGACATTTGCACATGTAAAAGATGCTTACGAAGCTTCAGGTGTGAAGTTTATAGAGTTAAAGGCTCAAATGGTCGCGCTTGTAGATATGGGCATACTAGACCTCTTAGAGATACTCAAAGAGAATGTAGAAGAGAAGATATACAAGCAAGAGTTAGAAAAAGCAAAGATGTTGATTTTGCCTCAGTTTTTAGGGGAGAGATTTAAGATGATACGGTTTAGGAAAGAGTAAAGAGGTAGATGTTGTGACATTTATATGATGTATTGATTTGAACGAGAAAAGGGTATAAAGAGATTTAATTTGATACAATAAATCTTGTTTTATTTTATTTTACTCCAAAGGTCTAGCCTACAATGTCCATGTTTCAAAAATCAGTTTTACAAAGTGTAAGTCAAGACGAAAGTATCGTAGCCTTACGATGGGCTTCTTTTCAAGAGTATCTCGCAAAAAAAGAGTTTGTAAGAGGTGTCAAAGAGGAAAAATACCAAGATGGTTTTCTCAAAGATGTGTTTGAAAACTGTTTGGGCTATACTCTTGATAGCACCAATCCCGCTGAATTTAACCTAGAGCGAGAGCGAAAAAACGAAACCGATGGGAAAAAAGCAGATGGTGCTATACATCTAAACGGCGAAATAGTCGGTATCATCGAACTCAAAGCCCAAGATACAAAAAACCTAGACAAAGCCACCGACCAAGCTTTTGGCTACTTAGTATCTAACTCAAAAGCCCACTATGTCATAGTATCAAACTTTGATGAGCTAAGATTTTACATAGACAAAAAGACTGCCTTTGAGAAGTTTTCTCTTTTTAACCTCACTTATGAGGAGTTTAAAAAGCTTCATTTGCTTCTAAGCTTCGAGAGCATCAAAGAGGCAACTCCGCTTAAACTCAAAGAAAAATCAGCCAACTTTGAAGCTCAAATATCAAAAGAGCTTTACAAAGATTTTAGTACTTTTAGAAATCATCTCTTTGAAAATCTAATCAAAAACAACCCATCTAGCGAAAAAAGTGACCTTTTACGACAGACTCAAAAACTCTGCGACCGCATCATCTTCATACTTTTTGCAGAAGACAGAGGACTGCTCCAGCCAAATACCATAAAAGAGATACGCTCACGACACGAGCAAGATATATTCGGCAACCCAATGTATGGCTACTATAAGATATATTTTGATGCGATAAACGAGGGAAATGAAAAGCTACAAATCCCACGATATAACGGCGGACTTTTTGCCAAAGATGAAACCTTAGACTCACTCATCATCGATGATGAAGTTTTAAATATGGAAGCTCAAAAACTAAGCGACTATGACTTTGTCAGTGAAGTCGGGGTAAATATACTCGGGCATATATTTGAGCAAAGTTTAACTGACTTAGAAGAGATACAGTCAAATATTGACAACACCGACTTTGACAAAACAAAGAGCAAAAGAAAAAAAGACGGGGTATTTTACACTCCTGAGTACATCACAAAATACATAGTAGAAAACACTTTGGGCAAGATGTGCAGAGAAAAAAGAGAAGAGCTTAAAATAGTAGAGGTAAAAGCCCCATTAAATCCAAAGAAATTGAGCAAAACAGAAACCCAAACAAAAGAGAATCTTGAAGTTTACAAAGAGTGGCTGTTTAACTTAAAAATATTAGACCCGGCATGTGGAAGTGGAGCATTTCTCAACCAAGCACTAGAGTACCTCATAAGCGAACACACCGCACTACAAAACGACTTAAGCCTCATGGGTGACCTTTTTGCCGTGTACCAAGTAGAAGAGAGTGTACTAGAACACAATCTTTACGGCGTAGACATCAACGAAGATGCAACAGAGATAGCCAAACTAAGCTTGTGGCTAAGAACGGCAAAAAGAGGACGACCTCTTACGAAGTTGGCGGATAAGATAAAATGCGGAAACTCTTTGATAGATGATAAAAGTGTGGTGGATAATGCTTTTGATTGGCATGTGGAATTTCCAGAAGTTTTTGCAAAGGGCGGGTTTGATGTAGTTATTGGCAATCCACCGTACATAACTTTTGCACTTGGTAAGAAACAAGAATTTGAAAGTAAAGAAATTGAATATTATAAAAGTAAATTCCCATTATCTTCTGCTTATAAAGTTAGTTCATATTTGATTTTTATTGATAAATCTTTAAATCTTATATCTAGAACTGGTTTATTGTCTTTTATTGTTCCTAATGCCATTTATACAAATTATTTTTATGCTAATTTTAGAGAGTATTTAATAGACCAATTTTCAATGCATAGTTTATTTAATCTGGAATATGAAGTTTTTGAAGATGCTGATACAGGTGGTTCGTCTATATTTGTTATTGGTAAAGATGAAATAGAAAATACAATATTATTATCTTCAAAAAGTGAAAAAGAGTATTCAACTCCATATATATTCAACTTAAATCAAAATGAATTTAAAAATATCCCTGATAATAAATTTTTATTTTCAGATAGTTTAATTTCTTTGTGGAATAAATCTTTTGAAAATTCCATTCCCTTGGGTGGTGATAATTTTCAATTTTATAATGGTATAAAAACTGGAGATAATAAAAAGTTTTTAGCAGAAGAAAAAATTGATGATAGATATCGACCAATCATAAGAGGAAGAGATTTTTATAAATATACTCCTTTAGAAAATGAGATGTATGTATTGTTCGACCAAGAACAATTATGGAGCAATACAAATGAAGCAATGTATTTAGTAGATGAAAAGCTTATATTTAGGCAAACTTCTGACCATTTAGTCGTAGCTTATGATAATAATAAAAATTTCACAATGGACACAACACATTTGTTATTTGATAAATCAGGAAAATTTGACCATAAATATTTATTATCAATTGTAAATTCTAAATTATTAAATTTCTTGTATCAAATTATAGTACCTGAAATAGGAAAAGCATTTTCAGAAGTAAAAGGTGTAAATTTAAAAAAATTACCAATAAAGGAAATAAGTTTAGAACATCAAAAGCCATTTATCCAAAAAGCAGATTTAATGCTTGAACTCAATGAAAAATTACAAGAAACAAAACAAAACTTTCATAATGAGTTAGTCCTAGAAAAACTTACAAAGAAACTGCAAAACTTTGAAGAACTCGACTTTGATGAATTTGTAACGCAATACTCAAAAGCCAAAAAACTAAAATTTGCCGACAAACTAGAAGAACGCAACTTCAAAAACGACTGGAAAGCCATCTTTGAAAACGACAAAACCTTGGCATGTGGATTTAAAACAGAAATAGAAAAAACCGATAAAGAGATAGACAAAATGGTTTATGAGCTTTATGGATTGAGTGATGATGAGATTGGGATTGTGGAAAATACTTAAAAATATAGCAAAATTTATTAGTAGGAGTTAAATTTGAGTAAATTAGTATATTCATTTTTAAAAGATAGTTTTTTATTTAATGATAGTTTTATAGTCAACAGTTATTTCAAAATATCTGAAAAAGAAATTGAAAAAGAACTTGAAAATTACAGAAATTTTATTTTGAAGAATATAAATACTCTTTATGAAGAAGTTACTATCAATGCAAATCAAATCAAAATATTTAATATTGATAATTCAATAGATTTATTAAAAATAAAACAAATGTCTTTTTATTTAGATCAAGTAATAATTACGGACTCTTTGTTTGAAATGACAACACCAATAAATTCAGTACAAAATACTTTTAGTGAATATTTAGGAGTTCAAAATAAAACAATAGATAGAAAAAAATTAGTTGAGACTATACAAAAATTTAAAAATGCTGAAGTTTTAGTTGATGCAACATATTTAAAATTCTTTCCTACAAGTTATTTCTTTGAACTCAAAAGTGAAATTCCTATAAGCTATTCAAAAACACAGTATTCAGATATCTTGCCTATAAATTTAATGGAATTTTATTATAAAAATACTCAAGTGAGAAGCTTTGAAAAAAATGGTCAATATCTAACTTTAAATAAAAATTTTGAAAGGGATAGAACGATTGAAATTTTATTTAAAAATGATAATACTAAATTTACTAATATGTATAACTTACTTGAGCAAGAAATAATTAATTACGATGAAAATACAAAAATTGCTGAAATTGCCATGATTTTACCAAATACTAAACCATCAAAAGAGAGTTTTGATGCTTGGGTTAATCAATCTGTTAATCAAAGTATTGTTTCTCACTTCAATAAAATATCCAAAGATATTAATTTATCTATAAAATTAAAAGCTCAGTATATAAGCACTTCTAGTTTTGCAGATGAGTTATTAAAAAATCAATTTAATCTACAACCTGATATAAAAAGTAATATTAGTAATATGATGCTAAATTTTGATTTGAAGTTTTTTGAAAACATAGATATAAGAGATTTAATGTCTATTAGAAAAAATGATGGAGAAGAATTTGAGGTGTTTAGAAGAGAACTGGAAAAGCAACTTAGAGAATTAAGAAATGAACAAGATATCTCAAAAATAAAATCTAAAATTGAAGATGTCAAGCACGAACTTGAAGAAGTGCAAATAGCTGCAATAAATTCTAAATTCAAAAAAATAAAAAAAAGTTCATCAATAAATGCTTCTATTGGAGTTGCTGGACTGGGAGCTTCATTTTTAACAAGCGGATTCTCAACATTCGCAACTTTAATTTCACTATTTAATGGTTATAAAAATTACACTGAATATCAAAATGAAATCAAAGAAAATCCCTCATACTTTTTATGGAAAATCAAAAAAAATGCGAACAATTAAATCTAAATTATTAAAGATAAACTCTTATTGGAATAAATATTATTTTACAAAAGAGTTTTTTCAAAAAAAGATAAATTTTACTGATGAAGTTAAGACAAATTATTATGGTGATTTAAATAACTATCTTCATGATACATTAGATTTAGTTAAATCATTTAAAAAGACAAAATCTGATAAAGACTACATATCTCAAACTATTGTTTTATTACAAGTTATTTACACTCATCAAGATTTGATAGATGAATTGCTGTATATTTTCAAACTTGAACAATCTACAAAAGAAGATAAAAGTCCAAATAGAGATATAAGAAATGAACTTATAGGACATCCAATAAGTAGAGATAAAAGAGATAATAATAAATTGAACCCTCTGAACAAGTCCATTTACAGAACTTTGTTTGAAAAGTTAGTAGTTTTTAATATTTGACTTTTTC
>PETN01000079.1 GCA_002781365.1 Sulfurimonas sp. CG01_land_8_20_14_3_00_36_23
AAAAACTTGGTTGCATAATATTTCTCACTCTTTTTTTAGTTCTTTTATTTTATCTAATTGGCTCTGAAATTTTGTTGTTTAATCAGAGGGTTCAATTATATGTTCTATTAAACTCAAGCCTTGTTCTGTATCAGCTTCCTTTTGAGTGTTATTGTTTTTCATCACTAAAATCCTCAAATTCAATATCTTCAAATACAGTGTCTAGTCTCCTAATATATTTTTTTTGAGTATAGATGCTTTTGCAACCTATTAAAGCGAAAAACATCATGAGTATAAAAATAGATGTACTTGATAAAAACAAGAAAAAATCTATGTTACCTTGATAGAAGAGGATACATATTATGTAATACATAAACAACGATATAATTGTCACAGTATATAGACTATTGCTTATTAAAAATAGATTTGCATCTAAAATAAACTCTTTAATTTCCAATCTCTCTTGCGGAGTTTTGCTACTCATACTTTTTCTCCTAGTATTTATTAAGTACATAGACAGGCTTAGTTTCAGAAAGAGCTGCTATAAGAATTATTATTGCAAAAAAGGCTATGAAAGATAGTCCAACATATAAAAGTAGTTGAAATAGTGTTAAAAAAAGACCTAAAATGATGCTAGTGCTTTTTATATTTATGTAAATTACATATATAATAAGACTCATCCCAATACCTAATAGTATCTGACCATTCAGCAGGTCATCATTAGCTTTAAAAGCGCTCATGTACCATCTATTACCAAAGTATAAAAAAGCATACCCAACAGCAGTAACAACAAAGTTATGCATATTAAAAAAATCATAATCATATTTTTTATATGTGTATTTATTTATCTCGACAACTAACCAATATATCAGTAGTGCTAACAATACTAAACCTATTAATTTTAATATAATCATTTCAAGCTCCTTGTACTAGCTACCAATAATAATAAATATTGGTTATTAAAAGTTTAACTTTTTATTACTTAAGTACACTTTAATGGCTACCAATGTATTATATATTTGTGAAAGGATATTTATGAATAAGCTAGAACAGATTCTCAAAGAAAAATTTCCAAATAAAGAGATAGTAAAATTAGAAGATTTAACTTATAAAATTGCTGGTATTTCCAAAGTTAGATATGGCGATAACTGTAGAGATAATGATTATGATGAGATATCACTAAACTATATAAATGAGTATGGCACTATATATGTACCGGATAATTCTAAGGACTCTGCACTAGCAAACCATACTGCACTAGAAAATCAATCATTAGCTGAAGGTGATCTTATTATTCTTCATAGAGGTAAAATAGGAAAAATGGGCATTATTGGGGATAGCTATAAACGAAGAATAGTTGGTAATAACTCTATGATACGCATACAGTTTGATAAAAACAGAAAAGTTGATACTCCATGGTTTGTTATGCAATATTTACAATTGCCTTATGTGAGAGAATACATTGACACTTATATACCTTCCTCCGGTTCCATAAGTAGAAAGATTTTAAATCCTGAAGTTTTATCAAATCTGCCTATTCCTATATTTAATGAATGTGATGGCAAGTATAAAGAGTTACTCTTTACTAGGAAAGAGCTATATTTACAAGCTAGTAGATTTAATGAAAAACTTCAAGATGCTATGTCTATATATAAAGACCTCCAAGATTCTAGTGTTGATGTAGTGACTAACAATATTGAAAATATGTTTCTTGATAATGAAAAAGATGTATTAGCGCTAGAAGAACTTTATAAAATAGAAAATCAGTTTACGAAAGTTTTATCAAAATATAGAAAAAATTAATATATTTTAATAGCAAAAATAAATTTTCTTTTCTGCTATTATTATCGACTCTAACTATATTTAGGTTAATACTTGTAGTACTTTAAATATAATGGCTTATCCACATTATCTTTTACTATATCTGAAATCATATCACTCATACCGTAAGGTAGCGTACATTTATCTAGACCAACTAGATAAATCACAATAAAAGCATCATCAATTTCAATTTTAAAATCAAAATAATTTTTTTCAGAGTCATCCTTACTACTAATAGAATAACTTAAAAGAATATCTTCATCAGAATCAGTTTGCTTATGAATAGAAGAAGATTTCCCTGTATAGTTAATACTACTGCGATAGCCACTTAAATCCATACAGTTTTTATATCTCTGTTGTGCAACTCGTAATGCACTCATACTATTGGCATATTTAAGAACTTTACTACATCTTTTTTCTTTTTCATAATAATTTTCTGTATGCACATGCTTTTTTGTTGTATTTTCTTGATTAGCGTATTTATCTAATAAGGCTTTTTCTACCGCTTTTGGAATATCCAGTCTATTTTTAGCACTATTTTTTACTACATCAATAATCACTCGATTATCCTTACAAATCCATTTTTGACCAGGGTTATTTGCTACAACTGGCATATTAAATGAACACCCACTAATACTAATCATCATGATAATAATCAGGAAAACACCTATTAATCTTTTAAACATCTCATTTCCTCAATATATACATTAGCATGATGTTCTATAGAACATTTATTAAGAATTCTATCTATTATAAACTTACAATAATATTTACCTATAGGACATAACATTATTGTAAATGATTTTTCGGATGAAGAACTAGCTATTTTTTATCAAATGATTGGAAGCAATGTTAAAAGAATTCGGAAAGAAAAAAAGATAACTCAGATGCAGTTAGCTTTAGCTATAGGGCATAATTCCGTTGGTCACATAGCTAAAGCTGAACTATGTAAATATGATAAACACTTTAATCTAGAACAGTTGTATAAAATTTCCAGAGTTTTAGATGTAAGTTTATGGCAGATAATCCCAGAATAATTCATCAAGATAAATACTCTATTTTTTCCAAAAAAAGTTCCCCTAGAAAACTCTTTTATTTTGATATATACTTTCCTCTTTTTGAATAAAAGTCAAATATTAGTATCTAAGTTTGTATAAAACAGTATATATAAGAAAGTTCAATTAAACTTTCTCATATTAACTTTAAACAATATTAAGTTTTGCTAAAATGAATAAAAATATTTTTTAATAAATGGAATAACTAAAATATGGCAAAAGAAAAACAAGAAGAGTCAATAGAAAAACAACTATGGAAAGCCGCCGATAAACTACGAAAAAATATTGATGCCGCAGAGTATAAACATGTAGTAATGGGGCTTGTTTTTCTAAAATATATCTCTGATAGTTTTGAAGAACACTATAAACAACTAGAAGCGGGTGAAGGCGATTATGCCGGTGCTGACCCTGAAGATAGAGATGAGTACAAAGCTGAAAATGTGTTTTTTGTGCCACCAACTGCTAGATGGTCGTTTCTTCTCTCAAATGCTAAACTGCCAAATATCGGAAAGATTGTTGATGAGGCTATGGACGTTGTCGAAAAGGACAATCCATCGCTAAAAGGCGTACTTCCAAAAGTTTTCGCAAGAGATAATCTTGATAGCAAATCTCTTGGCGGACTGATAGATCTTATCGGTAACATTGCTTTTGGAGATGCAAAAGCTCGAAGTGCTGATGTGCTCGGTCATGTGTTTGAATACTTCTTAGGTGAGTTTGCACTTGCTGAGGGTAAGCAAGGTGGACAGTTCTATACGCCTAAAAGTGTCGTTGAGCTTCTTGTAAAAATGCTAGAGCCGTACAAAGGCAGAGTATTTGACCCTTGTTGTGGAAGTGGTGGTATGTTTGTACAATCTGAAAAGTTTGTCACTGAGCACCAAGGAAAAATAAACGATATTTCCATCTACGGTCAAGAGTCCAACCAAACCACATGGCGACTAGCAAAAATGAACCTTGCCATTCGTGGCATAGACAGCTCACAAGTCAAATGGAACAATGAAGGCTCATTTTTAAACGATGCCCATAAAGATTTGAAAGCAGACTTCATCATCGCAAATCCACCTTTTAATGTAAGTGACTGGAGCGGTGATTTACTACGGAATGATGGAAGATGGAAATATGGAACTCCACCAGAGGGAAATGCCAACTATGGATGGATACAACACTTTCTTTATCACTTAGCGCCAACTGGAACAGCAGGTTTTGTTCTGGCAAAAGGAAGCCTTACTTCCAACACTTCAAATGAGGGCGAAATCAGAAAAGCTCTTATAGAAGCCAATTTAATCGACTGCATAGTAAATCTCCCTGCAAAACTATTTCTCAATACTCAAATCCCCGCCTCTATATGGTTTATGAAACGAGGGCGGACAACCAAAGATATCTTGTTCATAGACACCAGAAACATGGGCGCGCTTATAAACAGGCGGACAAAAGAGTTCAGCCATGAAGATACGAACCAAATAGCCAAGGTTTATCATGATTGGAAAGCTTCCTCCCGTCATTCCGTACCCGATACGGAATCTACTTATCAGGACATAAAAGGGTTTTGTGTATCAGCAAGCCTCGAAAAAGTACGAGAGATGAACTACGTTCTCACTCCGGGGCGATATGTCGGGCTAGAAGATGTTGAGGATGAATTCGATTTTAAAGAGAGATTTGTAAGTTTACAACAAGAGCTAAAAGAACAGATGGAAGAAGAACAAGCACTCAATCAAAGAATCAATGATAATTTGGCAAAGGTTGTTGTTGATGGGTGAGTGGAAAGAATATAAAATTTCTGAGATTGCAGATGTCATTGGTGGTGGAACACCTAAAACTTCAATTGAAGAATATTGGAATGGTGATATTCCTTGGTTATCTGTGGTTGATTTTAATACAGGAAGAAAGTATGTTTCTGATACCGAAAAAACAATAACTAATTTAGGTTTAGAAAAAAGTAGTACAAAACTATTACAACAAAATGACATTATTATTTCAGCAAGAGGGACAGTTGGAGCATTAGCCATGTTAGCTAAGCCTATGACTTTTAACCAGTCATGTTATGGGCTAAGAGCTAAATATAATGTATCTGTTAATGATTATTTGTTTTATCTTTTAAAAAATACAGTAAAAGAATTACAACAAGTTTCTTATGGTGCTGTATTTGACACAATCACGAGAAATACTTTTGATGAAACTGATATTTTGCTTCCACCGCTTGAACAACAAAAAGCTATAGCAGAAGTTCTAAGCAGTCTTGATGATAAAATCGACCTTCTCCACCGCCAAAACAAAACCCTTGAAGAACTAGCACAAACACTTTTTAGACAATGGTTTATTGAAGAGGCTAAGGACGATTGGGAAGTAGTAACGGTTGGTAAATTTGTAAAAACCAATGTATCAACGATTAAGAAAGACAGCTCAATAAAAACTATTCAATACTTAGATACAAGCTCCTTAACAGAAGGAAAAATTGATACATTTCAGCAACTTAATTTAGTAGATGCCCCGAGTAGAGCAAGGCGTATAGTTAAACATAATAATGTATTAATTTCAACAGTTAGACCCAATCAGAAGCACTATGGTATCATGAAAAATCCAACTGAAGATATTGTTGTATCTACTGGATTTTGTGTCATAAGTTGTGAAAAAATCAACCCTCACTTTATTTATATGCTATTAACAACAGATGATATGACTGAATATTTACACTCAATCGCTGAAGGCTCTACTTCAACATATCCATCATTAAAACCCTCAGATATTGAAGCTGTCGAGTTTTTGTTACCACAGGAAGAGAAACTAAAAGTCTTTTCCGATTATGCTGATAATGTATGGAATAAGATAGATAGTAATTATATACAAATGAAAACTCTTGAAAATATGAGAGATACACTTTTGCCTAAGCTTATGAGTGGGGAAGTGAGGGTGAAATTTTGACAAGCACTTATACTACACATGCTGGGACTATTGTTACCTTCGATGTTGTCGTCGATGATACTTTACAAAACTTATCAACTAATAATATTGACCCAAATAATAAATCATTGTTAAGTTTGGTAAATGGATTTGAAAGTGGGAAGTGGCGAAGACAACAATTTGAACATTTCATATGGAATAACATTAAAGATACCGCACTTTCTCAAACTGAAAAAGAAGCTTTAATTGGTAATGAGCAAACCATATTGACAAAATCAGCTAAAAACTTAAGATTATTAGAAGGTGATGAAAAAGGTGGTGAAATTGGAGAGATACTGCTCTATGGTGTAATGAAAAAATATTATTCTGCACTTCCTGTTGTATCAAAAATATTTTATAAACAAAATAGAAATGATTATGCAAAAGGTGCTGATAGTATACACATAACCCTTAACTCAGATGGTGGTTTTTCCCTTTGGCTCGGAGAAGCAAAATTTTATAATAGTATTAAAGATGCAAGATTAGATTCAATTGTTGAGTCTGTTCACAATATGTTCATAGATGATAAACTCAGAAAAGAACTAAATATTGTGACATCGCTTAAAGATTTAGATTTATTCATTGAAGATAAGAAGCTACTCAAAGATATTAAAGATAAATTAGCCGATGGCATCTCACTTGATGAGATTAAGCAACAATTACATGTACCAATCCTTATTCTTCACCAATGCGACATTACCAAAAACAACGCAGATAGTTTTGACGAATACAAAAAAAAGATTATTAAAGAACATATTAAAAAAGCAGAAGTTTTTATGAAAAAACAAGATAGCAAATTTAGTAGTGTTTATATGTACAAAGAAATAAAATTTCACTTAATATTGTTTCCTGTACCTGATAAATTAGAGCTTGTGAATAGATTTTATACAAAAGCTATATTTGAAAGAGATGAAGATTAATGTATATTTTTAATCAATGTAAAGAGATAAATAATCATCTTGATTTAAATAATGAGGACAAGGCTCGAAATCAATTAATTTTATTACTTGATTATATGAAAAGCAATAGTGTAGAGTACTCACCTATAGTTAATCATTTAATCCGTCTAACAGGACTATATCCTTACATCAATACAGATAATGCGATACTAGAAGACAGGCTTATTTATGATATTTTCAAAGTTGATACAGGAAGCGAAGAGCCATTAACATTACATAGAGAGCAATCAAGCTTATTGAAAAAGCTTTTAGATGGTAAAAACCTTGCGATAAGTGCCCCTACAAGCTTTGGTAAAAGCTTTGTAATTGACTCCTTTATATCTATAAAAAAACCAAGTAACATATTAATTATAGTTCCAACTATTGCCTTAACAGATGAAGTACGAAGAAGAATTTACAAGAAGTTCTCACATGAATATAAAATTATTACAACAGCAGATGTAGAACTTTCTGATAAAAATATTTTTATTTTTCCTCAGGAAAGGGCTATTGGTTATATAGACGTAATAAAGAGTTTGGATTTATTAGTAATTGATGAGTTTTATAAAGCAAGTTTTGATTTTGACAAAGAGCGATCATCAACACTTCAAAAAGTAATCTTAAAACTTGGTAAGAAAGCAAGTCAAAAATACTATTTAGCTCCAAATATTGAAAAATTAAATTCTAATTTATTTACTGAAGACATGGAGTTTATACCCCTAACATTTAATACTGTTTATCTATCAAGACACGACACATATAAAGACATAACACCGAGCAGTAAAAATACAAAACTTATAGAGATTCTCAATCAACATAAAGAAAAAAAAACATTAATATATGCTGGGACTTATACAGAAATAAACACAGTATCTGAATTAATTAAAAACAGTATTCCAAAGAGTGATTCAAAAAAACTAAAATTATTCTCAAAGTGGTTGGCTACAAATTACGAAAAAGACTGGGACTTAACCAAAGTTGTAAGAAGAGGTATGGGTATTCATAATGGAAGATTACATCGTTCATTAAGTCAGATACAGGTAAAGCTGTTTGAGGATGAAGGTGGACTAAATAATATAGTTTCTACTTCTTCAATTATAGAAGGCGTTAATACATCTGCACAGAATGTAATAGTTTGGAAAAATAAAAATGGTGCTTCTAGACTAAATAGTTTCACATACAAAAACATTATAGGAAGAAGTGGCAGAATGTTTAAACACTTTGTTGGTCATGTCTATTTATTTGATAAACCACCAGTTGAAGATGAAACACAATTAACAATAGAATTTCCCGAAAATAGTATTCCTGATGTTGATGAAGAAGAATATAAGAATGATTTAACAAAAGAACAAATTTCTAAAATAATTGAGCATAAAGAAAATATGTACAATATACTTGGCAAAGAAATCTATGACAAACTGATTAAAGAAAATGCTTTTCAATCAAACAGAGAACTGATAGAAAAAATTGCTCTCAATATGGTTGAAGTTCCTCACTCTTGGAATGGTCTCTCTTACTTAAATAGTAGTCCAAAAAATTGGGAAAATCCTTTATACAAAGCTATTACAATACAAGCAGGTTGGGACACTAAACATGCCAACTTTGTTTATTTTACTCAAATATTATCTTTGAATTGGACTAAAACAATCCCTGAGTTACTCTTGTACCTTTCTAAAAAATCTATAAGTATAGATTTATTTTTTCAGCTTGAACGAAATGTCACATTTAAACTAGCTGCTCTTTTATCTGACATAAATATATTACAAAAAATTATTTTTAGAGATAAGCATATAGATATTTCACCATTTATTTCTAAAATATCTCATGCTTTTTTGCCATCAGTAGTTTATCAGCTAGAGGAATATGGTTTGCCAAGAATGTTGTCAAAGAAAATTCATCTTGCAGGAGTTATTAACTTTGAAGCAGAAGAATTAAATATACATTCAATAATTAATGAATTTAATGAATTTGGAATGGAATATATAAAAGAAAAAGTTTCTACATTTGATGAATTTGATTTATATATTTTGGATTATTTTTATGATGGGATATCTAATAATGTACAAGCATAAAAATGAAAGGTTAGCAAATGGCATATATTTTTAGATTTTTTTTGATAGTCAATTCGTTATCATTATCCTTTTTAATATTTGCAATACATAAGCAAGTGACACTAGAATGGATAGAACCAATTTTTTGTGATATTTGTTCATTTGTAGTTGGAGAAAATATTCTCACAGAGTTTATAGGTAATAATTTTCATAGTATGTTAAATATATCTTCATACCTATTCTATTTCACTTGTATTATATTGCTATCCATTGTAAGTGTTTATTTCATAAATTTTTTATCTAACGACAGTATTGAACAAGATACTCTTACCAATATAGAACCAGCGAATGATGCCTTTTTACCAAGTTATTTAGGATATTTTTTTGTTGCGTTAAGTGTCCCTGATATTGAAATATTTTTTGTTGTATTTGGGATAATAGCAATTTTCATATTTTATTCAAGAATATCATATTTTAATCCTATATTTTTTATTTTTGGCTTCAAGTTTTTTTATGTAACTAATAGTAACAATGTAAAAGTTTTATTAATCACAAAAAAAGAGTTGAAAACTACAGAAAGTGCTAGTTTTAATCAATTAAAAAGAATAACAAATTATACATTTATAGATACAGAGGGGAAGGGATGAATTATTTATTGGCAAAATTAAAAGGTAGAACCAATGAGTTCTTAAAAGTTATAGCATCAACAAATGATATACTTGAGGTAGTAGATTTAACGAATACACAAAATTATGCCCCAGAGTATAGGCTTGAAGATAATGAATGGTTTAAATTGGATAATTTTCTACCTAGAGGTTATACAAATGGCTTAATTGAACATACTTTTAGTGGAACTACTTTTAATCAAATTACCGCAGATAAATATGAAGGGATTAAATATCTTTGTTGTAAGCAAAGCAATTTGTATTTATTTCAAAAAATGGCTACAAATCAATTGTTATCTAAAAAATGGTTCCGTATAACAGACTCTCCAACACTACAAACCAACAAACCTATTGTAGTGATTAATGAATGGATTGACGCAATTTATGATAAGGATAGCGATACTCTATACTTTAAGGATATTGTTAAAATCAAGGAGATGTTCAGCGGCATTGAAACTTTATATAGAACTGCAACTCAAACAGAAGTTAATACTTTTCTAAGTCAAAGCTTTATCTCATTGGGCACAAGCTTTACAATGGGTAGTGTTAAAGTTGCAAATAGAAGAAGAATAGCGATGGCATTAGATACTTTAAACAGTTTTACTGCAAATGAAGTAGTTCAAGTTGTAAGTTATACAAAGTCTTACTGTACGAATGTACCTACAAATGGAAATATGTTTGTAATTGAAACAGAAGAACATTTAAAATTGGTATTATTTGGCATTGAACAACGATACTATACAACTAATATAAGACCAGAAAAAAGACTTGCTAATTCAATTCTGGAAATATAAATAATGACCAGAATAATAGAAATACAAATATATAAAACTCATTAAGGACATATTATGATTGAAGTAAGTGGTAAACAAATTGCAAGCAATAAGATAACTATCAAAGATTGTTTTGGTAGTGACATGTGGTATAAAATACCTGATTATCAAAGACCGTATGTTTGGGGTGAAGATCAAATTACATTGCTTCTTGATGATGTTTCGTATGCCGCATTAAATACTCCGGAAACACAATACTTTTTAGGTTCATTAGTCTTACATTGTCAAAAAGAAGAAAAAGATGGTGCCTCTTATATGGAAAATTCTGTTTTAGATGGGCAACAACGTTTAACAACTCTGTATCTTATGCAAGCAGTTATGAGAGATATTACAGAAAATAAAACACTTCGTGATACATGTGTAAAAGCAATATATCAAGAAGGCAATAAATTTGATGGTATTCCTGAACGTTTACGAATTGAATTTGAAATAAGGAACGATGTTGAAGTCTTTATTAATGAATATATTAAGCCTTTAGATGGAACGTTAAAAAAAGAAAAACTAACTAAATTATCAGAAGAATCAAAAAATGTATCAATTAAAAATATGTCTACTGCGATTTTGACACTCCATAAATGGTTTGCAAATGAAGACAATTTAGATCTTGATACTTTATTTTCATATTTTCGTCAATACGTCATTTTAATATATGTTGCTAGTGCAGAACTTGAAGATGCCTTTAGATTATTTACTGTTCTCAATGATAGAGGTATTAAATTACGTAATAGTGACATTTTAAAAGCGCAAAATCTCAAAGAAGTTACAGATGTAAAAAAACAAAAAAATTATGCAGAATTTTGGGAAGAACTAGAAGGTGAACTAGAAGAGGATTTTGATCTGTTTCTTTCATATATTCGAACGATATTAGTAAAAGAAAAAGCTCGTCATAACTTGTTAAAAGAATTTGAAGATAGTATATACAAGCCAAAGGTATTTAATCAGAGTAAAAAAGTATACGAATCTACATCTCCTTTGCTCAAAAAAGGTGAAGAAACTTTTGAATTATTGAAATCATATAAAGCTCATTACGACATGCTTTTTTCAGGAAACAACTATAACCTTAATAAGAACTGGGCTTTTGATAATTTAATCTCTGTACTAGAAGATACGGCATTATCTGATATTTGGGTCCCCCCTTTATTGATGTATTTAAATGTCTTTGGAGAAGAAAAGGTACATAACTTTTTAATTAAACTAGACAATAAATTTTCTGGTGATTGGATTGCAAGAGAAACTCCTACAACCCGTATTGAAGCTATGGGAAATATATTAAAAGAAGTAGAACGTTGTAGTCAATTAGACATATCTCAAGAAGAAAAGATAAATCAACTTTTAAATTCTGATAGCTTTGATTTTAATTTTAAAGAATTTATTTTTCAAATTGAGTCAGCCACTATATATGGACGAAGATTTGCTAGATATTTATTACGTAAAATAGATTATTTATTAGACAAGCCCCTGTATACAGAACAACGAAATTCGTATGCGAATATGAGTGTTGAGCATGTTTTACCGCAAAATCCAAAGGATGATAGTCAGTGGTTAATAGACTTTACATTAGAAGAACGCGAAGAGTGGACTCATCGATTAGGTAATTTAGTATTGATTAGTAGACGTAAAAACACTGGTCAAGGGCGACTTGACTTTGCTGATAAAAAAACTAAATATTTTACAAATAGTATTGAAAGTTTCCCTAACTCCTTGAAGGTTATGCAAAAAAATCAATGGACTATGTTAAATTTAAAAGAGCATCATATACTCTTGCTAGAATTATTGAAAGGTCATTATAAAAATGACTAAAAGAACAGAAAATGAAACTTTTAGAAAAAATGAAAATAAACTTTGGAGATGTAAATTATTATGAATATAAAAGAGTTTAAATCAGGAATATTAAGACAAGAATATCAATATAAAAGTTTTTTGCCAAACCATATTAATCATACTTTTACATGGGATGACCCGCAAATAAATACTATGCTTGAGAGTGCTACAAGAGCTTTGGGCGAACTCAATGCTTTTACTATGATAGTGCCAAATGTAGATATGTTTATCCAAATGCATATTACAAAAGAAGCAAACACTTCAAGTAAGATTGAGGGCACAAAAACTGAGATGGATGAAGTTCTTATCTCAAAAGAACAGATAAATCCAGAAAAAAGAGATGACTGGCAAGAGGTACGAAACTATATTGATGCTATGAATTATGCGGTTAAAGAACTTGAAAATTTACCTATCAGTAATAGATTATTCAAAAAAATCCATGAGATACTTTTAAATAGTGTACGAGGGGAATCGAAACAACCGGGTGAGTTTAGAAAATCTCAAAACTGGATAGGTGGAGTAAGTCTTGCAACAGCATACTTTATACCGCCACATTTCAATGAAGTGAGTGAGCTTATGAGTGATTTGGAAATGTTTTTGCACAATGAAGAGATCTTTGTGCCACACTTAATCAAAATAGCTATTGCGCACTATCAGTTTGAAACAATTCACCCATTCTTAGATGGAAATGGCAGAATTGGAAGACTTATGATAACCCTTTATTTAGTTGGAAACGGCTTACTTAAAAAACCATCACTATATCTATCTGATTTTATAGAAAAAAATAAATCTGTATATTATGAAGCATTGACACTTGTACGAACAAACCATGATTTGGCACATTGGATAAAATTTTTTCTCGAAGCGGTTATAAATACAGCAAATAGCGGAATAAAAACTTTTCAAGATATTTTGAGTTTAAAACAAGAGATGGATGCTTTAGCAATAGGTTTTGGTAAAAAAGCACATAATGCAAGTAAATTGATAGAGTATTTGTATCAAAAGCCAATTATTTCTATAAGTGACATAATTGAACCTTTGGAAATGAGCAAACCAACTGCGAACACCTTGGTTAAAGAATTTGAATCGAAAGGAATACTTAAAGAAGTGACTGGCTATCAGAGAAATAAGCTTTTTGTATTTGAGAAATATTTAGATATTTATAGTCAAAATTAAGGCTCTAAATTTTACTAAGATTTTTTATAGTTAAATTTAAGGCTCTAAACTTTACTAAGATTTTTTATAATTAAACTTGAAAGGGATTTTTTTACCTATGACTAAAATAACCGAAAATGAAATAGAATTGTTTGCGATAGAACTTCTTGAAAAGCTTGGATTTGAGTATATCTATGCTCCAAGCATTGCACCCGACAGCGAAACCCCTATGCGAGAATCTTTTGAGGACGTCATACTCAAAGAAAAACTTCAAAATGCACTCGCTGCTATCAATCCTACTTTAGATTATGACCTAATAGAGTATGCTGTAAAACAGTGTCAAAGACTTAGATCTACAGAACTTTTAACTGATAATGAACTCTTTCATAAAATGCTTACGGAAGGTGTAAAAGTTGAAGTACAAAAAGATGGCGTTACTCGTGGCGAAATCGTTAAACTCATAGATTTTGATGACGTAAGCCGCAATAATTTTGTAGTATCTAACCAATTAACTATAGTTGAAAATGGAATCAACAAGCGACCAGACTTAATCCTCTTTGTAAATGGCTTACCTTTGGTGGTGGCTGAACTTAAAAACCCAGTAGATGAAAATGCTACTATCAAATCAGCTTACAATCAAATACAAACCTATAAAAGTGTCATACCTTCTCTATTTGCCTACAATGCTTTTTGTATCATAAGTGATGGGCTAGAAGCCAAAGCAGGAACTATATCAGCAGGTCTTACAAGGTTTATGAGCTGGAAAAGCAGTGATGGAAGGAGTGAAGCTTCAAAATTAATATCACGAATGGAAACTCTTGTGCATGGGATGTTAAATCCAACTACTTTATTAGATTTAATACGAAACTTTATCGTTTATGAAAAAAATACAAAAGTAGATAGCAAAACGCAAATTACAACCATTGAAACAGTTAAAAAGTTAGCAGCTTATCATCAGTACTATGCGGTTAATAAAGCAGTTGAGAGAACTACACTAGCAAGTAGTATTAATGGAGACAAAAAGGGTGGTGTTGTTTGGCATACACAAGGAAGTGGCAAATCACTCTCTATGGTGTTTTATACGGGAAAGGTGGTCTTATCGCTTAATAATCCAACCATCCTTGTCATAACGGATAGAAATGATCTTGACGATCAGCTATTTGACACTTTTGCTAGTTCACAAAGTTTATTAAGACAAGAACCTATACAAGCTCAAGATAGAGATCACTTAAAAACTCTTCTTAAAGTTGCAAGTGGTGGTGTGATATTTGCCACGATTCAAAAGTTCTCCCCGGAAGAGGGAAATATCTATGATGAGCTTTCGGATAGACGAAATATCATAGTAATAGCTGATGAAGCACACCGTACACAGTATGGGTTTAAACCTAAAACAGTTGATGACAAAGACAAAGACGGCAATGTTATCGGTAAAAAAATCGTTTATGGATTTGCAAAGTATTTAAGAGATGCGCTGCCGAATGCCACCTATCTTGGATTTACAGGCACACCGATTGAAAATACCGATGTAAATACGCCTGCTGTATTTGGTGATTATGTGGATATTTATGATATTTCACAAGCTGTTGAGGATGGAGCTACAGTAAAAATTTACTATGAAAGCCGGCTTGCAAAAATAACTCTGAGTGATGAAGGGAAAAAGCTCGTCAAAGAGCTAGACGACGAACTCGGAAATGATGATTTAAGCGAAACCCAAAAAGCTAAAGCTAAATGGACTCAGCTTGAAGCACTCATAGGGAGTGAAAACAGAGTAAATGAAGTAGCAAACGATATTGTCACTCACTTTGAAAACCGTCAGGAAGTATTTGATGGTAAAGGTATGATAGTAGCAATGAGTAGAAGAATCGCTACCAGATTATATGAAGAGATTATCAAGCTTCGCCCTGAGTGGCATAGTGATGATTTAAGCAAGGGTGTTATAAAAGTCATCATGACGGCTAGTAGTAGTGATGGTCCACAAATGGCAAAACATCACACTACAAAGCAACAAAGGCGAGATTTGGCAAATCGTATGAAAGATACGAATGATGAACTAAAGCTTGTAATTGTTAGAGATATGTGGCTAACTGGATTTGATGCTCCATCCATGCATACACTCTACATAGATAAACCGATGAAAGGTCACAACCTTATGCAAGCCATTGCAAGGGTAAATAGAGTTTACAAAGATAAGCCAGGTGGACTTGTTGTTGATTACCTTGGACTTGCAAGTGATTTGAAAAAGGCACTTTCATTTTATAGTGACAGCGGCGGTAAAGGGGATCCTGCACTTGCACAAGAACAGGCAGTCGCACTTATGCTTGAAAAACTTGAAGTAGTATCTCAAATGTATCATGGATTTGCATATGAAAATTATTTTGAAGCAGATACCAGAGTAAAACTATCGTTAATACTTGAAGCAGAAGAACATATACTTGGTCTTGAAGATGGTAAAAAAAGATACATAGATGAAGTTACTGCCCTTTCATCTGCATTTGCAATAGCAGTTCCTCACGATGAAGCTATGGATGTAAAAGATGAAGTATCATTTTTTCAAGCAGTTAAAGCAAGATTAGTTAAGTTTGAAAGTACTGGTGGTGGAAGAACTGATGAAGAGTTAGAAACTACTATACGACAAGTAATAGATAAAGCGCTTGTAACGGAACAAGTGATAGATATTTTTGATGCCTCTGGAATTAAAAAGCCTGATATTTCTGTTTTATCTGAAGAATTTTTACTTGAAGTTAAGGGAATGAAGCATAAAAATATTGCGCTTGAAGTTCTTAAAAAGCTACTTAATGATGAGATAAAAACGAGGATGAAAACAAATCTAGTACAGAGTAAATCTCTTATGGAAATGCTAGAAAACTCAATTAAAAAGTATCATAACAAAATCATCACTGCGGCTGAAGTGATAGAGGAACTAATCAATCTTAGTAAAGATATTCATAAGATGGATGAAGAGCCAAAAGCAATGGGACTAACAGATTTTGAATATGCATTTTACACAGCTGTTGCAAACAATGATAGTGCAAAAGACCTTATGAGTAAAGATGTTTTACGGGAATTAGCGGTTGTCTTAACCGAGAGGGTTAGAGCTAATGCCTCTATTGATTGGACGATAAAAGAGAGTGTAAGAGCTAAGTTGAAAGTGATCGTAAAAAGAACATTACGACAGTTTGGCTATCCGCCGGATATGCAGATGTTGGCTACCGAAACTGTATTGAAGCAAGCTGAAATGATTGCTAATGAATTGACTGGTGAGAAATAAAAGAATGGGTAGCTAATCCATCTTTTATTTTTTACTTGAAGTTTTCTTTCTTAGTGAGCAAGGTTGACAGTTTCTATTTATACTGTAAACAATTTGTGGCATATACACAAATCTCTTTGATTTATATTTATCTAATTTAAATATAAACTATACTTTTATTAAATTAGCCCTTTATCAGATTTCAGGGCAACTTCATTAAAGAAATAACGATTACGCTTGTTAGCACTTATTGTCATCCTGTAATGTACTTCTTTTTTCAATTTACCCTCCTTAATCTTATTTTGTAAAGTTTTAACAGATATGTCTAATATGCCAGCCGCTTTGATTTGCGTTTTAACACTAAACTTATCATGTAAATCAACTTCACCTAACCGTTCGAGGATTAAGCCTATTTTGGACTCAATCTTCTTAATACTTTTTTCTAAGCTATCAAGCTTTTTTAAAAGTACCGTAAATGGATTATGAAGTTCTTCCATAATCTTAATACTAAAAGACAGTTTTTGTATAAACTAGATTATTTATAGAAAAACTTTAAAGTGCATAGACACTTACGAACTTAGTTTAATATACATTTCAGTTCTCGTTTCCCTTTTAGACATTGCATTAAATACAGTCTGCATATCCGGTTTGTTGAGATAATCAAAATACTCGGGACTGTAAATAATTCTGTGTCAATTTGGTAAAATTAACACACAGAAGGAAATACAGATGAAAATAGAAATAGACGTTGCGG
>PETN01000034.1 GCA_002781365.1 Sulfurimonas sp. CG01_land_8_20_14_3_00_36_23
TCAAAATATACGAAGTGATTGAAGGATAAGAGGTGGGTTTACACAGTTTATTTTACGGTCTCCATTTGTATGAGCTTCTAAAAAATATTATTTATCTCCTAGTCATGGAAGAGCTTGGAACAAGATCCTATCAAGAATATCAAAATATTTGTGATGAAATAAAGCAAAAATACAAAATGTATATAACCTTACGCAAAACGATAGAAAAATGTAAAGATTGATTGTGAAACAGACTTATTTTTTACATTTTTTTGGTTTTAAATTATTAGTACAAATCCCATCTGGTGGAGTTCGTTTGTGTCCTTTAACTTTTGTTCCGTCATCTCTACGATACGCCTTTACTTTTACGGATGCGTTTACCATTTTAAATCCTTGTGTTTTAAATATTGTAGCAGAAAATTTGAGGGGCTTTTTTTTGAAGAATATTTTTCTCGTTCCCATCGTCCTTCGATGGTAATGCATACAAAAACCAAAACCTGCGATACAAACTCCCAAGCTAGAGCTTGGGAGCTAGAAAAACAATATAGTGATGATGTAGGTGAAGAATTCTTAAAATGTAATAATGCAGATGAAATTGGGGCTAAGGAGGGTGTTTCATGAATAGAATAGTAGGGTTAAGTATTTACTATTTACTTAAAGTTTAGTATTACCTCGTTCTCATCGTCCTCCGATGGGAATGCTTAACTTTCCACATGCCAAACACTCTCTCTACACAATTGTTCTAATTCAGCCCACCACTCCCGAAGCCAAAGCATCTGTTTCTACCATAGGAGTTAGACAGATATTGGCATGCGCTGTGAGCGAATGCGAGGAAGTACTCTTGGGGTGTGGATACAAATAAATATTTCAGTTTGCCATACTTTTTAGAGCTACTTCATTTTTGCGATACAGTAAAAAATATATCTGAGGAGCGAGTATGAAAAGTAGTAAAATTTTAGTGCAAAATACAGAAGTGTCTATCAAACAACATCACAAAATTGATTTTATATCTTTGACTGATATTGCAAGATATAAAGACAGAGAACGAAGTGATTATATCTTGCAAAACTGGATGCGAAATAGAGAAACGATAGAGTTTTTGGGATTGTGGGAAAAGATTAATAACGAAAGTTTTAATTCCATCGAATTCGATGGAATTAAAATGCAAGCAGGTATAAATAGTTTTATTCTCACACCAAAAAGATGGATAGAAAAAACATCCGCCATAGGTATCATCTCCAAAGCAGGAAGATACGGTGGGACTTATGCGCATAAAGATATAGCGTTTGAGTTTGCTTCTTGGATAAGCGCGGAATTTAAACTATTTCTCATTAAAGAGTTTCAAAGACTTAAAGAAGATGAGATACAAAACAAATCACTTGAATGGGATTTGAGTAGAAGTTTGTCAAAAATTAACTACAAAATTCACACAGATGCTATCAAAGAGCATTTAATTCCACATGCCATCGACAAACCAAAAGAGAGTTTGGTTTATGCGAATGAAGCGGATTTGTTAAATGTCGCTTTGTTTGGAGTCACTGCTAAAGAGTGGCGAGAAGCCAACAAAGGTAAAGAGGGAAATGTTCGGGATTATGCGAGTGTAGAGCAACTTATAGTTCTTTCAAATCTTGAGAGCATAAATGCAGAACTTTTAAAACAAGAACTGCCGCAAAACGAAAGGCTTATAAGACTTAACCAAACGGCTATTTCGCAGATTAAGTCACTTATTCATAATCCCACAGTTAAAAAGTTAATCGGTAAATGATTTTCAGTTGTCGCAAAATTTGCGACAACTACCTCTGATTTCCACATGCCAAATACTCTAACAATAGGTATCAACCACACTTTTGTGCATTTTCTTAGTTTTTTCTTGAGCTAATGAATAGCATGTGGAAACATAAAATATGACAAACTGCAATACTTTGAATAATTAAAAATAAAAATTGGTAAAATAAAGAAATTTATAAAAGAGGGCTGGCATTATGGATAAAGAACTTATATTGAATTTACAAAATAGGTTTAATGATATTTCAAATGTATTAGAAGATTCGGATGTAGAGTTTTGGTATGGAAGAGATTTACAAAAAATACTTGGATATGACAGATGGGAAAATTTTTCTAATGTCATAGAAAAAGCTAAAAAAGCTTGTCAAAATTCTAAAATTGAACTTTCAGACCATTTTCGTGATGTTACGAAAATGGTCAAATTGGGTTCTGGCGCAGTTAGAGAGATAGTAGATATTATCTTAACTAGATATGCTTGCTATCTTATTACTCGTTCCCATCGTCCTCCGATGGGAATGCATACAAGAACTACAACTGCGATATAAACTCTAAAGCTAGAAAAACTTTGGCATGTGGAAATAATTAAAAATATTTCAAACTGCCATATTTTTAATTAAAATATTTTTTTTGTAATAAGATACTTAAAATTATAAAAGGAGGTAAATAATATGCCATTAAAACCAGGACCAAAGCCTATTGCAGAATCTACAGGTAAACCAGATCAAAGACGTAGAGATAATAAAAGTACACCAGGTAATACAAAAGAGTTAAAACCATCGAAAAGTACTAAGAAAAAATAAAATTCTCTAGTTCCACCTTTCCAAAGGCGAAACTCCTACTTAAACTAAAACTTCATAAAGTTTCCACATGCCAAAAAAATCAAATATCTCGGCATGTGGAAATAACTTTTGATTCCATTAGATTTTCAAAAATAAGCTATAATAATCACCAAAATAAACTTTGAAGGGCATACAATGCAAACTTTGACAATAAATATTCAAAATGAAACTTTAGTTGAAAAAGTTATTTGGCTGTTAGATCACTTTAAAAATGATGGCTTGGAAATAGTCTCAAAAGAAGATATTGAAGATTTAAAGCTTTTAAGCGAAACAAGAAATGAGGAAAAAATCTCTTTTGAAGAATATTTGAAAAATGAAAATTGAGATTCGAAAAAGTGCTATTAAAGATTTAAAATCGATCACTGAGCCATTTAAAACAAAACTTCACCATAAAATTTTAGAACTTCAAAACTTTCCAGACTTGCAAAATATTAAAAAACTTACAAATTTTGAACCTGCGTATAGACTCAGAGTAGGCGACTATAGAATACTTTTTGATGTAGTGGACGAGTTGATTATTATTGGTAGAGTTTTACATAGACAAAAAAGTTACGAATAGTCATCATAAACTGTGAGAATTTTAATGCCATCGAATTCGACCCCTCTCTACCTCTGATTTCCACATGCCAAACATTCTGGCTACACAATTGTTCTATTTCAGCCCACACCTCCCGAAGCCAAGGCATCGGTTCCTACCATAGGAGCTAGAAAGATATTGGCATGTGGAAACAGATAAATATTTCAAACTGCCATATATTTCCACATGCTATAAAAAATTTGATACGCTTAACAAAATCAATTTAATGAAAATCAAATGAGGAAGTTATGAAAAAGTTTGATGATTGGAATACGTTAAAGCAGATAACAGAGAGTAAAAAGCAAAGAGTGTATTTTAAAGAGAGAGATATTTTTTGGTTGAAGCTTGGTGAAAACATTGGGCATGAGCAAAATGGTAAAGGTGAGAAGTTTCAAAGAGCTGTGTTGGTAGTCAGAAGATATACAAATGAGATGTTTTTAGGTGTTCCACTCTCAACAACTATCAGAGATGGAAGCTTCTTCTTTCAATTTCAATTTTTGGATGATAAAATAAGCACGGCACTGCTAGTTCAAAATAGACTTTTTAGCTCTAAAAGACTCATTAAAAAAATTGGAAAAATAAGTGAAGTTGACTTTGTAAAGTTGAAAAGTAAACTTAAAGATTTGATTGGATGATTTTTGCCCTCTTGAAAAAGAGGGGCGATCCCGAAGGAAAATTGTAGTTACATTGTACAGTGTTTTTAAAAATGTGTCAAAGAGTTGTGGAAACCTTGGCATGCGGAAATAGCCTCAACCCAACTTTCTACATGCATAGAGAAATTTTGGCTACAATACACATATTTTACTACTAACTTTTATAGGCATCAAGATGAAACATATTCGACTGATTGACATCATAACCAATGAAATTGCTCCGCTAGCTCCTACTGACACTATTCAAGATGGACTTAACTTAATGTCCTCTTCCTCTATTAGTTCTGTTGTTGTAGCTGATGAACAAAACCGTCCTCTTGGGATATTTACAGAAAATGATACGCTGAAAATCATTTCTCAACACTATGATAAATCGATGCAACTTCAAGAGGTAATGACGCAAAATGTTTTTTGTCTTGACGCCTCTTTAAATCTTCATGATGCTTATATCTTACTCGAACAAAAAGGGTATCGTCATCTTATCGTTGTGGATGCAGAGGGTACTTATATTGGGGTAGTGAGTGAGGGTGACTTTTTACGCAACTTAGGGTTTGAAGATGCATTTCAATCCAAAGCAGTAGAAGATGTTATGCAAGAAGCTCCTCTTATGGTGAAAGAAAACAGTTTGATTGTAACAGCGGCAAAGATGATGAATGAGAACAAAACTTCATTTGTCATAGTCGTGGATGATATGAATCCAGTTGGGATTTTAAGTGAAAAAGAGATTACCCATTTTTTAGCCAACAAAAACATAGAATCCAAAGAGACCATAGAGAGTTTAGACTATCTTAGCGCTATTTTGATTCGTCCAGTTATCTCTCTTAAAGAGGCTTCTGCGATGATGAAAAGCCATGGGGTACATCAACTTATAGTTGTAAATGAAGAAAATCGTATGATAGGCATACTTGATAGACATGATGTTTTAAAAGCGATTCATGGTGCGTACTTTAACTACCTCATAAATGTGATTGATAAAAAAAATGACACGCTGCTTGAGCTTGAAGCGAGTAAAGAGCTTTTGGCAACTACATCAGCACTTCTCAACAATGTAATCAATACGATTCCAGATCTGATTTGGCTGAAAGATACCCATGGAATTTATCTCAAATGTAACCATGTTTTTGAGCGTTTTTTTGGGGCGAAAGAGTCTGAGATTGTTGGAAAAAGTGACTTTGATTTTGTGGATCAAGAGTTAGCTGAGTTTTTTAGAAAAAATGACAAAAAAGCAATTGAAAATGGGGGTCCTTCAGGGAATGAAGAGTATCTGAAGTTCGCTGATGGAAGTTATGAGGGTCTCTTTTATGCTATGAAAACACCTCTCAAAGATGAAGAGAACAACATCATAGGTGTTCTTGGAATCGCACATGACATTACAAAGCATAGAGCAGATGAAGATAATTTAAAGCAAATAGATGACGCGTTGAACGAAGCTCAAGCTATGGCACATGTTGGAAGTTGGCAACTCAATATACAAGAGAACTCTTTTACAGCTTCAGATGAAGGGTGTCGAATCTTTGGTTTAAATCCAAAGACAGAGAAAATCTCTGCCCAAACCATAAGAGCACTTATTCATCCTGATGACTTGGCAGAGTTTATACGAAAGCATGATGAGGGCGTTTTAGAGGGAAAATACAATCATATATACAGAATTGTTGTAGATGGTAAGATTAAATGGATTCATGCTTTTTCTAGCTCGGTGACAGATGAGAGTGGCACCTTTAAGAAGATGAAAGGGATTCTCAAAGATATTACAAAACAAAAACTTTATGAAGAGCAACTTGAAAAACTGGCAAATTATGACTCATTAACGGGTTTGGCAAATAGAGAGTTGCTGCTCAGTCATCTTCGTAAGAGTATCCAAAATGCTACGAAAAACAATCAATCTCTTGCCTTATTACACTTTGATTTGGATGATTTTAAAAACATCAATGATAGTTTTGGACATAACATTGGCGATGAGATATTGAAGATGGCAACGGAGCGTTTAAGCGAACATATTGGCATAACTGACTTTATTGCACGCATAGGCGGTGATGAGTTTGCCATCATTTTAGAAGATGTTGCCAACTCAGAGGATGTCTCAAAATTTGCGCAAGAGATGATAGATATAATGCCCCTAAAAATCAAGACAACTTTTCTAAAGATTTAATTTCATAAGCAACTGCTACTTTATCCTACATTTTTCAGATATTCAA
>PETN01000044.1 GCA_002781365.1 Sulfurimonas sp. CG01_land_8_20_14_3_00_36_23
AAAATCCGCAACGTCTATTTCTATTTTCATCTGTATTTCCTTCTGTGTGTTAATTTTACCAAATTGACACAGAATTATTTACAGTCCCAATAACTATCACTTTTTAGTAAATCATTCACAATAATCACATAAAACTTTTCTCTATGCAATCCAAGCTTTTTATGAAACCAAACATTCAGAGCCTTTTTTAAGGCACTCCAAGACCTAGATGGATTGTATTTCGCACTATCTTTGTCTTGTTTTTCTAATTCTTCAAAACATAAAAGATTGTAAAGTTTTTCAATATCATTTCTACTAAAATGAAATTCTGTTTCACTTGCTCTACTTTTTAACTGAACCATAAAGCCATCAAAACTATTTATTGTCGCATCAACCACGATTTTATTTGGTACTGCAATGACTTTTAAATCAATATTTTTCATAATATTTTCTTTATTTTCATCTAAAGTTTTAAGCATGTATTTTTGCCACATAGTTTCAGGACTTAAAGTGTTGAAATCAACTCTGTTATGATAAGCACTTTGCAAAGATACAGTTTCGATAGAATCCTTTAATTTTGAAAAATATATAGGGTACTTATTTTCTGTTGTCTCTTTCATATCTTTGATGTGTGTTTTATTGTAGTTCGTATAAATATATGCCTTATTTAACTCTTCATTTTCATAGTGAAGTGCTTCGGGCATTCTTTTTATTCTTCCGATTATTTGAGTGTGAAACGATGGAGATTTTATCTCTCTAAACATTACTAAAACTTGAGCTCTTGGACAATCCCAACCAGTTGCAGGTGCAACTTTAAAAAGCATAAAATTAACATCACTATTATTTAAAGTTATAAAATCAAGATTAATTTTATTTTGATTTCCAGAAAGCCAAATTGCTATTTGCTCATCCAAAATACCTTTTGATTTTAAATAGTTTAAAACTACAATCTTTTTATTTGTTGTAACTTCCTCTTTTTCGTTCATATCACTTGGCAGTTGAATGAGTACAAGAGGATTTATATCGAGTTTTAAATTTTCATACTGCTTTTTTAACTCGTCTCTTCTTTGTATAGCAAGCTCTATCATCATTTCATCTTCGCTCAAATTATGTAATTCTATTGCGTTGATTTCTTCTTGCGTTTGGATAATAAGAGATTTTTTTATAAGTCCACTTTCGATGACATCCTCTTCTAGCACTTCTACAAATCCAGCTTTATGATGCGTAACATCGCTAATATTTGGTAAGGAGTCAGGAGTAGCCGTTACTTTGATAATTATTCTTGGATTTATAAGGTTTATGACTTCATCTGCTAATTTTGTTTTTGTCTCTGTATGTGCCTCATCTATGATAAGAACTAAATCTCTTTTTGCTCTTGTATTGTGGATATATTCATCAAAAACACCATAATTACCACTTGTAATTTCACAATCTTTTCGCAAAACTTTGCCATCTTTGGTGCTTGATTTTATCTTTGACCAATTGATGAAAAAGATATTATTTTTGGATAGTTCTTTGGAAGATAAATCGTTTTTATCTTTAAGTGCCATATCTGTACCGTTGTTAAAATAGGTATAAAGTTTATCTTTTGACTGCATGTATGAATTATCACCGCCAAAAGAAATCCAAATATAAGCTTTATCATCATCAAAGTGATAATTGCCATCGAGTGTTCGCAAAAATTCTGCCATCATGATAGTTTTACCTGCACCCGTTGGAGCTTTAAAAACTAAAGGAAGATAATAATTTTCCGTTTTCCAAAGGTCAAAAAAACTTTTTGAGAGTGCATCAACTGCTCTTTTTTGGAAATCCATCAATATCATAAAACACCTTCTTTGTTTATCTCTTTGTATATTTCTATTATTGGCTCTGGGATGTCTTCTATTTCGAAGTTTTTGCCTAAATATTTATAAGACGATTTGTCAATTTTACCAAAGGAAAAAATATACAGTTTTGTTTTGTGAGGAGTTATTTTTTGTATCAGTTCATCAAAATGGCTTAAATCTTCCGTAAAGTAAATCGCTGTCTGTTTAGAAGAGGTTTCATTTTTAAATATTTGGTAGTGTTCGTTAAGTTCTATCATAGCATGAGTATTTTCTTTGATAGCTATCATATTTCCAGCTTTTTTTGTGAGTTCTTCTCGCGTCGTATCGGATATATTTGAGATACCGTCTGTGGGCACTAAATCGGTTTTATAATAGTCTAAATTGCCACCAAGTCCACCAACGGCTACGCCTTTTGGAGTGGTGTAACCGTTTATCACTTTACTTAATCGTGGGTAGGTTACATCGGTGCAAATATCATTTTCATTGTTTGTGCAGAGGATAAATTGTCTATTCCCGCCATCTTGATTTAAATCTAAGATGGCATGACCTGTTGTTCCTGAACCTGCGAAAAAGTCTAAAATTATCGAGTTTTTATGAGAACCTAAAAATATTAAATCTTTTATTAACATCAATGGTTTTGGATTACTAAAGACTTTATCATCAAATAAATCTTTTAATAAAGTTGTACCATTACCACTACTATATTCTGGCTTATAAAAAATAGATTTTGGTTTTTTAGATGGCAAATCTCCTAAATCTGGTCTTTGTTTTTTATATAAACTGTCTCCACTGACAACTATATTGTGAAGTTCATTTTTTATTTTATTTTTACTCCATCGCCACCTCATATCCTTACCATCACTTATAGGCAATATGATTTTGTCATTTTGATTTAGTGCTTGATTATTATTTGTAATATATACTTCATTACATTCATTGATAAAAATTGGAAAAAAAAGGTTAGGTCTTTTTTCTTTTGCACCATCTACACCCGTAGCTTTTAAATTAGCCCCTTGCTTATAAAATCCATATTCATCTTCTTCCCATTTTGATAAAACAATTTCTTCATCTACCTCATAAAGGTTAATTTTTGCTTCTGTTATATTTTTTGAATAAGCTAATGTAAACTCATGCGTTCCTGCAAAACCAAATTGGTCATTATTACCTTTCAAATTCATAATTGTGGGCAAATTAACTATAAAATTTCTTTCGCCAAAAATATCATCACATACTAGTTTGAGATTATAAACTTCATTATCATCAATACTAATAAAAATTATTCCACTATCTTTAAGTAGGTTATGAGCCAATTTAAGCCTTTTACTCATAAAATTAAGCCATTTACTATGTCTATAACCATCCTCTTTGTCCACAAAACTATCATTATATTTAAAATCTTTATTACCAGTATTGTAGGGCGGGTCGATATAAATCACATCTACTTGCCCTTTGTGCGTGTAATTTAGCACTTGTAACGCGTGATAGTTGTCGCCCTCTATCAAAATATTATTTGGCTTGTTTTCATCTGTATGTATAGTTTTGTCTTCAATTTTTTTCAAAATAGGAATATTGTTTTGACACTCAAGCACTACATTTTCAGGCTCTTTTTCATCATCCCAAACAAGACCATAATTTTTTTTCGACTCAAGTTGAGTTATTTTTGCTATTAATTGTTCTTTTGTATAGTTCTTGTATTTAGACATAAAATCCATTGTTCCCTAGTTTTTTATTTTTGCAAGTAATAATTGCAATGCAAATTATACATACATAGAATTATTCCTTGTTTAATAGTTAAAATATAGAATAATTCTAATGTTGTATTATCAATGATTGGCTTGTAAATTACTCTTAAAAAAGGGTGATTTTTTATGACAAAAAGAGATATTGCTGGATATTTAGGCGTAGATATTAAAACGATTTATAACTGGGAAAAATTCAAGCCAAACCTCTATAAAACAGTTATGAAAGGCTTAGCCTTCGATGAAATAGTGGAAGCTCAAAAAGAGAGTTATGAGAAAGCAAAAGAGTTGCAGGAGAAATATAAATCTTGATTTGTTGGCATGTGGAACTTTCCACATGCCAATTTGATTCTAAAAAAATCTGCAACTTTCCAATGATATTTATACGAAAAATACGCAAAAATAAAACTTCGTCCATGAGACGAATAAGTACCACAGTAGTATCATAAAGTGATACGATTAATAATTTTAATAGTATCATTGAACATAAGCGATAATGTGTCTTAAATGTTATTTTGATAGAATTGCGGCATAAGAAAATTATCTTTAATAAATGTTTGAAGATAGATATAGATTGGTTGGGTAAAAAAATGCAAAATACAGAGTATAAACTATATATTGATAATGTAATAAGAAGAGTGGAAGCGGCAAGATTAAAAGTGAGTGCGTACCACATCGTGAAGATTGTGGCTGTGAGCAAGTACTCTACTTCTGCTGAGATAGAAAAACTTTACGCAATTGGGCAAAGAGCCTTTGGTGAAAACAAGGTTCAGGATTTAAAAGCTAAAGCAGTTGAACTTGATGCACTCCCTTTAGAGTGGCACTTTATAGGAAATCTGCAAAAAAATAAAATCAATAACCTCTTAGATATAAACCCTGCTCTCTTTCATGCCCTTGACTCTTTAGAACTAGCACACGAACTACAAAAAAAACTCCAAGCAAGAGATAGGACGCTCGATGTTCTTCTTCAAATCAACTCTGCAAAAGAGGAGTCCAAGCATGGAGTTCTGCCAGAGTTGGCATGTGGAATCTACAAGCAGATTCAAAAAGAGTGTCCAAATCTACACTTAAAAGGTGTTATGAGTATTGGCGCGCATAGTGAAGATAAAGCAGTTATCAAAAAGAGTTTTGAGACGACCTATGAGATTTTTAAAGCGTGTGAAGGTGCAACGATTTGTTCTATGGGGATGAGTGGAGATTTTGAACTAGCGATAGAGTGCGGGTCAAATATGATTCGACTCGGTTCTGTTTTATTTAATAAATAATTAATTTCCCAAAAAAGGGAAATTAACTTTAGTCAATTACTTTTCTAGCGTTTGCAGGCTGAATAGGTCTATTATTTGCATGGTGAAGTATATGTAAAAACTCTTCTACTTGATGTGCTGATATATGGCTATAGTTTTTAAGGACTAACCATCTTACACCTTCGCTACATGGTGGTGTAGTTAATGAACCACTAAATCTGTAGTATGATTTATCTTCTGGTAAGAAAGAGTTAATCACTTTAGCAGATAAATCTATCGCTTCAGACTCTCCTGCATGGTGAGGCATTTTATTCCAGATACTGTTTATAACTTCATTCTCTTTACCATCTTCAAGCATTAAAGCTACAACAGCAAGTTTGCCATCTGAAGAAGCATGTACAAAGTGTGCTTCAAGTGGAAAAGAGACACCTTCAATATGGTTTTCACTTGGCGTATGAAAGTGAACTTGTTTCAATGAAAACTCAATACCATCAACACTAATGCTACTTCCATTTTTAATATTTACTTGAATTGTATGTCCATTATTGATAACTGTTTCTGAACCAGTCACATAATTAAAACCGATTTTTTCTAACCCCTTAGTATCGATTGTAATACTCTTTTTAATATCTATTGGAGATTGTGAAGAGCCCGCTTTACACATGCTATAGTTTGGATCTAAATCACCCCAATTTGCTGGACCTTCATGCCCTGTATAACCCCAATGTGTTGCAGAATGTCCGCTTGCTAAAAGCGCACTACTAAAGAGAGCAGCTGTGATACTGCTAGATAGAATTTTCCCTAATTTCATTTTTTTCCTTCGTATAATAAATTAACCAACCAAATATTATAAAATGGTTGAGTTCAATAAAGACTCATGGTTTTCACAAAAGCTAATAGCAAACAA
>PETN01000065.1 GCA_002781365.1 Sulfurimonas sp. CG01_land_8_20_14_3_00_36_23
TGCATAATATTTCTCACTCTTTTTTTAGTTCTTTTATTTTATCTAATTGGCTCTGAAATTTTGTTGTTTAATCAGAGGGTTCAATTTATATTCAAAATTGTACTGTTATTATGATAAAAGTGCTTTGAATGCTTTTCTCTCTAATACCATTCTATCAGTTTTGTAACTTCATCGACAATAAAAGTTTTAAGCGTTGTTTTCTCTAGGGGTTTTTTTGCTAAAAGAACTTTAGAAATATTTTGCATTTTTGCCTCTTTAAGTCGAACATCCATTGCATACACTTCTCGGACATCTCCAACAAGTGACACTTCACCTATAAAGACGGTCTCTTTTGAGATGACACGATTGCGAAAGCTACTGATTATTGCTGCTAATATTGCCAAATCTGCGGCTGTCTCTGTTATCTTGATACCGCCAGTAATGTTGATAAAAACATCATAGCCAGAGAGTGGAATCTCCAGTTTTCTCTCTAAAAGTGCTAAAAGCATATTGAGTCTATTGTTATCAAAACCTGTCGCTTGTCTCTTGGAGTTTGATGTGTGTGATTCTGAAACAAGTGCTTGAACTTCAAGGATGATAGGACGAGAACCCTCCATCACAACGGTAAGGGCAGAACCTGGTTGTTCAGAGTTACGGTTAAAAAACCTTGAAGCGACATCTGTGGCAGAGACTAAACCATCACTTCTCATCTCAAAAACACCTATCTCGCTTGTCGGTCCAAAACGGTTTTTAAAGCCTCGAAGTATTCGAAGCTCTTGAGATGAGTCTCCCTCAAAGTATAAAACTGTATCGACCATATGTTCTAAAACTCTCGGTCCTGCGATAGAACCCTCTTTGGTAATATGCCCTATGATGAAGATAGCTATCTCTTTCTCTTTTGCTATTCTCATAAGTTCAAAGGTAATTTGTCTGACCTGTGTCACGGAACCTGGTGCAGAGCTTATATCTTCAGAGTAGAGGGTTTGGATAGAGTCGATGATGATGAACTCATAAGCTCTGTGCTCTAGCTCTACAAGAACCTGCCCCAGTCGAATCTCACTTAAGAGATAGAGTGTATCTATATTTGCTTGAAGACGGTTTGCACGAAGTTTTATCTGCCCAGCGGACTCTTCCCCCGTTACATATAAAACATTTTTTCCAAGAGAAGCGATATTGGCACCAACTTTTAAGAGAAGTGTAGATTTTCCAACGCCTGGACTCCCACCAATCAAGGTAAGTGAACCTGGAACAATGCCTCCGCCTAGCACTCCATCGAGCTCTTTATCGAGCGAAGAGTATCTGTAAATCTCATTCTCTTCTATCTCGTTGATGCTTATTGCTTTTGTAGCGGATGAAGAGGCTGATTTGGAGTTCTTTACAACTTCTTGCTGATGTTCGCTCAGCTCTATAAAAGAGTCCCATGCTCCACAGTTTGTACATTTTCCCATCCATTTTGGAGTTGTTAACCCACAATGCTGACACTCAAAAAGTATTTTTTTCTTCGCCATAAGTTCGCCTTAGTTTTATTGTGAAGGATTATACAGCATCTGGCATGTGGAAATAAAAAATATGACATTTTGTAATATTATTCTTTTTCTTCAAATGAACATTAAATGATATTTGGCATGTGGAAATTTCTCTTTTGCTATATTTATGCTATGCTTTGCTCCTATAATTATTCAATATAAACAATAAGGAAAAGTTATGTCACTGATTGATATTTTCACGGATTATGTTGTAAACAAAAAGAGTTTAAAGGATTATGTAGAAGTTAGAAAAACTTTGAGCGAGCGCGGAGAATTTAACGACACTTTATTATGTAAGGCAGAAGATAATCTTCAACGCTTAAAAGCAGAAGATGAAAAAATATATAATGCAATGTATTGTGTTTTAAAAGAGATATTTGAGCGTGACCAAGGACACTATGTAGAGTATCCAATTAACTTTATCAAAGCAGTTTTAAAGATGTATGAAAATGGCAATACTCCAAAAAAAGTATATGATGAGTATGCTCGTAGTTTGGAACATCGTTTTTGTGATGCATAATCTTTTCGTGACTCTTAAAACGTTCTTCAAATCCCTTTGTAAATAAATAAGTGTATAATTCACTCTTTAACTACAAGGAGATAACTTGAAAAACAGATTCTTTCTCTTAGTTACAGTTATTGCATTTCTATTTGCTGGATGTACACAAGAGACACAAAATAAATTGGGTAGAAGTATTCAAAACTGGACAGGTACAAATGGAGTGCTTGACATTTACATGGGTGAGAAACTTGTTCAGAGATTTATCAAGATAGACAAACTTTCAACGGCAGAAGCGACACAAGGCGCTAACCCAAGAACTTATCGTTACGGTTATGGCTATTTAGATTTAAATCAAAACTATAAAGTGGATGATGGAGAGAAAAAACTCTATTTTGAGATTAGTGATTACGCAACTCCATACATATTTTATGACAATCCAGGCAGTAATGATTAATGAATGTAATAGACCTTTTTAAATATATGATTGCTCAAAAGAGCGAAACTCCTGATGATGGCGGTTTATTAGAGTTTGTTGAGAAATATCTACCTGATTTCACTGTTGTGCGTGTCGATGTAGAAGATGTAAAAAACCTTTTTCTCTACAAAAAGTTTTCAGAGGGCGAGCACCTCTGCTTCGCTGGACATGTTGATGTGGTTCCTGCTGGAAGTGGCTGGGACACGAACCCTTATGAAGCAGTTGAAAAAGATGGCTATATCTATGGTCGCGGAACACAAGATATGAAAAGTGGAGTGAGTGCTTTTACGCAGGCAATCAAAGAGACGCAAAACTTTCATGGAACACTCTCTCTTCTGCTTACTTCGGATGAAGAGGGTGAAGGAACTAATGGCACGATTAAAATGCTTGAATATTTAAAAGAGCACAATCTACTTCCACATGCCGTAGTGGTTGCAGAACCAACATGTGAAGAGAGTTTTGGAGATGCGATAAAAGTAGGGCGAAGAGGCTCTATCAATGGCTACATTACGCTTAAGGGCAAGCAGGGGCACGCAGCGTATCCAGAAAAGGCTATCAATCCTATCCACAATATTTCTAAAATTTTAGGCAATATGGCAGGAGTAGATTTGGATAATGGAGATGCGTTTTTTAGTCCAAGTAAGTTTGTCATTACAGATATCCGCTCTGGAATGCAGGTGACAAATGTAACTCCGAGCCACCTTGATATGATGTTCAATGTCAGAAACACGACGCTCACAACGCAAAAAGAGATAGAAGCGTTTGTTGCAGAGCAGTTTAAAGGGCTCGACTACACGCTCAAACTGACCCAAGGCTCCTACCCTTTTAGAACTAATACAGATACAAAATTGGTGCACACTATAGATAAAGCCATCGAAAAGGTGACTGGACTTAAACCAAAACACTCCACAGCAGGCGGTACAAGTGACGCAAGACACATCGCACCACTTGGTATAGACGTAGTAGAATTTGGTGTAAAAAATGACACGATTCATAGTATAAATGAGAGAACAACGCAAAAAGAGGTTCAGGATTTATATGAAGTTTTTAAAACAATGATTGGCATGTGGAAATAAATTTAATTGAAAGGAAATAAATATGAAATTAGTACAAACAAACAGAGCTCCCTCCGCAATAGGACCTTACTCTCAGGCAGTAATCGCAAATGGTATGGTCTATACTTCGGGGCAAATTGCACTGACAGCGGATGGAAGTGATGCACTTTTAAAAGAAGAGGTAGTCGTCCAAGCGGTTCAAGTTCTCAAAAACTTAGAAGCAGTTTTAAGTGAAGCAGGAAGCTCTCTTGATAAGGTGATAAAAACTACTATATTTTTAGCGAATATGGATGATTTTGCAGTTGTAAACGAAGTTTATGCAGAAGCTTTTGGTTCTCATAAGCCAGCACGCTCAACGGTAGCGGTAAAAACTCTGCCAAAAAATGCTTTGGTTGAGATAGATGCAGTAGCCCTTTTAAACTAAAGAGAAAAAAAGTGTAAATTTTGATACATTAGATTCAAAGGTGCTATAATAAAAATATAATTTCACAAAAAGGGTGATTATGGCTTTTGTAGAATCTTTTGGATCCGTTGAAGTTGTTACAGGTTCATGCCATTTACTGACGCTCCAAGATGGCAAAAAAATCTTGATAGATTGTGGAATGTTTCAAGGCGAAAATGAGGAGAAAAATGAGAGCTCTTTTGGGTTTGACCCATCGGATATAAGTTATCTTATCCTTACACATGCACACCTTGACCACGTCGGAAGAGCACCGCTTCTGTTTAAAAATGGATTTAGGGGCGAAATTCTCTCTACGCACCCTACATTAGAACTTGCAAGTGTTATTTTACTTGACAGTGCGCATTTGATGAAAGAGAACTACTATCATCGTTTTAAAAGAGCACAAAGATGTTCTCAAGAGAACAGAGTTCCACAACCCCTTTATACTTCCCTTGAAGTTGAATCCTTCTTAGCATTGAAAAAAACGTATGCCACCTATACAGAGCCAATAAAACTTGATAAAAATCTCACTGTTACTTTTTATAATGCAGGGCATATTTTAGGTTCTGCTTTTGTTGAAATCTCTTTTTTTGAAGATGGTGTACAAAAATATATTGTTTTCAGTGGAGACCTTGGTAATAAAAATGACTTTTTACTTCCATCTTTAGTGGATGCAAAAGTGGCGGATGCACTTTACATTGAAACGACCTATGGAGACCGTCAACATAAAAGTATGGACGACTCTATTTTAGAGTTAAAAGAGATAGTCATAAAAACACTCGAAAATGACGGGAATGTACTGATACCATCGTTTGCAGTGGATAGAACGCAAGAGTTACTCTACATATTGAAAAAAATGAGTATGGATGGTGAACTACCAAAGTGCAGAATCTTTTTAGATAGTCCTATGGCAATCCGTGCAACAAGACTTTACAACAAATACGAAAATGAGCTGAGTCAAGAGTCTCAGGAATTTATGCAAGAGAGCGGTTCGATTTTTGATTTTTCATATTTGGATTATGTTCAAACTCCAGAGGAGTCTAAAAAAATTAATGATATTGAGAGTGGTGCGATTATTATCGCTGGAGCTGGCATGTGTAATGGTGGTCGTATCTTGCACCACTTCAAACATCGTTTATGGAATGAAAAAAATGCTGTGGTCTTTGTCGGTTTTCAGGCAAACGGTACACTTGGAAGAAAGATTGTTGAAGGTGCAGAGTTTATAGAACTTTATGGTGAAAAGATAAAAGTGAATTCTACGATTCACACAGTCAATGGCTTCTCTGCCCATGCTGACCAGCGTCAGCTCATAGAGTGGATACAAACATTTGAGAGATTGGAAAAAATTTATTTGGTACATGGAGAAGAGGATAAACAGCTTCTATTTAAAGAAGAACTTTTAAATAAACTTACTCTAAAAGCACACATAGTGAAATATAAAGAACATATTTATATATAAAAGGGGCAGATAATGGATAGACTCAATACGAAATCACTCTTTAAAAAAGTTGTTTTCATTATCATACTTACTACATTTATTTGTGTCACTTTTATAATTGAACCCTCTGAACAAGTCCATTTACAGAACTTTGTTTGAAAAGTTAGTAGTTTTTAATATTTGACTTTTTCTTTTTAGC
>PETN01000080.1 GCA_002781365.1 Sulfurimonas sp. CG01_land_8_20_14_3_00_36_23
CGCAACGTCTATTTCTATTTTCATCTGTATTTCCTTCTGTGTGTTAATTTTACCAAATTGACACAGAATTATTTACAGTCCCGTTGAGAACTTTGAATAATAAGTACATTGTTATCTAAAACAAAATCACTCTGTAAAATTTCATTGACAAGCCTATTATCACTATTGGCATGTGGAAATGCATCTACTAACTCTATAAATGTATCTGCAATAGTTTCAAATATATATTTTCCGTACTCTTTAAAATAGAGGGTTGCAATGGAGTGAACAAACGCAGCTCTTTGTTTTTCCTGAATCTCTTTCAATGCACTCTCTTTTGAATAACCCAGTACTTCTACAGCAAAACTAAGCCACTCGTTTGCGAATTGATTAAAAATAGTTCCTACTATAGAAGAGAGTTTAAACTTAGTTAGAGTATCGAGATATAAAAAGTTTATCTCTTCTTTCAACTTATCTCGCACTAAAGATTGTGCAATTATTTCCATAACCTCTACTCTATCCGCTTCAGTAGATACTTGTACGACTTCTTTTTCAAAAAGAGTTCTATCACTAAATATTTGTGTTACAAACTCTTCTTTCTCTGCTTGGGTTTTAGTCATTACTTTATCTTTGCTATCGTTTGCCCATATTTAACATTGTCACCAGCTTTTACCTTCAACTCCAAAGTCTCTTTCTCTGCTAGTATGACAATTGTAGAACCCATTTCAAAACATCCAAAATCATCACCCTTATTGAGATGTAAGTTCTCAAAAATATAAGCTCTCTCACCTTCGACATCTGCATTTGTTTGTATTTTTGGCTCAAAAGAAACCTGCATAACACCAACGTTTAAAGCACTCACTAGAACCATATAAAATCTTTTTTTAGAAGATGTTTCACAAAGTAAGACAACACGTTCATTTTCTACAAAAAGGTTGAGTCTCTTTTTTAATGAAGGCATATTTACAGGATAAAATTTACCTGGAATATGAACAGCTTTGAGTACTTTGAGATTTGTCGGTATATGATAACGATGGTAATCTTTAGGAGAGAGATAAAAGTTTATAAAAGTACCATTATGTACTCTATCTTTTTCCTCTTGCAAAAAGTTATCTCCCAAGAGTGCATCACTGCTATATTGCATTCCTTTTATTTGAAGAGCATACGCTTCATGTAACTCGCCACACTCAGAGATTAATGCGTCACATGGAGAGATAAAATCTTCTGCATCAAGCGAATATTTTCTATCTTCTCTTAAGGTTCTTGTAAAAAGAGCATTTAAACTCTTATAAGTGTTAGGTGAATGAAATTCATCCATATCTAATCCCATCAAGCCGACATAGGAGTTATTTACAATATTTTGAACCCATGTCGGGAACTCTTTTGAAGCGAACTTTCCAAAATTTTGAGAAATAAGTGAAGTAATATGTTTTGACATTTGTAGAGTCTACCTTAATTGATTTTTCTTTTTGCTATTTCTTCAATGAGCACAGTTGCATAGGAACCTTTTGGAAGTGTAAAGTTCATCTCATATTGAGCTTCAACTTGGTTAAACCTTCCCTCTATCTCTGTTGGATAGACCCATGCATACCTTCTAGCACCATCCACACTAATCTTATCATTAAACTCTTTTTCAATCTCCCCAGCAACCCCTGAAGAGAGCTTTACTTTTGCTCCACAAAGAAGACCTGTGACAGAGATTGTTCTCTCTAAAAACCTATTTAAATCATCCTCTGCATGATTAAATTCAAAGAGTCTTCCATATGGATAGTGCTCCATAATATCACCAGCAATCACTTTAAAAGGGTGTTTCTGAGCTTTGAGTTTTGAGACTTCATCATTTGGCATATTTAAAATGGATTCTAACTCTTCTGCTTTAAAATTTTGGACAAGCGTATTAATTTCTAATCTTCTACTGAGCCATAAGTTAAACAGATGACTTTGATATGCATTGATAAGTAGTTTTTTTATCTTTGGATTACGCTCTTTTTTCTCGCCTTTTGCAATTTTTTCTCCATCTATATGATTTACACCATCTGTTCCAAAACGCTGATAACCAAAAAAGTTAGGCATTCCAAAGTCAGAAATATTTTTCAAAGCCTCATCAATTTTTTTGGCAGAGGTAGGATTTACTTTTTTAACTTTTATATAAAATCTGTTACCCTTTAAGTGACCTATTTTTATTTTATTATTATGGTATGTTTTTGAAATTATTTTTACATCTTCGTGTGTAAAATTTTCAAGTGCTTCTTCATGTTTTTTATGTATTGAGATATATTGTTTTGTCATTGCATGCTTGTCTTTAAGCCCTGCATAGCCTATCTCTTTGTTTTGAATACCTAAATATCTTGCAAACAAACTTACAAGTTCCAAGGTTGAAAGATTTTTCTTTCTCACAAAAAGGACAAGATGCTCTCCCTCCCCTGAAAATTCATAAAGAGGTATCTCTTCAACAACAAAATCTCGTGGAGACTGTTTAAAATGAAAATCTATACTTGAGTGACCGAGTGAATAAAATCTATCCATATTATTAATTCCTGCTTCTTTTTCTAAAAATGGTGTGCTTTACAGCTGTTAAAATATTTTGTTCTTTGTGAAGTTGCGAAAATCGTAAGTGGTGTTCTACTCTGTTTTGCTCTTCTTTGTACTTTCTTTCTATCTCTTTTATCAAATGCAACCAACATCTCATACTCTTCACCACTACAACCAACGGATTTTGCTATTTTTTTATGAAATCTAAATCCAATCTTATTTACTGTAGACAATTTCTGTAAGTCACAAAAAAGTCCATCGGAGATATCCATCCCAGAACGTAAGAATCTTGCTGTATTTTTTATAAATTCTGCTCTGAGTTTAAGATTTACAAATTTCGATTGTTTATGAATTTTTCCCAAGTTTAAAAGCTTTTTCAAATCCTTAGCAGAGCGTCCAAGTTCTCCAGTGTAAGCTAAAAGATAACCATCTCTTATACCTCTTCTCAAAAGTGGTTTTATAGTTGTTGAGACAAGCGTAACACTAATATCTAATTTACTATTGCTGATGGTGTCTCCGCCAATAATTTCTATACCATATGCATCTGCTGCATCTTGAAATCCACATGCCAACTCTCTCATCTGAGTTTTTGTAATATTTTTTGGCATGGCTACACTTAAGAGAGCATATTGAGGTTCTGCATTCATCGCTATAGCATCGGAGATATTTACATCCATTGCTTTTTTAGCTATTTGATAAAAACTCATCCAAGTTGTCTTAAAATGTACATTTTCAAAAAAAGCATCTTTTGAGTAGACATTGGTGCCAATGAGAGCACCATCATCACCAATATGCTTATTGTGAAACTGCGATATAAAATAATTTTCTAAATTCAATAAAACTAACCCCTAATCTTACTATAAAAGTATATAATGCAATTAAGTGGACATTAAACACTGTAGCTATAGAATAACGTCGCATTATAACATTTTTAGGAGCATTCATATGAAACATTCAATAAACAAAATATTTAATAATTTAATTATGATTTTAACACTTATTACAATGATAAGTTTTTTTCTTGGCTTAGCCATTTATGGACAAAATAGTTCCTCATCTAAAATAAATAATTTAAATATGCAAAAAAGTATCCTCTCCTCTCTTACAAAACTGAATAAAGAGGATGTGGAACTTGCTATTATTCAACTCAATGGAAAGAGTACGCAACTTCACTATGAGATAGAAAAGTTAAAAGCTGTTTATCAGTATGACTACCTAGGACAATACTTTTTAAACAATAGCAATGAATACTTAGCCGATCTAAACGAACTGAGTTTGCTTACCTCTTCTTTTAATCAAAAGGCAAGTTTATATTATACGAAAGAGAGTGAAAATGAAGATATTAAAAAGCAAGAACTCCAAAAGTCTTACAGTTACCTTGCAAATCATATCAATAGCCTCTTATTAAAAGAACTCTCCTATAACCAAAAAAAGTTCTACCTCTTTGAAAAAGTCGCAATACTCCTATTTGCACTCCTTTTAGTTGTAACAATTTGGTATAGAAAAAGATTGCAACTTATCTATAATGATATACTCTTTTTATATGCAGTTGAAAACAATAAAAAAGGGTATGGAGTTTTTTCCGAAGAGATTGATGCTATCTCATTAAGAATGAAACGTAAACCTGTAATAAGTGATAACCCTGCAATGATTGACACTGTGACTGATATAAATAACAACAAAGGGCTTATGCACTCTTATGCAGAAAAAAAGGGAATGAAAGATAGTAACTTCACATCTGTTACTGTTTTTGAAGTAGATAATTTTTCGAAGTCCAACAGAGTTTTTTCTCAAGATTTCACACAGGCAATCCTCAAAAAAATTGCTTTTACAATGACTCTGCATGAACAAGCAACCGATGTTATAGCCAGAACAGATTACAATCAGTTTACCCTTGTTTTTTCAAGAGCCTCAAAAGAGCAACTGTTTAAAGATATGGAGATTATTCGTCAAAGTATATCTGAACTAAAATTTAGAACCCCAGAAAAAGAATCCGTACAAATTACTGTAACAGGTGGATTGGTAATCAAACCAAATAATACAAATCTTGAAGAGTCTATCAGACAAGCAAAAGAGGTTCTAGAACATGCGAAATCAACTGGTAGAAATAAAATATCACAACTCTCTGATGTCGCGCATAAACATTTTTAATATGTTACTTTAAAGCACACTTTATCTTTACAATACGCTCTAGTGTCTCAAATCGTAACAAAGATAAAGTTCCTCTAAATAAAGCCTCTATTTAATCATCCCCAAGAGTTATAACGGTACAATCAAGCTTATTTCATATCTAATAAGGAAAGTTGATGAGTATTCCAATTTATACTTACGATGCTATTATTGTTGGTGCAGGTCTAGCAGGATGTGCAGCAGCAAGAGAGTTACAAAATGCGGGGAAAAAAGTTGCTGTTATCACAAAACTTCATCCACTAAGAAGTCATTCAGGTGCGGCACAAGGTGGTATTAATGCTGCTTTTAGTGATAAAGACAGTGTAGAACTTCATGAGTTTGACACAGTAAAAGGTTCAGACTATTTAGCTGATCAAGACGCAGTTGAGTTTATGTGTCAAAAAGCTCCTGAAACTATACGTTGGGCAGAAAGAATGGGTGCTGCATTTAGCCGTACGCCAGATGGTAAAATCGCGCAACGACCTTTTGGTGGTCAATCTTCTCCTCGTGCATGTTATGCAAAAGATAGAACGGGATTAACTCTTCTTCAAACTATATATGAACAAGCGCATCGTGTGGGTGTAAAATTCTGGGATGAGTGGTATGCAGCTGATCTTATCTATAAAGATGGAAAAGTATCTGGTGTTGTAGCTTTTAATATTCGTGATATGCAAATAGCTATCTTTAATGCAAAATCAGTAATGTTTGCAACAGGTGGTTATGCAAGAGCTTTTAAAATAAATTCCAATGCACACGCAAATACTGGAGATGGTTTATCTATTGTTGCACGTCATGGTCTTCCTTTAGAAGATATGGAGTTTGTGCAGTTTCATCCATCAGGTCTTTCAGGAAATGGTGTTTTAATTTCTGAAGCAGCACGTGGTGAAGGTGGTCGTCTTTTTAATTCAAAAGGCGAAAGATTCATGGAGAAATATGCTCCAAATGCGTTGGAATTAGCTTCTCGTGATGTTGTTTCTCGTGCTATCATTAATGAAATAAGAGAGGGTCGCGGTGTCGGCCCAAGAAAAGATGCAGTTTTCCTAGATGTTACACATCTTGGAAAAGATTTAATTATGGAGAGACTTCCTGAACTTCGCGATTTAGCAATCACTTTTTTAGGTTTAGATATGATTCAAGAGCCTATTTTAATCTCTGCTACAGCACACTACTCAATGGGTGGAATTCCAGTAAATACTGCTGGAAATGTTCGTAAAAACAACACTGAATTTATTGAAGGTTTTTATGCTGCTGGTGAGTGTTCTTGTGTCTCTGTACATGGAGCAAATCGTCTTGGAGCAAACTCAGTTTTAGAAGCTCTTCTTTTTGGTCGTTTCGTTGGTAAAACTATGGTTTCTGAGATTGACAATATTGAACTTCGCACAGCAACACAAGCAGATGCACAAACAGCACTCGATGAGATAAATTGGATTTTACAAAACAATGGGGATGAAACAGTTCCTGGTCTTCGTGAAGAACTTCAACAAGGTATGACAGCAAATGCTGGTGCTTTTAGAACTAAAGAGTCTCTTGCGGCTCAAATCGTTATCATCAATGACCTTCGTAGTAGATTTAAAAACATACGTATTCAAGATAAGTCAAAAGTATTTAACACAGAACTTCAAGAAGCAATAGAATTTGGGCATATGCTTGATTATTCTCTCTTTATTGTTGAAAGTGCAATAGCTAGAAATGAGAGTCGTGGTGCTCATTTTAGAGAAGATTTTGAAAATCGTGATGATGAAAATTTCTTAAAGCACACAATGGCTTATATGAATGAAAATGGCGAAATTACGCTTGATTACATGGATGTTGTTCTCGGCAAACATGAGCTTAAAGCTAGAACATACTAGAAAAGGAAGTATAGACTTATGAGTACACATACAATTACTACACAACAAGTAAATTTCAAAGTATTTCGTTTTAATGCGAGTGAAGACTATCTTCCATACTATGAAAACTACACGATGGAAGTAACTTCAGAAGAGGTTGTTTTAGATATTTTAAACAGAATCAAGTGGGAACTTGATGGTAGTTTTTCTTACCGTAGAAGCTGTCGTCATGGTATCTGTGGAGCTTGTGCTATTAAAGTAAATGGTCGTTCAACTCTTGCGTGTAAAGAGAGAATGAATGATATGATTGAACTTTTTGGAAATGAGTTAACTATTGAACCGCTAAGTATTAAAAGAGCGGTTAAAGATATGATTATAGATAAGGGTGATTTTTGGCAGAAACATGATGCTATCCATCCATACTTAATCTCTGATGTTCAAGAGCACCCAGAACATGAGCACTTGGTAACACCAAAAGAAGCAGAAGAGTTGCTAGAAGCAGATTTATGTATCCAATGTGGTGCTTGTCACTATGCATGTCCAGTTGTAGAGGTAAATAGTGACTTCTTTGGTCCTGCTGCATTTGCAAAAGCATATCGTTTTGAGGCAGATGTTCGTGATGACGCACATCATGAAAGATTACAAGAACTCCATAAAGAGAAGCAAGGTTTATGGGATTGTGTGAAGTGTTTTGAGTGTGCTGAGGCTTGTCCTAAAGATGTAAATCCTATTGATAAAATCACTAAACTACATCAGATGTTATTTAGTGAAGGTGTTGCAACTTCAAATGTAGCGACACGTCACGCTGTTGCTTTTAAAAACTCTATCGCTAAATTTGGTGTACTTGATGAGGGTGGTATGATACTTTATTCTGAAGGTACATCCATTGTTAAACATATTCCTTTAGCAATTAAAATGTTTACAAAAGGTAAAATTGTTCCACCATGGGGCATTACAAAATCAGAAAATCTTGATGAAATCAAAAAACTTGTAGCATCATCATCAACAGCAAAGTTTTAGGAGTAATTATATGAAAAAATTAAAATATGCACTTTTTACAGGATGTACCGCCAAACAAAGTACTCCTGAACAATATATGTCAACTTTTGCTGTTGCGGAAAAACTTGGAATCGAACTTGTAGAACTTGTAGAAGCATCATGCTGTGGAGCTTCTCACCTACAAGATTATGATGACTTTTTATCTCTTGTTTTAAATGCTAGAAATATAGCGTATGCTGAAAAACATGGTCTAACTATGGTTACTATTTGTAATACTTGTCAACTTAATACTGCAATGACAAAACATCGTTTAGATAACAATTCTGAGCTAAAAGAGAAGGTGAACGAAAAGCTTAAAGAGGTTGGCTTAGAGTACAAAGGCACTTCTAATATAATACACTTCTTATATGCTATTATTGATGATATTGGTCTTGATAAAATCAAAGAGATGGTAGTTACTCCTCTTAGCCAATTCAATATTGCACCTTTTTACGGTTGTCATAATATCCGCCCTTCTGAGCTTCAAAACGAGTCTCATAAAACGGCAGAAAACCCTTACAACCCAAGATCACTTGATGATTTAATTATCGCTTGTGGTGGTAATAGTGTTGATTATGTTGAAAAAAATAAATGTTGTGGTTTCCATGTGGAACTTCAAGCACCTCACACATCTGCTGTACTTTCAGGCAAGGCAGTTGCAGGTGCTATGGATAACAATGCTGACTGGATGGTAACTCCATGTCCACTTTGTCATCTTAAACTTGACACACAAACAAATCATCTCTCAGAAGCTATTGGTCGTGAAATAGCACTTCCTGTTTTACATATGCAACAAATGTTAGGTTTAGCGCTTGGCTGTTCAAATGAGCAATTAGGCTTTAAACATCATATCGAAAAAGTAAACTTTATTTAATTTACACACCAAAGGAGTTCACTCCTTTGGTTCGACACTTCGGTAGCAGGCTCACTCTCTTACTTATAAATTCATATAAAACCCTCATTTGGAATCAAAATGTCAAACTCAATAGAAATCATATCTTGGAATGTTAATGGAATACGTGCTGTAGGCAATAAAGAAGCACTTAAATGGATTGATGAGAGAGAAACTGATATTCTATGCCTTCAAGAGATAAAAGCACTAGAGGAGCAGATACCTGAGAGCCTCTTTGATAAATCCTACAAAGATATTATAGTCAACTCTGCACAAAAGAAGGGCTACAGCGGAACAATGACTTGGAGTGATATTCAAAGTGACTACAATTCCACATGCCAACATGTTGACACTATGGATGAGGGAAGAATAGTAGAAACCCACTATGATGACATTGTTCTTTTTAATGTCTACTTTCCAAATGGACAAAAAGATGAAGAGAGACTTGCTTATAAGATGAAATTCTATGATGATTTTTTAGCTTATTGTGAAAAACTTAGAGAAGATGGAAAATCTATTATCATTTGTGGTGATGTCAATACAGCACACAAAGAGATAGATTTAAAAAATCCAAAAGCAAACTCTAAAACATCAGGCTTTTTGCCCATAGAGAGAGAGTGGATAGATACATTTTTAGCATGTGGATATGTGGATACTTTCAGATATGTTCATGGAGATAAAGTCGATAGCTACAGCTGGTGGAGTTACCGTTCAAACGCAAGAGCAAACAATGTGGGCTGGAGAATAGACTATTTTTTTATCTCTGAGGATTTATGCGAAAGTTTGGAAGATGCTTTTATACTAGAGCAGATAGAGGGCTCGGACCACTGCCCTATCGGCATTCGACTCTCTATCTGAGTAGAAAACTCAAAGCCTTCTACTTCTCTATGTTTTTACTCTCTTCTAAAATAAGCATCTCTTTGGCATAACTCAACGCTTTTGGAAAAGATTTTAAAATATTCTCTTCACCAATCAATGAAACAATATGATTCTGTTTTAAATCTTTATAGACCTCATTATTGACACCTGACATCACTATAATAACCCCTAACTTTTTCAGTATCTCTATCGTTGCTTCTAAATTATGAATAGCTGTTTGGTCAATAAAAGGAACATGCCGCATACGGATGATTAAAATTTTACTGGAGTAGCCTATATCTCGTATGGTTTGCGCATACTGTTTTGCCGATGCGAAAAAGAGTGGACCCCCTATCTCATAAACTGAAATCCCCTCTGGTAGATTAGAATAATTTTCTATGGAGTCACTCTCAGTATCTTCAGGAATCACAGCTCCAACATCCGCCATTCTTTTCATGAAAAGGAGTGAGGACAAGATAACGCCCACTTGGATTGCTATAGTTAAGTCCACCATAACAGTCAATATAAATGTGGATAACAAAACTATAATATCAAAATAGGAGCCTTTGAAGATAGAGACAAAAGATCTCCATTCACTCATGTTATAAGCAACAACAATTAAAATTCCAGCTAAACATGCCATAGGAATCAGTTTCGCCAGACTTGCAAAAAAGAGCATAATCAAAAGAAGTGTGATAGCATGTACAATCCCAGCGATAGGTGTTCTTCCACCATTTTTTACATTAGTTGCTGTTCTAGCTATAGCTCCTGTTGCAGGGATTCCTCCAAAAAATGGAGTCACAACATTTGCGATTCCCTGTGCGATAAGTTCTGTATTGGAACGATGATTTGCACCTATCATTCCATCTGCAACTACGGCAGAGAGGAGAGATTCGATTCCCCCTAAAAGAGCAATAGTAAGTGCGGGTGCAAAATAGAGTGAGAGCGTACTAAAATCTACAGTTGGAAAAGAAAAGCTAATATCACTCGGAATAGTTCCAAAAAATGTCTCTATGGTTGTCACTGGAATATCTGCTAACGCTACAATCGCAGTGATAAGAATAATTGCGATAAAGGAGCCCGGGATTTTTGAAGTAATGTTTTTTGAGTAGATGACTATTAACATCGTAACGATTGTGATAACGAGTGCATAAAGATTTGTATCTTGAATATTAGAAAAATAGAGTTGCCATTTTTGTAAAAATTCTGAAGGAAGTTTTTCTATACTTAAACCAAGGGCGTCTTTAATCTGTGTTGAAAAAATCACGACTGCTATTCCACTTGTAAAGCCAACGATTAAAGGGTGAGGAAAATATCTTAGCAGAGCTCCAAGTCTTAAAAATCCAAAAATAATTAAAATAATCCCTGCCATAATTGTGGAAATAGCAAGCCCATCTATGCCGTACTGCTCTACGATTGCGAAGATGATGACAAGAAAAGCACCTGTTGGTCCACCGATTTGTACCCTGCTCCCACCAAGAAACGAGATAATAAAACCAGCGACTATTGCGGTAATTATTCCCTTTTCAGGAGAGACACCAGAGGCGACAGCGAAGGCGATTGCTAAAGGAAGGGCAACAATTCCAACAATGATTCCAGAAAAAACATCCGCAAGCAGTTGCTCTTTAGTAATACCTTCTTTAAAGGAAGTGAAAATTTTTGGCTGAAAAATACGGAGCATTAAAACCTGCCTATAATTATGATTCGGATTATATCGATTGTTTGCCAGCGATGTCAATTAATAGATATCTAATAATGAACTTGGCTATTATCCCTTAGGTCTAAAGGCCTTGAGAACATCTTCATTTGTCTCAATAAAGGGACCTTCTATCAAATCTATACAGTATGGAACTGCAGGAAAAACAGCATCTAAACACTCTCGTATCGATTTTGGTTTTCCAGGGAGATTAATGATTAAACTTTTTCCTCTTATTCCCGCAGTTTGACGTGAGAGAATTGCCGTTGGAACATACTTTAAACTTACTTGACGCATTAACTCACCAAAACCAGGCATCATCTTCTCACATACATTCTCAGTTGCTTCAGGTGTCACATCACGAAGTGCTGGTCCTGTTCCACCCGTTGTAACTACCAAACAGCACCCTGCTTCATCACAAAGTTCTTTCATAGTGGTTTCAAGTATCTCTTGTTCATCTGGGATACATCTGTACACTATCTCAAATTCACTTTTTAGATAATCTTTCATCGTATCTTGAATCGCGACACCTGATATATCTTCATAGATTCCCTTACTTGCTCTATCACTTGCTGTAATAACACCAATTTTTATTTCTGACATCGCTCTCTCCTCTAATTTGTTTGTAAAAAATGGTTTGCATTTTTGATATAGGTTACAGTTGCTACATTTAAAAAGAAGGCTCTTGCACCTTGGGCATCAATAATCTTATCTTCGCTTCCTAGATAGACCTCTAATTTCACACCCTTAGCAACAAGCTCTTCTAACTCTTGCAGACTCCATTCATACTCTAGTAACTCTTCTAACTCTTCGATTGTAGTTTCTGAATGTTCTACTATTTTCTTGGCATGTGGAAAAAAGCAAGACTCTTCAAACTGCGTAAGATAGGAATCTCTATTTTTTTTATAGGAGAGAAGTTGTACTCTTTTAAACTTTACATCTTTTGTTTGAAAGAATACTGGAGAGAGAAGGACTACCCTATCAACCCTTTTTCCACATGCCAATTGCTCTTGTGCATAATGCAGTGCTTTAATGGCTCCATAGCTAAATCCACATGCCGTATATTGAGAGCCATTTACGTAATTTTTAAAAAGATACAACTCATTACGTAAGGAAAATCCACTATAAAATTTCATCTATATAGTTTTTAACCTCTTGCTTTGTAATACTCTCTCTCTCATATAAAACAGCTTCTACTTTTGCGAGAACTTGATGGATGCTCTCAAGAAGAAGCTTACATTCTGAGTAGAGTCGATTCATAACAAGCTCTTCCTCTTGTGGTGAGGACATAATAGATGAACCCATACCATACTCATTTATCATACTTTTTACGAGTTCTTTTGCCTCATCTAAGTCACCTTTGGCACTATTTGCATGTTCTCCAAATTTGATTCCACATGCCACAACACCTGCTAAAAGCATTTTAACTCTAGACTCTAATTCATGTTTGATAAGAGGTTCACTTGTAGATGGTGTGAGCTTTTCATTGGATAACATAAGTTTCTCAAATGGAAGGTCAAAATAGGTAGCACAGAGAGCTTTCGCCGCTTGATAGGTAATACGAAACTGCTTCTGTTCACTGTTAAGCATTTGAAGTTTTTTCTTGCCAAACATCACCTTGTCTTTGACTTGATGAAAATGTTCAATCGTCACATGAAAATCATTTTGTCTTAAGGAGAGAAGTGCCGCTTCATTCACTAAGGCTGCTAAAGAAGCACCATTAAAACCAACGGTCATATTTGCTACGGCTTTGATATCTAACTCATAAGGAACATTTTTGAGATATTTCGAGAGGATAGACTCTCTCTCTCGTTTAGTTGGAAGTTCTACAAAAACTCTTCTATCAAATCTTCCTGCACGAAGAAGTGCTGAGTCTAAAACATCTATTTTATTGGTTGCAGCTATAACGATAACTCCGCTTGAGCTTTCGAAACCATCCATCTCCGTTAAGAGCTGATTGAGCGTTCCCTCCCTCTCATCATTTCTCTGTCCATCTCGTTTTTTACCAACAGCATCTATCTCATCAATAAAGATAATAGAGGGAGAGTTCTTTTTAGCAGCGGCAAAAAGTTCATGCACTCTTTTAGCCCCCATACCTACATAAATCTGAACAAAAGAGGCACCACTTTGATAGTAAAATGGCACACCTGCCTCATGTGCCACAGCTTTTGCTATCATTGTTTTACCAACACCAGGAGGGCCAACTAAAAGAACACCTCTTGGCATGCGTGCTCCAAAATTTTTATAACGTTTTGGATTTTTCATAAAATCGATTATCTCTTCAAGTTCGATTTTGACATCAGAAATCCCCCCGATGTCATTAAAGGTTACATCACTTTTAATCGCCTCGACAGGGGTATCTTTGGTTAAACAGTTCACACCTCCAGAACGACTCTGAAACTGAGTTCCATCCTCTTGAAAAAAGAGGCCTCTTTTTTGAAACCATCTAAAAAGCAGACTTCCTAAACCTAAAAAAAGAACACCAAGCAGGAGATAGACAATCACACTCGAACCACTTTTAACTTCTACTTTATAATCAATAAACATTTTTGGTGTAACTTGTGAAGAGGCGATTTTATATAGAGTATTTTCAGTTTTGAGATAGACATACTCTTTAGTAACCATGACCTCTTTAACTGTATTGTTATCAAGAATCTCTGTGGCTTCTCTAAGTGTTATCTGATTTGCATTGTCTCGCAGGGCTGCGAACAGCACCAAAACAACGACCAAGAAAGCTGACGCATAAAGTGCGATTCTATTTGTTTTAGAATTGAGCATAATTACAATCTCCTCTTGCTTCATAATTTGAGATATTGATCCAATTTCCAATCAAGTCATCCTCTGATTGAACGAGAACTGTATTGAAATGTTGGTCATGGCCATAGTATAAACCATCTTTTTGACTCTCAATCAAAACTTCCAACTCTCCTCTAAAAGCTTTTCTAAACTCAAAATTTTTGTTTTGAATCACTGCTTCTAGCTCATGGAGTCTCTCAGATGCCACTTTTCCATTGACTTCTGGCTTCATTATAGCAGACTTCGTCCCATCGCGCTTGGAATAGGTAAATGCATGGAGATGTGTGAGGGGCAAAGCCTGCGTATTTTGCATCGCTTCACGCCATAACGCTTCACTCTCACCAGGGTGTCCTGTGATAAAGTCTGTTCCTATGGCAAAACCCTTATCGTGTAAAAACTCAAAAAGTTCTCTATCTTGTTTATAGACATTTCTTCTATTCATAAGCTTGAGCATTGTAGGAGAAGTGTGCTGAAGTGCGATATGTAGATGTTTCTCAAGCCATGGCTCATGAAGAATCTCTTTAAACTCATCCCCTATTTGGATTGGTTCTACACTTCCAACTCTTATGCGTCTTACTCCACGGATTTGAGAAATTCTCTTCATAAGTTTCGCAAGAGATGTTTGACTCCCCTGTCCATAACTGCCGACATTTGTTCCAGTGAGGATAAACTCACCAAAACCATTAAGTGCCAATCTCGAAATTTGCTCTACTATACGACTCTCATCCATACTTCTCGCATCCCCACGTACAAAAGGGATAATACAGTAAGAGCAGCGAAAATCACACCCCTCTTGAATTTTTATAAAGGCTCTGCTTTTGCCAATAAAATCATCCACAACACTCGCATCAATATGATTTAAATCCCCTGGATTATAGAAAGGTTTCTCTTGAGCGAGAAGAAGATCTATTTTCTCTTTTTCACTCTGACCAAAAACCCCATGAACTCTCTTTTCCAAAAGGAGTTTTTCCCCTTTTGTATGTGCGCCACAACCAGTTAAAAAGATTTTAGCACCACCATTTTTTTCCACATGCCCAATATAAGAGCGAACATTAGAGTCTGCTCCATTTGTCACTGTACAGGAGTTCACGACAATGACATCTGCTTGAGATTCATCTTCTGTTATCTCATACTCTTTTAAAGAGCTCATCATTACTTGAGAATCGTAAAGATTTGTTCTACATCCAAAAGTTTTAAAAAAGACTTTCTTCTTCAATTAAACATCCTCAGGCGGAGTAGCTAAAGGAGGCGCACTCTTTGCAGGTTTTTCTAAATGTAGCATTTGCGTAGGGTATGCAATCGTAATATCGCTCTCTGCATTAAAAGCATCTACAATTTCCAAAGAGATAACACTTCTTAAAGTCAAAGTAGCATACGCATTTGTTAAATACCACGCGTCAATGGTTACCCCACTTGGGTTAATAAAAGTAAAGATTCTCGGTTCAACATTTGTATTTTTCAGACTGTAGTGATTTCTAAGCTTATTTAACTGTTTTCTCGTTATATCGGTATACCCTTTAGAGTATTTTTTTGTTATCTCTTTTGTTAAATGCATCGCTTTTTTGTGATTTGAGTCAAAGGTCACAGTAATGCTAACGCCATCCCATACTGTTTTTAAAGTACTATGTGTATAGTTCGCAATCATTCTAGTAAAGACATAGTTATTTGGAATAAAAATAATTCGCCCTGCTCTTCTGTTGGTCGTCACGGATGTTAAAGTTATATCTTCAAGAATTGTCATACGAAGAAGAGAGATATCCATAACATCTCCAACATACTGCATCCCATCCATATCTACACGGATTCTATCTCCGACATGGATACTTCCACCAACGACTATTACAAGCCAGCCAAGAATACTCATAAACCAATCTTTCATGGCAATAGCAATACCGGCAGATGCGAATCCTAAGATAGTTACAAGATAACTAACATTTTCTATATAGTTAAAAAATAGAATCAGAATAATCAACGTTACATTTGTAAATGTTATAATCTTATTTGCCATGTAAAAGCGTTCGTTATCTGTAATATACTTTTTAACTATTTGCTTGAGTAAAAAGAAGAAAATCAATACAACTACAATCACTATACTTATGTTTACAAGTCGCCAAACCTGTTTTTCTAAATCTTTGTTTATGTTGAGTTCTATTATCTCTAAGCGTTTTTGATAAACATCCTCCGTCGCAATAATCGTATCTAAGGCAGTTTCAAATCTTTCTAGCTGCTTCTCTTTAGCTATAAGTTCTTCTTTATATTTATCATCTTGCTCTAAAGCATTCATTTTTTGATAAAGCTCTTTCTCTTTTGCAAGTAAAGAGATTAAATCTGTTAGCTGCTCTTTTCTTTTGACATAATCATCAAAATCAAATTCCAAATTTTTAATAAGAGAGATACCTGTAAAAATATCAAATGGATTTGTGATGTTTGGAATCTCTTCAATATGAGGAGGAGTCAACAGTTTTGAAAATGGTGCGCTATCTTTCTCTTTTAATTTTTCAATCTGTGAAGTTAAAATTTTCTCTTTTGAAATAAGTGCTGTTAACTCATCTTTTTCACTTACATGCTTAGCATTTTTTCTTAAATAGTTGATGCGTTTTTTTATCTTTTCTAGATTTTCTCTAACATCCAGAGATGTTAAATACGAAGCGTAACTCTTCATCCAAACTTTCTCTTTTGAGATTTGATTGGCTAATAAATTTAACTCTTGCACATATTTTTTAATCTCATCTTGCCTCTGTCTCTCTTCCTCTGCAATAGCTTCTTGCTCTTGTTTGGCTTTAATCATTTTTTTCTCTGCAACAGAGAGTTCTTTATCTGAGAGTTCAGCAATATTAGCGGGTTCTGCTGCAAAAAGAGAGAAGGAAAAAAGCGCAGCAATAATGAATATTTTCTTCACTTAGAGTTCTCCAAATTTATTTAAAACAGAGAGAATAGTTTCTACTTTTATATCACTATTTATCGTTACATCTCCAATTCCAATTGGGAGAATAAAGGTTATCGCAGAATCAGAACTTTTTTTATCTAAATAGAATGTCTCATAAAAAGCATCTGGGTTTTTAACTATGTAACTTGTTGGTAAATCATATTTTTCTAGAAGAGTTTTTACTCTCTGAGCTTCATCTCTACTCATATACTCCATCGCAACAGCTGTCTCATTTGCCATAACCATTCCAATCGCTACAGCCTCTCCGTGCAAGAAAGTTTTATAGTTTGTTTCACTCTCTATTACATGTCCAAAAGTATGCCCGTAATTAAGTGCTGCCCGTAGGCCATGCTCTTTTTCATCTTCTGCGACCACATTAGCTTTTGTCTGAACAGCTTGCTGAATCACTTCTTTTAAAACAGCAGCATCTCTTAAATCCGCACTCTCTAAAAATTCAAAAAAATCTTTATTAAAGGTAACAGCCATCTTAACTATCTCAGCGACTCCAGCACCAAATTCACGAGAAGGGAGAGTCGTTAAAAAATGGGAATCAATATAAACAGATTTAGGTTGATGGAAGGCACCGACTAAATTTTTTCCATAGGCGTTGTTCATTCCAGTTTTACCGCCAACACTCGCATCCACCTGAGAGAGCAGAGTCGTAGGAATTTGAATAAAATCAACTCCTCTTTGAAATATACTTGCAGCATAGCCCGTCATATCTCCGATTACACCACCACCAAATGCTATAAGCATAGAATTTCGGTTAAAACGATGGTTAAAGAGAGAGTCTAAAATAGTATCAATACTCTTCTGATTTTTGTACTCTTCTCCATCAGGAACGGTAATGATATAAATCTCTTTTGCTGAAATTTTTGAGAGTAAATAGGCTAAATGCAGACCAGCGACTTTTGGGTTTGTAACAATAGCTACTTTTCTATCAAAGTGTATCTGAGGAAGGGCATCAATTGTAATATTATAGGAGTTGTCAACAACTTTCTTTAAGAGGATTTCTACTTGCATTATCTATCCAAAATTATAAATTATATAGTTGTGTAGATAATACTTAAAAAATACTAAAAAGCCGCTAAATCATCCTTTGTTACAGCTGAACTGGTATAAACATTTGATGATAGGAGTCAAGTTTATGATAGTGTCTTTCACTATCTGTTGAAAACATCGAGTATAGCTCTCTTTTAGTTAACTTCTCTGTAAAAGGTAAAATCTGAAGAAAATTCTCTTTTTGTTTTAAAGCGCGGATAGGATTGTCGTTCTCTTGTATCACTTTAATAGACTTCGTAAATATTGTTGATAGATTATTATAATGCTCGATTACTTGCTCTTTTTCATCTTGGTGTTCACTGATGTAGTTGTGCAATTCTATATTGAATCCCATCTGTACAGAGATGTCAAATATAGTTGTCGAAACCTTCTCTAAATCTCGATTTTCTGTAAGAACCAATACTGCATCTTTGACAGCAGAAAAAGATTGATCAGAAATTTTCAGAACTGGGACATGTGATTCATACAGCATTGTCCTCATACTCCTTTTAGCAAAAATCTCTTTTGAAACGATAACAAGACCTATGTGATACTCTTTTATATCATTATGATAACTATTGACTAAATCCTCGCTCTCATAATCAATATCTATAACAACATTCTCATCTCGATATTCATTGATATGCTCAATGATAGAGATATTACTAGGATTCACAATTTTAATAATCAGATCATGCTTAAATTTTTTATGCGCAAAAACAGCACGTCGGACTAACTCTTCTATAGTTGTGTGATTGACAACATTCATATCTATATAAAGATAAAGGTTTGAACCAAATGGCTCAGGAAACTGTCCCAACTCTCTTTTAATCGCACGATAAACTGAACGAAGGACTTCTGGGTCTCCTACTAAAACAAGTAAATCATTGGGCTGAATCATTCTGCGACGTGAGGGCATGATAAGTTTTCTGTTTCTGTACATCGCAACAATGCGCCAATTTTTTTGCTCTATTACACCTATATGACGATAAACAAATGAGCTTCCAAAAGGAACTAAAACCTCCATGATTTCGCCTTCGCCTATGCCTACATTCTGAGCTATAACAGGTACATTAGGCAAATAATCCAAAAGTCTAGAAGCTATAATTTCGTTCGAATTGACGAGCACAACATTAGGGGTTTCATTTACTAAATCCCATTTATTTAAGACGACAACACGAAGCTGTTTTTTAATAGTTCTAATATTTTTAATAGTGTGTTCAACATCTTTCAGTTCATCCATTGCTATAAAAACTTGAACAAACTCCATCTTAAGTAAATTTGCTAACTTATAGAGACTTGTAGGATCAAATTGATAAAATTTAAAGCGCGCAGGGTTCACATCTTCATATTTTATATCTTTCATTTGAACCACATAATATATATTTTCACTAGTATATGTTTCTATGATTCGCTTTATAAAATGTTCACCTATCTCACCGTCACTAATTATTAATATCTTTTTCAAAACTACCATCTTATTTATAAAATTTTCGTAATTATATCATTTTCTATGAGCTGTTAACTTATGATAACTATAATGAGAACGAAATTTAATAATTAGGAAAGTATATGAAACTCTTATTAATATTTGTAAGCATTTTTTCTCTCTCTTTTGGAGACTCCTATGAGGGGGACTTAAGTGCGCAAGAGGCTTATGATATGCAAAAAGAAGGTAAAGCCATCATTGTAGATGTTCGAACGACATTAGAGTATATCTATACTGGACATGGTGAAGGTTTTATTAATATTCCTGCTTATGATTGGACTTATGTGCCAAAATCAGTACAAACACGTGTAAAAAGTGCTGAGTATGAGATAAAAAATTCAAAAGTAAAAGAGCACAAATCTGCTATGAAACTTTATGATGCTAAAGAAGTTCGCAATAAAGAGTTTGTTAAAGAGGTGATGCAAGCTATGAAAATACGAGGGGCGCAGAGTGTTATTTTAGTTTGTCGTAGTGGTCCCCGTTCTAAAGCTGCAGCAAACCTATTGTCTAAAGAGGGAATCATAGCCTATAATCTAGAGGATGGTTATATTTTTGGATGGCAAAAAGAGAAAATGCCTTGGGGTGGGAATTAATTACTTTTTTAAGACCTGTTCCTCTTTTATCCACATATTAGTTTTAGAACTGATCCATTTTTTATCTATAAAATATCCAGTGATTTTTATCCAATTTTTGGCTCTTTTATTGGATGTAAATGAGGTCTCTTTTTCCCAACTCTCTATTTTTGCTCCATCTGGAGCATCATAAATCATAGCATCTACTTTGAGATGAAATGTAGTCGGTGCCATTGCTCTAACTTTCAATGGAGCCTTTAGGGAATCTTTTGGCGACTCTTTCATCATAAGTTTTGGAAAAGGGTTCTCCTCTTCACATACTTGTGCTACAACAACTGTTTTATTTTTAGGTTTTTGTAATAATTTTTCCAGATAAGCTATCTTTTTATCTTGGGTCAATAAAAGTTTCTCTTGCTTTTGCAGCTTTTTTTCTAACTTCTCTCTCTCTTCATCTAAGGATGGAATAATGGTTATCTTTTTTGATTGAAGTGCAATTTCACACGCTTCATAATCACTTCTAAGTTGCGTAATCTCTTTTACAATAGTTTCAAGTCTCTGTATATCATCACTCCACAAAAAAGAGGAGAGAACGAAACTTACTATAATAAGTTTCATACTAAACCTTTCTTTGTAAGTTTTACTCCCATTTCCACATGGTGCGTATATGGAAATTGATCAAACAGAGCCATTTCAACAACATCATGCGTTTTAGATAAAAGCTCCAAATCTCGGGCTAAAGTCTCTGGATTACATGAAATATATAAAATATGCTCATATCGTGATGCAAACTCGCATGAGGCTTCATCCATACCACTTCTAGGAGGATCTACAAAAATACTGTTAATATTATAAGTAGCAACATCGATACTTTTCATTCTGCTAAATTCTCTGACTCCATCAAGCGCTTGAACAAACTCTTCCACACTCATTCGAACAAACTCAATATTTTCTACCGAATTTAAAAGCATATTCTCTTTTGCTGCATTGATAGAAGATTTAGAAATTTCAGTTGCTAAAACTTTAGTAAAGTGTTTTGCAAAGGGAATAGTAAAATTACCAGCACCACAGTATAACTCTAATAAATCACCCTCTATATTTGAGAAATTCTTCAAAGCCCACGCTATCATCTGCTCATTGACTCTTGGATTAGGCTGTGTAAAACTATTTTCTATATGATTAAATTTAAAGCGTTCACCATTGATAGTTAACTCTTCAGTTATAAAATCCTGCCCGATTATCAACTTCTGCTTTCTACTGCGTCCAATAATATAGATGCCTAGTTTTTTTGCGATTTTTGTAGCCGCCTCTTGCCACTTCTCATCAAGTCTTCTATGATAGAGAAGAGAAACAACGATTTCTCCCTCACTTGAACTTAAAAAATCAGCACCAAAAAGCTTAAAGCCAATTCCCTCTTCTCTTATGGAGTCAAAGAGTTTTGGCATAAGTGCGCCTATGTGTTCATTTACCTGTGAACATACATCTATGAGAACTACGCCCTTGTGTTCTATGTGATTCATCGCATAAAAAATCTCTTCTTCCACATGCCAAACTTTAAACTCACTACGAGAGCGATAGTGTGCTTGTGGTGATTTAAAAACTAATATTGCATCACTATAAAATGGTTCAAACCTTTTTCTATTTAGTTCTAATTTTTCACTTAACTGAGCTTCATAGCCATTCTCATATACACAGCATGCGCCACACTCTCCGAAATAGTTACATTCCAATACAACACCTTTTATTTTATCGAGGCAATTAAATTGCCTATAATGAGATTCCAGCCATCAATGAGCACAAAAATAAGAATCTTAAATGGTAAAGAGATCATTACAGGAGGGAGCATCATCATACCCATAGACATTAATATAGATGCAACAACCATATCTATAACCAAAAATGGCAAGAAGAGTAAAAATCCTATTTCAAATGCAGTTTTAAGCTCACTTATTACAAAGGCAGGGATGATGACAGATAAAGGAACATCTGCAACAGTTTGCGGATTCTCCATCTTTCTGATTCTAACAAAGAGCGCTAAATCTTTTTCTCTCGTGTTTCGAATCATGAAGTTTTTAAAAGGAAGCACTGTTTTATCAAAGGCCTCTTCATACCCTATTTTCTTCTCTATATAGGGTTTGATACCATTTTCATACGATTTTGTTCCAACAGGTTCCATCACATAAAATGTCAAAATCATTGCCAACATTACTAAAATCTGTGTTGGTGGGACTTGCTGTGTTCCAAGTGCTTGTCTTAAAAAACCAAATACAATAACAAACCTAGTAAAAGTTGTCATCACAAGAACCATACTAGGGGCTAAAAAGAGTAATGTAAGGACTACGAGAACATTGAGAGAACTCACAAGTTGCTCAGGAGAATCAGGTGCTGAGAGAGAAAAATTCATTGTTGGGATAGTAACAGCCTCAGCAGCACCCAATATTGAGGCTATAGAGAGAAATAGGAGAAGTATTCTAATCATTATTTAGCTGTGGTCTTGTCCAAGATAGAACTACTGACACTCTCTTGCTTTTCAGATTTTTTGCCATAAAAATGTAATTCAACTCTACGATTTTTTTCTCTTCCGCTCTCTGTTACATTGGTTGCGATTGGAGTAAACTCAGCATAACCCGCAGCGCTAATTCTAGCTGGTGCTACACCATCAAGTAAAAGTTCTTGTAAAACTGCTATTGCTCTCGCAGAGGAGAGTTCCCAGTTGTCTTTAAAGAGACTATTTTTACCAGGTCCAAGGTTGTCAGTGTGACCACGGACACTCACTTCTAAATTTTTTGGTAACTCTTCTATTATAAGAGCAATTCTTTTTAAAAATAGAAGTGCATCTTCATTTTCTATAACTGCACTTCCTGATTTGAAAAGCAAAGAGGCAGGAAGTTCTATAACAAAACCATCTTGAGCCTCTTCAACTGAAATAGTAGGGCTTTGGCTTTTCTCCATCATCTCATTTGCATCTATAGCTGCCTGTGTGACTTTATTTACAGCCTCTGAAGTTTCATCATTTGAATCAATCGGTGTAGATTGTTGCATACGTTGTTTTGATATTTCAGTTTTCGTTCCACCCTCAAGCACACTCATTGCACCAGAGAGAGAACCAATCGCTTCCGATATTTTTTTTGCATCCATACTGGACATTGACAGAAGAAGAACGAAAAAGCATAACAAAAGAGACATCAAGTCTCCAAAAGCAGCTAGCCATGCTGGTAAACACTCTTCACAATCAGGACATTTTTTCTTAGCCATTATTCAAACTGGCTCACACGTTCTTTAGGAGCCATAAAAGCTAAAAGCTTAGCTTCTAGTACTCTTGGAGCATCTCCTGATTGGATAGACATGATTCCAGAGATAATCATCTCTCTCACTAAAGTCTCTTCATCATTTCTTATAGCTAAAATATTAGAGATAGGTGTTCCAAAAATATTACCAATCATTGCACCATACATGGTTGTAAGCAAGGCAACTGCCATAGATGGACCAATTGCAGATGGATCTGCCATATTTAGAAGCATCGCAACAAGACCGATAAGTGTTCCAACCATTCCCATTGCTCCTGCAAGCCCAGCCCACTGATTAAATATAGAGCCATGAATTTTATGACGTGTACTTGTTTGTTCCATATCAATCTCTAAGAGTTCTCGGATTGTATCAGGTTCACTCCCATCGATTGCCATAGAGAGACCTTTTCTTAAAAATTCATTTGGCTCAGCATTTACATCACTCTCTAACGCCAAAATCCCATCTTTTCTAGCTTTAGTTGCAAAATCTACAAGTTTTTTTATCAACTCACCAACATCCTCTTGTGGAGGTTTAATTGCTATCATAAAGACTTTAGTAAATGCTTTCATTTGTGATGGTTTAAAAGATATCATCAATGCGCCAATACTACCACCGACAACAATTAAAACAGATGGAATATCAATATAAGCACCAACACCAACACCCATAGACATAGCTCCAAGGAGAAGAGCCATGATTAAAACTATACCAATTACTGTGCCTAAATCCATTCAAATACCTTACAAATTATTATGAGGCTTATAATACCACAAAAAATATTAGGCTAAACAGTAAAAAAGATTATTTACCAATTTATTTTATATATGCAAGCGAATAGAGTACAATTGCGCTATCAAATAAATTATGGACAATTTTTATTATGCTTAACACTTTATATAAAACACCACAAAACAGTGCCTATCTACTCATCTTATTCATTGCAATCCTAAGCACTCTATACAATGCCTACTTACCTCTTCATGGGGATGAAGCATATTACTGGATGTGGAGTCATCATCTACAGAGTGGCTACTATGACCATCCTCCCATGATTGCCTATTTTATTTTTTTAACAAATTTTATTTCAGAGTCTGAGTGGGGAATTAGACTTGTAAATGTTTTTTCTATGAGTATAAGTGCTCTCTATATTTTTAAACTCTCTCATGAAATGTTTGGTGAAAAAGTAGCACTCAATGCACTCATAATCTTTAGTAGTGTTATCTTAGTCCACGCAGGTTATATTTTAACAACACCCGATTCGCCTCTTATTCTTTTTTGGACACTCTCTCTATATTATGCATACAGAGCAATATTTTATGGAGCGACAAAAGATTATCTCCTTACAGGAGTGATGCTCGGATTGATGATGCTCAGCAAATATAGTGCGATACTCTTTGTTTTTATGCTTTTGATTTTTATAGTTCTTAAAAGACGAGACATCTTTTTAAATAGAAACTTTTACTTCGCGGTACTTGTAGCTTCTATAGTAGTCTCTCCTATGTTATGGTGGAACTATCAAAATGAGTGGATAAGTTTTGCTTTTCAATTAGAGCATGGTTCTTCTAAAACATTTGAACTCTATCCAAACCTTTTCTTAGAGTTTTTTGCAGGTCAATTTGGGATTTTTTCTCCTGTTTTTACCGCTATATTATTTTACTTTCTAGTAAAAGAGAGACTCTACTTCAAAGAGGAAAAACTCTTTTTTCTTTCACTCAGTATTATCACGATTTTACTCTTTTTCTTTTATAAGAGCTTCTTTACTCGAATGGAACTCAACTATGCAGCTCCCGCTTATATAGGAGGGGCAATTCTCACAGCTTATATCTTTGAGAGATACAAACTGGTAAGAACCTTCAAAGTAGGTCTCATCATTGCTATCACTTTCACCATCATCGGCAGGTTAGGATTTCTCTTCTATCTAGAAATCGTACAAGATAGAATGTATGGGAACAGAGAAGCTGTACAACTTCTCCAAACACATTCACAAAAGGGAGATAGTTTTTATGGAGACCATTTGACTATTGCTGCTTACTTAAACTACTATCTCAAAGAGAGACCAGAGACAGATGTTATTCTTGAATCACGTTTTTCACAGTATGATATGTGGAGAGAGGATGATTTTTTAAAAGATGGATTAGTGCTTACAAGAGACCCTGAAGAGGTACGTCTAAGCGCACTCTACAACGATATAAAACTGATAGATTCCATTACTGTGAAGAAAGGGATAAAGGGCGAAAAAACGCTCTATATCTATAGAGTTACAAACGTAAAATAAACTCTTAATAATAATTTTGATAGAATCACAATAATCCTAAATACGGCAAATCATGAAAAATATTTTAAAACTAATTCTTACTATTGTTATGTTTTATTTTTTATTTCAGTATGTAGATTTTAATAACTTACTTAACATTCTTGCAAAGTCCCATGGTGGAACGATACTCATTGCCCTACTTTTCCAATTGTCTAGCACCTATCTCGCTGCATATAGATGGCTTCTTATTATGAAACTTTTAGTCTTTAAAGAGACTCTTTCCTACTATGTTCAAAGCTATTTTAAAGGTAGCTTTTTCAATCAGGTTCTTCCAAGTAGCATAGGCGGCGATGCTGTTAAGATAATCGACTTGACACAAAAAGGGTATGACAAAAAAGATGCTATTTACGGTGTGCTTGTGGATAGACTTGTGGGTTTGGTGGGGCTATTGGTACTCAACCTCATTGCAACTATCCTCTTTTACGGAACTTTTGATAAAGATTTTTCACTTCTTATCATCATCATTACACTTGGTGGCATTATTGGATTTGCACTTCTTTTTCATCTTGAGAAGATAGCTTTTTTAGCAAACTACAAATTTTTAAATCTTTTTCATCGATTGGCAATAAGACTCAATAAATTATACGCAAATAGAAATCTACTTTATCTTCACATCGCACTCTCTGTAGGTATTCATATCTTGTCTATACTTACTCTTTATGCGCTTGCCCTAAGTATTGATTTTCACATGAGTTTTCAAACTTTTCTTATTGCCGTTCCCCCTGTTTTTCTACTTACAATCATTCCGATCTCTCTTGCAGGATGGGGAATCAGAGAAGGGGCAATGGTGGGTATATTTATGCTTGTAGGTGCCGATGAGACAAAAGTTTTGGCGATGAGTATTCTTTATGGCTTGCTTCTTATTATCAGCTCGCTTCCAGGCTCATACTTTTGGGTAAAAAGTAAAAGAGCAACTTAAATTTAACTAAGGAAAAAAACTTTATGAATGTAGATACGATGAGAAATATTGATTACTATGCGGGTGTTCCACTTGCTTTTATTGGCACGATTATTAAAAAAACTGTAGATTTTCTTGCACCGACAAAAAAGATAAAAGCTAAAAATGTACTTTTTATAGAGCTCTCGGAGATGGGAAGTGCAATCATTGTGGATCCAGCTATGAGAAAACTCAAAGCAAATATAGAAGGCGAACTCTTCTTTGTAATCTTCTCTAAAAACAAAGTAAGTTTACAACTTTTAGAGACAGTCAAAGAGGAGAATATTTACACTATAGATGAGAGCTCAATTCTCAATCTCGCAACAAGTGCCTTAGGCTTCTTAAGCTGGTGTCGTAAAAATGAGATTGACTCAGTTATCGACTTAGAACTTTTCTCTCGCTTTACAGCACTTTTAACTGCTACTTGTGGCGCAGTAAACCGTGTTGGTTTTCATGCTTTTCATAATGAGGGGCTCTACAGAGGTGATTTTTTAACACATAAAGTAGCCTACAATCCGCATCAACACATCGCAAAAACTTTCATCTCTCTTGTGGATGCACTTCTAAGCGAAAAAGAGGAACTTCCTTACTCAAAAAGAGTGATTGATGACGCAGAGATAACAATAGCAAAAGCAGTTATCTGCGAAGAGGAGCAACTGAGTGTTCAAGCTATCATTTCTGAGATGTATCCAACATTTGACAAAGAGAAAAATCCAATTATATTAGTCAACTCTAATGCCTCAGACCTCCTTCCTCAAAGAAGATGGGATAGAGAAAATTATGGGGATGTCATCAAAAAAATCTTAGCCTATAATCCAGATGCGCTTATCCTTCTCACAGGTGCGCCTGCAGAAAAAGAGGGAGCGCAACTTTTAACGGATTATGTCAACGATGCAAGATGTATCAACTTTGCAGGTGCGGTGAAATTTTTACAGTTACCTGCACTCTATAGTGTCTCTAAATTTATGCTCACAAATGACTCTGGTCCTGCACACTTTGCGTCTATCACAGAGATGCATACTTTTGTTATTTTTGGACCTGAGACACCTGCCCTTTACGGCTCCCTCGGACCAACTACGCCTATCTATGCAGGTATGGCTTGTAGTCCATGTGTAAGTGCTTCAAACCATAGAAAAACGCCATGTACAGACAACCAATGTATTCAGGTTATTACACCTGATTTAGTATTTAACACATTAAAATTTAAACTTGATGAACTTACGCACTAAAGAACACGCTCCTTTTTTATACTTCATCAGCTTTGTAGCTCTTATAAGGCTAACTCTCGCTCCATTTGTGGGCTTAGGCGTCGATGAAGCACACTATGTTCTCTATGCACTCCACTTAGATTTAAGCTACTTTGACCACCCTCCTTTAGTTGGTTGGGTAGAGTATATTTTCACCTCTCTCTTTGGAGTCAATGAGTTTGGAGCACGTGTTGCGGCAGTAATTATCGGCTTTGTAACCTCTCTTTTTATCTATAAACTCATTTATGAAATCAACCAAAAATCGAGTGAGGCTTTTGTAGCTGTTCTTGCCCTGCATGCCTCTTTTTTATTTAATGCACTTTTTCTTATGCTTATGCCCGATACGCTCCTTTTCCTCCTTCTCTTACCAATTATTTTCACGGTGATTCAGCTGGAAAAAACGAACTCTTTTGGCATGTGGATTTTGCTTGGTCTGCTTCTTGGTCTGGCAGGTTTGAGTAAATATACGGCGGTTCTTTTTGTTCTTCCGATTCTTCTCTATTTTCTCATCAAAAAAAGATATGAGCTCTTCTTTACACCTAAAATTATTCCTAGCATTTTTATTGCACTGCTTCTCATTTCACCTGTACTTCTCTGGAATATTCAAAACGATTGGATAAGTTTCAGCTATCAAAGCAGCCATGTTGTTGGAGCAAAGCAGATCAATTGGGGTGGTTTTCTAAGTTCCATCGCGGCACAGTTTGGAGCCTATAACCCTTTTCTTTTTCCTCTCGCTTTTTATGGCTTATACAGAGCAACAAAAAGTAAAAACGATTCTCTCTTTTTGAGTGCGCTTTTTGGCTGGGTTATGATTGGCTTTTTTACCTATGCTTCCCTCTACAAAACTGCCCTTCCACACTGGTCGGCTCTTTTTTATATGCTTTTTATCCCTATTGGAACTTTTTATCTTATAGGCTTTAAAAAATATTTGAAATTTGCCATAGGGTTTGGACTTCTTCTAAGCTCTCTTGCATACGCTGAACTTGGCTTTAAGTTTATTCCTCTGCCAGATTATCAATCCCTTCATCGTGATATTTATGGCTGGGACACTATTATGCAAAGGGCAAATGGGACGATACAAGAGAATCCAAATGCTGCAATAGCCGTCACAAACTGGACGCTCGCTTCACGTGCTCTTTTTTACAACCAGCCCTACAACTCCTCCGTTTATCTTCTTGATGACAGGAAGGATCAGTTTGATATTTGGCAAGAGGGTTCTCCTTTGGGAAAAGATATACTCATCATCAACACACACTTTTTCAAAAAAGATTTATCCAAATATATGAAGTGTGAGCGACTCATTCCACATGCCAAGTTTGATATAATACTCAACGAAAGAAGAGTCAATACTATCGACTTTTCCACATGCCAAAACTACCAAGGTCTCAAATGATATTTTCAAAAAAAACATATATAGTTTATACGCTCTCTCTCCTGAGCGCTATACTCTTCTCATACTTTTTTTTAGATAGAACGATTGCACTCTATTTTATACACAACAGAGAGACCTACGAAGCTTTGGGTGATTTTATCAGTATGTTCGGGGAGTCGCATTGGTACATTGGCTCTGCTATTCTCGGCTCTGTTTTTTTCAAGTACATCAAACAAAATACGCTTTATAAAGAGAGATTTCTTTTTTTACTCTATGTCAACATCTTCTCAGGACTCATAAGCCTTTTTTCAAAGTTTATCTTTGCTCGCATCCGTCCATGGGGTTTAAGAGACGATGGCGATGCTTATGGATTTCTACTTTTTCAAAACTTTGATATGGGGATTGTTGAAAAGTTCAAGTTCCATCTTTTAACTGTTGCAGAAGCTCCCACAACCTACAGCTCTTTTCCCTCAGGACATACAACCACGCTTTTTGCACTCTTTACCTATTTTGTGATTTTATTTCCAAAATATATCTATTTGTGGCTTACTTTAGCAGTAGTTTGTGCAAGTGCAAGACTCCTTGATAGCGACCATTTTTTAAGTGATATTTTTGCTGGTATAATTATAGGAACACTCTCAACCATGTTTATTTACTCCAAGATGAAGGACAAAATTGAAAAAGTATATTAGAAACTCCATTCTCTTTATTCTTCTGCTTGCTTCTCTTTACGGCGTTGGCAGATTGATTGATGTATCTTACGGAAGCTATCAGTTTGTAGAGCGTCAGCCCTATCTACTGATGCAGACACAAAACTCTATTACTCTGAAGTGGCAAACGCCTCAAGAGGAGTTTTCAAACGTAGCATATGGACTTACTCCACAAAATCTCAATCACGTCCTTATGGGAGATAAACTCGAAAAGAAACACAAAGTCGTGATTCCAAAACTCCAAGAGTGTACAAAATATTTCTACTCTGTATCCTCGGAGTCTATGAGCATTGACAACAGCGGAAGAAGTTTTACAACCTTATGTAAAAATGCCGATTCACAAAGAGTTTGGGTCATCGGTGACAGCGGAGAAAAAGGCGAGAATCAAAAAAAAGTTTATGCGCAGATGCTCCAATATATCAACAATAATTTCAACGCGCTTAGCATGTGGATTCTTCTAGGGGACAACGCCTACAGAAGCGGAACGCAAAAACAGTACAATGAGACTCTTTTTGAACCCTACATAGAACTCGTAAAAAGATTTGTTCCTTGGGCGATTATTGGAAATCACGATAACAGAAGATGGGCATTCGATGAGATATGGGATTTCCCAGCGCAAGGAGAGAGTGGCGGAGTTAGAAGTAGAAGTGAAAATTATTACTCTATAGATAACGGCAATCTACACTTGGTGATGCTCGATAGCGAAAGAGTAGATAGAAGTTCAGATGGCGCAATGGCTGCGTGGCTCAGAGAAGATTTAAAAGCAAATACAAAACCTTGGGTTGTTGTGACCTTTCACTCTCCAGCCTACACAGATGGCGGACACAAATCTGATAACTTTTATGACAGTATGGGAAGAATGACACAGATGAGAGAGAACTTTGTTCCTATTTTTGATGCATTTGGTGTGGACTTAGTTTTAAGTGGACACTCTCACGGCTATGAGCGCTCTAAACTGATGGTGGCACATGTTGGAAAAAGTATTACCTTCAATGCACAAAAGCACCTTGTACAAGATAATAGGTCTTGCTACACGAAGCCTCTACAAGCATCTAGCAATAGTGGTACACTCTATCAACTCTGCGGCTCTTCATCCAAGTTAGACCAAGCAACGCTCAAACACCCTGCTATGCCATTTGCATTTGAGACGATGGGTTCGATTATCCTTGAGATAACACCAACGACGCTCACTTCCAAGTTTTTAACAATAGAGGGTAAAATAGCGGACGAATTTATAATTAGAAAAGATAATATTTCCTGTAAAGAAGAGAGTAAATGAATAAAAATAATCTAAGTATCGTAATTTTGGCTGCTGGTAAAGGGAGTCGAATGAAATCCAATACAGCAAAAGTGCTTCATAAGATAAGCGGAAAACCTATGCTTTATCATATCATCAAAGCTTCGCGTGAACTCTCAGATGATATAACAGTCGTAGTCGCCCACCAAAAAGAGAGAGTCATGGAGCAAATGAGCACCCTTTTTGATGATGTAAAGTTTTCCATACAAGATGCAGAGAACTTCCCTGGAACGGGCGGAGCGATGAAAAATGTCACTCTAAAAAATGAAAAAGTTTTAGTCCTCAATGGAGATATGCCACTCCTAAGAGCAGACTCCCTGCAAGGTTTTTTAGAGCAGAGTTCTGAGATTATTATGTCGATTTTTGATTTAGAAAATCCAGATGGCTATGGTCGTGTTATCATAGAAGATGGGCATGTACAAAAGATAGTCGAACAAAAAGATGCTTCAGAAGATGAACTCAAAGTAAGCACGGTCAATGCAGGAATCTACTCTTTTTCAAAAGCTATTTTAGAAAAGTATATACCGCTTTTAAATAACAACAACGCGCAAAAAGAGTACTATCTTACGGATGTTATAGCCCTTGCAAAAGCGGATGGAGTCACCATTTCACCACTTTTGGTGGATGAAGAGCAGTTCAAAGGGGTAAACTCTAAGAAAGATTTGAGCGATTCAGAAGAGATTATGCAGGAGCGAATCAAAACAGCTTGGATGAATGCAGGTGTCATCATGCAACTCCCTAGCACGACTTTTATCGAAGAGAGTGTTATGTTCGAAGGCGAATGCATCGTTGAGAATGGGTGTAGAATCACAGGAAATAGTTTTATCAAAGATTCCCATATCAAAGCAGGAACTATCATCGAAGACTCTATTGTAAAAAACTCAGATGTTGGACCTTTAGCCCATCTTCGCCCACTCTCTAGCATAGAAGATACGCATGTCGGAAACTTTGTAGAGATTAAAAAAAGCAGACTTAAAGGTGTTAAAGCTGGGCATCTGAGCTATTTAGGCGATGCAGAGATAGATGAGGGCACAAACATCGGAGCGGGTACGATAACCTGCAACTATGATGGCATCCACAAATATAAAACGATTATCGGTAAAAATGTCTTTATAGGAAGCGACAGCCAGTTAATCGCACCTCTCACGATTGAAGATGACGTGATGATTGCGGCAGGTACGACACTTCCAAGCGGAAGAGTGGAGCGTGGCTCTTTGGCTATCAGTAGAACAAAGATGAGAATCATCAAAGATTTTTACTACAAGTTTTTTGCAAAAAAATAAAGGATAATCATGCTTATTCCAACAGATTTATTAAAAGAGAAAAAGATACTTTTAGGTGTTACAGGCTCTATTGCAGTTTACAAATCACTCGAACTTGTACGACTCTTTATAAAAGCTGGTGCAGAGGTCAAAGTAGTGATGAGCGAAGCCGCGAAAAAGTTCATCACGCCACTTACCTTTGAGACCCTCACTTCAAATCAGGTACTTGACGATACAAATGAGTCGTGGGTCAATAACCATAACCATATCAAAACTACAGAGTGGGCAGATTTGTTTGTTATCGCCCCTGCAACTGCGAACACGATTGCTAAACTTGCAAATGCGATAGCGGACAATATGCTTCTTCAATGTGCGCTTGCATTTCCACATGCCAAAGTACTTGCGCCCTCAGCAAATACAAATATGCTCTTCAACCCTATAACACAAGCAAACCTAAAAATGTTAGCCATTGCAAACTACACACTTTTAGATACACAGACCAAAGAACTCGCTTGCAAAACTACAGGCGATGGTGCGATGGCTGAGCCAATAGACATCTTTTGGCAAAGTGCTAGAACCTTGCTTAAAGAGGAGTTTTGGGAAGATAGAATGGTAGTTGTTACAGGTGGCGGAACGGTAGAGAAGATTGACGAAGTTCGTTTTTTATCTAACTTTTCAAGCGGGAAAATGGCTTCAACTCTTGCAACTGCGCTCTATTGCAGAGGTGCAGATGTCAACATTATCGCTACAAAGTTTGACACACAACTTCCAAAAAATATGCATACTATAGAGGTTTCAGACACAGCAGAGATGCTAGAGTATCTCGAAGCCTCACTTCGCATTGCAAAAAAGGGTAAACTCTCTAAGGCAACACTTATGCGCGATGAACATATCCACCAGATTCAGAAAAAACCCTACCTCTTTATGGCGGCGGCAGTGAGTGATTATGTTCCTCTATCTGCACAAAAAGGTAAACTCAAAAAAGAGGCATTAGGCGAGAAGTTTGAGCTTACTTTAAAAAAGAACATTGATATTTTGGCTTCTCTAGACAAAGAGGGAATCACAACCGTTGGCTTCAAAGCGGAGATGGATGAACTTAACGCCATTACAAATGCTTCGTCTATGCTCAAAGCTAAAAATCTCGATGCTGTTTGTTTAAATCTTCTCAAAGACTCTTCGGACTTTGGAAGCGATACAAACAAGATAGAGTTCATCACCAGAGACATAGTCGAGTCCATTCCACATGCAGATAAACTCAAACTCTCCTTTGGCATTTTAGACTGCGCAAAGAGTCTATGAGTTTTTCTCTCTCACAGATAACTTCTTTAGCGAAGATTCTCGCTTCTAACCCTACAGAGGCAAAAGCAATTCTAAAACTTGCCTCGGTTGAGATTTTAAAAAACTTAGGAAGTAACAAATATTCTGTCTTGCTTGAGAGCAAAACACTCACGGCACAGAGTGACAAACCCTTAAGTGAAGGGGCAAAATATTGGTCGCAAATCACACAAGGTAAAGATTCACTTCCAAACCTCTCAAACCTTGTGAAAATGCCTAAACTCTTAACGCTCTTTCAAAATGCTCCACAGCACTACACTTTAAAAGATTTAGCCACACTCCTAAACTCTCCTAAGCCCGAAGCTACGCTCAAGCAAGCACTTATGGAACAACTCACAAATGCGACATCCAAAGAGGAGTTCACAAACAGTGCCAATCTTTTGCTCTCTTTACAAAACCAGACGATGACAATCCCTCTACAGTATCAAAACTATTTCTCCATTTTACAAATGAAAAAAAGGTACAATAAGAAAACAAAAAAAAGCCAGATAGATTTCTATGCAGCCTTAGAGTTTTTGGGTCCAATCTCGGGTATTGTATCTCTTGAAAACGAGAGCGTAAGTGTAAATCTCAATGTAGCCTTTGAAAAAACAAAAAACTTTTTGGAAGAGAATATGAACCAATTTTCCTATACAATCACTATCACTCTTGCACAAAACATCTCGCCGCTTTATGAGGCAAATATCAACTCTCTTTTGGATGTTAGTATATGAACAAAGCCAAACATATCGCCATCGTTATGGATGGCAATGGTCGCTGGGCAGAGCTTCAAGGTAAAAAGAGAGTCAAAGGGCATGAAGCAGGTGCGAAAGTTGTTAAAGAGATTACAACCTACTGCGCCAAAAACAGTGATATTGAGCGACTGACCCTCTACGCTTTTTCAACTGAAAACTGGAAACGCCCTCGTTTGGAAGTTGAGTTTTTGATGAAACTTTTAGAGAACTATCTCAAAAATGAGACAGAGGTTTATCTGCAAAACAATGTACGCTTTGAACCGATTGGCGATATAGGAGGATTTTCAAAATCTCTTCAGAAGGTTATTCTAGAAGTTCAAGAAAAAAGCGCACATTGTGATGGTTTGGTACAATCTTTAGCGCTCAACTATGGTGCGCAAGATGAGATTCTCCGAGCAGTCAATAAGATAAAAAACAGCCCAGAAGAGATAACCCAAGAGATGCTCAGTGAGGCTCTTGATTGTAAGCATGAAGTAGACTTATTTATCCGAACAGGTGGCGATCACAGACTTTCAAACTTTTTACTCTGGCAGTCCGCCTATGCAGAGCTTTTCTTTTGCGACACTTTGTGGCCAGATTTTTCTACAGATGAACTAGAAACAATTATAAAAAAATTCAAAAAAATTGAACGCCGCTTTGGAGGGCTTAAATGACAGAACAACTACTTTTCGCATTTATTTTAGGAACACTTATCGGCTCCTTTTTAAATGTCGTGATTTTGCGAGTTCCAAAAGATGAGAGCATTCTTTTTCCAGCTTCGCACTGTTACTCTTGCCAAAACAAGCTCAAACCTTGGCATAACATCCCTATCATCTCGTGGATACTTCTGCGAGGAAAATGTTACTTTTGCGATGCAAAAATCTCTATACAGTACCCTCTTATCGAACTCGCATCAGGTTTGATTTTTCTAATGTTGGCATACAAATATGGCATCAGTTACCCTATCTTTTTAATCGCTCTAAGTTTTTTAATGCTTTTTGCACTCTCTGTGATTGACTTTAGATACAAGATGGTTCCAGACTCTTTAAACCTACTTGCCATGGTATTCGCTATTTTTGGAGCGTGGAATATAGAGGGCATATTTTCTAACTTTGAGAATGCACTTCTCTTTGCAGGTGGTTTTACACTCCTTCGATTTTATCTCTCATACATTCTCACGTCAGCCGCGCGCTCGAACGCGAAAAAAGCTATCACATCTTGGACAAAGAACTATCACACCTACCCTTTTATTGAGGCTTTAGGTGAGGGAGATATTATGGTTGCGGCAACGATGGGTGCGCTTCTTGGAGTGAAACTCACCCTTGTAGCTATCTTTTTATCTGCACTTTTAGCCTTGCCTGTGATGCTTGTTATTCGAGGTAGAGGCAAAGAGAGTGAGACGGTTCCATTTGTCCCTTTTCTTGCACTCTCCACCTTTATAGTTTTCATGCTTGATAGCCCTATTTTGGCTTATATTGAGGCAAATTACTAGAGATGAATAGACTTAAAAAATATATTATCAACAACCTTTCTCTTCTCTTTTTATCTATATTTTTGCCGCTTTTTTCCATTGCGTCTGTTATCTTTCTTATCAAGTTAGCGACCTATACTGCCATCATTCAGCTCAGTATATGGGAGATGGCGAAGCTCTATTTCTTTGTTTTACCAGAGATTCTCTTTTACACTCTGCCTGTTACTTTTTTTATTGCGGCGACACTTTCACTCTTTAGACTCTCAACAGACAATGAAATCGTTGTCCTTTTTTCACTGGGGATTCGTCCGAACTTTATTATAAAAACACTCCTCAAGCCCGCCCTGCTTCTCTCAACGCTTTTGGCTTTTGACTTTTTTGTTCTCTTTCCACATGCCACAGTTTTATCGAGTAACTTTATCTCCTATAAAAAGAGTGAAGCGAAGTTTAACCTCTCCGCTTCGGAGTTTGGGCATAGTTTTGGCGAATGGCTCCTTTATGTAGGAGAGAACAATCCTGATGGTTCTTACTCCGATATTGTTTTGTTTAAAAAAGATAAAAAAGAGGAGATTCTTATCGGTGCTAAAAAAGCAGAGATTATCAATGACTCTGGAGTTCTTCGCCTCAAACTTTTAAATGGCGAAGGCTACAGCTACTCAAATGAGAGCTTCTCGCAGATAAACTTTGAGACGATGTTTATCAACGACACTATGACAACAAGTCTGACAAAGTACCGCTCGCCTATTGCGTATTGGACTTCGGAGGATAGAAAAGAGAGTAAAACGCACATGTTTATTACAGATGTGCTCTTAAGTATCTTTCCTGTTATCAGTCTTTTTTTGGTTGCAAGTATTGGGGTGGTGCATGTTCGACATCAAAAAGGAAGAGTCTATCTCTACCTCTTTTTGGGGATTTTACTCTACTATGGTGCCACCTTGGCACTTCAAGGAACGCTCGTGTTTTACACGATTCCTATCGTTGCCATCACTTGGCTTGCGGTGACCTATGTCATCTACAGAAAAAAAATAGTTGCCAGATTTTAGATGCGATGTGCTTTAACCCTTGCTTATAATGGCACCCATTTTTTAGGTTCGCAAGTTCAAACTGAGACCTCTAACACCATCTTCTCTCAGCTTGAAAAAGTACTTCATCAGCTTGGTATCGACTTTCGTGTTGTAGCAAGTGGAAGAACGGACAAAGGCGTTCATGCAACGGGGCAAGTGTGCCATATCGATTTACCAGAGTTTTGGAGTGACTTAAAAAGGCTCCAAGTCGTTCTCAACCAGATGCTCCCAAAAACCATCCATGTCAAAAAGATAGTAGAGGTACAAGAGAGTTTTCATGCGAGATACAGTGCGAAAAAAAGAGTCTATCGTTACCTTATAAAAGAGGGAGAGCCTAACCCCTTCTCAGATGATTTCATCACTTATTTAGAGCATGTGGATTTCACAAAGCTTGCACAAAATATCCAACTCTTTAGAGGCGAACATGACTTCAAAAACTTTATGAAGACAGGAAGTGATGTAAACTCCACCACCAGAGTTATCTACAAAGCTTTCGCCTACAGACATAAAGGTTTCATCGTTTTAAACTTTGAAGCGAATGGCTTTTTACGTAGCCAGATAAGGCTTATGGTCAGTGCACTTTTAAACCTTAATGCACACGAGATAAACGAGCAGTTAACATCTATGAAGGTATATAAGATAAAACCCGCACCAAGTAACGGTCTCTATCTTGCACGCATAAAATACTAACTATTTTTGTGAAAAAAAGAGTTATTTAGATAAAATATTTTAACTTTTCTAAGGGGATATTTTGAAAATCATTCACTTCAGCGACACACACCTTGGCTACAACGACCTTGACGTTCTAAACGAAGAGAACATTAACCAAAGAGAAGCAGACTTTTACGATGCTTTTTCCCAAGTCGTAGAGCAAATCAAGCAAATCAAACCTGACTTCGTCTTACACACAGGCGACCTTTTTCACCGTTCAAGCCCGAGTAATCGAGCCATCACTTTTGCACTTGAACAGTTTAAAATCATCAATGCTCTCAACATCCCGTTTATCCTCATTGCAGGAAACCACTCCACACCAAGAACAAACCTAAGCTCACCCATTTTAAAGATTTTTGAGAACTTTGAGAATATCTATGTTTCATATAACCAAGAGTACAAAAAGGTGGAGTTTGCAGATGCAATCTTCCACACTCTGCCCCACATGAACGACGAGACAACTGCTCTTTCACAAATTGAGCTTTGCGAAGCAAATATTGACAAGAGCAAAAAGAACATTATGATGATGCACTGCTCCGTCGGAGCCTCCTACTTAATGCAGGAGTTTGGCGAGTGGGTATTTCCACATGCCAAAGAGTATCTTTTCAACGAAATGGATTATGTCGCACTCGGACATTGGCACGGTTTTGGGCATGTGGGAAAACATGAAAACGTTTACTACAGCGGTTCAACCGAACGCACAAGTTTAAATGACAAACGTAACTCCAAAGGGTTTGTAGAGATTAACTTAGACGATGCAACTAACTCTAAAACTGCCTCACTTTTCCACATGCCAAGAAGTATAGAATTCAAAGAGATAAAGATTCGCCCGATTGTCCAAAAAGAGCTTGATTGTGAAGATTATGAAAATGCGCTCATAGATGCCAGTGACACAGAAGATGCAATCGTCGAAGTGAAGCTCATAAACCTCACACCGCTGCAATCTATCGACATCCAAAACACTGACATCAAAAAACTCTTTCCACATGCCATGAGTGTGAGCATAAAAAGAGAGTTCAAGCTTGGTACAAACGACACAGAGCTTAGCGACATTGAAGCTCTCTCTTTGGAAGAGTTTTTCTTAGAGCACATCAAAGAAGATGCAAACGAAAAAGAGTACGACAGACTAAAAGGCAAAGTGCAGGAACTATTTGCCAAGTATGAGGAGGCTCGTGATGATTCTCTCTAAACTCCACCTAGAAAACTTTAAAAAATACACTTCGTACGACATCGAATTTGGCGAGGGTTTGGTGGGCATCATCGGCAAAAACGGAAGCGGAAAATCGACCCTTTTTGAAGCGATACTTTTCGCACTTTACGGAGAACTCAAAAACAGAGGCACAAAAGATGTCATTCGCAATGCAAATGCCTCCGAAAAAGATGCCGTAGTTGTAGAACTCGAGTTTGAGTTTGAAGACGCAGAGTACAAAATACAAAGAGAGTTCCGCGGAAAAGCTCTAACAGCCAATGCAAAGCTCTACAAAAACGGCGATTTAACGACCACAGGAGCCAAAGAGGTTACCACCGCCATAGTCAACCTCACAAAGATGAGCCGCGATGCTTTTATGCACACCCTCTTCGCTTCACAAAAAGAGCTGACAAGTCTAAGCACCCTCAAAAATGAAGACCGTAAAAAAATGATACGCAAGCTTTTAGGTTTGGAGAAAATCGACTTCATAGAAAACTCTTTAGTTGAGAAAAGTCGTGAGCTAAAACGAGAAATAAACGCTTTTGATGAAGTGCTACTAAGCGCAGAAGATGTAAAAGAAAAACAGGAGCAGATACAAACCAACAAAACTACAAAAGAGGCATTTGCCAAAGATGTGGAGCTAAAGGCAAAAGAGCTTGACGCCATCAAACTCCATGAGCAGAAGCTAAAAAAAGAGTTGGAAATATTTGCCAAAACAAAAGAGGAAAAACAGAAACGTTTCTCAGAACTTGAACTCATAAAAAACAGCAAAAGTCTGGAGCTTCTAAACGAAGCAAAACTTATTGCACAAAACCATGAACTAGAGCATAAACAGCAAAAACTCCAAGAGCTTTCACATTTTAAGATAGAATATATTTCCCTGCAAGAACAACTTAAAGAGCAAGAAAAACTCAAAGAGTACTACCTCAAAAAAGAGGGACTTACCAAAGAACTCGTGCAACTAAGAGAGCAGTACAGCAAAAGTAAAACCGACATTCAAGCCTTAGAATTGGCATGTGGAAACTACGACGAGTTACTCTTTACGCTCAAAAATTTGGAGTTAACTCTCGCAGGACTCGATGAAAACATAAAGAACAAACACACCATAGAAAACGAGCTCAAAGCCGAAATAGCAGGCGAACAGAAGCAGATAGATATCACAAACGAAAAAATCACGAAACTCAGAGAGCTCGGAAGCGATTCAGCCTGCCCTACCTGCACAAGACCGCTTTTAGAAGAGTATGACAATGTCATCCACTCGCTTGTTTCAGTCGTAAATAACGCGCATCAGAAAAAAATAGACGAGTACAAAAAACAGCTCCAAAATGTAGTGACTCAAAAAGCTGCGTTTGAAGCACAAATGAAACCAAAAGAGAAAGAGTTTTTGGAGCTTACAAACACGCTAAAAGTGATAGAAAGTAAACTGGGCGACCTCAAAATTGCACAAGAGCATTTCAAACAAGTTGAGCAAAAAGGGCTTAAAAACAAAGAAGAACTCAAAGCACTTGAGACGTTCTCATACGATGAGAAACTGCATAAAGAGATCATAACAAAATTCACACTTATAGAAGCGCAATACAAGCACGTAGTGAGCTTGGAAACAGAGCTTAAACGTGCACCACTCGTTAAAGCAGAACTCACAGCCATTATAAAAAAGATAGAAGAACTCACCGTGGCTGAACAGGCAAAAGAAGCAGAGTTTAACCTCGTCATCTACGAAGATGTAAAGCACAAACATACACTTGAAGAGCATGAAGCAACGCTCAAAACCATAGAGACTAAAGCGACCATATTAAATGAGATAAAAGTACAAATCGCAAGTATAGAGGGCGAAATAAAAACTATCCAAAACGCTCTTGACAACAACGAAACACACAAGAAAAAAGTACAGAGTAAAAAAGATGATTTGGTGGATTATGAAAAAATAAAAACAAGCCTAGCAGAGTTTAAAACCAAACTCAACGCAAAAGTCGCACCACGCATCTCCGCCATCGCCTCGGAGATGTACGCGCAAATAACCAAGGGAAAATACCAACACATAGAAGTAAGCAACGACTTCGACTTTTTCATCTACGACGAGGGCAAAAAATACCCCATAGAACGCTACTCAGGCGGAGAAATAGACCTAGCAAACTTAGTTCTACGCATCGCCATAAGCAAAACTCTAACGGAACTAAGCGGAGCAAGTTCCATTGGTTTCTTGGCATTTGATGAAGTTTTTGGAAGTCAAGACGAGGCAAGAAGGATGGAGATACTAGAAGCCTTCCACACCATCAAAGAGCAATACCGACAGATATTTCTAATAAGCCACGAGATGGAGATTAAGGAGATGTTTGAGCGGGTTGTGGAGTTGTGATGAAATTTAAAATTATTTCAAAATGTCATATTTTTAGCCAAAACATTTTTTTAACGCCATAATATATAAAAGCACTTAGGATTGGCTATGCATAAAATATCAGTGATAAACGAAGAAAATATCAAAGACAAAATTTTTACCATTCGTGGTATGCAAGTGATGCTTGACAGAGATTTGGCAGAGCTTTATGAAGTGGAAACAAAAGTTTTAAATCAAGCAGTAAAAAGAAATGAGAACAGATTTCCTGATGATTTTAGATTTCAGCTAAGTGAAGCTGAGTATCAAAACTTGAGGTCACAAATTGTGACCTCAAGCGAACAAAATTCTTTAAGGTCACAATCTGTGACCTTAGAAAGCAACAGAGGCAAGCACACAAAATATTTACCTTATGCTTTCACAGAACAAGGTGTCTCAATGCTGAGTGCAGTTTTAAAAAGCGATATTGCCGTGGAGATAAGTGTAAAAATCATCAGAAGCTTTGTAAACATGCGAAAACTCATCTCAAACAACGCTCTTGTATTTCAAAGACTCGAAACTTTAGAACAAAAACAATTCACAAACGACGAAAAATTCAACAAACTTTTTGAAGCCATAGAAGCAAAATCTCTCAAACCTACACAAGGCATCTTTTACGATGGAGAGATTTACGATGCCTATCTCTTCGTCTCAAACCTTATCAAAAGTGCAAAAGAGAGCATCGTGCTTGTGGATAATTACATTGATGAGAGTGTTTTGACCATGCTTTGCAAAAGAGAACAAAATGTAAGTGCCACCCTCTACACCAAAAACATCACCGCACAACTAGAACTCGACATCAAAAAACACAACGCCCAGTACCCAAAAATCACTCTCAAAAAGTTCGACGCCTCCCACGACAGATTTCTCATCCTAGATGGCAAAGAACTCTACCACATAGGAGCAAGTCTAAAAGATTTAGGCAAAAAATGGTTCGCTTTTTCTAAGTTTGAAATGGAGAGTTTTGATATTTTGAAGAGGTTGGAGGGGAAATGAATAAAGAGATATTTAAACGGATTGTGGAGTTGAATTATATAAAAAGAAAATTACAAGTATATTTTCAATCAATTAATAAATTTTATAAAAAAAGCATAAGTGCAGTTTTGTTTGCAATTAATCTTAGTATCTATAAGGCAGACCATTATTTTATTTATCAAACTTTACGGGACCGTTCATAATTCCGTGTCAATCGGGTAAAATGATAT